>JBBRLZ010000025.1:0-58444 GCA_038231095.1 Gemmatimonadales bacterium
AACCTTGCCGCGTTCGGCAACCTGTTCATCCGCGACGGGAACGGCAGCAACCCGGCCGAGGCGGCAGCGCATATCGCCGACTGCGTCGATCATGTACGAAGCGGTGGCGGACCGGCGCTGGTGCACCTGACCGTGCCGCGGCTGAGCAGTCATTCCGGCCCTGACAATCAGAAGGGCTATCGCAGCGACGATGAAATCGATGCCGACATCGCGCGCGATCCGCTGCCCGCGTTGAGGGCGCACCTCGTTCCGTCCTTCCTGTCGCCGGCAGACTGGGACGCATTGGAGCGTGAGGTGGCGCACGACGTGGAGGTGGGCGTGGCAGAGGCGCGTGAACGTGGCGCACCGCACGCGTCGGACGTGAAGCGATTCGTCTACGAGGAGGTGGAATCGCGTGCAGATGACGCTCCGACATTCGGCGGCTTGTCGCGTGACACGCGCGCAGCGCTCGGCGGCACCGATGTGCCCGACGAGACTGGCGACATGGTTCGACTCGCCGAGGCCGTGCGACGGACGCTGGGATCGGAATTGCTGGCGAACCCCAAGGTGCTGGTGTTCGGCGAGGATGTCGGCCGGAAAGGCGGCGTGCATCTCGTGACCGAAGGACTGCAGAAGCGATTTGGAAACCAGCGTGTGTTCGACACCAGTCTGTCCGAGGAAGGCATCATTGGTCGCGCCGTCGGCATGGCCGCGAACGGCCTGATGCCCGTTGCGGAGATCCAGTTCCGAAAGTATGCGGATCCGGCGCACGAGCAGCTGAACAACTGCGGGACGATGCGTTGGCGCACTGCGAATCAGTTCGCCGCACCGATCGTCGTGCGCATGCCCGGTGGTTTCGGCAAGGACGTCGGTGATCCGTGGCACTCGATGTCGGGCGAAGTGACGTGGGCGCACGCCGTGGGTTGGCAGGTGGCCATCCCGTCAAACGCGGCCGATGCGGTTGGTCTGTTACGGGCTGCGATGCGCAGCGGCAATCCGACGATTTTCTTCGAACACCGCTCGCTGCTGATGACCAGCGACGGCAGCGCGCACTACCCCGGCGACAACTACGTGCTGCCGTTCGGGCGTGCCAACCGGCTGCGCGAGGGAGACGGTCTGACGATCGTGACGTGGGGTGCGATGGTACATCGCTGCGCAGAGGCCGCCGATCGATTCAGTAGCGACGTGGATCTGCTCGACCTTCGCACGATTGCGCCGTGGGATCGCGACGCGGTGCTGGAATCAGTGCGGCGGACTGGCAAGTGTCTGATTGTGCATGAAGACACGATGACCGCGGGCTTCGGTGCGGAGATCGCGGCCGTGCTGGCGCGCGAGGCGTTCTGGTATCTCGACGCACCGATCGAGCGGCTCGCGGTGGAGGATGTGCCGATGCCGTATCACGAGGTACTGCTGGCGGCCGTGTTGCCGGACGTAGACACGATCGCAGCGCGTATCGAGGTGCTGCTGCGGACCTGAAAGCGGCGGCGTCAGATCGCCTTGAATTCCTCGAACGGCTGGCGGCAACTCCGGCACCAGCACACCGACTTGCACGCCGTGGTCCCGAATTCGCTGCGCACCTCGGTGTCGTACGAATCGCAGTACGGGCACTGCACCGCCGGACGCGCGCGCATCAACTGCACGAGACCGCCGGTGTCGGCGCGGCCCGGCGGCGCGATGCCATACGCCTTCAGTCGTGCGCGCGCGTCAGGCAGGATCCAATCGGTGGTCCACGCGGGCGAGAACGTGGTGGTCACGCGCACCGGCCCGAACCCCGCCGCCTCGATGGCGGCCGTGATGTCATTCTCGATCACCAGGATGGCAGGGCAGCCTGAGTAGGTCGGCGTGACGGTGACGGAAACCGCGCCATCGACATCGACAGCGACGTCACGCACGATGCCCAGATCGCGTACGCTGAGCACCGGCACTTCCGGATCCTTGACCGTGTCGAGGATCGCGAGAATGTCATCGCGCGACGGATGCGTCGCGCCACGCGCGGCGGCTACCACTTCGCCCCGGGGTGCGACCGCGCCACGATCTGCATCTCGGCGAGCAGGTGGCCCAGATGCTCCGTGTGCGCGCCCTGCCGTCCGCCGCGCGCATTCGCACGGCGCTGTGCATCAGCGGGCACGGTGAGCGTGGCGCGACTGATCACATCGCGCACCAGTGCGTCCCACTGCACATGCAACGCCGTCAGGTCGGGCGCAATTCCCGCCTCGGCCATCTCCCTGTCTACGGAATCGGCGGCGAAAAGCTCGGGCGTGAAGCGCCACAGTTCGTCCAGCGCGCGTTGCATGCGGCCGTGACTCTCATCCGTGCCGTCACCAAGCTTCAGCATCCAGTCGCCGCTGTGGCGCACATGGTACTTCGCTTCCTTGAGCGACTTCGCGCCGATGCCGGCGACTTCGGCATGCGCGCTCTTCGCGAGTGCGTCGAGCATCACGACTGCGTAGACGTCGAACAGGAACTGCCGCACGATGGTGAACGCGAAATCGCCATTCGGCTGCTCGACGAGGAGGCAGTTCCGGAACGCGACCGCCTCGCGGAAATAGGCAAGTGCATCTTCGTCGCGGCCGTTCCCTTCGACGCTGCCGGCGAGCCGGAGAAACATCGTGGCCTCACCGATCAGGTCGAGCGCGACGTTCGCCAGCGCAATCTCGGTTTCGAGGATCGGGGCGTGCCCACACCACTCGCTGAGCCTGTGGCCGAGGATCAATCGATCGTCACCCAGACGCTGCAGGAGTTCGAACAGTGCATTCACCGGCGCGGCGGGGGCGGGTGTCACCGACACAGTCTGCGTGCTCACAGGATCCGCACACCGCGCGGGATTTTGTAGAACTGTGGATGACGGTACGCCTTGTCGGCGCCGGGATCGAAGAACGGGCCGTTCTCGCCGGGGCTCGACGCCGTGATGGCACCGGCGGGCACCACCCACAACGAGATCACGCCACCGCGACGTGCGTACACGTCGCGCGCATTCTGCAGTGCCTGCGCTGCATCGGCAGCATGCAGCGATCCTGCGTGCTCGTGCGGCGCACCATGTTCGGCCTGCGTGAAGACTTCCCACAACGGCCACTGTCCGTCCGGCGCCAGGGCCTGCGCCTGCGCCGCCACGTCGGAGTCTGCACTCATCGTGTCACGCCGCCGCCGAGGCAGACCGCGCGCGCTGCTTCTCGGCATACGCGCTCGCCGCCTCGCGCACCCACGCCCCATCACGCTCGGCCGCACGACGCGTCTCGAGGCGCTCGCGGTTGCACGGGCCGTTGCCCTTCACCACGTCGTGGAATTCGTCCCAGTCGATGGCGCCGAACTGCCAGTTCTCCGACTCGGCATCGAAGTGCATCGCTGCGTCCGGCAGCGTCAGGCCGACGGCCGCTGCCTGCGGCACCGTGAGATTCACGAAACGCTGGCGCAACTCGTCATTCGTCTTGCGCTTCACACGCCAGCGAATCAGTTCGGCCGTGTTGGGTGAATCCGCATCGCTCGGCCCGAACATCATCAGCGACGGCCACCAGAAGCGATTCACGGCATCCTGAACCATCGCCTTCTGCTCGGGCGTCCCAGCGGCGAGCGTGGCGACGATCTCGTAGCCCTGACGCTTATGGAAATTTTCTTCCTTGCAGATGCGAATCATCGCGCGGGCGTAGGGACCGTACGACGCCTTGGCGAGGACCGTCTGGTTGACGATAGCCGCGCCATCCACCAACCAGCCGATGACACCGATGTCCGCCCACGACAACGTTGGATAGTTGAAAATGCTGGAGTATTTCGCGCGTCCGTCAAGCAACTGCGCAATGATCTCACCGCGATCGACGCCCAGCGTTTCAACACCGCAATAGATGTACAGCCCATGCCCGGCCTCGTCCTGCACCTTGGCGAGCAGGCCAACCTTGCGGCGCAGCGACGGGGCCCGCGTGATCCAGTTCCCCTCCGGCAGCATCCCGACGATCTCGGAATGGGCGTGCTGGGACATCATGCGAACCAGCTGGCGCCGGTAGCGCTCCGGCATCCAGTCCTTGGGTTCGATGCTCTCGCCGTTCGCGATGCGCGCCTCGAAGGCGGCAATCGCAGCGGGTGATTCGGTGGCGGTGTCTATCGCGCGCGTCTGGCTCATTCAAGAAATCTAGTTTGCGGGCATTTGCCGACAATGGACGCCCGAAGAGGCGGCGGGTAGCTTGGCCGCATGCAAAACGGCCCTGTACAAAAGACGAACGAGGTGGCGGGGGGTCAGGTTTCCGTCACGATCGCCGACGGCATCGGCACCGTCCGCTTTACACACCCCAAGGGCAATTCCCTCCCGGGCGCCCTGCTGCGATTCCTCGCCGCGACGATCACCGCCGTCGGGCAGAACCCGGACGCGCGCGTCATGGTGCTGCGAAGCGACGGCAGCGGTCCATTCTGCGCCGGCGCGTCGTTCGATGAACTGGTCAGCATTGCGAATCCCGATGAAGGCGAAGTGTTCTTCAGCGGCTTTGCCCAGGTGATCCTGTCGATGATCCGGGCGCCGAAGTTCGTGCTGGTCCGCGTCCACGGAAAGACGGCCGGGGGCGGCATCGGGATTGCTGCGGCAGGCGACTACACGTTCGCCGTTCGAACGGCCGCAGCGAAACTGAGCGAACTGGCTGTCGGCATCGGCCCGTTCGTGGTCGGGCCGGTGATTGCGCGCCGGGTGGGCATGGGGCCGTTCATGGCGATGTCGGTGGATGCCGACTGGCGCGACGCCGCGTGGTGCGAGCGGCACGGGTTGTACGCGCGGGTGTTCGACGATTCAGCGGCGATGGACGAGGGCATCGCTGCGTTGGCGACGACACTGGCGGCGGCGAACCCGGACGCGATGCGCCTGATGAAGCTCGTCTCGTGGCAGGGCACGGAGGACTGGGACGCCCTGCTGGCCGAGCGCGCGCGGATGAGCGGGACACTCGTGCTGTCCGACTTCACCAGGCAGGCCATCGCAGAGTTCAACAGCAAGTAGTTCGCGACGTGCTTCAGGCAGCGCCGCGCGCTGACTTCATCGCCGCTTCGAAGGTGATGCTGAAGTCGTGGTCGCGCAGGGTGCGCGTTGCGACGTACGCCGGGGCTTCGAGCTGCGCCGCCGCGGCAACCATCGTCGAGACGTCGAACGTGCCAGAACCGACGGTCGTGAGGTACTCCTCCACCGCCGTCAGGTAGCCCATCATGCCGCCGAGTTCCGTGGGCGCGTACACCTTGCGCGCACGGCGCAGTGCGTCGGCACCCGCCACGCTGTCCGGCATGACGAGATTTTCCGAGCCGCAGATCACACGCAGGCGATCGTTCGTGCCAATCACCGCAATGGCTTCCGGATCGAGTGATCCACCGGCGGCGTTCACAACGAGCGCATCGATCGGCGCACGCAGCAGCAGGCCTTTCTGTTCCGGCGCGAAGACCTGAACACCCATCGCCGACAATTCCGCGCGGCGCGGTGCACTGGAATCCATCACGAGCGGCGTGGCGCCACTTTCCAGCAGTCTGTTGAGGACACGCATTCCCACGTTGCCACAACCAATCAGTCCGACGGTCGCCCGGGCCAGGGTGACGTCCATCCCGCGCAGCATGCCGACGAGCAGGTGGAAGTTCCCTTCGCCCGTCGGCTGAGATGTGTCCGCCACCACGCTGCCTTGAAACCGCGCGTGGAGGTAGTTGAGCGACGCGGTATGTCCGTCGGACATCACGCCGTGGCCGAGGTCCTGTCCGGTCGTGATGAAAAACCCGCCGCGTGCCTCCGCGTCCTGCAGGCAGGCGATGGCGAAATCGAGGAGCGCGACATCGTGTGGCTGGCCGACGCGCGCATCGGGCGTGGGATGCAGCACACACTTGCCGCCGACGATCGGCCTGGTCTCGCGCGCAGTCAATGGTCCGGCGATCCCCAGCAGGTGTGACCAGCTGACTTTCTCGTTCATGCCGATGGCGAGTCCGATGGCCTCGCGATCACTGTCGAATCCGGCGGACGAGGTGCGCGCCTCCGGCGCGATGCGGAATCCACCGAGCGAGAGCGCGCCAGACCCCGGTGCTGCGCAGGTGGCGATGCTCAGGCGCCAGCCGTGCGCGGGTTCCACGTAGCGATACACCCAGACACCGGGGGTCTCCGGCCGACACACATCGGGCGCCAAACGCGCCGTGTCATGCGGGCGCAGCACGGTGGGTTCGGGCGCAACGTTCGACGACGACATGACCTTCACGTGGTGCGGGCGATCCTGCGGAGGAAGGGCGAAACGCTAATCGGCGGGGGTGCGGTGCAGTAGTGGTGGAGCGTGACGGAGCCGGACGCAATCGGCCGACTGTTGCAACGCGCAGGCTCCAGCCGCTCTGGCCACCGGTGCTGCAATGAAGGCGCAGTGCCAAAACTTGACAAGTCAAGGATACGCCAGCACTCTCCCGATGCGCTTCCCTGGAGACTGCATGAAGATCGTGTGCGTCGGCGGTGGGCCGGCGGGGTTGTATTTCGCGCTGCTGATGAAACAGCAGGACCCCGCGCACGACATCACCGTCGTGGAGCGGAACAAGTCGTATGACACCTTCGGGTGGGGCGTGGTGTTCTCGGACCTGACGCTCGAGAACATGCGGCGCTGTGATCCGCAGACCGCCGACTCGATCGAGCGCGCTTTCGTGCACTGGGATGACATCGAGCTGGAGTTCAAGGGGCGCACGCTCCGGAGCGGAGGCCACGGATTCATCGGCATCGGACGCAAGCGCCTGCTCAACGTCCTGCAGTCGCGGTGCGAGCAACTCGGCGTGGTGCTGGAGTTCGAACGCGAGGTGGAGTCGGACGCGGATTTCCCCGACGCCGACCTGATCGTGGCGTCGGATGGCATCAACTCGAAGATCCGCACCAAGTACGCGTCGGTGTTTCAGCCCGACATCGTGACGCGGCCGAACCGCTTCATCTGGCTCGGCACGACGCGGCTCTGGGATGCCTTCACTTTCACCTTCGTGAAGACAGCGCACGGGTGGTTTCAGGCGCACATCTACAAGTTCGACGAGCACACCAGCACGTTCATCGTCGAGACGCCAGAGCACGTCTGGAAAGCCCATGGCCTCGATACCGCCACCGCCGACGAGTCGGTGGCGTTCTGCGAGCAGCTGTTCGCGCGCACGCTCGAAGGCCACACGCTGATGACCAATGCGCGGCACCTGCGCGGGTCGGCGTGGCTCAATTTTCAGCGGATCCGTTGCACGCACTGGCATCTCTTCAACGGCCGAAGTCATGTCGCACTCATGGGTGACGCCGTGCATACGGCGCATTTTGCGATCGGCTCGGGAACCAAGCTGGCGATCGAGGATGCGATCGAACTCGCCCGCCAGTTCGGTGCTGCGTCGTCGGGAGCTGCCGGACTCGCGCAGCCTGCGGCAGACACGGAGATGATCGGGGCGGTTCTGACGGAGTATCAGTCGGTGCGGGCCGTCGAAGTCCTGCGGCTCCAGAATGCGGCGTGGAACGCGATGGAGTGGTTCGAGAATGTTGGCGAGCGCTATGCGGATTCGCTGCCGCCGGAGCAGTTCATGTATTCGCTGCTCACACGATCGCAGCGGATCAGTCACGAAAATCTCCGCCTGCGCGACGCGCAGTGGCTGGAGGGATTCGAACGGTGGTTTGCCGAACATTCCGGCATGGCGCTGCCGGCTGACGCGATCGCGCCGCCACCGATGTTCACGCCATACACCGTGCGCGGCGTCACGCTCAAGAATCGTGTGATCGTCTCACCGATGGCGCAGTATTCGGCGGTCGACGGTGTGCCGGGCGACTACCATCTCGTGCATCTTGGTGCGCGTGCGATGGGCGGTGCGGCGCTGGTGATGGCGGAGATGACGTGCGTGAGCGCCGAGGGGCGTATCACACCCGGGTGTCCGGGACTCTACACCGACGGGCAGCGCGACGCCTGGGCCCGCATCGCGCACTGGATTCACGCAAACACTGACGCGAAGTTCGGGATTCAGCTGGGCCACTCCGGGGCGAAAGGGTCAACGCGCGCGATGTGGGACGGCATCGACCAGCCACTGACCGATGGCAACTGGCTTTTGATGTCCGCGTCGCCACAGCAATATCTCGCCGGCGTGAGTCAGCGGTCACATGCGATGACGCGCGCGGACATGGACGCGGTGACCGCACGCTTCGTGCAGAGCGCGCGCCGGGCGGTCGATGCAGGTGTGGATTGGCTCGAACTGCATTGTGCGCACGGCTACCTGCTCTCGTCGTTCATCTCGCCGCTCACGAACCACCGCGATGACGAATACGGCGGCTCACTCGAACACCGTCTGCGCTATCCACTCGAGGTCTTCACCGCGGTTCGCGCCGCCGTGCCGGAACATCTCCCGATGTCCGTGCGGATCTCAGCGCACGACTGGGTGCCGGGTGGCATCACGCCGGACGATGCGGTGGCGATTGCACGCGCCTTCAAGGCGGCGGGTGCGGATCTGATCGACTGCTCGTCGGGGCAGGTCAGCAAGCACGAGAAGCCGGTGTACGGACGCATGTTCCAGACGCCGTTTGCGGATCGCATTCGCAACGAAGCGGGCATCGCGACGATTGCGGTCGGCGCAATTTCGGAAGCGGACCATGTCAACAGCATCATCGCGGCCGGACGCGCCGATCTATGCGCGGTGGCGCGCCCGCATCTCGCGAACCCCGCGTGGACGCTGACTGAAGCTGCGAAGATCGGCTACATACCGGTGCAGTGGCCTAAGCAGTACCGTTCGGGCAAGGCGCAAATGGAATCACTGTTCGCGCGAGAAAAAGCGGCACAGGACTCAGCATCGACAGCGACGCAGCGCAAGGAGCCGGTGTGACACCAACCCGTCGTCCGCTGGAAGGTCACCACGCGTTGGTCACGGGCGCCGGTCAGGGCATCGGGGCCGCGATCGCGCGCGTGCTGGCGGCCGACGGTGCGTCGCTGACGCTGCTCGGTCGCCGTCGCGAAGCACTGGCGGCGCTCGCTGCGACACTGGGCGTGGGCACATGCGTGGTGACTGCTGATGTCACCGATGAAGAGGCGCTCGCTGCAGCATTCGCCGCCGCACGCGTGCAGCATGGCCCCGTCACGATTCTGGTCAACAATGCCGGGCAAGCCGAGAGCGCGCCGTTCCGGCGAACGACCCTCGCTCTCTGGCAGCAGATGTTGTCGGTGAATCTGACCGGCACGTTTCTCTGCACGCAGCAGGCGCTACCCGATCTGTTGCAGGCGCGCGCGGGACGGATCATCAACATCGCGAGCACGGCGGGCCAGCGCGGGTATGCGTACGTCACGGCGTACAGCGCGGCGAAGCATGGCGTCGTCGGACTCACGCGTTCATTGGCGCTGGAGCTGGCACCGACCGGCATCACGGTGAACGCGATCTGTCCCGGCTTCACGGAAACCGAGATGCTGGCGGAAAGCATCGCCACGATCGTGGCACAGACGGGTCGGACCGAAGCCGCCGCACGCGCGGAGCTGACCCGGACGAATCCACAAGGTCGCCTGGTGCAGGCGGACGAGGTGGCAGGCGCCGTGCGCTGGTTGTGCACGGATGCGGCGCGTCCGATCACGGGTCAGTGCATCTCCGTGTCCGGCGGGGAGGTCATGTGACCGCGCCACGACGCACTTCACGAGCACCGCTGCTCGATCACGAATCGATCGGACTCGAGGGGCGCGTGGTGTCCGACGATCATCAATCGCTGAAAGTCTGGCTGCGATTGCTGTCGTGCAGCACGCAGGTCGAGACCACGATCCGCAAACGCCTCCGTCAGGAAGCCGGCATCACGCTCGCGCGATTCGACTTCATGGCGCAGCTGCATCGGCATCCCGATGGTCTCGCGATGAGTGTGCTGTCGCGCTACCTGATGGTCACCGGTGGCAATGTGACCGGCCTGGCCGATGAACTCGAGAAGGAAGGTCTCGTCGAGCGCTTCGCTGATCCGAACGACGGGCGCTCGTCGCGCGTGTCGCTGACGAAGAAAGGCCGGCGCTTGTTCGACCGACTCGCCGCCACGCACGAGTCGTGGATCGTGACGATGTTCGCCGGCATGAGCGCGTCGGACATGCGGCAGCTCTACGAATTGCTCGGCCGGTTGCGCGTGCAGCTGGCGGCGACGGAAGCGCGCACCACACCAGCGCCGCCAGAGACGACACCCATCACCACGCGCCGTCGGCGCCGGTCAGGAGCACTGACATGAAGACGCCGGTCGATGCGTCACTGCGCACGGGTACGTCGCGCCCGCTGCAGCCGTACGTCGCGGACCATTTCGGCTGGGAGTTACGCGACCGCGTGGGCGTGATCACGCTCAATCGACCGGAGCGGAAGAACCCACTCACATTCGCGTCATATGCCGAGCTGCGTGATCTCTTCGAGCGGTTGCGATATGCCGACGACGTGAAGGCGATCGTCCTGCATGGGGCGGGTGGCAATTTCAGCTCGGGCGGTGATGTGCACGAGATCATTGGCCCACTGATCGGATTGAGCGCACCGGACCTGCTGGCATTCACACGGATGACGGGCGCGCTGGTGCTCGCGATGCGTCGCTGTCCGCAACCGATCGTGGCCAGTATCGATGGCGTGTGCGCCGGCGCCGGTGCGATCCTCGCGATGGCGTCCGACCTGCGACTCGGGACGGCCGAGAGCCGGACGGCGTTCCTGTTCAATCGCGTAGGCCTCGCGGGGTGCGACATGGGGGCGTGTGCGTTGCTGCCACGCATCATCGGCCAGGGGCGCGCGAGTGAGCTGCTCTTCACCGGCCGCTCGCTCCGCGGAGAGGAAGCCTTTCAGTGGGGCTTCTTCAACCGCCTGTGCACACCTGAGGCTGTGCTTGCTGACGCACTGGCACTCGCGCACGACATCGCCCACGGGCCGACCTTCGCGCACGGCATCACGAAGTCGATGCTGCACCACGAATGGGCGATGAGTGTGGAGACGGCCCTCGAGGCCGAAGCGCAGGCGCAGGCGTTGTGCATGATGACGGAGGACTTCGGCCGCGCCTATCGTGCGTTCGTGGACCGGCAGACACCTGTCTTCGAGGGCAACTGACGATGCTGCATTCAATCCGGAGCACGTCGTGAGCGACACGCGGTATCGCGAGTGGCCGTTCTTCGAGCCGCACCATCGCGCGCTGGCGTCTGCGCTCGACGCGTGGTCCGCCACGTCGCTCGCATCGACATCACACGCCGATGTGGACGCCTCGTGTCGCCATCTCGTCCAGCTGCTCGGTGCCGCCGGATGGCTTCAGCACGCCGTGAGCGGTGTGTCGTATGGTGGAGCATCCGACCAGATCGACACGCGAGCCATCTGCCTGATCCGTGAAACACTCGCGCGGCACGACGGTCTCGCTGATTTCGCCTTCGCCATGCAGGGACTGGGATCCGGCGCCATCAGTCTCTGTGGTACGGACGCGCAGCGCGCGCGGTACCTGCCACGCGTGGCACGAGGCGATGCGATTGCCGCGTTTGCGCTCTCCGAGCCGGACGCAGGCTCCGACGTCGCCGCGCTGCAGTGCCGTGCGCGCATCGACGGCGACAGCGTGGTCCTCGATGGCGAAAAGACGTGGATCAGCAATGGTGGCATCGCCGATTTCTACGTCGTCTTCGCGCGCACCGGGGAGGCGCCGGGTTCACGCGGTATCTCCGCATTCATCGTCGATGCCGATGTCCCGGGCCTCGAGATCGCGGAACGTATCGATGTGATCGCCCCGCACCCTCTGGCACGTCTGCGGTTCGACGCCTGTCGGGTGCCGCCGTCGGCACGGCTTGGTGCGGGCGGCGAAGGCTTCAAGATCGCGATGCGCACGCTCGACATCTTCCGCACGTCAGTGGCCGCCGCCGCACTCGGCTTTGCGCGACGGGCGCTCGACGAAGCGCTCACGCGCACGACCACGCGACAGATGTTCGGCGGCCTGCTGAGCGATCTGCAGCTCACGCAGGCGAAGCTGGCAGACATGGCCACGACCATCGACAGCGCCGCATTGCTCGTGTATCGCGCGGCCTGGCTGCGTGATCGGGGCGAGACCGTCACGCGCGAAGCGGCGATGGCAAAGCTGGTGGCGACGGAAGGTGCGCAGCAGGTGATCGACGCCGCCGTGCAGCTGTTCGGCGGCCTCGGCGTCAGGAGCGGTCACCCCGTCGAGACGCTCTATCGCGAGATTCGCGCCCTCCGCATCTACGAAGGCGCGACGGAAGTCCAGCAACTGATCATCGCGCGCGAGTTGCTGCGGACACACGCCGAGTCGCAGGAGACGTGATGCCAAGCGCTCACGTGGACACGTTCGCGCGCGACAATCTGCCGCCGGTTGATCTGCAGCCGGATTTCCTGTTCACACTGCCCTCACTTCAGTTTCCGGCGCAGCTGAACTGCGCCGCGGCGCTGCTCGACCGTCATATCGCGGAGGGACGTGGTGATCGCGTCTGCCTGCGCTCACCGACCGTCAGCTGGACGTACGCTGACTTGCTCGCACAGGCGAATCGCGTCGCGAATGTGTTGGTGTCGGAGCTCGGACTGGTGCCGGGCAACCGCGTGCTGTTGCGTGCTCCGAACAACCCGATGATGGTGGCGGCGTGGTTCGGTGTGATCAAGGCGGGGGGCATTGCCGTCGCCACGATGCCGCTGCTGCGGGCGGGTGAATTGCAGAAGGTCATCGAGAAGGCGCAGGTCACGATTGCACTCTGCGATGCCGCGCTGGCTCCCGAGCTCGAGACGGCAATCGCGCAGTCGAGTTCGCGTGTGACGCTCGCGTGCTTCAACAGCAATGCCGCAGACTCGCTCGAGTCTCGCATGGTACGCGCATCTGCGGACTTCACGAATGTGGATACCGCCGCAGACGACACCTGCATCATTGCGTTCACGTCAGGGACGACGGGTCAGCCGAAGGGCACGATGCATTTCCATCGCGATGTGCTGGCCATCTGTGCCTGCTGGCCGCCACACGTCCTGCGCCCGCAGCCCGACGATGTGTTCATCGGCAGCCCACCGCTGGCGTTCACGTTCGGGCTCGGCGGGCTGGTGCTGTTCCCGATGCAAGTGGGCGCCACCGCGGTGCTGCTCGAGAAACCGTCCCCGCAGAATCTGCTCGAGGCAATCGTGACATTCGGTGCCACGACACTGTTCACGGCGCCGACGACCTATCGAATGCTCGCCGCGCACGGCGAGGCCCTGCGCGCGTCATCCCTCAGGCAGTGTGTGTCGGCCGGCGAAGTGCTTCCGGCATCGACACGGGCGCTCTGGCACGACGCGACCGGCATCGAAATGATCGATGGCATCGGGGCGACCGAGATGCTGCACATCTTCATCTCGGCGGACGAGGCGCATGCGCGACCCGGCGCGACTGGGAGACCGGTCCCGGGCTACGTCGCCACGGTGCTCGATGACGAAGGCAATCCGGCGCCCGTCGGCGCGGTTGGGCGGCTGGCAGTGAAAGGACCGACCGGCTGTCGCTATCTGGCCGACGACCGCCAGCGCGGCTACGTGCTGAAGGGATGGAATCTCACTGGCGACGCGTATGTCATGGATGCCGACGGGTATTTCCACTATCAGTCGCGCACCGATGACATGATCATCTCGTCCGGCTACAACATTGCGGCGCCGGAAGTGGAGGATGCGCTGCTGCGTCACGCCGCCGTGGCCGAGTGCGGCGTGATCGGTGTGGACGATGCCGATCGCGGGCAGATCGTAAAGGCGTTCGTGGTATTGCGCGACGGCGTTGCCGCAGACGACGCGTTGACGGGTGAACTGCAGGATTTCGTCAAGCAGACGATTGCGCCGTACAAGTACCCGCGGGCGATCGAATTCCGCGCGCAGCTGCCGCGCACCGAGACCGGCAAGCTGCAGCGTTTCAGGCTGCGTGAGCCATCGTGACGTCATTCATCATTCGCGCCACTGTGGCGGGAGTTTCCTGATGCGCGTGTTGCTTCCCTCCGGCTGGCCACGACCGCGCGGATATTCGAACGGTGTTGCGGCCCGTGGTGAAATGGTGTTCGTGGCCGGCATGGTCGGGTGGGATACCGACGGTCGATTCGTGAGTGACACGCTCGCCGGTCAGGCGCGGCAGGCGCTGACGAACATCGTGGCGGTGTTGCAGGAGGCCGGCGCGAAACCGGAGCATATCGTGCGCATGACGTGGTATGTGCTCGACAAGCGCGCGTACCTCGCCGCTGCCGCGGAACTGGGCGCGGCGTTCCGTGACATCATCGGCAGTTACAGCGCGGCGATGTCGGCCGTCGAGGTCAGCGCACTGATGGAAGATGCCGCACTGGTGGAGATCGAAGTCACGGCGGTGATTCCGGACTAGCGACGATGGCGCGCGCAGGCCCGGTGATCAGCGTGCGGCGACCGCCAACTGCCCACACCCGGCCGCGATGTCGATCCCGCGCCGTTGTCGCATCGTACTCGGCAACGCATACTCCTGTTGCAGAATCTCTCGAAAGCGATTGCCCGCCGCGCTCTGCGTGGGAGCACCGCCGTAACCGATCGTGGGATTGAGGGGAATGAGATTGACATGCGCGGGCAGTCCGCGCAGCAGTTCGCCGACCGCGCGCGCCTGTTCCGCGCTGTCGTTCTTCCCCTCGATCAGCGTCCACTCGTAGAAGATGCGACGCCCAGTCATTTCGCTGTAGGTGCGGCACGCCGCCATCAGCTCATCGAGCGGCCACTTGCGCGCGGCGGGGACCAGTGCGGCGCGCTCCGCCTGGGTGGCGGCGTGCAGCGAAACAGCGAGATTGATCGGACGCTGTTCAGCGGCGAGTCGAAGGATCCCTGGTACGACCCCAACCGTGCTGAGCGTGATGCGCTCCGCGGCAAGCAATGGTCCGCTCGGGTCAAGCAGAATGTCGATCGCGTGCATGACCGCATCGTAGTTGTGGAGCGGCTCACCCATCCCCATCAGGACGACGTTCCGCAGGCGCGTGCCCAGCGTGTGTCGCGTGGCACGCTTCGGTGCGCCCTTCGGTGCCTCGTGGCGCAGCACGCGCGCCACGTGCACCACCTGTGCCACGATCTCGCCCGGCGTGAGATGACGCGTGTAGCCCATCTGTCCCGTCGCACAGAACACACACCCCATCGCACAACCCACCTGCGAACTCACGCAGGCGGTCACGCGACCGGTGAAACGCATCAGCACCGTCTCGATACGCTCGTCGTCGGGGAGCGAGAGCAAATACTTGCGTGTGAATCCATCGCTGGACGCGGTATCGAGAGCAGTGGGGAGCACACCGAGTGTGGCCTCTGACCGCAATCGCTCAGCAAGCTTCGGCAACAGCTCCGGCATGTCGTCGAGATGTGACACGAGCTCGATGTACAGATACTTCCAGAGCCGCTTTGCGTGTACGGGCTTGATGCCCCAGTGCACGAGCTGCTGCTGCAGCTCGGTCCGGGTCAGGCTGTAGAGATTCAGACGTGTCACGGCGTCGCTCAGTGGCATGCGCAAAACTAGTCGGCACGTCGGAGTTGCTGTGGATACCGCTCAGCGCTGAGCGGCCGCACGCACCCCGATCTGACCACAGCCTCACCGCTGTTCCTTCGTCGGGTGAAGCGTGAGCTTCTGCACGCGCCAGTTGAGAATCTCGCCGATCCACAGTTCGTTCTCTGACGGGCAGGCAATCTGGTGAATCCAACCGAACTCGCCAACACGTTTGCCCGCGTCGCCCATCACGCCGAGTACTTTGCCGTCGAGCGTGAGCTTGTAGATGCGACCTGGGACGGCATCGGCGCTATAGAGGTACTGTGTCGGCCCCTTGGTGATACAGATCGCCCACGGTGCACCTGACGCACCGAGTGCGTTCGCACCGGCTCGTGGCTGTGCGCCGAGCAGGACGTTCGGATCTCCGGTGTAGGGCACGTCGATCGTCATGACGCGCAACAGTGCGCCGTTCGGATCGAAGACCTGGATACGGCGATTGGTACGGTCGCCGACGTAGATATTGCCCTTGGCGTCGTTGGCGATGGTGTGCAGGATATTGAATTGCCCTGGCTCCTTGCCTCGTTCACCCCACGTCTTGATCCAACGCCCATTCTTGTCGACCTTCACGACGCGCGAATTGTTGTAGCCGTCGGCAATGAACGCATTGCCATCATTGTCCCACGCAACGTCCGTTGGGCGATTGAATCCGCCCCAGCGTGGTGCGGGTTCGGGTGAACCGGGTACGTGCGGGGCGGGCTCTTCCACCGCTTCGTCGCGCCGGCCAAGCACCATCAGCACCCGGCCCGCGCTGTTGAATTTGACGATCATGTTCGTCCCTTCGTCGCTCGTCCACACGTTGCCCTGTGGATCGACGCGCACCGTGTGCGCGAACGAAAAGCCATAGAGATCCTTCCCGATCTCGCGAATGAACTTTCCGTCCGGTCCGAACTCGAACAGCTGCGATGCCGCGCCGTCGTGCACGCTGCTCCGGGCACCCGTACGCGTGAAGACGTACACGTGACGACGCTGGTCGAGATCAACGCCCGTCACTTCGCCGAAATGCAGCGACGGTGGCAGCACCAGCGGCGACCCGTTGGCCTCGTACCTGATTTCGCTCACAGTCTGCGCGGACAGCGGAACGACGTACGCGACCAACATGGTCGCTACAACACGAGTTCGATCGAAGTTTCTCACGGTGGGTATCTCCGCCCCATTGGACGAGAAGGAAGTGACTGGCCGAGCACCATGTCCCACTCCGGCAGCGTCTCGAGGGAGCCGGGGCCGACTGCGGACAACGGCATATGGTACCCGGTGCTCCGCGCGGCATCCAGCCGAGGCCCTCACGGCTCCGAGCCTGGTGGGATTGGCAATCAGCCAATATTCGAGATCGGGGCCATGCGTGACGTGCGTGTCTGGCGGCAGCACTGACGCGCGTGTGACCTTTCATTTCACTCGACCAGCCCCGAATCCGCTTGCCGAGCATACCGTCTCAGTTCCACCGAGGATCGTGTCTCATGAGTCAGCCCGTCTTCACACCGCTGGTGACCTACCGAGAATATCCCGCCGACGAGATGAAGCGTCGCGCGCGCGATTTCTACGAGACGGCCAATCGGCGCCGCACGGTGCGCGCATTCTCCGATCGCCCCGTACCGCACGAAGTCATCGCGGACTGCATCCGGACGGCGGGCACGGCGCCCAGTGGGGCACACCAACAACCATGGCGCTTCGTCGTCGTGAGCGATCCGGAGTTAAAGCATCGGATCCGGATTGGCGCCGAGAAGGAGGAGCTGGACTTCTACACACACCGCGCGCCGCCTGAGTGGCTGGAGGCACTCGCGCCACTCGGCACGGACGAGAACAAGTCATTCCTCGATGTGGCTCCCCACCTCATCATCGTGTTCGCCGTGAGTCACGGGATCTCGCCGTCCGGCGTGAAGATGAAGCACTACTATGCGCAGGAATCGGTCGGCATCGCCACCGGGATGCTGATTACCGCGCTGCACCACTCGGGACTCGCGACGCTCACGCACACACCGAGCCCGATGGGATTCCTGAACGAGTTGCTCGAGCGCCCATCGAACGAACGCCCGTTCCTGAACCTCGTCGTGGGCTTTCCGGCGGACGACGTGTCGGTACCGGACATCACGCGTAAGCCGTTGGAGGAGATCGCGATCTTCCGCTGACGCTTGGCAAGGGCCGCGCTCAGCGGACGGCCGTGTAGCCTCCCTCAACACCCTCGGGCGACATTACGATCTGCCAGAGTTGCGAGCGGCGCGCACGGAAGGACGCCGCGGACACCATGAGATAAAAGCGCCACATGCGGCGAAATCGCTCACTGTACTGACCCGCGATCTCCGGCCACGTCCGCTCGAAATTCGCCGACCACGCCATGAGCGTCTGATCGTAGTCGAGCGCGAAGTCGTGCCAGTCCTCGATCACCATCAGTCGTTCAGACGCGCGTGCGATCTGCGCTCGCGACGGAATCAGCGAGTTCGGGAAGATGTACTTCTCGAACCACGGATCGTTCGCGCGCAGCGTCACGCGATTGCCGATCGTGTGCAGCAGCGACAGGCCATCCGGCGTCAGCAGCTCGCGCACCTTGGCGACATACGTCCGATGGTTCTTCGCGCCGACGTGCTCGTACATGCCGATCGAAAACACTCGGTCGAAGCGGCCCGTCACCTCGCGATAGTCCGAGAGGCGAATCTCCACTGGCAGGCCGGCGCAGCGCTTCTGCGCGCTGGCGAACTGATGCCGCGAGATCGTCACTCCTGTGACCTCCACGCCGTAACGCTCGGCCATATACGCCGCTGCGCCACCCCAGCCACACCCGATGTCGAGCACCCGCATGCCAGGCTCGAGACCCAGCTTGCGGCATACGAGGTCGATCTTCGCCTCCTGCGCCTGCGCGAGTGTCTGCGCGTCCTTCCAGTACCCGCAGCTGTACTGCATGTACGGGTCGAGCATCCGCGTATACAGGTCGTCGCCAACGTCGTAATGCACTTCACCGACGGTCACTGAGCGGCGGCGCGTCTGCATGTTGATGAGCCTGGCCTTGAGCCCGAGAAAGACTTCGCGCAGACTCGGCAGCCGCATGTCCACTGACCCACGAATGGCGCGCGCAAGAAACTCATCGACGCGCTCAGCGTCCCACCAGCCATCCATGTATGACTCGCCGACGCCCATCGTGCCCTCGGCGAGAATGCGATTCCAGAGACGGTCATCGTGCACCTGAATGTCCCACGGGCGCGTGCCGTTCACCTGGATGTCAGCGCCGGCGAGCCAACCGGCGACGACATCCTGCGGCGTCGCGCGCCGACCAGCGGACGCAGTCGGCGAGCGCCGCGGATCGCCCGCCGGCGCGGACGGCATCGGGTCCTGCGTCGATTCGGAGTGTGTGATTGTCATGGCGCGTGAGGTAGCCGAGTGGTTGACTTTTCGTGCCAGACCGCGGGACGGCCGCCGATGGTTTGGAGCTGCATGACCGCCTCTCCCCGGATATTGGAAGTCGCGACAGTACGCGACCGCGACGACGCGCGCTCCGCGCATGCTGTTCACCCCTGCAGGATACGCTTCACTTCCTGGCACACTCGCACCAGCGCCTTGTCCTGCTCATGCCCTGCCAGACTGTCGAGCGGATGCTCAGGGTCGATTGCGGCCTGGAACTGGGGAATATCCGTCTCGGAGTACGAGCTGTAGCTCACGGCAAACCAGACCACCGTCAATCCGTCATCGCGCGCCGCCGAGAGCAACGCGGGCAGCTCGTTGCGTGCGATGAATTCGGAATCGAGGTAGTGCGGGCTGACGATCAACACGGCCACTTTCGCGCGCCCGAGGGCGGTGGTGATCTCCTTTCGCCATTCGGCGCCGGTTCGGATCTGCGAGTCATCCCAGACAGCGACTTCGCCGCCGCGCACGTACGGTTTCAGATGCGTCTGCAGTCGCCTGAGCCAGACGCTATCGGCAGCGCTGTAGCTCACGAACACGCCATCACGCAGTGCGGCTGCGGGCGCTGAGCGAACGGCCTCGTGCGGCACCGCGCTGCGCGACAGCACAGCCGGGGCAGCGGCATCGCGCAGGCCGGTGATGGAATAGCGTTCGTAGCTGCGACCCTGCGGTTGATCGGGTTTCTTCAACTCGAACGACTCCGGACCATCGGCCATCACGAGCGCGCGAACGGCGAGATACGTCCGCTTGTCGACGAGGATGTGGCGACCCTGCCGCGCATCGCGCGTCAGATGCGCGGCGAGATTGACGCCAGTGCCGAGGACGGTGAAGTCCCGCACGCGCGCGGTCCCGATGGTGCCGATCATCACGGTGTCAGTTGCGATACCGATTCCGATGTCGAGGAACTCGAGCGACGCATTGGTGCTGCTGTCCCACCGCTCGCGCATGGTCGCCATCTCGGCAACCAGCCGCAATGCCGCTGTCACTGCACGCGCTCCGGCCTCCGGTCCGCGGAACAGCGCCAGCAGACCGTCCCCGAGGAACTTGTTCACGATGCCATTGCAGTCGAGCACCGTGCCGGCCACCGTGGTGAGAAACTCGTTCAGGATCGACTGCATCTGCTCGGGGCGATCGAGTACCTGACACAATCGGTTGAAGCCGCGCATGTCGGCAAACATCACCGTCATCTCTTCGTGCCGCGCAGGTCCGCGCAGCGCCGCCAGCACGCGCGATGGGTCATGACTGTCGGCGTCCGACGCGTACCAGCCCATATGGGCGAGCACATCATCGAGCAGCGTTGCGTTGCGCAGCGCGACGGCTGCCTGCGCCGCGAAGTGATCGAGCAGCGCGACATCGCGCACCGAGTAGTTCCCCTGCCGCTTGTTGAGCAGTTGCATCACACCGAGACGCGCCGCCGTCGTGCCGAGTGGCACACAGACCATCGATTGCGTCGCCTTTTGCGTGTCGGCGTCAATGGCCTTGAAATGATCGTCGTGATTCGTGACGGAATCGACCGTGATCGATTGCCCGGTGGTGAACACCTGACCGGCTTTGCTGCCGTCAATGGGGATGCCACGTTCCCGGTGCGCGCCCCATTCCGCGAGCAGGGTGCTGGCTGCATCTCCCGTTGCGGCAGCAAAGTAGAGGTCGCCGCGTTCGGCGTCGTGCAGAATGACGCTCGCGTCGGGCGAGTCAGTCAGGGCGCAGGCGCGTTCCAGAATGCGCGAGAGCAGCGCTTTCGAATCGAGCTCCGCTGCAAGCTCCTGCCCGACTTCCACGAGGGCGAGCAGGTCGCTCGTGGTGAGTACCGATTCGTTCGACGATGACATGGCAGTGGTTCAATCAATCTGGAGATGCGGCACGATCGTTTCGTGCAAGAGCCGGCGCAACCGGTCGAGCCGGGCTGATCGCACGATTCGGCGCGAAACTCTGGTCGCGGTTGTTGCGTCCGTCACATCGGTGAACGCCGGCACTGGCAACTCTTCCGGCAATTCGACGCTCGAACGCGCATCGCAAGCGTGACGGAAGCGCTGTTCTTTCACTGGAGCCCCTGTGCGACCTCTCCGGATGGCCTGCTGGTTGCTACTCCTCACGCTCGCACCGGCCGGCATCGGCGCGCAGGGCGCGACGCCGGACCCGTCGGAACTCCAGTCCGCCGCCACAGCCTTCAGCGCCGGTGACTGGGCCACTGCCCTGACCCGCTACGAGGTCCTGGCGCGACGCTATCCGGCCCACTGGCTCTCGCGATTCCGCGTCGGTGTCGCCCTGCTCAATCTCGGTCGTCCCGTTGACGCCGAAGTACAGTTGCGCGAGGGAGAACGGCTCGGCGCCCCTCCAGCCCAGGCGGGATTGCGGCTCGCGGAGGCGCTCACGCAGCAACGCCGGGCCGATGCGGCGATCGTCGAGCTGCGTCGCGCTCTCGCCGCAGGCCTCGTTCAGCCGGCCTCGGCCCTCAACGCGAACGTGCGACTGGCACCACTGCACGCGCACCCGGAGTGGCAGGCAGTTGTGGACGCGTTCGACACGCGAGTCCAGCCCTGCCGCCACGATCCGCGCAACCGCGAATTCGACTTCTGGGTGGGCGACTGGAATGTGTGGCCCACCAATGCCGTCGGCGTCGGCGCGCCGTCGCGGAACAACATCACGCTCGAGGAGAATGGGTGTGTGGTGCAGGAGCACTGGGAGGGCCAGGGCGGCTCGACGGGTCAGAGCTTCAACCTGTTCGACCGCAGCGTGGGCACGTGGCGGCAGACGTGGGTGGACAACACCGGCGGGCAGCACGACTACGCCGGTGCGCTCAAGGACGGCAACATGGTCCTCGAGGGGACGACGCCCGCCCCGAACGGTGCCCTCGGTCGGATTCCCACCCGCCTCACGCTCTTCCACATCCACACCGACACCGTACGGCAGTTCTCACAGGTCAGCGCCGACAGCGGCCGCACGTGGACGGTGGCGTACGATCTCACCTATGTGAGGAAGAAGCCGTAGGCAGGGGTCGTATCGTCGTCCGGCTAGGCGTCACCACCCACGAACCGCGCCGTCCCCTGCCGCTCGCGGTTGACGATCAATTGCAGCACGTCGGGTCGTCCGTAGTGCCCCACTGCGTCGAAGTTCTGCCGTTCCTCGCGCACGCGGGCGTGGTCGAGCGTGGCCATCAGGATTCGCTCCTCGTTCGCAACCGGCGCCACCAACCAGCTGCCATCAGGTGCAGCGATGCACGAGCCGCCGTTGGCCATGAAATCTCCCGCCGTCTCGACCAGCAGATCACCGTGCGGTAACCCATCGGGGATGTCGCTTCGCCGCATCAGGCCGCAGACCGAGATCACGAAGGACCGACCCTCGCGTGCGATGAAGGGTGTGATCTCCGGCGTGTTGTGCATCCCGCCCGGCCAGATGGCGACGTGCAGGTCTTCACCCTGCGCATACAGCGCGGTGCGGGCCAGGGGCATCCAGTTTTCCCAGCAATTGAGTCCACCCACGGTGAATGCACCGAGGCGATGCGTGCGCAGCCCATGCCCGTCGCCGGGCGACCACGACAGCCGCTCCTCGTACGTCGGCATCAGCTTGCGGTGCACCGACTGCACGACGCCCGTTGCATCGATGTAGACCAGCGACGCGAAGATGCTGTGGCCGCCGCGATCGGCAGGACGCTCGATACACCCGAGAACGACCGCGACGCCGAGGGCGCGGGCAGCGTCGGTGATCGGCATCAGATCACCCCGCTCGAGTTGCACCGCCTGATCGAGGTAGTGCGCATGCAGCGCCTTCTGCACCGGTGACTCGAAGCGCGCGCCATCCGTCCGCTCGAGCCAGAAGGGATAGCCGGGGATCAATGCCTCACCGAAGGTCACGAGCTGCGCACCGGCACGCGCCGCGTCATGCAGTCGCTCCACGACTCTGGCGATGGTGCGATCGCGATACAGCCAGATCGGCGCCATTTGAACTGCGGCGACACAGAGGGAGTCGGCGGGAGCGCTTGGCATGGATTGCGAGAGGCGGAAGAGTGGGACGCTACGCTGTGCTCGATCGTGCGGTGTTGACTGCAACTGCCAGAGCGGTGGATCGAACGCGCGTTACACCAGCGGCTGCAGTTTTCCGAGGATCGTTGGAAAGAATTCGGTCACCGTCGGATGGATCGGCAGAGCGTCCTTCAGGACCTCGTACGGCGCGCCCGCGGCCATCATCGCGCCGATGACCTGCACGACCTCGTCGGCGCGAATTCCCAGCAGGCTCGCCCCGACAAATTGCCGGGTGTCGGCATCGACAAGAACCGAAATCGCCCCAATCGTCTCGCTCTCTTCCTTTGCTCGACTGACGTTCTTCATTTCATGCCGCGCCACCAGAAACCGGCGGCCGCTGGTTGCCTGTGCCCGCGCCTCGCGCTCGGTGATGCCGACACGGCCGAGTGGCGGGTCGGTGAACATCGCATACGCGGTGATACGTCCGTCGGCGCTGCGCGAACCGCCTGCGTGGTTGGCGAGCACGATCTCATGATCCTGGTAGCTCGTATGTGTGAACGCGCCGCGCCCGTTGATGTCACCGAGTGCAAAGATCCCGGCGACATTGGTCTCAAGCTGTCCGTTAGTGGGGACGTAACCACGCTTGTCCATCGCGACGCCGACGCTCGCGAGCCCAAGCGATGCCGTGTTCGGGACGCGCCCCGTGGCGATGAGCAGGTGTGATCCGCGCACGTCTCGTGCAACCGCGGCACCGCGCTCACGAACGGTCACCCGCATGTCGCTCGGCGTGGGCCCGGCTGCCGATTGGACGACACGCTCGACCGCGACACCAGTCAGGATCGTGATCCCCTCGTCGCGCAGCATGGTGGCGATGCGTGCGCTGACGTCGTCGTCCTCGCGCGCGGCGACGGTGTCGCCCCGCGCGAGGATCGTGACATCGCTCCCCAGGCGCCGGAAGATCTGCCCGAGTTCCAGACCGATGTAGCTGCCACCGACGATGACGAGGTGGCGTGGTCGCTCGCGCAGCGCCATCACCGTCTCATTGGTCAGCGCCGCTGCCGGATCGAGCCCGGGGATGTCGGGGACCAATGGGCGCGTGCCGGTATTCAGATACACGCGACTCGCGAGCACACGCGTCCCGCCGGTGCGCACCACGAAGTGCTCACCATCGCGCCCGTCGAGCGTGGCGTACTCACGGATGAACGTCAGCCCACGGGTGCTGCCGATCCAGTTTTCCAACCCGCTCCGCGAACCCTGCACGACGCTCGTCGCACGCTCCATGACGGCGCCGAAATCGACGGTCACTGCACCAACCTGCACGCCGAAGTCGGCTGCACGTCGTGCGAGGTGGGCGATGCGGGCGCTCGCGCGCAGTGTCTTGGTTGGTGTGCACCCGACGTTCACGCAGCTGCCGCCAGTGAGTCCCCCCTCGAAGAGGGCGATCCGCTCACCGCGCTTCGCCAGTGCTATCGCCAGCGCCGGCGCAGCCTGCCCGGTGCCGATGATTGCCGCGTCGACCGTGAGCGTCGGCGTCGACGGACCGGTCACGGCGTGACGCTCACGCCTTTCCAGAATGCCACCCGACCGGCGACCTGCTCCGCCCCCGCCTTCGGGTCGGGATAGTACCAGACCGCGTCTCGATTTTCCGTGCCGTCCACGAGCAGCGAGTAGTACTGCGCTGTTCCCTTCCACGGGCAGGTCGTGCGATGCGCGCTCTCGGTCACGAACTCACGCTTCAGCGAGGCCGCCGGAAAGTAGTGATTCCCTTCGACCACGACTGTGTCGCTACTCTCGGCGATCACAGTTCCTTTCCATGTTGCCTTCACGCGTTCTCCAGGTTCGGATGTAAGGTGGGCCTGCAGCAGCAGTTCTTCACACGGGGACGAGCCACGCCTCCCAGAACCAGTCGCGCTCATCGGAGTAGAGCGCCTCGATGCGGAAGCCCCCCTCCTCGGCGAGCTCCTCGAGCCGCGGGCGGTCGTACTTATAGGAGCATTCGGTGTGTATCGTCTCGCCCGCCGTGAACTCGATCGGCACGCCGTCGATGGTCACGTGGTGCGCGACGCGTGCCACGAGGTGCATCTCGATGCGGCTCTTCGCATCGTCGAAGAACGCGCGGTGCTGAAAATTGCGCACATCGAAGTCGGCCCCGAACTCCCGATTCAGCCGAGTCAGCACGTTCAGGTTGAACGCTGCAGTGACGCCCGCGCGATCGTTGTAGGCGTCGTGCAGGATGCGCGGGTCCTTGCGTCGATCAACGCCAAGGATGAGCCCTCCCTTGGGGCCGACCGCATGTCGCACTCGATGCAAAAAGGCCGCCGCCTCAGCGGGATGAAAGTTGCCGATCGTCGACCCCGGAAAGAACGCGACGCGTCGTGCGCTGGTCGGGAGCAACGGCAGCTCGAACGGCGTGGTGTAGTCCGCACACACCGGCAACACCCGCAGCGTGGGATACTGCGCCTCACGTTCGCGTGCCACCTCCTCCAGCTGCTCGCGCGAGATGTCCACCGGTACATACGCGACCGGGCGCTCGAGGCGATCGAGGAGGTAGCGCACCTTCACCCCGGCGCCACTGCCGTACTCGATCAGCGCACAACCGGCACCCGCGTGCCCGGCCAGTGCGCCGGCGTGCTGCGCAAGGATGCTGTGCTCCGTTCGCGTGGGATAGTACTCCGGGAGCTCACAGATCTGCTCGAACAGTCGCGCCCCCTCAGCGTCGTAAAAAAGCGCCGGCGATAGCGTCTTCACGCTGGCGCGCAGGCCCCGGACAACGCTGGACTGCAGCGCTGATGCCTGATGCTGACGAACGGGATCGCGATCGCGAATTGGTGCGAGCCCGGTCATGCGTCCGCCGCCAGACGCAGGCCGGTGAACTGCCAGCGTGCGTCGCTCGGGAAGAAGTTGCGATACGTGAGGCGGGCATGTGAGCGCGGCGTCGCGCACGACGCACCACGCAGCACCCATTGATCGCACATCCACTTGCCGTTGTACTCACCGATCGCGCCCGGAGACGGACGATAGCCCGGATACGCGACATAGGCGCTTTGTGTCCACTGCCACGCGTCGCCGTACAGCTGCTGCATGCCGAGGTTGACGTCTGCCGAGGGGTGATGCGTCCCGTGCTCGACGAAGCGACCCTGCACCGGGAAGTCGCATGCCACGCTTTCCCACTCGGCCTCGGTGGGAAGTCGGTACCCCGCCCACCGTGCAAAGGCGTCGGCCTCGAAATAGCTGATATGGGTGACCGGTGCATGGGGGACGATCGGCGCCGTACCTGAGAGTGTGAACTCGTGCCACGCGCCGTCGTGCTGTTCCCAGTAGAGCGGCGCGGTCCAATTTGCTTCGCGCGCCGCGCTCCAGCCTTTGCTCATCCAGAGCGCCGTCTGACGATAGCCGCCATCGGCGATGAACGCCGCGAACTCGTCGTTCGTCACGAGGCGGTGCGCCAGTGAAAAGGCCTGGACGTAGGTATTGTGCGCGGGTCCCTCGTTATCGAACGAAAAGCCTTCGCCCGCGTGCCCGATCGTCCGAATCCCTTCGCTCATGCGGTGCCACCGCTGCGGGACCGCTCCCGGCGCCAGCGGTGCCGTGCTGAGATACGACGGGCGAATCGGGTTGGTCCAGAAGACGTGCTTGATGTCGGTGACGAGCAGTTCCTGATGCTGCTGCTCGTGATGCAGTCCGAGCTCGAGCACGGCCCACGCCGGGTGCGCGGGATCGTCGGCCAGTCGCGCAGACAGCGCGAGCACCGCGTCGTCCACATGGCGGCGATAGGTGAACACCTCATCGACGGTCGGGCGCGTAACGAGCCCGCGTTGTGCCCGGCAGTGGCGCTCACCGGCCTGGACGTAATACGAGTTGAAGAGGAACGAGTAGCGCGGGTTGAGCGCCACGTACCGCTCGTCGTGTGGCGCGAGCAGAAACGTCTCGAAGAACCACGAGGTGTGTGCCAGATGCCACTTCGTGGGACTCACGTCGGCCATGCTGCTGACGACATAGTCCTCGGTCACCAGCGGCGAGCACAACGCTTCGGTGGCTGCGCGGACGGCCACGAAACAGTCGACAAGTGAACGAGTCGTGTCCGACCCGGACGGGGTGACCGTCGGGAATGTCATGGCGTATGTTCCAGTGACGGGAGAAGCCAACGCGTACGCAACCGAATGTCGAGCTGCGTCCGAATCAAGCTTCGAGTTCGCCAAATAGCTCCCGGAATGGCGCAAGGTTCCCGCTGATCCTCGCCGAGCCACCCCCGCCCGCGCCGAACTCATGTCTGTGGCTCTCGACGCCGAGTCGTTGCAACACGCGTATGCCGGAGTGATGGCACTTCGCGGCGTGAGCGTCTCGATCACCGGGGGCCAACTGCTCGCCGTCGTCGGTGAGAGCGGATCGGGAAAGACGACGCTGCTGCGGTCGTTCAATCGGATGGTCGAGCCCGAGGCGGGAACGGTGCGTGTCGGTGGCACCGACGTGCGCACGCTTCCAGCCGAAGCACTGCGCCGGCGGATTGGGTACGTCCCGCAGACGGGGGGACTGATGCCGCATTGGACCGTGAGCCGCAACGTGGCACTCGTCCCGCGGCTCATTGCAGCCCCTTCGCCAGATCAGATGGCAAGGGAGGCGCTCGAGCTGGTCGGCCTGTCACACCGCGACTACGGCGCGCGCTATCCGCACGAGCTTTCCGGCGGCCAGCGTCAACGCGTTGCGCTGGCCCGGGCACTCGCGGCACGGCAGGAGGTCGTGCTGCTCGACGAACCGTTCGGCGCCCTCGACGCCATCTCGCGCAGCGACGTGCACGACGCGTTCGAGCGCGTGCGCCGCGAGCTGCACTTCACCGCCATCCTCATCACCCACGACCTGTCCGAGGCTGCACGTCTGGCCGACGTGATCGCGGTCATGCGCGAGGGGCGAATAGAGCAGCTCGGGACCGCCCACGCGCTGCGTGAACATCCAGCGACTCCGTACGTCGAGGCGCTTCTGGCCAAGGCGATGGCAGCCACTTCTGCGCTGGCCCGAGCGTGAGCGAAACAGACGGACACGACACTCGCGCTGGTGCGCGTCGCTGCACGGCGATGCTCGCAAGGTGTGTGTTACTGGCATGGACTGTGCTCCTCGCGCCGCGCGTCGCCATGGCGCAACGCGCGTCAGCATCCGCGCGCGTCGTCGTGGCCAGCAAACCGTTCGGCGAGTCGTACCTGTTGGCGGAGATGTTCGCCCAGTTGCTGGAATCCGGCGGTATCGCCGTGACGCGTCGTCCCGGGCTCGGCGCGACGGAAATCGCGTTCTCGGCGCTGCGCACCGACGCCATCGACGTCTATCCGGAGTACGTCGGCACTGGGCTCGTTGCTGTGCTCCGCGACACGGTGACCGAGGCCATGCGCCGCGATCCCCGGCTGGCGTACGACCGCGTGTCACGCGAATTCCCACTGCGATTCGGCGTGCGATGGCTGCCGCCGCTCGGCTTCCAGAACGGCTACGCCATTGCCGTGCGCCGTGAGACCGCGGAGCGCCTGCGCCTCGTCACGCTCAGCGATGTGGCGCGACATGGACGCGAACTCACCGCCGGCTTCACGAATGACTTCGTCGGCCGCGCCGATGGCTTCGCCGGGCTGGCCAAGGCCTACGGTCTGGCATTCGCGGCAGTGCGGCCGCTGGCCCCCGCGGTGAAGTACGAGGCACTGGCATCGCGGAGCGTGGACATCATCGACGGCTACTCGACCGACGGACTTCTGGCGAAGTACGATCTGGTCACGCTGCAGGACGACCGCCACTTTTTTCCACCGTACGAGGCGGCCGCGCTCATCTCGCCCCGTCTCGCGCGGGAGCGACCAGAGGCAATCGCCGTACTCTCGCGGCTCAGCGGTCGCCTGACCGAGCCGATGGTGCGGGAGTGGAACCGTCGCGTCGAGGTCGCGCGTGAGCCCGTGGCCACCGTCGCCCGAGACGCGCTGGCATCGCTCGAGCTTGTGATGCCCGACACGGCCAAGGCGGAGCGACGAGTCGAAGTGCGCGCCGGCGCTGGCTTCGCCGCCTTTTTCTGGGCCCGCCGTGCCGAGACACTGCGGCTGACAGGCGAGCACGCCATCCTCGTGCTGGTCGCGCTGGCAGCAGCGATCCTCGTCGCCGTTCCGCTCGGCGTGGTCCTGGCGCGAATCCCCGGGGTTGCCGAAGCGGTCATGCAGCTGCTCGGCGTTCTTCAGACCATTCCCAGCATCGCGATGCTGGCGTTCATGATCCCGATCCTCGGCATCGGCGTGCGCCCGGCGCTGGTGGCGTTGTGGCTGTACGCGCTCCTTCCGATCGTACGCGCCACCTACACGGGCGTGCACCATGCCGACCCCGATGCCGTCACTGCGGCCGAAGCGTTAGGCACGACCGCCTGGCAGCGCCTGTGGTGGGTGCAGGTGCCGCTGGCGGCGCCGGTCGTGCTCGCCGGCGTGCGTACTGCTGCCGTCATCACGGTGGGAGCCGCCACGCTCGCGGCCTTCATCGGCGCCGGCGGTCTCGGGGAGCCGATCGTCACGGGTCTTGGGCTTGCCGACACCCGTCTCGTGCTCGCGGGCGCAATCCCGGCCGCGGTACTCGCGGTCCTCGTCGATCTCGCCCTTGCCGGCGTCGAGCGCGCAGTCGGGCCGGCGCACCGTCGCACGCAACGGTAGGCCGCATGCATCCATTCATTCACCGTGCTGCAACCACGCTCGCAATGCTCTCCGTCGCGATTCTTGCCGCTGCCTGCACAGGATCGGGGAGTGCGGAGCCGCCTCCCCCGACGCAGCTGGCACTTGGCACCTGGGGCACTGACGGCGCCGGATTGATCGTGACCGACACGCTCGCCCACGTGCATTTCGGTTGCACCAAGGGAGACTTCCGCCGCCCTCTTTCGCTCGACGCCGACGGGCGCTTCAACGTGGCTGGGTCGTACATCCTGCGGGCCTACCCGATCACGATCGGGCCGTCGCTCCCGGCCCGTTTCACCGGCGTCGTGCGTGGGTCCGTGCTCACGCTGTCCATCGCAATCGACGATACCGTCGCGAAGACGCTGGTGGCGCTTGGTCCAGTGAGTGTCG
This sequence comes from Gemmatimonadales bacterium, assembly GCA_038231095.1. Taxonomy (GTDB): domain Bacteria; phylum Gemmatimonadota; class Gemmatimonadetes; order Gemmatimonadales; family Gemmatimonadaceae; genus JACMLX01. Next base: position 29,817 of record JBBRLZ010000025.1, read on the forward strand.
TGCTTGGCAGGTCGCCGAATCTCGGGCCCTGCCCGATCTGCGTGACGCCAGCCGTCACGCGTTAGGTACGCACTCTCGCCGGAATCCTTGCTCCCCTCTCTGCCGGAGGGTATGTACTTCTTGCCTAACGCCGGGGAGATGCTCTGATGCCGGATTCCGAATCACCCACCCCACCGCGCGACAGCGCTGTGATCGACGCGGGCTCGGTGGTCGGAGCGTTCACACTGCTCCAACCGCTCGGCGAAGGCGGGATGGGCGAAGTCTGGGAAGCCGAGCAGCGCCAGCCGATTCGTCGGCATGTCGCGGTCAAGTTCCTGAAGCTCGGACTTGATACGAAAGCGTTCCTCGCGCGGTTCGAAATCGAGCGGCAGGCGCTCGCCGTGATGGATCATCCGGGGATTGCTCGCGTGCTCGACGCCGGCGCGACCGCCACTGGCCGCCCGTACTACGTGATGGAACTCGTCCGCGGCATGCCGCTGACGGAATTCTGCGACACGTATCGGCTCACGACCGAACGCCGCCTCGAACTCTTCGCGGATGTGTGCCGCGCCGTACAGCACGCGCATCAGAAAGGCGTGATCCATCGCGACCTGAAGCCGTCGAACGTGCTCGTGACGATGGTGGACGATCACCCGGTGCCGAAGGTGATCGACTTCGGCATCGCGAAGGCGGTCGGTGGGCAGCTGACCGACATCACGTTCTTCACCGAGATCGGTCGGCCCGTTGGTACGCCGGCATACATGAGCCCGGAGCAGTGGGAGCAAGGCCAGTTCGATATCGACACACGCAGCGACGTGTACAGTCTTGGCGTGATCCTGTATGAGCTGCTGGTGGGCCGCCTGCCGAATGACACGGGACGCCTGCTGCTCGTGGGCGCCGCAGTGGCGCAGCTGATGCGCGAGATGACACCGCCGGCGCCGAGCACGCGGGTGAAGAGCCTCGGCAACGAGACGAATGCCGTGGCGCGCGCGCACGGCACCGATGCCCGCGGCCTCGCGCGCGCGCTCAAGGGCGACCTGGACTGGATCACGCTCAAGGCGATGGACCCGGATCGGAGTCGGCGCTACGACACGGCGCACGCGATCGCGCAGGACATCGAGCGACATCTGCACGCGGAGCCGGTCAGCGCTCGGCCACCGAGCCTCGCCTATCGTGCGGGGCGATTCGTGCGGCGTAATCGCACCGGGGTGGCGCTTGCGTCGATCGTGCTGCTGGCTGGCGTCGGCTTCACCGGACAGACCGTGGTGCAGGCCCGGCGGCTGAAGGTCGAGCGCGATCGAGCGGAGCTGGCGGCGAAGCTCGCGGGAGCCAACGGCGAGATGTCGAACATGCTGCTCACCCTTGTGGAGTCCGACTCGGGGCGCATGACGGCCGACCAGCGGCTGGAGAAGGTTCAAGTCATGATCGAGAAGCAGTTCGCCGCCGATCCGATCGTGCAGTCCTCGCTTCTGATGGCGATCGCTGACCGGTACGGCGATCTGAACCAGCTGGGAAAGCAAGTTGCGCTGACACAGCGTGCGGCAGACAAGTCGCACGAGGCGGGCGACGCCGTCGTCGAAGCGCGGTACCGGTGTCTCGCCGCCTGGATCCACTTCCGGCTCGACCAGCCCGATACCGCAAGTGCGCAACTCAGCACGGCGCTCGCGCTGCTCAAGTCCTCGCGGCAGGACGAGCGTGTGCAGGCCGAGATCGCGTGCAACACGGCACGGTCAACGCAGTACGCGCGGCGACAGCAGTTCGACTCCGCAATGGCGCGCACGCGAGCCTCCGTGCAACTGCTCGAAAACAGTGGTGATACGCTCAGCAGCGACTTCGATGTTGTGCTGAACAACTTCGCGGCATCGCTCAATCAGGCGGGACGGCTGCGCGAATCGTCCGGCGTTCTGGGGCGCCTGACCACGATGCTGGTGCGCAAGGGAGGCGAAAACTCCACCGGCTTACTCGTGATCGTCTCCAATCGCGCGGGCGTCGCCCTGCAGCTGGGCGAATTCGCGACCGCGCGTTCGATGCTCGAGCGGGAGACCGTACGACTGCGCGCGCCGGGCGCGGCCACGCCGCTGCCGCCGATGATCGCGTACAGGCTGATGATGACGTACCAGCAGCTCCACCTGACCGACAGCGTGAGCCGACTCGCCACCGTCCTGGTCCGCGACAGCACACTCGGCCTGCCACCGTCGGTGATCCTCGACGCTCGGGTTGCCCTCGCCGCCGCCGAACTGCAAGCCGGCCACGCCGCAGCGGCGCAGCGCGAGGCCGCGCAGGTGGCGAAGATGATGGCGCAAATGGCCGGCGGACCGCCGCGCGGACGCGCGAGACCTGCGCTGCTCGACGCGGCGATGCTACAGGCCGGCGGACAGGCCGCACAGGCGATCGACTCGCTGCAACGGTTCCTCGCATCCGCCGGCTACAAGCCCAACACCCGCGCAGAAGGCTGGATTGCTCCGGTGCTCCTGCGCGCGAGCGCGTATGCGCTTGCGACCGGCGACCACGCGCGAGCGGCGGCATTTGCGCGGGACGCGCGCGCGGCAGCCAGCGTCGACGAGTTGGCCGGAACGCAGAGTGCGCTCGTGGGCGAAGCACTCGCCGCAGAAGCGCGCGCAGTCAGCGCCAAGGGCGACACCGCCGGTGCACGGGATCTCGCCACAAAAGCGCTCGCGCCGATGCGGTACGGGTATGGAGAAGGGCACCCAGAGGTCGCCTCTCTGACGCGATGGATCGCCGGACTGAAGCCGTAGGCCGTCGCAGGACGTTGCGCGATCAACGGCCTGCGGCTCTGCGAAGGATCAGCGCATGCACCGCCAACTCGGAACACGACTGCGCCATTCAACTGAGACTGGTGCGGACTCGACTCTTCGAAGTTCGGCACGTCGAATGCACCGACACTACCTCCCGACTCCCTCCACCACCGTCACGCTCCCCAACCCCAACTTCTCCACGCCCGCACGGACCTTCGCCAAATCCCCCACCACCACGACCGTCGCTCTGTCAGCCGGGAGATACTTTTTCGCGACGCGCTGCACATCCGTGACCGTCACCGCATTCACCTTCGCGATGAACCGGCTTACACTCGACAGCCCCAACCCGAACGTATTCAACTCCACCAGCTGCCCGGCAATGTCGCCATTGGTCTCGAAGTTGCCAGGGATCGCCAGCGCCACATACGCCTTGGCCCGCGACAGCTCCACCGCATCCACCGGCTTGGCCTGGATCGCGCGCAGCTCCTTGAACACCTCGATCAGCGAACTGTCCGTCACATCCGTGCGCACACCGCTCGCGATGCGGAACGTGCCGGGCACGGGCAGCCAGCCAAACTGGGAGCTGATACCGTACGTGTACCCTCTGGTCTCACGAAGATTCGAATTCAATCGCGATGAGAAGCTGGCGCCGAGCAGCGTGTTGAGCACCACCAGTGCGGGATAATCGGGGCTGAAGCGCGACACACCGGGGCTACCGATCATGATCACCGACTGTGCAGCGGCCGGCTTGTCCACGAGATAGACCTTGGTCGTGCTGTTCGCGACGGCCGTCGCCGTGACGGGTACAATGCGCAACGGCACACCGGCACTGGCCCACCTACCGAAGCGCGTCGCAAGCAGCGCCTGCGACTCCTCGAGCGTGATGTCGCCCACCACCACGAACTTCGCGCGCGTCGGGACATACGCACGCGCGTAGAACGCACGCACACCTGCCGAATCGAGCCGCGACGTGCTGGCCGAGTCACCGTCGCTGGGGTTGTGATACGGATGGCCAGCGGGATAGACGATGCTGCTCCACGCCAGTGACGCCAGCGCATTCGGCTGATCACGGCGCGAGAGCACGGCCGCCGCGCGCAGCGACTTCTGGCGACGCACATCGGCCGACGTGAATGCAGGCCGCTGCACGACATCCGCCATCAGATCGAGCGCCGCACCGAGACTGCGCTTCGGCACGTTCAGCGATACCACGAACGTGTCCCAGTTCGTCGATGAGACGAGTGTTGCGCCGAGAAAGGCCAACTCACTCTGCAGCGCATTGACGTCCTTGCCGCCGGCGCTCTCGGTGAGCATGCGTGCGGTGAACGACGCGAGGCCGGGCTCATTGCCGTCGAGGCGTGAACCGCCGGCGATCGTCAGCGTCACCTGCACCAACGGCACCTCACGCTGCGGCACGACCTGCAGCGCGATGCCGTTGTCGAGCGTCGCGACGCTGACTGTCGGTAACACGAGCTTCGGTGCCGATGGCAGCGTGGGCGGCCTCGTGCGATCGAAGGCGGCCTGCGCGTGCGCGGTGTGGAACGCGGCGGCGGAGCCGATCGCGAGAATGACTGAACGACGCATCACGGAGTCACCTGCTTCTTGGTGGCGGCAAGCTGCTGCTTGCCCTGAGGAACGACGGAGATCATCACGCGCGGCGCCTGCAGATACGTGCGCACGACGCGCTGCACGTCGGCTGCGGTCACGGCACGCAACCGGTCCAGGTCGTCCTGAAAGCCATCGGGATTACCGGTCTGGTAGTAGTACTCGTTCAACTGATCCGCCTTGCCGGAGACGGTCTGGATACTGCGCAGAAAACTCGCCTCGATCACATTGCGTGCTTCGTCCAGCTCGCGCGCCGTCGGCCCATCAGCGGCCAGCGTCTGCACGTTCCGATCGATCACGGTCTGCAGCGTATCGAGCCCGATGCCCGGTCGCGCGGTGGCGACGATGCTGTAGTCGCCGTCGAGCCGCTTGTCGGCGTTGTACGCCTGCACCGCCGTCGCGATCTCGGCCTTGTACACCAGCGCCTGCGTGAGGCGACTGGTACGCGAGCCCGAGAGTACATACGACGCCACCTGCAGCGCCGCCGCATCGCGATCGGTGTTCTTCACCGAATGCCAGGTCAGGTACAATCGCGCCAGCTGCACGCGATCCTCGAGCGTGACGGCGGTATCACGAATGGTGAACGGCGCCGGCGCCGGACGCGTGATCGCCGGACCGCGCGGCACTTCCGCGAAATACTCGCGCACGATTGCGCGGACTTCCGCCGACGTCACATCGCCCGCCACCACGATCGTCGCGTTGTTCGGTGCGTAATACTGCCGGAAAAAATCCTTCACGTCGTCCACCGAGGCCGCGGACAGATCCGCCATCGAACCGATGACCGGCCAGGAGTACGGGTGACCGGCGGGATAGACGAGCTTCGAGCGATAGTCGGCGACGAGCCCGTACGGCTGGTTCTCGTAACTCTGGCGCCGCTCGTTCTTCACGACATCGCGCTGCAGATCGACCTTCGGCTTATCCATCGTCGGCAGCAACCAGCCGAGGCGATCGGCCTCCAGCCAGAGCATCAACTTGAGTGAGGAACTCGGCCCCTCCTCGTAGTAGTTGGTGCGATCTTCCGTGGTCGAGCCATTGTTGTTCGCGCCGGCCGCCTCGAGCAACCGATCGAACTGCGGATATTCGGCGTGCTGCGATCCCATGAACATCAGATGTTCGAAGAGATGCGCGAAGCCGGTGCGCCCGACCTTCTCGTCACCCGAGCCGACGTGAAACCAGACGTTGGTCGTGACGATCGGCACCGAGTGATCCTCATGCACGATCAGCGTCAGGCCGTTCGGGAGCGTGTCGATGGTGTACGGCACGCGCAACCGCGCGGTTTGTGCGCCAGTGAGCGCGGGCAACAGCGCGCAGGCGACGAGTGCGAAAGTGTGGCGGAGTCTCATGACAGGAAGATAGAAGCGGAATCGACCGAGGGCATGGCGGAATCGGACACGGTCGGCGACCATACGCGCTCACCCGAACCGTCGCCGCCATGCCCCGTACGACACGTCCAGCCTCCGCCGTCGTTGCTTGCCTCATCCTGCTTGCGAGCGCCAGTCACGGCGTGGCGCAGTCTCCGCGGCCGCTCACCATCGGCGGTACGGTCAGCCGACCGGGTGAACGGACGGTGGCGATGATCACCATTGCCGCCGGCGTCGATTCGGGGACACAGATTCCGGTGACGGTCATTCAGGGGACGCAGGCGGGGCCGACACTGGCGCTGATCGCCGGTGTACACGGGGCGGAAGTCGCACCGATCGTGGCGTTGCAGCGCGTGCGCGCACTGGTCGATCCGGCCACGCTCAAGGGCACGCTGATTCTGGTGCACGTCGCGAACATGCCGAGTTTTCTCGGCCGGACGATCTATCGCGGCCCGTGGGATCGACAGAACCTCAATCGCGTCTTCCCCGGCAACGCAAATGGCCGCGTCTCGGACCGCATCGCGTTCGCGCTCACGTCACAGATCATCGACCCATCGGAATATGTGGTGGACATGCACGGTGGCGACGGCAACGAATCACTCCGGCCGTATGCGTACGTCAGCAATCTTGGCCTCGATGTGCGGAAGGATTCACTCAGCGACGAACTCGCGCGGGCGTGGGGTGCCGATCACATCGTGATCACCGACGACACGCCGACGCCGCTGGACGCATCGCTCTACGTGGACAACACGGCGCGCATGCGGGGCAAAGTGGCGATCACCGCAGAGGCGGGCGCCCTGGGCGTTCCGACCGAATCGATGGTCCAGCGCAACGTGGACGGCGCCCTGCGCGTGCTGCGGTGGCTGGGCATGATTCCCGGTGCAGTGACGCGTCAGATTGCGGTCACATATCTCGACGAGAGCGAAGTGCTCGAGAGTCCGGCGACCGGAACGTGGCACGCCGCCGTGGAGCCGGGGACGACGGTGGCCAGGAATCAGGTCATTGGTCGCGTGACGGACTTTTATGGGACGACGCTCGCCGAAATTCGCGCACCTTGGGCCGGCGAAGTGCTCTACGTGATCGGTTCGCCGGCGATGTCGACGGGGGAGCCGGTGGCGATGCTCGGGCGGACGGTGAAGCGCCGGTAGCTAGCCGAACGTCACGCCCCATTGCGTGGCGAGCGTCGACCCGATGTTCAGGCGATGCAGCCCCCACTCCGGGTGATTGAGCGCGTCGCTGCCGCAACTCATCGGCTCGATCGCGATGCTCGTACGCGCCACACCCGGCGGCAGCGCGTCGCCGGTGTACACCACGCAATAGTCGAAACTCTCATCCATCCAGACCGTGAACGCGCGGAGCCCGAAGTTGAGGCGCACGCGCACCAGTCCGTCGGGGTCGCGATTGGGCGACAGGAAGCAGTTGTTGAACGGTATGCTGCCGATCACCTTCCCGATGCGGAAATCGAGCCCCGCTTCATCGACCGTCAAGACGCGACCGGTGGGAATCAGGTTCTCGAACTCGAGCACCTCATTGAACGGCAGGCGCAGCGTGTCGGTGTCGATCAGCGCCGATCCGACGGTGAAGTACGGATGAAACCCCATCGCGACCGGTGCATCGTGCGAACCGCTGTTCGTGATCGCCGTATCGACCTGAAGTCCATTGGCATCGAGGCTGTACTCGATACGCAGCATGAGCGGGAACGGGTAGCCCGGCGCGCCGCCGAAGCGCAGCGTGAATGCGGCCGCGGCGAGGGTGCGCGACTCGAGCACCCAGTCCACCTTCCGCACGAAGCCGTGAATGGCATTCGGGCCATCCTTGTCCGTGATCGGCAGTTGGTACTCGAGGCCATCCCACTTGTATCTCCCACCGGCGACGCGACCGGGAAACGGGATCAGCACGTCCCCTTGCCCACCCTGCTTGTTCGCCGCGCCGCGATACTCCGTGACGACGGGAATGCCCTCATAGCGCACGCCGCGCAGACTGGCGCCGTGGGACGAGACGACGGCGGTCCAGTCGCCGGCCTGCAGCTCGAATTCGGTCGGATCGGTCATGCCCGAGAGAATACTGGGCTCGGCGCGATTCCGCCGGTGGCCGCACCGTGACACATCGGGATCGTGCGGGCCGTAGCGCAACGGTGGGGCATGCGCCACCATTTCTCCGTTCGCGCAAGCACAGCCCACCCCGGGCTGGCTGAATCCGACCCGCATTGCACCGATGACCTTCCCACGAGCTGCCGGCGTTCTGCTGCATCCGACTTCCCTTCCGGGCGCCATGGGCATCGGCGATCTGGGGCCGGACGCGCATCGTTTTCTCGATTTCATGGCGGCCACGGGCCTGAAGATCTGGCAGATGCTGCCGGTTGGTCCGACTGGCTATGGCGACTCGCCGTATCAGTGTTTTTCGGCCTTCGCCGGCAACCCGAACATGATCCATCTCTCGGGGCCCGACAACACGAGTTTTCCGCAGCGCACGGTGGAGTTCGAGCATGTGATCCCATACAAGCGCGAGCGTCTGCGCTCGATGCTTGCGGCGTACAAGCCCGAAGATCGCTACGTCGCGTTCGTGCGCGACAACGCCGAGTGGCTGCCGGACTACGCGCTGTTCATGGCGCTCAAGGAAGCGCACGGCGGCGTGGAATGGACGAAGTGGGAGAAGGGTGCGGCGATGCGCGATCCGGCGACGCTGGCAACATGGCGCACCAAGCTCGCCGACACTATTCAGCTGTATCAGGTCGAGCAGTTCTTCTTCTTCACGCAGTTCTATGCGTTGAAGACGGCCGCGAAGGAACGTGGGATCGAGTTGATGGGTGATCTGCCGATCTACGTTGCGCACGACAGCGCCGATGTGTGGGCGAATCCCGATTGCTTCATGCTCGACTCCGACGGCAAGCAGCTCGTGCAGGCTGGTGTGCCGCCCGACTATTTCTCGGCCACGGGACAGTGCTGGGGCAATCCGATCTACAACTGGGATACCCTCAAGAAGACGGATTACGCGTGGTGGGTGCGTCGGATGCGCGCCGCGTTCCAGCTGTTCGACAGCGTGCGCCTCGATCACTTCCGCGGCTTCGAAGCGTACTGGGAGGTGCCGGGTGACGCCGTGACGGCCGAAAAGGGTCGCTGGGTGAAGGGCCCCGGTGCGGATCTGTTCATCGCTATCGAGAAGGCCCTTGGCACGCTGCCGATCGTCGCCGAGAATCTCGGGCTGATCACACCGGGCGTGGAAGCGCTGCGCGCGCAGTTCGACTTCCCGGGCATGAGCATTCTGCAGTTCGCCTTCGGTGGTGACGGTCAGGCGCATGAGTTCAAGCCGCACAATTTTCCGCGTGAGCGCGTGGTATACACCGGTACGCACGACAACGACACGACGATGGGCTGGTGGAATTCCACCGGTACTGTCGACTCCACGCGCACGTCGGACGAAGTCACCCGGGAGAAGGCGTACGCGCTGCAGTACCTCGGTACCGATGGCAGCGAGATGAACTGGACGCTGATTCGTGTCGGGCTGGCGAGTGTCGCGAACACGGTGCTGATCCCGATGCAGGACATCATCGGCACCGGCAGCGAGACGCGGATGAACACACCGGGCAAATCGTCCGGAAACTGGGCGTTCCGTTTCAGCTGGGATCAGCTGACGCCTGCAATCACCACGCGTCTTGGGACGCTGGTGAAAACCTATGATCGCTGAATGATGCGTTTCTCAATGATGCGCGCCGCCGTGCGCGCGGGACTGGCATGCGCCGTCAGTGCGCTGTCGCTGCAGGCACAGGCACCGGTGATCGAGAAGGTCGATCCGCCGAACTGGTGGGGGCAGCACACGATCAATCCGGTGCGCGTGCTGATCCGCGGCAGGAACCTGGCGGGCGCGTCGCTCGTCTGCCCGAGGTTGCAGTGCGCGCGCGTGCGCGTGAATGCGAACGGCACGTATGCGTTCGTGGACGTGACGATTCCGCGGACCGCGAGCGCCGGCAGCTATCCGCTCACGCTGCGCACCGCAGGCGGTTCAGCGCCGGTGCCGTTCACCATCACGGCGCCACTCGCGCGAGCAGGCCGCTTTCAGGGCTTCGATCAGAACGACGCGATGTATCTCGTGATGCCCGATCGTTTCGCGAACGGTGACACGACCAACGATTCACCCGCAATCGCGCCCGGCATGTACGATCGCAGCAAGGGACGCTACTACCACGGTGGTGATCTCGAGGGCCTGCGCAAGAAACTCCCGTATCTCAAGTCGCTTGGCATCACCGCGATCTGGCTCAATCCGTTGTACGACAATACGAATGCGCTCAATCGGAAGGAGATGTACGACGGGCAGCCGATCACCGACTATCACGGGTACGGCGCGACCGATATGTACGCCGTGGACGAGCACTTCGGCGACATGGCGCTGTTCAAGCGTGTGACCGACGAAGCGCACGGCATGGGGATGAAGATCATTCTCGACATGGTGGCGAATCACACCGGACCGTATCACCCGTGGGTGAAGGATTCACCAACGCCGACGTGGTATCACGGCACCGAGGCAACGCATCCGAACAACACCTGGCAGACGTGGACGCTCGCCGATCGCTATTCACCACCGGCGATGCGACAGGCGACGCTCGACGGGTGGTTCATCAACATCCTGCCGGACTTCAATCAGGATGATCCGGAGGCGGCGCGGTACATCATCCAGAACACCCTGTGGTGGGTGGGCATGAGTGGCATGGACGGCATCCGGCAGGATACGTGGCCGTACGTGCCGCGCACATTCTGGCGCGACTGGATGGGCGCGATCAAGCGGGAATATCCGTCGCTCAAGGTCGTCGGCGAAGTGCTCGACGGCGATCCGACGTTCGTGTCGTTCTTTCAGGGTGGCAAGGCGCAATACGACGGTGTGGATGACAAGGTGGACGCACTGTTTGACTTTCCGCTGCACTTCGTGATCCGCGACGTGTTCGCGAACGGCCGCTCCATCCGCGCCGTGCCGCAGATGCTCGCACGCGACCACGTCTATCCGAATCCGAACGCGCTCGTGACGCTGCTCGGCCTGCATGACGTCAACCGCTTCATGAACGAGCCGGGCGCCACTACCGCGGGGCTCAAGCTGGCATACACGCTGCTGCTCACGACACGCGGCACGCCGCTGATCTACTACGGTGACGAGGTCGCGTTACCCGGCGGCAATGACCCGGACAATCGTCGCGACTTTCCCGGGGGCTGGGCAGCCGATGGCCGAAACGCGTTTGAAGCGTCCGGACGGACTGATACCGAGCAGGCGGTCTGGTCGCACGTGCAGACGCTGCTCAAGCTCCGCGCGGATCGCCCCGCGATGCGGCGCGGGATGACAGAGAACCTGAGCGTGACGGACCAGGTGTTCGTCTATCGGCGTGGCGGGACCGTGGTCGCAATCAACAACGGCACGACAGCGGCGACGGTCACGCTGCCTGCGATGACGCTCGGCGCCGATGTGCTCAAGACGTGCGCGGCGCCGGCCAGTGCTGAGGGCGGAATGACGATGACGATTCCGGCGCGCGCGAGCTGCGTGTTCTAGGTGCCGGAAGAGCTCAGCGCGCGAGCCTGAACTGTTTCGTTGCGCGCACTGTCCAACGGCAGCCTCGCGCAGGGGTGCAGGGAGCGCAGAGAACAGAAACTGCCTTTTGAGTTGTTTAAGCCACAACGTGCGTTGATGGCTGCACAATGATCATCTGAGTCATCAACGCGTCGTGCTGTTGCAGCTCTCTGCGCTCACTGCGTCCCTGCGCGAGCCGCGTTCAGGGTGCTGAGACCGCAAACGGCGCTCGTCCCGCGCGGAGGACGGAAGCACTACGGCCGCACGCCGAGCGAGAGATACACGCTGCGCCCGTCGCTCGGCCAGACGCCAGGGCCGGGATAGAACTGCGGCCGCTTCGTGAAGTACTGTCGGTCGAAGAGGTTGCTGACACCGCCGTTGACTCGGAGCAAACGTGTCAAGGTGATGCTGCCGTGCAGATCGACGAGTGCGTACGACGGTACCAGCCCGGTGGCGCCGTTCGCGCTGGGCGTCACGGTATTCAGCGCGTCAGCGAAGGTGCGACTGACATAGCTCCACTGCGCGGTCCCACTGACGCGTGACGCGCTGGCCGACAGCCCGCTGCGGACAATCCAGCGCGGCGCGGATTCCACTTCGTTGCCGGTGATGCTGACGTTCTGTCCGCCAGCGATGAACGAGCCCGCGACATAGCGCGCATCCATGTAGGACGCCGCCGCGAACGCGCGCCACGCCGTGCCATGCGTAACACCCAGCGGAATCCCAAGGCGCGTCTCGACGCCAAGTGTCCTCGTCGTACCGACGTTCGTTTTGTACGTGTACGGGGCACCGCTGGCATCCGACAGGGTGAGGAGGCCGAAACGGTTCGCGTAGCGCATGGCAAAAACACCGGCGTCGAAACTGATGCCGCTTGCGAGCGTCTGTCGCAGGCCGGATTCTGCCGTCCAGCCGCGCGCGTCACGGATGTTCGTGTCGGTGCGTTCGGTCGGAGACTCTGGCAGCAGGTCTTTCAGGATCTGCGGACGATACGCCTGACTGACTCCGCTGTACCACTCAGCGCCGGCGCCGAACTTGTACGCCGATCGTACGCCGAACAGCGGGAAGTGGTGCGTGACGTTGCGCGGTGTGTCCGCTGGATCGTAGTAGGCGAGTGTGCCGCGCATGCGCGTCGTGCCACGCTCGATGCGTGCGCCGGGCACGATGCACCAGCGCGGCGAGAGTCGGAGTTCGAGCTCCGCGAACGCGGCGACATTGCCGGTGAGATAGTGCAGGTCGCGGGCGAACGTCGTGCCGGCCTGCATCGCGAGCGTGTAGTCGCTGCCGCGCGTGCCGACGCCACGCTGCCGGCGCCAGAGATCATTGTCGGTGAGCGTCAACCCGGCAAAGAGCACCGTCGGGCGCGCCTGCTGTCCAAAGGCGTGCATGAACCGAACCTCGAGCAGCTTGCTGTCGTAGCGATCGATGTCCACCTGTCGCGCCGCGAACACGCCGGTGGCTGAGGTGGCGTCTGGCTGGTTCGCGAATCCACCGAATGCGACGCTGCTGCGACTGCCGAAAACGCCAGAGGCGAGCACCGTTGCGCGGGTGGTGGCTGACGGCGCCCACGTGAACGTCAGCGAAGGGACCGTGATGTCGGGGCTGTAGAAGTTGCGTGAGCGCGTGGACTGCCGCGCGTTGGCCGCGAACATCGCGTCGGTGAGCGGGCCCGGCTGCTGATACAGGTATCGGCTGCGCCCGACTTCCGCGCGCAGCGACAGCGTGGACGACAACGGTGCCGATGCGGAAAAGAATTCTGCGTCGCCCTCAGACCGACCGTTCGCACGGTAGCCGTCAGAGCGCCGCGCTGAGGCATACAGCGAATACGTGACGCGTCCGACCTTACCGCCGACCGCATTCCATGAGCTGAGCAGTCCATTGCTGCCAGCGGAACTGTGCGACTCGAACGTTGCGGCGCGCGTCGTGTCCGGCGTACGCATCACAAAATTGATCACCCCGCCGAACTGCGACCCATACTGCAACGCCGCCGTGCCGCGAACCAGCTCCACGCGATCCACTGCCTCAATCGGTGCGCTGTAGTGGCTTGCGGGATAGCCGTAGACGTCCGAGTTGGTGACGACACCGTTCTGTCGCACGCTGAACTCCCACGACCGGTGCGCATCGAGACCACGCGCCGAAATATTGAGCTGATTGCCCGATCCATCCATGTCGTACACGAATACACCGGGCACCTCGGCGAAGAGTTGCCGTCCCACCTTTTCAGCTACGTTCGTCGTCGAACCACCGACGTTCACGACTTCGGATTTCGCGCCCGTCGTGAGCATGCCGCCGGCGACAAGTCGCGGAGCACTCGTTACCTGCCCCGGCGTGCGCGGTGCCGTGACACGCACACTCGCGAGCCTGCGCACGCTGCTGTCCCGATGAGTGCGCGCGGAGTCCGCACGCGACTGCGCACTGACGACGGCTGGCGCAAGGAGTGCCAGGATCGCCGTGCGCAGGAGCAGGCTTCGACTTGTCCGTGACTGATCGCTCATGAACCCGCTACCCCAAATCCCGTTGCCGCGGCACGCCCATGTCGGCGGGCGGACTGCACGCCGGTCGAGGTGCCCGATCAACCTGCGCAAAACGGACGGGGAACGAGCCAGTCCGATTTCCGTGGGCCTTCCCTTCCGTCATGTCGCTGCGAAAAGGAATGCGGCTGGTCGTGAGAGCCCGACGCGGGCTCGAAAATCAGTGACCGGAAGCTGCTGCCACCGGTCGTCCCGACAATCTGGAGGACGAGGGCTCTTCCACCACGCCGGGCACATCGACATCGTGAACGAACTGCACACAGACCGCGGCGACGATCATGCACAGACCGCCGAGCATGACCACATACAGCGGCGTCTGTGGATTGTCGGCGCCGAAGAAGAACCGCGTCAACGGGCCGAAGCAGAGAGCGGCCATGATCTCCGGCAGCACGATGAAGAAGTTGAAGACGCCCATATAAACACCCATCCGTTCGACCGGGAGTGCGCTGGACAGCATCGCGTACGGCATGGAGAGAATCGACGCCCATGCAATGCCCACGCCGATCATCGACAGGATCAGCATGTTCGGCTCGTGAATCAGCCACACGCTGAGCAGGCCGAGCGCACCGCAGAGCAAGGCGCCGGTATGCACGGTCTTCCGGCTGGTGGCAGCGGACAGTCGCGGCAGGAAGAGTGCGACGATGAAGCAGGTGATCGAGTAGAACGCGAACACGGTGCCGCCCCATGCGGCTCCCTTCTCGTACAACGCCGACTTCACATCGACCGCGCCGAAGACATGGCGCGCGGTCGCCGGCACGAAGAAAATCCACATGCAGAACAGGCCGAGCCACGTGAACACCTGCACGACGGCCAGTTGCCGCATGGTGGCCGGCATCTCGCGAACGGCGTCAACAACCTCGGTGACCATCGCACCCACGCCATGCTTCTCCGCCTTTCTGGCGCGGAACGCTTCCATGTCCTCGGGCGGGAATTCATCGGTCGTCACGACCGTCCAGATCACACAGAGCAGGAACACCACGGCGCCGGCCTGGAACGAATACTTGACCGTCAACGGAATGCCGGCCGCCGTACTGCCGACGACACCGAACTTGCCGAGTGCCCACGGCAGCGCATTCGCGAAGCTGGCGCCGATACCGATCATCAGCGACTGCATCACGAAACCGGCGGTGCGCTGCGATGCCACCAGCTTGTCGGCGACGAAGGCGCGGAACGGTTCCATCGAAATGTTGATCGAGCCGTCGAGAATCCAGAGCAGGCTCGCAGCCATGAACAGCGACGTGGAGGTCGGCATGAAGAACAGTGCAACCGACGCGAGGATCGCCCCCGTCAGGAAGTACGGGCGCCGACGACCGAGGCGGCCCCACGTGCGATCGCTCAATGCGCCGATGATCGGTTGGACGAGCATGCCGGTGAGCGGCGCCGCGAGCCAGAGCAGCGGCACTTCGTCGGACTTCGCGCCGAGCCGCTCATAGACGGCCGACATGTTCGCGAGCTGCAGCCCCCACCCGAACTGAATGCCCAGAAAGCCGAAGCTCATGTTGAAGAGCTGCCAGAAGTTCAGGCGTTTTCTCTCCATCCTGGGTGCCTTGCGTGGGGGTCAGTTCGCCACCGCCGAACCGTGGCGCAGCGGGCGCCGGCGCGGGCCGCCGGACAGAGTGAGCACAAAATGTGGACACCGTGCTGAGCGTTGTGAAGCGGCAATCCGGACGAAGTTTATCCGGAATTCATGCAGCACCGCGCGCGCTTCCGATTATTTTCACAACCATGCCACCACTTTCTCCCTATCGCTCCCTCCCCGTCGAGCGCCGCGTTGCGCTCGTCACATACGAACTGAAGACGCAGCGGGATGCCCGCCCGATCTTCGTTCAGCGCCTCTGCAGCCGCGGCGGCGGATTCCGTCCGGCGTCGTTCCAGAACTGGTCCGCCGATCGCCTCGCGCAGGAAGTCGTGCGCCTGAAGGTCGAATCGGCGCAGGACGAGCTGGGCCTGATGCAGACGCTGTATGTGGATCTCGAGCCGGCCATACAGTCCACCTTCCTCGACGCGGCCGGCGTGAAGCACGAGAACGGCCGGATCGCCGACGATCTCGAGCCGCCGTACTGCAGTGCCGTTCAAGTGAAGGCCGGATCCGACGCGGCAATCGCAGCCCACGGTGAGGAAGCGGTGCGCTATCTGCGGACGATTCATCGGTACGCGTCCGACGCCTGGCCTGGTCTCGATGCCATCGTCGCCGACATGCCGGACGTCCACTCGTCCTGATCCGGCTCGGCAGCCGCGTTGAGGCGTCGACGCGGCTGCAGCATCATGCGCCACGGAATGCATTCCGTGGTGTGGGTGTCGAATGACCGACAACACACTGCACACACCACGGAGTCCATATGTCCCGCATCGCGATGTCGATGACGATGTCGATGGTCGGCATGTAAGGGCCTCGCTCGCGCCGGCGACTGCCCCATAACGCGGGCTGGCCCGTCGGCACGTTGGCGTCAGTGCCGCGCGTGACGATTCATTTCGAGATGGGCATCGGCATGGTCATTGACGCTGGGGCGCCGACCGCAGATGTCCGGAACGGCACCGCAGGACGATTGAGCTTCACTGGCTGCGAGCCCTGCGTGATGTGAAAGAACGTGTTGACCGCGAGATTTGCATACGCCGTGCGCGTCCGTGGCATGTCGGGCCAGCGCACACGCACCGATGTGATCGTTGTCGCCGCACCCAGTCCGACATGCAGCTGCAGCGGGCCCGACCCGAACGATCCGCCCTCGCCGACGGTGCGGAAGATGGAGCGTGAGGCGCCGGTCGCATTCGTTGCCACGATCTCGACACGTGCACCGATCGCCGAACGATTTGCGGCGCGCCCTTCGAGCTGCAGGTTGATCCACGACGTCTTCGGCCAACCCGGATTCTCGAATAGCACGCTGGTCGCGAGATCACCCTGGTACGCACCGCCGATGATCGTGAACACATCCTCGTCGCCATCGCGATCGAAGTCGGCAAATGCGACGGCATGCCCCTTCTGCAGATGCCCGAATCCACCGGGCAGCGTGACTTCCTCGAAGCGCTTCCCTTCGACGCTGCGGAACATCCGATTCGGAATCACGGAGCGCAGATCGGGATTGCCGGTACCGATGTAGAAGTCGAGATAGCCGTCGTTGTCGAGGTCCCCGAAGTTGCTGCCCATCGCGTACATCACCTTGCCCGAGAGACCGACCGTCGCGGTCACATCCTGGAAAGTACCGTCACCCTTGTTGCGGTACAGCCGTGGATCTTCATACGTCACCGTTCCCTTGCCGATGGGGACCGTCAGCGGCAAGCCGAGATATTCACGCGCGACGAATTCGTGCATCGCCGCGTTCACGTCATAGCTCGGCACGAAGAGATCGGTGTTACCGTCGTTGTCGTAGTCCCAGAACCAGGTCGGGAACGAGGCGAGCGGCAGTTGCACGCCCGCGGCGGCACCCTGCTCCTCGAACTTCCACGTCGCGATCGACTTGCCGCCCTTGTTGATGAACAGCTTGTTCCTGCCGTAGATCACCGACAGGAAGAGATCGGGCCATCCGTCGTTGTTGACATCGCCCCACGCAACGCCCTTCACCATCTCATCGACGTTGATGCCGACGGTCTCCGCAACATCCGTGAACGTGCCGTCGTCGTTGCTGAGGAACAGCTTCGACCGATGCGACCGGCCGCCATTGATCTGCGCGTACGACTCGTAGCCGACGAACAGATCGAGCCTGCCGTCCAGATTGAAGTCGCCCCACGCCGCACTGTTCGTCGGTCCATATGACAGCAGCCCGGACTCGATCGTGACATCCTCGAAGGTGCCGTCGCCCTTGTTGCGCAGCAACGACATCGGCGCGTTGCCGCTCTCGCGCATCCACGCGCCGCGCAGGATCAGGATGTCCTCGTCACCATCGTTGTCGTAGTCGGCATGAATGGTGTTCAGTCCGCCGACGATGCCGGTCAATCCTGCCTGCGCCGTGCGGTCAGCGAATCCGCCCTTGCCGTCCGCGAGGAAGAGGTGCACCGGATCGTTGAGGCCCCACCCGGTCGTGAACACATCGAGCAAACCATCCCCGTTGAAATCGTCGACATCGGTGCCGCCGGCGAGACCGGTGATCGCAAGACCGACGACGCCGGCGATGTTCCTGTACTCCGGAAACGCCACCGTACCACCGCCCTTCGGCACCAGATCCGGGATCAGGTACGTCGACGGCACGCTGTCCGGATAGTTGCCGATCTGCAGATACGCGAGATTGAGCAGCCATTGCGACCCGCGATCATCGGGATACTGGCGCAGCATCTTCGTGTAGCGCGCAATCGCCCCGCGCGCGCCGTCCTGCTTCGTGTGTCGTGCGCCGCCGGCGAGCGGCAGAATGCAGATGTTCGCGGCAGGGTTGGTGAGGCAATTCTGCTGCTCGCCAAGTCGCATGTAGGCCACGCCGAGCATGTCGAAGAACGGCTTCTGGCGCGGCGCGATGCTGTCCCAGCTGATGCCGGATTCCTGGATCAGGCGCTCGAGCCCATCGATCGCATCCTGCGTGCGTCCGGCCTTCAGCAGCTCTTCAGCGAGCTGGTAGCGCGTCTCCATCGCGGCGTCGCCCTGCAGTGCGGCGAGTTCGCCGGTGATCACCGCCACGCGCTCGCGATTCAGGAACGGATTTGTCATCGGGTTCGCGATCGCGCGCGCATACAGTGCGGCCAGCGTGTCGCGCATCGCCGCCGTCGTGCCATGCACCACGCTGACCACAGGTTTCTTTTCGCCGCAGCCCGCCGCGACCAGCAACAGTCCCACGCAGAAAGACTTTCGCAACAACTGCGTCATCAATAGCGCTCGGTGGCCGGATGAAACGTGCGCCAACTGTGCCAGAATTCCTGGCTGGCGTTGATGGCGACAAGCCGGCCGCTCGGGCCACGACCATTGAGCGCGAACGTTGTCGCGCCGGCACGCAGCGAATCGCCGGCGACGTCGAACTGCGTCGCACCATCGGGACGCTCGAACGCAAAGAAGCTGACGCTGTCCGGGCCGAGTGCGATGACGATCGGCACGCCACCCACCGCATCGTTGATGACATGTTCCCGGCGCAGACGCTTCCAATCGTAGGCCTTCGCTGCCCCTCTCAGCGCAACACCGATCACCCACGACTTGTCGTGCCAGCTGGCCGTGTCGGTGCCCGTCAATCCCCCGGTCTTCGTCCCGCGTTCGTACGCATAATCCTTGGCGTACTCACTCGCAAACGTCGGATCGGCCTGCATCACCAGCGATGTCGGATGCAGCGTGAGCCACTGCCCCAGCGAGACCTGCACGCTCGGCAACTCGGGCATTGCGGTGCCTTTGAGCGGACCGATGATCGCCTCGCCGTTCGCCTGACGCCACCAGCTGTGCGTGGTCTGGTCCTCGAACATCGCATTGAAGTGATCCATTCCGACGAGACGGAACGTCTCGGGCGATCCGTTGACCGTCGGGCTGAACACGCGTCCCGTGCGACAGACGGTGCAGTAGCTGACGAGAATCGGATGGCCCGCCAGCGTGTCGCGCACCTGATGGTGGTAGCCGATGTACTGCAACGGATAGGCCTTCGCGTGGCCATCCATCTCGATCCCGACCACGAGACGGTCGAGCGCCACTTTGTTGCTCGTCGCGGGCTGCATCTCCACGACGGTCGGCTGCAGGAACATCTCGTCAGCGGCCATCTGGAAATTGAACGCGTACATGATGCCGCCGAGTACGAGCAGCGCCACCGGCACAGCGAAGCGCGCACGTCCTGGCGCGTTCCACGTCGGCAGCACGCCGATCAGCGCCAGCACGGCGAACACTCCGCGCAGGGACCAGCGCCAGGTGTACAGCTGATACGCGAGCTCGATGCTGCGCAGGCGCTGACTGCCCGGCATCGGCATGATGAAATACACCAGCGCGACTTCCAGCACCGCGAGCCCGATCACACCGATCCAGAACAGAAGCTTCAACGCACTTCTCCGAGTTTCGCGAGTGCCAATGCGACGCCGTTGGTCCAGCCGAATCCATCCTGCGTTGGATATTCGCCGCCACCGGCCGGTCGCGACAAATCCAGCACGTCGTACTTCTCGGTCATCTTGCCGACGGCCGCGTAGGTGCGTCGATTGATCGCGAGCCAGCGGTCACGCGCGACATCGGCCAGGTCGCCGCGGCCGTAGCGACGGACGCCTTCCATGCCGAGCCACTGCAGTGGTGGCCAGCCATTCGGTGCGTCCCACTGCTGCCCTGAGCGGATCAGCGTCGTCACGAATCCGCCGGGGCGCAGAAACTCACGCTCGAGTCGAGCCGCAACGGCACGTCCCTGCTCCGCGGTCGCGAGACCGAAGAAGAGCGGTGCGGCGGCAGCCATCGTGGGACGATCGGTCACGCGCTCGCCACTCTTCCACCGGACGTCGTAGAAGAAACCGGACTTCGCGTCCCACGCGGCAGCCAGCAGTGACTTGCGGCGCGCATCGGCCGCCGCATCGAACTTCGCCGCCGACTCTGCATCGCCCGTGGCTTTGCGGAAACGATGCAGCGCCGCAATCGTGCGCTCCATATGGTACATCAGGCTATTCAGATCGACCGGAACAAGATCGGTCGTTTCGAGCGTGCGCAGATCGGTGGTGTCGCGCATCCAGCGGCTCGAGAAATCCCAGCCACTCTCCGCCGCTGCGCGCAGGTTGCGATACAACGGTTCACGCTGTGCTTCAGGCAGCGACGCGCCGAGCAAGTAGTCTTCGCGATACGATTCCGGACGCGGCTCCGGGCGGTCATCCCAGTACCGATTGAGCAGCGAGCCGTCGCGCATCTTCACGACACGCCGGTTCGCGGTCCCCGGTTCCAGTGCGCCGTTTCCTGACATCCAGAACTGGTATTCGAGCCGCATCGCGTCGAGATACTTGAGCGCCTGCGTCGTATCCGTCGCCGTAGCGTACAGGCCGACCATCGCCGCGAAGTAGGGTGGCTGACTGCGGCCGAGGTAATACGTGCGATTACCGTTCGGAATGTGGCCGACCGTCGTGATCAGATGCGAAAAGTTGTCGAGCATGTGGCCGACCAGGTCCGTCCGCTTGCTCTCGATCAGGCCGAGCATCGTGAAGTACGAATCCCAGTAGTAGACCTCGCGGAAGCGTCCACCCGGCACGACATACGGCTTTGGCAGCGGCAGCAGCGTCGAGCGCGCGTCGGTGGTATCGGCTGCGCGCGTGAGCAGCGGCCAGAGATCGCGGATGTGCTGCTCCATGCTGGTGCTCGCCGCGCTGCCCGGCACCGTGGCGGCCGGTGCCGGCGGCATGAACCAGCGCGTCGTGAACGTCTGCAGATCGAATCCGGCCGCGCCGCGTTCGGCGAGATACCGCGCAGCGAGCGCCGCCGGTGCGTCGAGCGGCCTCGCATCCACCAGCGTCTTCGAGTCGGCGAAGATGCGCGCCATCTGGATGTCGTGAAACAACGGTCCGAGATCGTGTGCCGGATCGTAGCCGGTCACTGGCGTCGGATTGCGCGAGATATCGACCGCGGTCTGCGTGACGGTCGTGCACGCGTTCAGGCTCAGCACGAGGCCAAGCCCGATCACGAGTGCTCCACTGCGCATGGTCAGTGTCCCACCGCGCATGGTCAGTGTCCCACCGCGATCGGCAGCACCACATCGTCCAGTGCGCCGCGTTTCACCGTCTTCACGAACAGCACCGCGACCGCGGCACAGAGCAGCAACGCACCGGCGAGCCGGATCACATTCGCCGGATTGCCACCGAGCAGCGAGTTGTAGTAGAGCGGCAGCGTGAAGATCTGAATCATCATCGGGATCACGATGAACATGTTGAAAATACCCATGTAGACGCCAACGCGTTCCTGCGGAATGCTCCCCGCCAGCATCACGTACGGGTTGCCCATGATGCTCGCCCAGGCCAGTCCGACACCGATCATCGGGATGAAGAGCAGCGCGCGATCAGTGATCAGCGGAATGCTCAGCATCGCGAAGCCAGCGAGCGTCAGGCAGAACGCATGCATGATCTTCGGCCCGAACCGCTTCGTGAACGGTACCATCGCAAAGGCACCGACGAATGCGATGAAGTTGTAGAAGCCGCCGATCTGACCGTTGACGAGTCCCGCCTCGCGAAAGCCGTGCGAGTTGGCATCGCGTGTGTTGAACAGCGTCACCGCCAGCGACAGCACGATGTACTGCCAGTAGCAGAACATCGCATACCACTGGAACAGCTTCATCACTGCCAGCTGCTTCATGGTCGTCGGCATCTCGCGCATCGCTTCCGCCACTTCGCTGAGCGCCGCACCGAAGCCCTGCGGTAGCGCCTTGATGCGGGCGATCTCCGCGGCGCTGAGTGGCAGTTCGGGCGTCGTCCTGACGGTCCAGAGAATCGAGCTGATCGAAAAGACTGCTCCGATGAGGAACGCGCCCATCGTGACGTATGGAATGCCGCGGCCATTCACCGCGTCGCTGTTCATGCCGATCACGACCAGAATCGACGGGGTCAGATACGACAGGGTCTGACCGAGTCCCGTGAACGCGCTCTGCGTCAGGAAGCCGAGTGAATGCTGGCTCGAATCGAGGCGATCGCTGACGAATGCACGATACGGTTCCATCGTGATGTTGTTGGCGGCGTCGAGCACCCACAACAACCCCGCGGCCATCCAGAGCGCGGCGCTGAACGGCATCGCGAGCAGCGCCAGACTGCAGAGGACCGCGCCGACGAGGAAATACGGCGTGCGACGGCCACGCGGGCTGAGAGTCTTGTCACTCATCGCGCCGATGATCGGCTGCACCAGCAAGCCCGTCATCGGTCCGGCCAGCCAGAGCAACGGCAGACTCGCTTCGTCGGCGCCCAGATACCGGTAAATCGGGCTCATGTTGCCCTGCTGCAACCCGAAGCTGTACTGGATTCCGAAGAATCCGATGTTCATGTTCACGATCTGACCGAACGTGAGCTTGGCTCGCGCCGGGCTGAGCGCAGTGGACATCGGTGACGCCTCGTTCGCGTGATCAGGGAGCCGGCCCGTCGTTGCTGCCGACGGTGGCGGTAACGATGCCAGTGTACGCGGCGGACCCCCCTGCGACCAGCGGCAGCGGCGCATTCACCGGCGTCCGTCGCCGCAGCATGCTCGCCGTCGATCCACCAGGCGCTTGCACCGTCAGCAATCGTGCTATTTATGACACTCCGCCAGCACACCGAGCCACCTGCGTCCGAGGCGACCCTGACCGTTCCATATCTCGACGAAGCCATCGGCCTGCTCCGCGTCCTGAGCGGCCCGCACGGCATCCACGCCTCGCAGGCCAGCACTGCCAACTACCGGGCCGTCTTTTCGCGTGACGGCGTCATGGCGGGCATTGCAGGGCTCATGCTGGGCGATGCCCGCATCACCGCGGGGCTGGTGCGCACGCTCGAAGGGCTGCGCGACACACAGGGGCGGCAGGGACAGGTCGCGTCGAACTACGAACTGCGCGACGGGCAGCCACCGCATGTCAGCTTCGGGTCGCTCGCACCGCGCATCGATGGCGCCACCTGGTACCTGCTCGGCGTCGCGCTGGCCGCCCGTCGTGGCGCAATCAATCCGGATGATTTCGAGGACTCGGCACACGCCGCGGTGCGCGTGCTCGACGCGCTCGAATACAACGGGCGACACCTGATCTACATCCCGACCGGCGGCAACTGGGCCGACGAGTACATCTACGACGGCTACATCCTCTACGATCAGGTGCTGCGCGCGTGGGCCCTTCGCCTCCTCGGCGTGACCTACGAGGAGCATGCATGGGTCGAGAAGGCGCATGACATCGCCGATCGGATCGACACCAGCTTCTGGCCGACGCCGCAATCACACCCATGCCATCCGGTCGCGTCATTCTCGCCGGTGGTGACGCGCAACATCTTCGACCTCGCCGCCTGCAGCCTGCTCGCGCTTTCGGACATCGCGCCACAGATGAGCGCCTCGGCGCTGGATTGGATCGAGGCAGAATTTCTGGCGGCGGGCGCACTACCGCCGGCGTTCCATCCGGTGATCAACGAAGGCGATCCCGAGTGGCCCGCACTGCGACGCTACCATCTGCATGAGTTCCGCAATCGGCCCCACGAGTATCACAACGGCGGTATCTGGCCCATCTGGCTCGGCTGGCTCGCGCTCGCGCTTGCCCACACCGGCCGCACCACCGCGCTCGAGCGACTGCGCGCACTCACCGCGTCGCGACTGACGGCCACTCCGACGTACGGCTTCGAGGAGTATTTCCACGGTGCCACCGGCCAATCACTCGGCACGCCGCACATGGCATACACCGCGACCGGCATTGTCTTCCTCGAGCATGCAGCGCGGCCGGAAGCACGCGCGCTGTTTTCGACATGAGCGAGGCTCAGCGTTCTCGTCCTGCATCGGCGTATCGCGAACGCGCCGATCAACTGCTCGTGCTGTTGCGCAGCGACTTCGGCGTGCCGCGGCCGGCCCGCACCGTGATCGCAGTCGCTGGTGAATCCGGTAGCGGCAAGTCGGTGACGGCGACCGATCTGGCGGCGGTCATGAACGAGGCGGATATCCACACGGCGATCATACATCAGGATGACTACTTCGTCCGTCCACCGCGCTCGAACCACGAGCATCGTCTGACGGACCTTGGCAGCGTCGGGCCGCAGGAAGTGCAGATGACCGTCATCGCGGCCACCCTGCAGGCGTTCCGCGCCGGCGCCATGGTGACGGCACCGGTCGTGGACTACCCGGGCAACCGTTTCCTGACGCAAGCACTCGACTTCAGCGACACGCAGGTGCTGGTGGTCGAAGGTACCTATGCATTGCTGCTCGACGGCTGGGACATCGGCATCTTTCTGCAGGCGACGCACGAAGACACGGCAAGCCGTCGGAAAGCTCGCGGCCGCGACATCGACGATCCATTCGTGGAGCAGGTGCTCGGAATCGAACATCGCTTCATCGCGCCGCAGGCGTTGGCGGCGGACATTCTGCTCGATCGGGAATTTGAAATCTCGCTGAAATCGTAAGGGCAACGGCTGTGACGCGAAGGCCGCTGCCCTTCGGAAAAGTTCAACGCACCAGAACTCGATACCCGTGCGCCGGTACATCGATCGTGCCCGCTGCAGCGAGCGTCAGCGAGACGTTGCTGTACCAATCAGCGTATGCACCGACGGGTGCGAGGCCAGTGTAGGAAACCGTGGCCGGCTTGTCGCCGAAGTTCGTCACGACGAGCACCGCCGAATCTCCGCGCGCACGGGTGAAAGCATAGACGGACTCCGAGCCGGTGGTGACGAGCTTCGTCTGCGGTGCACCGTACTGACCGTTCCACACCACGCTATGCGTGTGGCGCAAGTCGATGAGTCGCTTGTAGAAGTCCGCCAGCGACGGGCCGGTCCAGTCGATCGAGTCCTTCTCGAAGAATGCCAGGCGCCGGTTGAAGCTCGCTTCCTGCCCCGAATACACCAGCGGCATCGAGTTCTGCGTGAGCGCGCCGAGTACCCACGCCGCCTGATGATTCGCGCCCATGCGTTCGAACTCGGTGCCGTTCCAGCTGTTCTCGTCATGGTTCGACGTGAAGTTCATGCGGTACGCACCGACCGGATACTTCCCTTCGAACTCGCTGAAATACGAGTCGAGTGCGGCAACCTTCTGATGGCCGGACGTGATGCCGTTCATGAGATGGTACAGCCCCCACCCGTACGTCATGTCAAATGAGGCGTGCAGCTTCGGATCCTCCCACTCGGCAAGGAAGAACAGATCCGACTTTGACGACGCCAGTGCAGTGCGCGCCTCGGCCCAGAAATCGTACGGCACGAAGCCGGCGACGTCGCAGCGGAATCCGTCGATGTGCGTCGCGTCCACCCACCAGCGCATGTCCGCGATCATCTGCGCGCGCATGTCGCGATTGGCGTAGTTCAGATCCGCGACATCGCTCCAGTCGGTCTCCTTGCCACTGTCATCGATCGCCCGGGAGATCGTCCCATCGGTGCGGAGGGTGTACCAGTTCTTGTGCGCCTTCGTCCACACATGGTCGAACGAGGTATGGTTCGCGACCCAGTCGAGGACGACCTTGAAGCCCATCGCATGTGCCGCATCGACCATCGCCTTGAAATCCGCTTCGTTGCCGAATTCCGGATTGATGGCGGTGTAGTTCGAGATCGAGTAGTAACTGCCGAGCGTACCCTTGCGCTGTTCCTTGCCGATGGGCTGCACTGGCATGATCCAGAGAATATCCACACCAAGCGCCTGGAGTCGTGGCAACGCCTTCGAGAACGCAGCGAACGTTCCCTCCGGCGTGTACTGCCGGATGTTCACCTCGTAGATCACCGCATTCTTCGACCACTCGGGATGCGCGATCTGCGTCAGCGGTGCCGCCGCCGCGAGCGCCTTCGTGGAGTCGGTGGGCTTCACGGCGAAGTCAGCGCGGGAGCACGCCGCGAAGGTCGCGGTCGTGCACAGCGCGGCCAGCAGGATGTGTCGCATGTGTCGGGCTCGGAAAGGAATCACGGGAGAACACCGGGGATCACTGCCGCGTACGGAGGAACGCCAGCTTGTCATTGTTTCGCGCTACCACGATCGTCGTGCGCCCGTCGGCGCGCTTCACGGGTTGCATGTGTCGCACTTCGCCACGGATCATCACGCCGCTCGCCGCCATGTCGATCGCAGTGAACGTGCCGTCGCCAAGTCCGTGCAGCAGCAGGCCATAGCTGGCATCGGAGCGGCCGAGGATCGGCGGTGCACCAAGGAAGTTGCCACCGAGCAGCAGATCGATCTTCCCATCGCCGTCGAAGTCGCGCGCAACCGAGGCGTACACCGGTGAGAATTGCGCCTCGATCGGCAACGGCGTGAGTGTGAACGTGCCGTTTGCGCCGAGCAATGCGACCGCGCTCGCGAACGTCCGCGCCGTGAGCACTGTCGCCTTTGCCAGTTCGTCGGGCGGCAGGATGTCCTTCACGCGACCAGCGCCGAACGACTTGTAGGTCGGGAACTTCGCCTTCAGCGACGGCATCACCTTCATCATCTCGTCGCGGTTTGCCAGCGGATAACTCACGCCATGCTTATAGAACGTGATGATCTGCTTGAGTGTCCCATTGCCGAAGAAGTCGTACACGTACATCTCGGCGGGCGCGCTCGCTGATGCCGTGAGGTACGAGTTCAACCCCAGATTTCCGAGCACGAGATCAGGGCGACCATCGCCATTCAGGTCGGCGGCGGAGACGGTGTTCCACCAACCCGCTGAGCCGGCAAGTCCCGCCTCCTTCGTGCGGTCGACGAACCTTCCGCCTTCCTGATGGAAGACACGCACCGGAGTCCACTCGCCGACGACGATCAGGTCAGGCTTGCCGTCGTGATCGTAGTCGAGCCAGACGGCCGACGTGACCATTCCCGCGGTGAGCAATCCCGGTGCGAGCGTCGGGGTGACGTCGGTGAAGTGACCCTTGCCGTCATTCTGCAGCAGATGGCTCTTTGGCGACACGCCATACTGGCTGGCAACGACACGGCTGCCGACGAACAGATCGAGATGGCCGTCACCGTTGAAGTCGCCGGGCACGACACTCGACGCGTTCTCGAACACGGCGGGCACACCGTCCGGTGATTTCGTGAAGTGGCCGGTGCCGTCATTCATATAGAGACGCGGACGGATCGCCTCCATCGGGGCCTGGAATTCGTTGCCGCCACCCACGACGAACAGATCCGGATGCCCATCACCGTTGGCATCGAAGAACACAGCATCGACGTCTTCCGCGATGCTGTCCGCCGCGAAGACGGTGGCATCCGATGACACGTACGAACCATCCCTCTTCTGCAGCAGCAGCTTCCCTGGCTGCCCCTTCGCACCGCCGGCATAGATGTCATCCAGACCATCACCGTTCACATCGCCCACCGCCAGCGCCGGCCCTTCGGTGGACAGCAGATGCGGCATCAACGGCTCACGATCCATGTCGTTGAAGTCGTTCTCGGCGTGCGTGTATCCTGTCTTCACCCGCTCCGTCAGATCGACGAAAACGCTCGCATTCGCGTTCGGCTTCGTGTCGCGCCACACGCCACGCGCATCCCGCTGCGACAGTGTCAGCCGTCGATTGGCAGCCACGTTCTTCAGCACCTGAAACGTGCGATCCGGCCAGATCACGACCAGTGAATCGATCACCGAGTCGCGACCGAGTCCGAAATGCAGCCGCTGGTCGACGCTCGATTCGAAGCCACGCGTGGGGCTCTGCTCGAGGAACTGCTGCGCCCCGTGCTGCCACACGTGCACCTTGGTGCCGATGCCGACCGTGTTCTTCCCGGCGCCAGCCAATGTGAGCATCAACCACGCGTTACCGGTCCGTGCGCGTGCACGGCTCCGGTAGATGGACGCGGGCGCGTCGTAGTTGTTGACGACGAGATCGAGGGCACCATCGTTGTCCAGATCGACGTACGCCGATCCGTTCGAGTAGCCCATCTGCGCGAGCCCCCACGCCTTCGCCATGTCGGTGAAGTGCAGGTTGCCGTCGTTGTGATAGGCATGGTTCTCAACCGGCACCGTCGGCATCTGCTTCAGGAGCGCCAGATTCTCACGCGAGACGCCGCGCGCCAGCGACGCCTGCACCTGCTCGTTCCCGACGTAGCTGATGTAGTCGAGATCATTCGGGCGACGATAGATGCCACTCGTCACGAACAGATCCTTGCGCCCGTCGTTGTCGAGATCCGCGAAGAGCAGCGACCAGGTCCAGTCGGTGGCCGCGACCCCGGCGAGGAAACCGATCTCGCTGAACACGCCGCCACCGCGATTGAGCTGCAGCGTGTTGCGCGCGTACTGGGCGTGATAGCCGGCGCGGATCCGCAGGTTGAACAGGCTGTACGACTCGGAGCTCGCCGATGTCTTGAGGATCTCCTCACGCTCCGGCAGCATGTCGCCAACGACAATGTCAGGGAGCCCGTCGTTGTTCACATC
>JBBRLZ010000026.1:0-55994 GCA_038231095.1 Gemmatimonadales bacterium
CACGGACGCCACACCAGCCGGCCGCGCGTTCCACTGCGCCTCGGTCAGTCCGGCGACGAGTTCGTGCACGCTCTCGCCAATCTGCCCCACCATGTGCGCCACGGGCTGCAGCATCGACGGCACGCCGTCGACCGGTCCACGTTGCCACCATTCCGTCTTGCTCATCTTGCGTCTCACGTGTTCAGGTTGCGTTCAAGCTGGTTTCGTAATTCCGGGACACTCAGCGCGGAGGCAATTCGCAGTTCGTAGTTAGTGCGCTTCTGATCGCAATTCCAGGAAGGGGCCGGTGACGGGCTTAACGCAACACGGGGCCGGACACCTTTCGGCGACCGACCCCGCATACTCCCACCCAGGAGGTTGCGTGGACTCCCCTCCACGCATGTGGTACTACCGTCGATAGCCCGCAGTGTTCCGGATGCCATCCACACACACGGGCCAGGTGCCGGCCGTGCCGTTCGGGCCGCCAGGCAGCGGATCGAGTTTCACGCGCGGCATGAACGCCGGATCTTCGCTGGCGAGGTAGATCAGCATTGCCACCAGGGTGGCATTCTGCTTCAGGTCATCCACGACGATCTTGTCGTACGTGTCACGATTGGTGTGCCAGGTGGTCGAGCCATAATCCCAGCCCAGCGCGCCAAGACCGAAGCCCGGTGCACCGGCGCAGGTGAAGCTGACATGGTCGGTGCCCCCGGTCCCCGGCGTGCCGACACCGCCGTAGCGGATCCACTGTGACAACTCACTCGGCACCTGCGACAGGTAACTGCGCAACGCCGTGTCTGCGCTCACGAGACCACTCGCGCTCATCCCGACGATGCGGCCAGTGCCGTTATCCTGGTTGAACAGCGCCTGCAGTCCCGCGACGACCTCGGGGTGATCCTTCACGTACGAACGCGAGCCGTTCAACCCCTGCTCCTCCCCGCCCCAGTGCGCGGCGATGATCGTGCGCTTCGGCTTGTAGCCGATGCTCTTCAGAATGCGCATCGCCTCGAGCATCGTGACAGTGCCGGTCGCGTTGTCCGTCGCGCCGCTCGATGCTTCCCACGAGTCGAGGTGCGCCGAGAGCATCACGTACTGACTCGCCGTGGCGCCGGTGCCCTTCATCTCGGCCAGCGTATTCGTCACCGGCTGTTCGCCGAGGAAATCGCTTTCGATCTGCACCTTGAGCTTCGGGCCCTGATTGTTGGACGAGAGGCGGTACACCAGCCCATAGTCTTCGCAGCTCAGGTCGAACGTCGGGACCTGCTGACGCGGCGATCCAAACACCTTGTTGATGCCCGGATAGTTCGACCAGCCGAAGGTCACGACGCCGGCGGCACCATACAGCTTCAGACTGTCCTGCAGACCGATGGCCGCCACGTTACGGTTGTTGAAGCTGATGCGAATCGAGTCCTGCGCCGCGCGCAGTAACGCGAGCGTGGCGGGCGTTGCAAATTCGGAGAGCTGCTGCGGACTGCGGCAGCTGAGATTCGGTGCGTTGATCATCACGAACTTGCCGCGCGTCGCCTGCAACCACGTGTGCGCGGCATCTGCGGATTCGAACTGGGGCAGCACGACGACGTCGCCGGTCACGGCACCCTTCGTCGCCGGACTCCACGCCAGCATCGTCGCTTCCAGCGTGCGCGTGCGAGGTGCCACCAGATCAACGTGCGTCACGCCGCGCTTGAAGCCGCTGAACGTGCCCCACTGTTCCTTTTTCGCCGAGACACCCCACTCCTTGTACTTCTTGACGAGCCAGTCGCCGGCGGCCGTGAAGCCGGGCGAGCCGCTCAGGCGCGGGCCGATCGAGTCGGTGAGAACCTGTGCGAGCGCGCCGGCCTGCGAGCGCAGCATCCCCTCCTCCATGATGCGAAGGAGCGTGGGATCGGTCACGGGCGTACGGCGGACCCAGGCGGGCCACTGATCCTGCGCGATCGGCTTCGCCATCGCGTTCTGGGCGACAGGCGTTTCAGCCGGACGCTGCGCGAGCAGCAGAGACGGCACTGCGGCAGCGACCGCGAGCGCGCATCGGCGGACAAACAGGGACATGCGGAAACCTCGACGGGATGAGGGAGTGCGAATACTCGCACGTACGATCCCGTCGAGATGGCCGTTGTTGGGATGTAATTCTCACAACGACTCTTGAGCAGCGATTATTTCAGATGCTCCACCTTTTTAAAGCAATCGGGCCGCCTCCCCGGAAGGAGACGACCCGTCCTACACGCGGCGAAACGCTCGGGATCGCTTCGGCACGCGCATGGTGGCGGCGCGACGTCGCGCCCAGTCGGATTGCGATATGAAGGTGTGAGCGACGGACAACTCATCCGTCGTCATGCCACAATGAGGGGGCACGCATGGTGCCAAGCTCGGCCATTCGGTTTGATTCGTGAGAAATCAACCGGGCTCATTCACATAAACCGCTGCTGCGTCAGCGTTTAGTTGCGTTTACACGCCACCGACGTCACTCTGGCCGTCGGCAATTTGGCAGTCGCGGACTCGCGCAAATCACCACAAGTGTTGCAACATCCCCACTGTTCACCCCGCTATTGTGGGATCGGCGCGTCGGGTTTCCGGTGGAGATCACAGGCGCGGGCTGAGCCCGTCGGCGAGCGAACTGCGATACGCGCGCCACGCCGGTACCATCCCGACGAGCACGCCTGCCGCCAGCACCACGCCGATGTAGATCCACTCCAGCGCTCCGGGCGCCTGCACCGCGATGTGCACGCCGGTGTTGGACTCAATCACGCCCTGAGCGAGCGCGAAGCCACCCAGCGTCAGCCCGACGCCCAGCGCGCACCCGACCAGCGTCAGCAGCCCACTCTCGAGCACCAGCAGCGACACGATCATGCTCGGTCGCGCGCCGACCGCGCGCAGCACCGCCATCTCGCGCCGCCGTGCCTCGAGCGAGGAATACAGTGCGACCAGCATGCCGATCAGCCCGACCACGATCGTCAGCGCACCTACCAGCCGCAGACCGCCCTCCACCGCGCCAAGCGTTTTCCACAGTTCGGCTAACGTCACGCCGGGAATCACGGCGGTCAGCGGCTCGCCCTTGAACTGGTTGATCTCACGCTGAAGGCGCAGCGTTTCAAAACGGGTTTTCGTGCCGACGAGAAATGCGCTCAGCGCCCTCGGCTGATCCTCGAACACGTTGGCCGGCGCCGACGGTGCACCGGGCATGACTGTCGGCGCGCTTGCCCCCGGCATCGTTGGCCGCGCCTCGGCGCCCGGCATCATCGGTGCACCGCCCGGTCCCGCCGACGCATCGCTGCCATGCATCGCCTCGATGCCGTCGAGCGTCACAAACAGCGCGCGATCGAGCGGTGTGAACGTCTGCCTCAAGATGCCGACGACGGTGAACGGATGCGTTTCGTGATCACCAAGTCCAGCGACGGCGTTCAGCCCGTGCCCAACGGTGACCGTGCTGCCCAGCGCGTAACCGAGCTTCTCCGCGACGTCACTGCCGAGCACCACGTCGCTCGGCGTGGCGAGCACCTTGCCCTGCGCGAACGTCAGCGTGCCTGAACTGCGATAGCGCCAATGCTCGAACAATCCCGGCGTGGTGCCGATCACGCGAAAGCCACGATGCGAATCACCGATCGCGAGCGGAACGGTCCACCTGATCGCAGGATGTTTCGTCCACTGTTCGTACACACCGTACGGTACGCTGCCAGTCGGCGAGCCGATGCCGAACACGGAGCCAAGCAGCAGTTGCAGCGTTCCGCCACGCGCACCAACGACGAGATCCGTGCCTTTGATCGTACCGGTGAAGCTTTCGCGCATGCCGCGTCGTGCCTGTTCCACGCCGAGCAGCAGTGTGATGCTGAGCGCGACGGCAGCAACAGTCAGCACTGACGTGACCGGGCGATTCCGCAGCGATCGCCATGCGAGTGCGAACAGCATCCTCATGCGACGTCCGCGCGCGGAGCGCGGTTGAGATTCGGCAGCGACAGTTGCGCATCGAAGCGCGCGCCGAGTGCGGCATCGTGACTCACGAACAGGAGGGTGGCATTCGCGCGGCGCACGCTGTTGTCGAGCAACGTCAGGAACGCGTCGCGACGATCGGTGTCCAGTGATGATGTCGGTTCATCGCAGATCACCAGCTCCGGTGCCGCAAGCAGGGCGCGCGCCGCGGCAACGCGCTGCTGCTGTCCCACGCTGAGCGCGGTGGACTGCTGGTGCAGCAGTCGTGAGATGTCGAGTTGTGTCGCGACGTCGTGGATCGCTTCATCGAGCGTGACCGTGCCGAGCCGTGCGCGTCGTCGCGCGTCGAGCCGGCAGGGGAGCGCGATGTTCTCGTAGGCGCTGAGGTACGGAATCAGGTTGAACTGCTGAAACACATAGCCGATGTGTTCCGCGCGGAACGCATCGCGCTGCGATCCGGACATGGTCACGAGATCACGCTCGAGCACGCGCACCGATCCTGTCGTCGCCTGGAGCACGCCGGCGAGGATGCCGAGGAGCGTCGTCTTGCCGCAACCGGACGGGCCGTGCAGGAAGACACGACTGCCGCGCGCGATCTCGAGCGACGGGATGTCGATCACGCGCGGACCGCTGCCGTACGAGAACTGCAGGGCGTCGATTGCGATCGCGGCGCCCGGTCGTGCCACTGCCGTCACTTCTTCACGTACGGCGAGACCTTCTGGCCCTTGATGGTGAAGCCGGCGGTGCCGTAGAGGCTTTCGACGAGATCGATACCGAGTGTGCCTTCGAGCCAGATGGCCTCGAACAGATCGAGTCGGACCTTCTGCCGACCCACCATTTCGACGAGCACCATCTGGTTCGGCGGCGGCGGTGGGGTGTGCACGCAGGCGCCGTAGTACGGCACGAGCAGGAACTCCGCATCCTCCTGGCTGGCGTCATCCAGCGGCACCACGTAGCCGGCGATGCGCACGACCTGGCCGCTGAGCGCCTTGAGCGCCGGAATGACGGCGCCGGTCTGCGGATTCATGCCGCCCAGGGTGCGCCAGTCGATCAGGACCGGATCGGCGACGGTGCCGGACCCCGTCAGCGTGATGGGGCTGATCAGCGATGGGATGACCGGAGCCCAGGGGTCGCCGAGCGGCGCGGAGAGCGCGAGGACGGCGGCGAGGGCAAGCGGAGTCAGAGGCATGGCGACCGGGGACGGAGTCGGAGCGGAAACGGCTGTCGCGCGCACTGGCGCAATATGACCCGCAATATCGCGGAGACGAGTCATACCCCGCGACTACGGAATGCTCCAGGCGGGCCTCGCGATCGGGCCGGCGCGACACCGATCGCCGGAGACCAGCGGACATTCAGGTCCCGACAACATCCGTTCATGCGCCGTGACCAATGCGGGCCTGACCTGTCATGGGGTGAGATACCGGCGCGCCTACCCACCCCGTGGGCGTGCCGACCCTGTCGACCTGCACCACCATGGCATCGATCCAGCTTCCGACACCACTCTTCCTGACGGCGCAGCGGTTGAACACGCTGGAGCCGCGCGCGCAGTCATCGGTGCGCGCGGCGATCCTGTTCGCGCTCGCCTATGCAGCGATGCTGTTGTTCGATGCCCCGAACATGCTGCTGCACAGCATGCTCGTGCCGCCCTGTCTCGCCGCAGCGTGGTTCGCCGGCGAAGCGGTGCGACGGACGGCCGACCCGCGCACACGCATCGCGTGGCGGCTGGTATCGCTGGCCTTGCTGCTGCAGGCACTTGGCGACGGCGCGTGGACGTACTTCGAATTGATCGGCCGAACGACGATGTGGGATCGCTGGAGCCATGTGCCGCAGCTGATCATCACGCCGCTCTGGCTGATCGCCGTGCTGACCTTCCCGCGCGGTGACCGCTCGAAAGCCGATGCCACGCGCTTCACGCTCGATGCACTGACGGTGCTGTCCGCGGCCGCGATGGTGGTGTGGCATTTCATTCTCAGCCCCCTGCTGCTGGAGATGAAGTTCGGCCAGGAGGACATGAAGCTGTACACGATCTATGCCGGCCTCGATCTGATCACGCTGGTCGCCGCCGCCTCGATGCTGCTGCAGGATCCGGGCAGTACGCTCCGGCGCAGTTCGTGGTGGATTGCGACCGGCCTGATGGTCGGTTTCGTCGCGAACACCACCTGGAGTGCGCTCAACCTCCGCTACGCCCCGATGATCGCGCAGATCACCGACGTGCTGCGCATCGGGAGTTACCTGATGATCGGGCTCGGCACGTGTGTGGGCTGGGCCGATGCGCGTGGCATGGCGCCGACGCCGCGTGGTATACAGCTGCGCGCGCGCTTCAGCATCGTGCCGTATCTCGCAGTCGCGCTGGGCTATGGGCTGCTGTTCGTGATCGCGCTGCGCGAATCGGCGCACATCACGGATCTCGTGGTGGGCGCCGTGATCCTGACCGCACTGGTGATGGCCCGTCAGTTCACGGCCGTGCGCGAGAACATGCGGCTCTACATCGAACAGACCGCGAAGGAAACCGAAGCGCGTTTCCGTTCGCTGGTGCAGCACTCATCCGACGTCTTTGCGATTCTCGATCCCCTTGGCATCATCCGCTATGTGAGTCCGGCGGCTGAGCGCGTGTTCGGCACATCCGGCGACCGCATGGTCAACCGAACGCTAGCCGAGCTGGTGCACGAAGCGGATCGCGCCGCATACGAGGCGCACTTCTCGGCATCGCTGATGGGCAGCTCATCCACGAGCCACATCGGGTGCCGCATGATCCGCATCGATGGTGAGTGGATGCGCACCGAAACCGTGGCAACGAACCTGCTCGCCGACAGGAACGTGAATGGCATCGTCCTGACGATCCGTGACGTGACCGAGCGTGTGACACTCGAGGAGCACCTGCGCCATCAGGCGTTGCATGATCCGCTCACCGGCCTTGGCAATCGCGCACTGTTTCAGGATCGCGTCGCGCATGGTCTGGCGCGGGCGGAGCGCACGAATTCCGAAGTGGCGGTGGTCTTCCTCGACCTCGACAACTTCAAGGAAATCAACGATTCGCTCGGCCACGCCGCGGGCGACGCAGTGCTGGTACAGACGGCCAATCGCCTGCGGACCTGCCTGCGAGACAGCGACACGGCGGCACGCTTCGGCGGCGACGAGTTCGCGATCCTGCTCGAGCAGACGCGCGGTGAAGGCGAGGTGATGGATGTCGCCGATCGCATCACGGCGGCGCTCGGCCGCCCCTTGCAGGTGGAAGGCAAGGATGTGGGCCTGAACGCGAGCATCGGTATTGCGCGTGCGCAGCCCCAGCAGAACGCGGATGAGGTGCTGCGCAACGCGGACGTCGCGATGTATCACGCCAAGGCGCGCGGCAAGGCGTGCGCGGTGCTGTACGAGAGCGGCATGCACGCCGCAGTGCTCGATCGCATCGAACTGCAGGCCGACCTCCGCAAGGCGGTCGAGCGGAACGAACTGGCGCTCGTCTATCAGCCGATCGTCGAACTCGGAACGCAGCAGATCATCGGCGCCGAAGCACTCGTGCGCTGGAATCACCCGTACCGCGGGCTCGTCTCGCCACTGGATTTCATCCCGCTGGCGGAAGAGACGGGTCTGATCGTGGAGATCGGCGAGTGGGTGCTGCGCACTGCCGCGACCGACGCCGCCGCCTGGCCGATTCCACCGGGTCAACGCCCGGTGACGATCACCGTGAACCTCTCGGCGCGACAGATGGTGGACGGCAACTTCATCGACATCGTGAAGGGTGTGCTCCACTCCACGAAGCTCGATGCAGATCGCCTGGTACTGGAGCTGACGGAAAGCATGCTGGTCGGCCGCAGCACGGACACGCTGGCGCTGCTGCATCGCATCCGGTCACTTGGCGTGCGCCTCGCGATCGACGATTTCGGCACGGGCTACTCGTCACTCGGCTATCTCTCGCAGTATCCGCTCGACGTGCTGAAGATCGATCGCAGCTTCGTGCAAGGCATGGATCACGGCCCGAATGGGCGTGCGCTCGCCTCGGCCGTGGTGGCGCTTGGCCGTTCGCTCAAGCTCAAGGTCGTGGCTGAAGGCATCGAGCGCGCGGAGCAGGAGTGGGATCTGCGCAACCTCGGCTGCGACTACGGGCAGGGCTACCTGTACTCGCGCCCGATCTCGAACTACCAGTTGGCCGATCTGCTCGAAATCGGTGATCTGGGTGCGCCGCGCCCATCAACGAAGGGCGGGGTCGCCGGCCCGCTGCTGCCAAAGCGCAAGTCGATGAACACACCGCTGGCGCTGGCCGCACTGCATGCGTCACATCAGCCGACGAATGCCGGAATCATGCAGTCGAGTGCGACGTCACTTGATTCGGTGATGCCCGATATTCCTGGGGCGATCGCGGTTGAAAGGCACATTCCGCTCAAGCAGTCCGTCGCGTGATCCCGCTCGCATCGAAGGGTCGTACACCTTCGTGGGGGGCGGGAGAACACGGAGAACACTGAGTAGCGCGGATCGCAGCGTTCGAGGCAACGCGTACAGACGCCGGATTACTTTGAAACAGCCGTTCATTTCAAAACCGCGATCGTCGAGCTTCACCGATGCTCGCTCACGACGCTACTCGGTGTTCTCGGTGTTCTCCCGCCCCTCACTGAGCCGCCAACGCTTCCATTCGGCGCCAATCAGGAGAACGCGCTCGTCAGCGTGAGCGCGACGTCAGCGCCGGAATGAGCTGCGCCGCGAGCGTGGTGACGACTTCCCGGCTCGCACGCTTCGCGATGGCGACGAGTGACCCGAGTGTGGCGCCGATGGCCGTGGCGACGTCGCGCTCACCGCCGAGGGGTTCGCCGAGCGACGAGAGGATCTGGCGGCGCAGGCGAAGGACGATCGGCGTCGCGAAGCGGATGGCGTTGAAGCGCGCATCGTAGCGCACGCCGAGGCCCTCGATCAGCGCCGCGGTGCGCGCGAAGTACACCATGTCGCCCGGCAGCAGCACCGGGAAATCGTAGAGCGTCGCCATCACTTCATCGGCGAGACGCGTGATGCGTTGGATGCGTTCGGTGGCAGTTGTGCGTTCGTTCGCGAGCTCGATCAGTTGCGCGGCAAGCGTGACGATCATTGCGCGATCGGCGCCCGGCTCGATCAGCCCCAGCGCGTAGAATCCGTCGACCACCTTCTCGACATCACCGCGGATCGACGCGAAGACCGTCTGCACCAGCGTGCGCCGCGTCTCGACCGGGACTTCGACCACCATCCCGAAGTCGAGCAGCGTGAGCCGACCCTGCGTGTCTACAAAGACATTGCCGGGGTGCGGATCGGCGTGAAACAGCCCGTCCACCATCATCATCTGGACATACAACTCCATCACCGAACGCAGCACATCGTCGGCGTGCACGCGGCCGCTGGTGATCCAATCGCCCAGCTGATCGACGCGGCGCCCGTCAATGAACTCGAGCACCAGTGCGCGCTGCCGCGTGTAGGCATCGATCACTTCCGGAATGCGGATGGTCGGCGAGTTGGCAAAATTCTTCCGCACCTGCTGCGCGTAGCGCGCTTCCTGGCGGAAATCCATCTCGTCGGCAACGCGCTTCTCGAATTCGTCGAGCACCGTGCGCAGTCCGGCAACGTGCGGCGGGTTCAATCGCGACGCGATCAGATCGAGGATGCGACGCGCGGCGCGAATATCGCCCGCCACCAGCTTCTCGACGCCGGGCCGAAGCACCTTCACCACGACCTCACGGCCATCGACGCGCGCGCGATGCACCTGGCCGAGCGACGCCGCGGCCAGTGGCTGGACATCGAAGAATTCGAACACCGTTTCGGGCGGCGCGCCGTAGCTCTCGATCAGCGAGGCACGGATTCTGTCGGCTGACACACCG
Source organism: Gemmatimonadales bacterium (assembly GCA_038231095.1). Classification (GTDB taxonomy): domain Bacteria; phylum Gemmatimonadota; class Gemmatimonadetes; order Gemmatimonadales; family Gemmatimonadaceae; genus JACMLX01. The sequence goes on from JBBRLZ010000026.1 coordinate 9,735, forward strand.
GGCACGCGATCGGTCAGTGTGCCGATGGCGCTGACGTACGGTTCCGGAATGATGTCAGCCCGGCCGGCGAACAGCTGCGCGAGCTTCACGAACGTCGGCCCGAGCGACGCGAGCATCGTCACCATCCGCTCGGCACGTGCGGCATGAAACGCCGGCGTGCGCGCCGTCCGACCGCCGACGAACAACCAGCGTTGCTGATCGCGACGAAAGCTGAGAAGCAGCGGCAACACGCGCAGCAGGATCTGAATCACTCGCATGGCGTAACGTACCCGGTTCGGGGCTTGCCGAGCCCTGTCGAAAGGGCGAGGGTTCGGGATGAGACGATGGAACCGCCCCGACACGCGAGCAGTCGCCGCCGCGCTGCTTGCCGCCGTGCTGTCGTTCGCTGCGCCGCGCACCGCATCGGCTCAGGTACCGCGTGATACGGCAGGGTGGACGACGCACACGAGGTCATTCCGTGAAGCACGATGCAGGGCGAGGGAGTGTGCGACGGTGGATCTCGCATGGCCGCGGTTCTCTGCGCGCAGCGCGCTGAATGGCCGGGTGCAGGGTCTGCTGCTTGCCTCGCTGCTCAACGGCGACGGCGCACAGAAGAAGTTTCCGACGATCTCCGCTCTGTCCAAAGCGTTTCTGGCTGCGGCGCGTTCCGACAGTACGAAGCGCCTGACGATGCCCGCGGCCCGGGCCGCAGAGGTGCTGCCGGTGGTGGAACGCGCCTTTCGTCGCGAGCGGGCCGTCCCCCCGACATCCACGCTGGCGGACGCCGGCTACGAGTTTCCGAAGGGGAGTTTCACCCTCGATGACGCTACCTTGGCTGTCTGTGGATCGTCGCTGTTCGTCCACTGGAACGCCTATGCGATCGCGCCGTATGCGACCGGTCCGACCACACGGATCATCCCGCTCGACTCGGTGCCTGCGCTGCACCGCTGACCCTTCCCTGACCTCGTCCCTGTGTCCGTGCACATCCTGCCCTCGCTGGCATCGATTCCGCCGTACGTCTTCTCCGAACTCGAACGCCGGAAGACGGTCGCGCGAGCTGCGGGCCACGAGTTCCGTGATCTGGGGATCGGCAGTCCGGATCAGGCGACGCCGGCAGCGGTGCTCGAGGCGCTGAAGGGGGCGGCGAGCAACGGCATCACAAACGGGTATCCGCCGTTCCGTGGCAGCACGCGCCTGCTGACGGCAGCGACAGACTTCATGGCATCACGCTTCGGCGTGAGCTTCGTGCCCGAGCGCGAGGCGGTCGTGCTGGCCGGCTCCAAGGAAGGCATCGCCGAGATGCTGGGCGCGCTCTGCGGACCGGGCGACGTGGTCCTCGCACCGTCGATCAGCTATCCGGTGTACATTCGCGCGCCGCTGATGCACGGTGCCGACGTGCATCTGGTGCCGATGAATCCGGCGAAGCGCTGGCAGCTGGATCTCGACAGCATTCCGGCCGACACGCTCAAGCGCGCGCGCGTTCTCATCGCGAACTATCCGAACAATCCAACCGGTGCCGTCACAACACTGGACGATCTCGCTGCACTGGTGGAGTTCGCAACACGGCACGACCTCGTGCTGATGCATGACCTTGCGTATTCGGAACTCTCGTTCGACGGGCATGTCGCGCCGAGCGTGTTCGAGGTGCCGGGGGCAGCAGCGGTAGCGGTCGAATTCCACTCCTGCTCCAAGTCGTTCAACATGGCCGGCATGCGCGTGGGCTTCGTCGTCGGTCGATCGGATGCGCTCGACGCGCTGCTCGCATACCGCTCGAACGTCGGTTACGGCGTCTCGATGCCGATCCAGCACGCGGCCGCCTATGCGCTCGACAACGTGCGCGAACTGACGGCACCGATCGTCGCCGAATACCAGCGTCGGCGTGATGCATTCTACGATGCACTGCAGCAGAGCGGCTGGGATGTCACGCCGCCGCAGGCTGCGATGTACGCGTGGCTGCCGCTCCCCGATGGCATGGAGCCGTGGGACGCCGTGCATCGCGTGCTGATGGAGGCGCAGGTGATGGTCACACCCGGTCTCGCGTTCGGCGCAGCGGGGTCTCGCTGGTTCCGCGTGTCCTTCGTCGCCCCCGCCGACGATCTGCGCGCAGCCGCCGGCCGCATCGTGCAGGTGCTGGGCAACGTGCCCGCTGGCGTGCGCTGAGTCGAACCGGCACCTGCACGCGCACGTGATCGACTGCGCTCAGCCCTCGATCACGTGCGGCACGAACTGCGACAGGTTGTCGGTGATGATCCGCTTCGATTCGCGGATGCCGATGCCGCCCGCTTCCTGCCCGATGATCCACGAACCGATCACCGGATGGCGTCCGTCGAAATCGGGGATCGTCGCCATCGCCTGATAGACGTAGCCTTCGTCACCGTAGTCGCCCTGACTCTCGACCAGCGTCTGGTCGAACATGGTCACGGTCACGTTCGCCCCCTCGCGCGACAGCAGCGGCTTGCGGACATACGCATCCCACGTCAGTGTTTCGGCGACGTCGAGTGAGGCGGGCAGCAGGTATGGACTCTCGGGAAAGAGATCCCAGAGCACCGCGAGCAGGCCCTTGTTCGATAGCAGCATCTTCCACACCGGCTCGATCCACTGCATGCGCGTGCCCTGCCTGAGCAGCGCCTGCACGTAGCGCTCATCCTCGGCCACCAGCCATTCCCACGGATAGAGCTTGAAGATCGACTCGATCACGCGATCCTCGGAATCGCTGAAGAAGCCATCTTCCGTGACGCCGATCTGATCGATCAGCAGCGTCTCGCAACTGAGGCCGGCCTGCTGCGCCGTGTCACGCAGATAGGCGAGTGTCATGCCGTCCTCGATGTCATCCATACCGGCGAAATGCAGCCGCTCGCCCTGCAGATACGGGCCGAGCGCCTTCCACTGTTCGATCAGCCGCTCATGCAGCGAGTTGAACTGATCCTTGTCCGGAAAGCATTCCTGCAGCCAGTACCACTGCACGACACTCGCCTCGACGAGCGATGTCGGCGTGTCGGCGTTGTACTCGAGCAGTTTCGGCGGACCGAGGCCGTCGTATGCAAGGTCGAAGCGCCCGTACAGCGACGGCGGCTCCTGCTCCCACGCCGCTTCGATCAGCGGAATCACGTGCGACGGAATGCCGAGCTTGAGGAACAGTCGTTGCTCGATGATGTGCTGCGCGGCGTCGAGACACATCGCATGCAGCTTGTTCGTCGCGTCCTCGAGCTTCAGCACTTCGTCCATCGTGAACGAGTAGTAGGCCGACTCGTTCCAGTAGGCGCCCTTGGCCGAATGCCAGGCCAGGCCGAGCGCCTCGACTTTCTTCTGCCAGTCCGCGCGGACCGGATGCGGGAATCGTTTCACGGGCGCGTCGCCCACTGACAGGAGAGGGTGTCGCCGACGACGAGCGTGCGGAACTTCTCAGGTGTCAGCGTGCAGCGTGTACCGCTCGGGCTGAGTGCAACATACGCCAGCACGAGCTGCGGCTCCGACTCGTCGTCGGGCACGGTGTCCTGCACGGCGCGCGTCTCCTTCACCGTATCGACGGTGATCGACGCGGCGAGCTTGACGGAGTCCACCACGAACTCCGCTTCCGCCGCCGCATCCTCCTTCGCCTGTTCGATCATCTGCGCTTCGCGCTTGCGCTGTTTTTCTTCGGCACTGGTGCACGCCGCAACGAGCAGCAGCGCGGCGGGAATGAGCCACCGGGTATGCTGCATCGGCTCAGCCGCCCATCGACGCACGCCCACGGCCGATCGAGCCGAACCCACCGCGGCGCATGGTGGCGCCACTGCGACTGCGCGCAATCGACGCCGGACGACGCAGGATCGACGACATGCGTGACTGGGACAACGCGGTGCCGCGTGGCGCGACACTCGACGCATACGACGACGCACGCGTGTCGAGCGAGCGATACGCCGGCTCGTAGACGGCTCGCGGTGACGAATAAATCGGCAGGCCTGCCGAGAGCGCCCGGGTGTAGCCCGAGTAGTAGAACAGGTACGGGCTTGGATACACCATTGGCACCCAGGCACCGTGGTAGTGATAGCCGCGATCCTGCACCGCCACCTCGCAGGCCGGTGCGTTGAACGTCGACGTGTTGCACGGGTCCACCGGCGGCGGCTCGGAATCACAGCCGGCCACGCCAAGGACGATCGAATTCATGAAGAACAGCTGGATACTTGTTGACTTCTTCATCTCGTGGAGGGAAGTCCGGGAGTCGCCGCGCCGATGCGCCACCGCATCGCGACAGCCGCAGCGGGCGACAGGAATACTACGGTGGCAGAGACCGCCGCGTTTCGACACACAGCGGGTGCCGGCAATCCTACAGATGAGAAGCTGCCAAGCCGATCCTTCTGGCAATGGATCGCCCACCCGCCACTCTCGTCCGCCACTCCTCCCGCGTCGCTGGATGGGCGCCGTGGACCCGATCGCTGGCGCTGCTCGCAGCGGGCCTGGGCGTACCGGCGTGCATCGCGGTGGCGTCCAGCCACACGCAACGGCATGCGTTGGCGGATCTGTGGATCGTCGGGACGGCCCTCGCCAGCGGCATTGTGGCCTTCATTCATGCGGCCACGGAGACACGACCGGGCGCACGCGGGACCTGGCGACTGCTCGCGATTGGCCTCATCTGTCAGGGGCTCGCCGCGATGGCGTGGGCGCTGCTGCCATTCGTCAAAGCCCCTGAACTCTTCGCGGCCTGGTACAACGCAGGCCGCTTGATCGCGCTGCCACTGATCGCGGCAGGGCTCCTCGCCTCGCAGGTGAACCTCAGGCAGGTCGAGCGCGGTCGGACGCTGGCGCTCGACCTGCTGGCGTGGCTGGCTGTCGGTGCGATGGTGGCGTGGTATCTCCAGCGCCAGGCGCTGTCGCCAGCGGCCGCATTGACCCTGTTCCACGACTCCCCGTCGCTGCTGTTGCTGCCAGGTCTGCAGCTGCTGACACTCGTTGGCGCGGGCTCCGTGTACGTCCGGCTCGTCGATCGTGACGCGCGCGTCGGCATGGCGATCTTCGCTGCCGGTCTGACCCTCGAGGCGGTGACGGCCATCGCACGCACGGCACCCACCGCACCGGCTGCCGGCCAGTTGACGATGCTGCATGGCGCCGGCGCGGTGCTCGTGCTCCTCGGGCTGCTCCGCGCGTTCAACACGCGGCGACGCGGCGTGCCCCGCATGCACAGTCGGCCGGCATCATCAGTGATCAGCTCACTGATGCCGAACCTGACCGTGGTCATCGGTGCGACGCTGCTGCTCGATCTCGCGATGCGCAGCGACGATCGCGAACTGGCCACGTTCATCGCGGCGATGTTCGCGATGACGGTCGTCGTGATCATCCGTCAGGCGTTCACGGTCCGCGAGAATGCGCGCGTGCAGGCGGTGCGGGCGCAGGCGGACAGTGAAACGCGATTCGGCACGCTGGTGCAGCATTCGACCGACCTGATCACGATCATCGACGGCGCCGACACCATTCGGTACGTCAGCCCCGCCATCACACGCGTGTTCGGCCACGATCCGAGTGACGTCGAGACGCATCCGCTGCGCGAGCTGGTGCATCCCGATGACGTGGTGCCGATGCTTGGCTTCCTCACCGACGCCGCGCAGCCGGGCAGCAAGGCCTCGACCATGCACTGGCGCCTGATGAACAGCAGCGGACAGTGGTGCCGCGTCGAGAACGTCGCGGTGAACCTGCTCGAGGATCAGACCGTCTGTGGTGTGGTCATCACGACGCGCGATGTCACGCATCGCGTTGCACTCGAAGAGCAGCTCGTGCACCGCGCCTTCCACGACGAACTGACCGGCCTTGCCAACCGCGCCCTCTTCACGAACCGCGTCGAGCAGGCGCTGTTGCGTGCCTCGCGCAGCGCGCAGCGTACGGCAGTGCTGTTCCTCGACCTCGATGATTTCAAGGAGATCAACGACTCCCTTGGCCACGCAGCGGGCGATTCGCTGCTCAAGCAGGGTGCCGACCGACTGCGGGCCTGCATGCGCGCCGGCGATACGGCCTGTCGCCTTGGTGGTGATGAATTCGCCGTGCTGCTCGAGGGGTGTCAGGACGACGGCGAGGAAGCGATGTACGTCGCCGAACGCATTGCCAATGCCTTTGCACGGCCGTTCGCTCTCGAGGAGCGCGAGGCGTTCAGCACGGCAAGCATCGGTGTCGTCGTCAGCAGCGGCAGCGAATCCGGCGATGACCTGCTGCGGCACGCCGACCTGGCGATGTACCTCGCGAAGAAGCGCGGCAAGGCGCGCGTGGAGCGATTCGCATCGCACATGCACGAGGAGGTGGTCGAGCGCCTCGACCTGCTGGCCGATCTGCGCTACGCCATCGAGCGCGACGAACTGCAGCTCGAGTATCAGCCGATCGTGGACCTCGAAACGCGGCGCGTGAGCGGACTTGAAACGCTGGTGCGGTGGGACCATCCGCGACGCGGTCGTATTCCACCGGCGGACTTCATTCCGATTGCCGAACAGTCGGGATTGATCGTCGCGATCGGTCGCTGGGTGCTGCTGCATGCCTGCTCGCACGCCCGTCACTGGAGCCGCTCACTACCGGAATTGCGTCCTGTGACGGTCACCGTCAATCTGTCTGCGCGACAACTTGGTGATGTCAATCTCATCGACGACGTGGCGAATGCACTGCGCGTCGCCGGCTTGCGGCGCGATCAGCTGGTGCTCGAGCTGACAGAGAGCACGCTGCTGGCCAACAGTGAGGAAACGGTCGGTATTCTCACGGGCCTCAAGTCACTCGGCGTGCGCCTGGCCATCGACGACTTCGGCACCGGCTATTCCTCGCTCAGCTACCTGCACCGCTTCCCCGTGGACGTGCTGAAGATCGACAAGAGCTTCGTGGACGGCGTTCACGGCGGCCCGGGCGCAACGGCGCTCGCGAGTGCCGTGATCGCGCTCGGCAATTCGCTCGGGCTGCGCACGGTGGCCGAAGGCATCGAGAACGAGGCGCAGTACGATGTGCTGTCGAAGCTCGGATGCAAGTTCGGCCAGGGCTTCCTGTTCTCACACCCGCTGCCACCGGGTGATGTGCTGGCGTATCTCGTCGCACACGGTCAACGCGCCGACAACACGACGGACACAACCCTCCTGGCGCCGTTCTCGACGGACATCACCGGGAGCTGATCGGGTCAGGTTAGTTTCACGACATGTCCGACGAACGTGCTCCACCACCACCTCGCCTGCTGCTGATCGCGGCGTTCGCAGCCCTCTATGTCATCTGGGGCAGCACGTACCTCGGCATGAAGATCGGTACCGAGACGATTCCACCGTGGCCGATGATCGCCGCGCGACAGGGCATGGCGGGCGTGATTCTCTACACCGTGTTGCGGTTGAACGGCGTGCCCGCGCCACAAGCGGAGCACTGGAAAGGCGGTCTGATCGGCGGCGTGATGCTGCTGGTCATCGGCAACGGCATCATCGCGTATTGCTCCCATCGTCTGCCGAGTGGCGTCTCGAGCATGGTCGTCGCCACGACGCCGATCTGGATCGTTGCAGCCGCCGCGACACGTCCGGGTGGTCGTGCGCCGCGGCCGAAAGAGTGGCTTGGCCTGGCACTCGGACTCGTCGGGCTGGGCCTGCTCGCGGGGCCGAGTGTCGCTGCTGCGGTGCGTGGTGACGCCGGCGCGCTGGATGTGGGCGCGGTGGCGTTAGTGCTGTTCGGCACGATGTCGTGGTCGATCGGCTCGGTGATCGGGCGCGAAATGCCGAAACCCACGAACGCGTTCATGGGCAGCGCGTTGCAGATGCTGTCGGCGGGCGCATTCCTTGGCATCGCGTGCCTCATCACGGGCGAATGGACGCGCGTCGATCTGCCCGCGATCTCCGCGCGATCATGGCTCGCCTTTGCGTATCTGATCGGCTTCGGCAGCCTGCTCGGGTTCACCGCCTATGTCTGGCTGCTGCGCGTCGCGAAAACGTCGCACGTGTCCACGTACGCGTACGTGAACCCGATTGTCGCGCTGATCCTCGGCGCGTCGATCGGTCACGAAACCATCACACCTGCGATGCTCGTCGCCGCAGCAGTCACCCTCGTCGGCGTGGTCCTCGTCGTAATGCCACCGCGGAACTCCAGATCGTGATTTGCTACTCGCGCTTCCCGAGCGATTCCCACAGATGCAGCGTTGCGTAGGCGCGCCACGGACGCCATGCCTCGGCGCGCGCCACGATGTCGCGCTTGTGCACGCCGGCCGCGGCCATCGCTTTCAGCACGCCGAGGTCCGCCGCCGGGAACGCATCGCGATCACCGAGTGCACGCATGCGCACATAGTGCGCCGTCCACGGACCGATGCCAGGCAACGCTATCAGCGTGGCTTCGGCGACATCGGTCGGGGCACCACGCAGCGCCGCGAGATCGATCACGCCCGTCGCGATCGCGTGTGACACCCCATGCAACGTGGAGGCTTTTGCGTTCGTGAGACCGATCGTGCGGAGCGTGTCGGCGCCAGCGGCGGCGAGCGTAGCCGGTTCGGGAAATCCGAACAGCGGCGCCTGACCTTCGACCACCGGCAACGGCGTGCCGAACGCGCGCACGAGTCGATCGGTCATGGTGCTCGCACCAACCACGCTCACCTGCTGGCCGAGCACTGCACGAATCAGTCCTTCGAATGGATCGAGCAGCTGCGGCAGGCGCAGGAACGGGCGTTCCTTGAGCAGTGGTTTGAGTAGCCCATCCGTCTTCGCAATCGCACGGAACGGCGTCAGATCCGTCACCAGATCGAAGGAGCGCTCGACCATCGCACGGATGTCGGCGGCAGGCAACGCCGGGCGTGTGCGGGCCACGATCGCGTGACCGTCGGCATCGTGCTCGAGATCGAGCAGCACATGCGAGCCCGTCGCGTGATTGCGCACGCTGCGCAGGTAGTGCGCGCCGTCCACACGCTCGAGCGCATCCACTGTACGTACCACGAGATACCGCAGCGTCCAGCGCACATCCACATCCGGTGGGAGCGGAATGCGCACGCGCCGCGACCAGGAGAGCGATTCATTCGGTGGCATGAACGCAAGCTGGCGGCGCGCATCGGATTCTCCAAGACAGAGAGTGCCGACACACGCCGCCAGTGCAGACCAGCGCCATTCCGATCGCGATGGTGCCGATCGCGATGTGCCGATCAGGGCATGCGCACCAGCCCGAGCGAGACCACCACGGAGCGGGGCAGGCCGGGTTCATACGCCACGAACTGCCCACTGACGACATCCGGATTCAGGAAGCCCGATGTGATGTAGCGGCGGTCGAAGAGATTCTCGACACGCACGAAGCCCGTGATGCCGAGGCGCCCGGCAACGCGCAGTGGGGTCCGGAGTGAGGCGGTCGCGTGCACCAGCGTCGCGGACGGCAGTTCGACGGTGTTCGCGTCATTCAACATGTACCGACCGGTGTACTGCATCTCCGCTTCGAGACGGAATGGCGACGTGCCCGCGTCCCAGCGCGCGCCCGCGGACGCAATCGCCTTCGGCACGCCGACCATCGACTTGCCGGAGTAATTGGCCGTCGCACCCGGCTTGCCGTAGTGAACGGAGTCCACCACGTAGTCGAGATATCGCGTCTGCATCAGCGTGACTGAGCTGCGCACGGCAAACCCCTCCTCGAACTCCACTTCACCACCCAACTCGGCGCCCTGACGGCGTGCCCGACCGGCGCTGAAGTAGAAGCGTCCGCCACGATACGGCACCAACTCGTTCTCCACTTCCGTGTTGAACACCGCGAAGTCGTAGCGCAGCGCCTTGATGCCCGGCTGTGTACCGACGATGACCTGGCGCGTGCCGACTTCGTATGTCAGCGAGCGAATCGGCTTGAGCAGTGGATTCAATCCCGTGATCGTGTCCTGGCCGAACGTTCCCGCAGGATCCGTCTCGTTGTTGGCCGGCACTTCCACGCCAGCACCGAGATTCGCATACAACACATTCGTGCCAACGGTGCGATAGGCGATGCCGAGCTTCGGCGAGAGTTGTGAGAAGCTGCGGCTGCCACTGATCTTCGGTGTCACGCGATCGGTGAGGCTGTAGCGGAGGCCGTCGAAGCGTGCGCCGAGACTGACGGTCAGCTTCGGCGTCATCGCCCACTCGTCCTGCACGAAGAGGCCGCCGGTCGTCGCCTTTTCGTTCTTGTCCTGCTGCAGCGTCGTGCCCTGATCCCCCGACGCCGAGAGCGACCAGAATTTCGCCGGGCCGTCCTGATGCTGCACGTCGGCACCGACGATCAGCCGGTGCGTCCCGAGCTGCTCGCGCAGGCTGACGCTGCCGCCGCCATGGGTGCGGTTGAATTCGCGATACGTGCCGCGTTCGGAGCGCACGAGTTTTTTCGGCGTCACGAACGACATGATCGAGAGCAGGCCGTTCTCGCCGACGGCATGATCGAGCGATGTGCCGAACCGGACGACCTGATTGTCCCGTCGCTCGCGACGGCTGTTGTAGGTGGCGTTCGCGGTCTGCGGCGTGGCGGTCGCCGCCGCCAGCGTCAGCGGGCCGGGAATGCCGAAGCTGTTCTGCGCGCCGATCACACGCAGCGTGAGGCGGGTGCGATCGCCAAGCGGCGTGATCATCCCGGAGGAGAACACGGTCCGCGCGCCGGCGGAGTTCTGTCGCCAGCCGTCGGATTCGGTGCGCGAGATCCCGGCGTAGAGACTCGACGTGCCACTGGTGGTGCTCGTCTGCGCGATCGCGCGCCGCATGCCGAAGCTGCCGGCCATCGTGCGCAGATCGAACTGATTGCCGAGTGTCGGCGTCGTGCTCAGAGAGACGATGCCGCCGGCGGCGTTCCCCCAGAGTGCCGACGCGTTCGACCGAATCACGTCGACGCCGGTCATCATCGCGAGATCGATCAGGTCGAGGCTCGTGCGACCATCCGGTTCCGTCTCAGGCATGCCGTCGATCATGACGCGAATGCCGCGCATCGTTGCGGCGTTGGAGCGATCGCCGGCGCCGCGTGCACCGAAGCCGCGAATCGTGATGCGCGTATCCACACCGCCGCTGCGGGACTGCGCGAGCACACCGGGAATGCCCTGCAAGGCATCCGCGAGTCCGATGCCGGCGGTACTGCGCAACCGTTCGAGCCCGACGGACGACACCGCGAGCGGCGCGAACTGCAGCGGGGTGGTGGTGCGCGTCGCGGTGACGCTAATCGTCGGGAGCGGTGCGGCCGCAGACTTGGCGGAATCAGGGCGCTGCTGGGCGGCCAGTGGGCCGGCAAGCAGGGCGGCGGGGACGAGGATGAGGAGTCGCATGACCCAACCTACGCACTGTGGTAATGAATTGTTCATTCTGCCGTGGGCCGCTTCGCTGCCCTCCGCTGTCGCGTGCCTGTCCGTTCGGCCGATGGGCAGGCCGCGGGCGCAGGGCGACCCTTGTCGTCACGCGGCTGGCAGGTGCCGGCGCGGGTACGAGCAGCACGCCACACCCCTGACCCCCCCGACTCATGTCGACCCTCCCCGAAATTTCGGATCAGCTCGCTGACGCCGTCGCAAGCGCCGCCGCCAGCGTCGTCGCTGTCCATGCCCGCCCGCGTCTGGCCAGCACTGGCGTACACTGGCGCGATGGCGTGATTGTCACGACCGATGCCACCGTCAAGCGAACCGACGACATTTCTGTCACACTCCCTAACGGCCAGCGCGTGAATGCGACGCTGGTAGGCCGCGACGCCGGCACTGACCTCGCCGCGCTCCGAATTCCGACTGGCCTGCTGCCGGTCGCGACGCGCGCCGCCGCTGCGGACCTCAAGCCCGGGCACTTCGTGTTGGCGCTCGCCCGCACCGGCAACGATGGCCCGCAGGCGACGTTCGGTGTCGTGAGCAGTGTCGGTGACGCCTGGCGCACCTGGCGCGGCGGCACGCTCGACCGACGCGTGCAGAGCGACGTCCAACTGTACCCTGGCTTCGGGGGCGGACCGCTGGTCACGGCCCACGGCGCCATCGCCGGCATCAATTCGGGCGGCATGAGCAAGCCACTCTGCGTCACGATCCCCGACACGACGATCGACCGGATTCTCGACGCGGTACTCCATCGCGGCTACGTCGCCCGCGGCTGGCTCGGTGCGAGCATGCAGACCGTGCGTTTCTCGGACAGTGCCTCTGCGAAACTCGGCTTCGACGGCCGCGGCGGATTGGTGGTGCTCGATGTCGAACTCGATAGCCCGGCGGCCCACGGCGGCGTCATGATCGGCGATGTGCTCGTGCGCATCGACAACGCGCGCATCACGCAGCACGACGACGTGCTCGCGTTCCTCGGCAGCGAGCGGGTCGGCACCACGGTGCAGCTGAACGTGGTGCGCGGCGGCGAAGTGGTAGTCCTGCCAGTGACGATCGGCGAACGACCGCGGGGCGCGCGCTGACCCACGTGGAGGATGACGTTCTTCACCTGACGCTTGGTGCGATGCCCGCGATCGTGCGGGCTCGCCTGAGCGCAGGCCTCAGCGCACGCGGCGACGTGTTGGTGGACGACGGTCGCGCGCAACGCGCGTCGCGCTCGCCGGCATCCCACGCGGTGTTTGTGACCGAATGGCCGCACGCCGATGATCACATCGAGCAACGCGCGGCCACGGTGCATCTGCTGGATCCGGGTGTCTATCCGCCTGCCGCGCAACTCGCGCGTGGCAGCACGGCGTGGCTGCCGCTCGACGCCGACGCGGACGACGTGGTTGCCGCATCGCACGGCGTCGTGCGCGGCTTGACCGTCGTGTCACCGACCGTGCTGCCGAGTGCCGGCGCAGGCCGCGACCGCGCTGCGCGCCGCGAACAGCGCCCGCCCGCCGTCGCCGCCAGCGATGACGAGCCGCATCTCACCGATCGCGAACTCGAAGTCCTGCGCGCCCTCGCCGAAGGCCTCGGCAACAAGCAGATCGGCGGCCGACTCGGTATCAGCCCGAGTACGGTCAAGTACCATCTGCAAGCGATCTTCTCCAAGCTCGGCGTGCGCACGCGCAGCGAAGCCGTGTCCTATGGCCTGCGCCGAGGCGTGGTGCCGCTGTAGGTCAGAGCGAGCCCGTCAGGCAAATACCGATCGCGGCGGCCATGTCCCGGAGACAGTTTGTGACGAGTGACCGGCGCACCACGCGCGCGGTCTGACGCCTTCACTCACGGATCCATGCCTCGTCTGCCTGCTGTCGGCGCGTTCGTCGCACTCACGCTCCTGTCTCCTGGCGCAGCCCACGCGCAGTTGCCCAAGGCCGCCGCGAATACCGCCCCGCTCATCGCGTCGCTCGACGCCGCCGCGCCGCACTACGCAACGGTCGCCAAGCAGATCTGGGACTGGGCCGAAGTCGGCTACATGGAGACGAAAAGTTCGGCGCTGCTGCAGACCGAGCTGCGCACGGCGGGCTTCACGGTGACCGCGGGCGTGGCCGGCGAGCCAACGGCGTTCATCGCGGAATTCGGCAGCGGAAAACCCGTCATCGCGATCCTCGGGGAGTTCGATGCGCTGCCCGGACTGTCGCAGGCGGTGTCGCCGGAGCGCAGTGCGCTCGTCACCGGCGGGCCGGGACATGGCTGCGGCCATCATCTCTTCGGCACCGCGAGCAGTGCCGCGGCCATTGCACTCAAGCAATGGATGCAGGTGAACAACGTGAAAGGCACACTGCGCATGATCGGCACACCGGCGGAAGAAGGTGGCGCGGGCAAGGTGTACATGGTGCGCGATGGCGTCTTCAGCGACGTCGATGCGGTGATCGCATGGCATCCGGGCGACGAGAATGCGGTCACCGGCAATCGTTCGATGGCCAACATCTCCGGCAAGTTCCGCTTTCACGGATTGAGTGCACACGCCGCTGCATCACCGGAGCGCGGTCGCTCGGCACTCGACGCCGTCGAGGTGATGGACGTGATGACGAATTACCTCCGCGAGCACATCCCTGATGGCAGCCGCATTCACTACGTCATCACGAATGGCGGCAAGGCACCGAACGTCGTGCCTGACGAAGCGGAGGTGTACTATGTCGCGCGGCATGTGGAGATGGCAGTCGTGAAGGACATCTGGGAGCGCATCACGAATGCCGCGCGTGGTGCGGCACTCGGCACCGGCACGACGTTCGACCTGCAACTGGTTGGCTCGGTGTATGCGTTGCAGCCGAACGAGACGCTGGCGCGTGTCCAGCAGCGTGCACTCGAGCGCGTGGGCGGCTACACCCTTACGGCGGACGAGCGCGCGTTCGCCGAACGGTTGCAGCATTCGACGGCATTCAGTGCCGTACCGCTCGAGCGGACATCGCAGGTCCACGCGCTGGTGCTCGATCAGGCGGATGCGGGCTCGACCGACGTCGGCGATGTGAGCTGGGTCGTGCCGACCGTGCAGCTCACGAGCGCGACGTGGGTGCCGGGCACCGCCGCGCACTCGTGGCAGGCGGTGGCGGCGGGTGGCATGAGCATCGGTGCCAAGGGCATGATGATCGCGGCGAAGACCATGGCACTGACGGCCGCTGATCTGTTCACCACGCCCGCCACGATCGATGTCGCGAAGGCAGAACTGGCGCGCCGCCGCGGGCCGAATTTCACTTACACCACTGCACTCGGCACACAGAAGCCACAGCTCGACTACCGGAAGGGCAGCGTACCCTGAACAGCGCCGAGCGGCGCAGAGGCTGGACTGATGCTGACAGAATTTCGACGGATGCGCGATCACCTGGCATGGGCGGACGACGAGTTGCTCGACGCGATCGCCGATGCACCCGTCTTTCCCATGGAGGCGGCACGCGAGTTCGCGCACATTCTCGGTGCCGACGAGAATTGGCTCGCGCGTCTCGAAGCGCGCACGCCGGGCGACCCGATCTGGCCGGCGCTCGACCTGAATGGCATCCGCCAGCGCGCCCTCGATGTGCAGGTGCATTACGCGCGCTATCTCGACACGCTGATCGAGGCGGATCTGCTGCGGATGGTGTCCTATCAGAACAGCGCCGGCATTCATTTTGAGACGCCGGTGCGCGACATCCTGTATCACGTCTTCATGCACGCGCACTACCATCGCGGCAAGGTGAACCTGCTGCTGCGCCAGTCCGGCGCGACGCCGGCACCGGTGGATTACATCGGCTTCGTCCGCGGATTCCCCTCGGCCATCACTCGGGTCGGTTGAGGCGTGTCGGGTGAGGTGTCTCAGGTGCGGCGCGTGACACCTCTGCCGACGGTGTCCGCGCTGTGCATTCTTCACTGATGCAACTTCTCGCTCTCACCGGCAGTCTTCGCGCACAGTCGATCAACACCGAACTACTCCGTGCTGCGGCGCGGCTCGCGCCGATCCACACGTCGGTCAGCTGGTCCGACGCGCTTGGTCTGCTGCCGCACTTCAATCCCGACCTCGATGCCGAGGGTCTGCCGGTGCAACCGGTCGTCCAGCAGTTGCGTGATGCTGTGGCGAAGGCGGACGCCGTCATCGTGTGTAGTCCGGAGTACGCGCACGGTGTCGCAGGCGCATTCAAGAACCTGCTCGACTGGCTCGTGAGTGCACCAGTGATGGTGGGTAAGCCAGTCTGCGTGCTGAATGCATCGAGCGGCTCGCGATTCGGCCCTCAGTCGCTGGTGGAGACACTGCGCACGATGTCGGCCGTCGTCGTGACCGGGGCGCCGATCACCGTGCCCATCAACGGGCGACTGCACTCTGCGGCCGCGATCGCCGCGGCCCCGGAGTTCTCAACGATCATTGTGCAGGCGCTGGCTGCGGTTGCCGATGCCGTGACCGCGGCGCAGACTTCAGACTGAATGCGAGACGATTTCATCCGCGCCGCCTGTGTGCCCCGCACCGGTTCGCACGCCAGTGGCACACTGGATGCGGCAACCGCGCTGCTCGCGGCACATCCGGAACTCGCGACGCTGGACATTCACACGGCAGCGATCGTCGGCAACGACGCGCGGGTGGGTGCATTGCTGTCAGCCGACCCGTCGCTCTCCACCGCGGTCAGCGCGCCATATGGCTGGGATGCGCTCACGCACCTCTGCTTTTCGCGGTTTCTGCGTATCGATGAGACGCGCACCGACGCCTTCGTGCGGACGGCCACCGCGTTGCTCGACGCGGGCGCGAGTGCGAATACCGGTTTTCGCGAGCATTCGCACTCGCCGACAACGACCTTCGAGAGTGCGCTCTACGGCGCGGCTGGCGTGGCACACAACGCGCCAATGACGAAGCTGCTGCTGTCACGCGGCGCGAACCCGAATGACGACGAAGTTCCATACCACGCTCCGGAGAGTTACGACCTCGGTGCGTTCCGTGCGATACTGGAGACGCGCGCGCTGACGGCGGAGAACCTGACGACAATGCTGCTGCGCAAGAGCGACTGGCACGACATCGATGGCATGGCGCTCGCCATTGCGCATGGCGCCGACGTGAATGCCGTCGGCCGCTGGGGCCGCACGCCGCTCAGCCACGCGATCCGCAGCGACAATCGCCTCGAGATCATCGCACTGCTCCTCGATCACGGCGCGGATCCTGCCGCAATCGAGCACAAGGCGCCGACGGAGGGCATGTCGTTGTCCGGGATGTCGGCGATCACGCAGGCCGCGTGGACCGGACGTGGCGATCTGCTTCGCCTGTTCGCAAGCCGCGGGTACACCATGCCTTCGGACGGCGCGGATGCGCTGGTCGCGGCGTGCGCGCTCGGTGACGGCGCGCGCGCCGCACAGCTCGTCGCCGACGCACCGGAGCTCGCACCGGCGGTTCGGAACCGCGGCGCATTGCTTCTGTCACGCTTCGCCGGTGTCGGCAATTCCGACGGCATTCGCCTGCTGCTCGACATCGGCGTCCCGGTTGACGCGACACAGGAGCAGGCAGATGGCTACCACAATCGGGCCAGCTATGCGACGGCGCTGCACGACGCCGCGTGGCGCGCGCGTCACGACACAGTGCAACTGCTCCTGTCGCACGGGGCGAATGCCAACGCGCTCGATTCGCATCGTCGATCGCCGCTGATGCTGGCGGTGCTCGCGAACGTCGAGTCCTATTGGACCGACAATGCGTCGCCCGCCTCGGTCGCCGCGCTGCTCGACGCCGGCGCTTCGGTGGACGGCGTGCGCTACCCGTCAGGCTACGCGCCGGTTGATGCACTGCTGAAGGCGCACGGCGCACGCGCCGGCCGCTGAATCATGCGCACCATCGGCACCACGCCATCCGGCCTGCAGGATTCCACCGGCGCGATCGTCATCAGGATGCTCGCGTCCACCGAGGCCGATGTGTTGTCATGCATCGCCGACGGCGTGTTCGACGACGAGATCGACCCGGCGTGGTGCGCGGAGTTCTTCGGTGATCCGCGACACCACCTCGCGGTCGCGATCGACGGCGCGATGGTGATCGGCATGGCGAGCGGTGTGCACTACCTGCATCCCGACAAGCCACATGAGATGTTCGTGAATGAAGTGGGTGTCGCCGACGCGTATCAGAATCGTGGCGTCGGCCGCGAGCTGCTGCAGACGCTCCTGCGCCACGCGACGTCGCTCGGGTGTGAATCAGCGTGGGTGCTGACCGAACCGTCGAATACCCCGGCGCGACGGATGTACGCCGCGGCCGGCGGTGTCGAGCAGAAAGAGCCGCCGATCATGATCGAATTCCGGATCTGATCGCGCCGCACTCGCCATCACATCGGCAGCGCGATTTCCCGATGCGTGCGTGAGCTCTCGATACCCATTTCGATCAGGCGCATGACGGCCAGCGCATCGGCCGCGGGCACCGGATTCGGTCCGATGCCACGAATCGCATCGCGCACCGCAGCGTAATACAGCCGATAGTCGCCGGGTTCACCGGCAATCGTGCGCGTCGAGAACTCCTCGCCGTGCACCAATGTCAGCGTCCCAGGCCGCGTGTCGTGTCCCCACATCGCATCACCCGGCGTACGGCCTGCTTTCAGCGCGTCTTCCTGCGTATCGAGGCCTTGCTTCACGAAGCTTCCGCGCGTGCCGTGCACGCCATACCGAAGATCGTGCGCCGCCATCATCGCCGACCCATGCAGGATCACGCGCAGGCGCGCGTAGCGCAGCACGGTATGGAAGTAGTCGTCGGTTTCACCACCGGGACGATGAATCTCGAGATCGGTGGTGATGCCCAGCGGCGCGCCGAACAGCTGCAATGCCTGATCGAGCAGATGCGGGCCGAGATCGTACCACAGTCCGGAGCCCGCAATCGGTCGCTCACGCCAGCGATCGCGCACCTCGATCCGGAAGCGGTCGAAGTGACTCTCGAACAGTGTCACGACGCCGAGCGCTTCATCCGCGAGCAGACCTTTCAGGGTGCGGAAGTCGGCGTCATAGCGGCGGTTCTGGAACACCGACAACACACGATTCGCGCGCTCCGCATGCGCAATCACCGCTTCGGCGTCGGCCACCGTGATGGTGAACGGCTTGTCCACGATCACATGCTTGCCGGCATCGAGGGCTGCGTGGGCCTGCGGCGCGTGGAGCGTGTTCGGTGTCGCGATCACGATCACATCGACCGCAGGATCAGCGAGAATGTCCTCGTAGTGCGCACTCACGCGCGCATCCGGAAAATCCGCGTGCACCGCGGCGGCGTTGCTCGAGACGACGCTGTGCAGCGCGAGCCCGTCCACCGATGCAATCAGCGGCGCGTGAAACACCTTGCCGACGAAGCCATACCCAACGAGTGCAACGTTCAGGGACGTGGTCATGGCGCGCCAGCGGAAGTGTCAGCTCCGGGCAACCTCGCGTCGCCACGCGTCGAGCATCGGCAATCCGGCTCCAGCGACCGCGATCATCGACGGCAGAACGATACCCGTACGTCCCAGTGCCAGCAGCACCAGTCCGAGCGATGAGAGCACCGCACCGCCGAGGAGCATCGTCTCTTCGCGACGCCGCATCACGCGACCCCACACCACGCGGCCCCAGCGGCGATGCACCGGAAGCAGCTTCGACCTGGTGATCACGAGCCCTTCCAGCGCCCACGAGTTGGTCGGATCGAGCTCGCGCGCCTGCTCGAATTCCGCGCGGGCGGCCACGACGTCGCCCGACTCGAGCAGCGTCCAGGCGTTCCCGGTCCGGGCGAGCGCGTTGGCCGGAAAGCGATGCGCAAACGCGCGCCACGTCTCGGTCGCGCGCGTGCCCAGCCCGCGGCCAGCGGCGATCGCCGCCCGGAGTGGCATCAGTTCCTCGTCGTCGGCGCCGTGCCGCTCGGCATCCGCCACAGCCGCGCGCGCCGACTCCCACTGCGACTTCTGCAGATAGACCCGCGCCAGCAGCACGTGCGTGTCGGCCTCTTCCGGGTCCAGCGCAACCGCCCGCTCGGCAGCCCGCTGAGCGCCCGGGAGGATGCCGACGCGCAGCAGCACCACGCCACGGGTCCAGTGCGCGAACGCCGCGATCGGTGCCTGCTGGACGGCGGCCGCACTCGCGCTCAGTGCAGACGTCGTGTCGCCGGTCTCGAGCAGGAGCAAGGCGCGCATGCCATGCAGCCAGGCATCGCCCGGGCCGGTGATCAGGCACCGATCGAGGAGCTCGAGCCCCTCGGCAAACCGGGCATCGGCGATCAGTTCGCCCAGCCGGGCACTGATCAGGGACTCGTCGAGCTGCGACATCAGAGAGCGTGGTTGGGAGGAATCTCCGGAGACAGCTGCGCAATGGTTGGGCCAGCGGACCCGACCGTTCGCTCATTGCCCCGGAGGGTAATTTGCTGCCCGTGCCACACACTCCAGATGCCTTCCTGGCCCAGCTCGGCCAAGCCCGCGCCGCCTATACGCTCCCTGCGCGTCTGCACGAGCGGGTGCGCGACTGGATGCGGACCATGCTCTCGCTCCTGTTCCCGCACGCGGCACCGTTAAACGCCTGTACCGGCCCGTCGGAACTGCGCGCCGAGTACGACGGTGTGGCATCCACGCTGCAGGAGTTGTTGCGCGTGCTGATGCCTGACGGCCGCGACGCCGACGTGATCGTGGACGAACTGATGGCGCTGCTGCCGGCCATCCGCGTCCGTCTCTACGCCGACGCCGAAGCGATTCACCGGATGGATCCCGCCGCCAAGAGCCTTGACGAGGTGTTTCTGGCGTACCCCGGCTTTCTGGCCACGATCTGCCATCGCGTCGCCCAGCCGCTCTGGCACAGGAACGTTCCCATCGTCCCGCGGCTCATCACGGAGTGGGCACACGAGCGCACTGGTGTCGATCTGCATCCGGGCGCCATCATCGGCGATCGGTTCGCCATCGATCACGCCACGGGCATCGTCGTCGGTGAGACGGCACGAATCGGCAATGATGTGCGATTGTATCAGGGCGTCACGCTCGGCGCGCTGCGTGTGAACAAGGCGTTGGCGAACGTGCAGCGGCATCCGACCATCGAGGATGACGTGACGATCTACGCCAATGCGACGATTCTCGGTGGCCAGACCGTCATCGGGAGAGGCAGTGTCATTGGCGGCAACGTGTGGCTGACACACAGTGTCCCCCCTGGATCCATCGTCACCCACGCGGTGCCAACGGAGCGGCAGCGCGAGGACTACCCACTGGAGTTCGAAATATGACCCGCGTCTCGTCTGTCCTCGGCACGATCGGCAACACACCGCACGTGCAGCTCACGCGACTGTTCGGTACGCGTGTCGACGTGTGGATGAAGCTGGAGCGTGCCAACCCGGGCGGCAGCATCAAGGATCGCATCGCACTGGCGATGATCGAGGATGCGGAGTCGCGCGGCCTGCTGACGAAAGACACGGTGATCGTCGAACCGACCAGCGGCAACACCGGGATCGGTCTCGCGATGGTCGCCGCAGTGAAGGGGTATCGCCTGATCCTCGTGATGCCGGAAAGCATGTCGGTGGAGCGTCGCCGGATCATGCTCGCGTATGGCGCCGAGTTCGAGCTGACGCCGCGCGAAGTCGGCATGAAGGGCGCGATGGCGAAGGCCAGGGAACTCGCCGATGCGCTGCCGAAGTCGTGGATTCCATCGCAGTTCGACAACCCGGCGAACGTTGCGATTCACGCACGGACGACGGCGCAGGAGATTCTGGCCGACTTCCCTGAAGGGCTGGACTACATGATCACCGGTGTCGGTACCGGCGGTCACATCACTGGCGCGAGCGAAGCACTCAAGGTGTCGATGCCGACTTTGAAGACATTCGCCGTCGAACCGGTCAAGTCGCCGGTAATCAGCGGTGGGACGCACACACCGCATCGACTGCAGGGCATCGGCGCCGGCTTCATTCCGGGCAACCTGCACACCGCCACACTCGACGGCACGATTCAAGTCAGTGAGGACGATGCATTCGAGTTCGCCCGACGCGCCGCGCGCGAGGAAGGCATCTTCATCGGCGCGTCGAGCGGCGCATCACTGGCGGCCGTTGCACAAAAGCTGCCGTCGATGCCGGATGGCGCGCGCGTGCTGACGTTCTGCTACGACACCGGTGAGCGCTATCTGTCGGTGGACGGCCTGTTCCCGACACCACCGGTCTGAGTGCGGCGTGGCGTGGTGCGCCGTGCAGTGACGACGGCACTGCTGTGGGTTGTCGCGGCGTGTAATTCGCGCGATGCGACGACTCCGGCAAAGGCCACACCAGCACCGCGATCGACGGGTCCCGCAGCGCAGGCGGTGCGCGGCGTGATTCACATCGTGAACATGCAGATGGACAACGAAGGTTTTCGCTTCGAACCGAGCTACATCACAGTGGCGGCCGGCGACGGCGTGCGCTTTCGGATGCTGAGCGGCGTGCCGCACAATGTGGCGTTCGACGAGGACTTCATTCCGCGCAACGCCCGCGCGCAGTTGCTCGCGAACATCGCCGCACTCGGCGGCCGTGATCTGGCCGCGCCGGTGGTGACGACCATTGATTCAACATTCACGATCAGCACCGCTGGCCTGCCAATGGGCGACTACCTGTTCTACTGCGCGCCACACCGCAGCCTGAACATGCATGGCGTGTTGACGATCCGCTGACCGCGCGAGGGTTACGGCGCGCGGTCGCCGTGCATTGTGAGCGCCACGTCACAGACCACTGATCCATCGATCGTCACCGCGTTCAGGCGCGCTACGCCGGTCAGCACGCCGGCGCGGCTGATCCGGCCGCTGATGCGTGTGCTCACGAACGACGACTGCGGCCCACGCGCGGCCGACACGTCCGGGCCCGTCTCGAACAGCCCGTCGGACCGCACTGCCGCATTGAAGCCCTGCCCGCCCACGAACGACAGGTTCATCATTGGCGCACCACGCAGGTGCTTCACATCGAGCTCGTCGCCTGGAGCGAACTGCCGCGCCATCCGACGGCATTCCTCACGCTGCGCCCCCCAGCGCTCGGCGTACCGCACGCGATACCGACCCGCGTGCGACACCGGCGCCAGCACATCGTCATCGCCAAGCAGTGGGAGGTTGTCGTCGCCGAAACGCAGCGTGCGACCGTCGCGGGTCACCACGCGATCGACATCTGCCTTCGGAATCTCGAATTCGAGTCCGGTGTCGGCATCGCGCACGCTGATCGTCTGCTGACGCACACTCTGCACGCTCCCTTCTATCACGCGGCCGGCCTTCAGCACGATGTCGTCGTTCACACGTGACGGCGCAGCGGCGATGGCAAGTGGTTGACGCGGCGCAACCGGTTCGGGGGCGGGCGGCCGCGTACTGTCGCGCAGCACCAGCCCACGGTCACGAACCGCCACATCCATCGGCGCATCGACACGTGGTGCGGCAGGCACCGGCTCGGCCATCGGCGCGGGCACAGGCGTCGCGGCCTGCGATGGTTCCGTGCGCGGCTTCGACGTGCTGCGGAACGCCAGGAACGTGAGCACCGTGAATACGGCGCCGAGTCCGAGGATCATCCGGTTCGAACGCCGGTACGCCTGCATCGACGCGGCAGCGCTGCTCGCGGACGCGGGCAGCGGCGCGCGCGGCGGCAATGCCACAGGCGCACTGCTGCGTGGCGGCTGCCGTGGTGCCACGACCGGCCGCGGCGACGCCGCTCGCGCGGACGGCACGACGTCCGGCCCGAGTGCGCCGGCCCACGCATCGGCCACGAATCGCGCGATGCCTGGCTCCACGAATCGCTGCGTCTGCAGATCGCTCGCCAGTCGCGCGGTCGCGGTCTCCCACGCCGCACGACCGGCAGTGCGGTCCGGGAACGTGCGAAGCAACCCATCGTCATGCGCACGCAGCAGCAGTTCAGCGAGTGGCATCGCGTCGCTCGTAACCGCATCGAGCAGCAGATTCCTGAATCGCCGGCGATCGCGCATCGGCCACTCGGCGCTCGTGCGCACGAGCCGCCTCAGTTCTGTCGCGAGCCCGGCCCGCACATCGATCGGCGCAGCCACCTATGACGTCCTCATCGCGATGCGCCACGTGCGACCTGCGGCGTCCTCACTGCGCGACGCGACCGCCAGTTCCAGGCCATCCACACATTGCACCGGTGCATTGCGCCCGATCTCACGCCCATCGTTCGTGCGCCAGACGCGATCGGTGAGGTTCACGAGCCACCACACGCCCTCGTGGAACGACGTGTACGCCACCGCCTCGCGTGGCACTTCCTCGCGCGGCCGCAGATCGCTGTCGAGATGCCACTGATGCAGCGTGCGATGATGAAAGAGCGCGGTGCTGATGCCATCGTCGCGCCAGGCATCACCGGTCCCGCGCCCCGAGCGCAGCATCGGCACTACGCGATGCACCACTTCCCCGATCCACGCATCGACGAGCGGACCACTGTCCGGCACGATCAGCCAGCCGCGCCCCGACGGCGTTGGCAGAATGCGCTCGAGGGTGCGATACAGCGCCTCTTCCCACTCCACGGCGTCCGGCCGCCGCGAGGGCGCATGCAGCCCATCCTCGAACGCCTTGCGCATCAACGACACCAGATGCGGGCCGAGTGCGGTCAGTGGCACGGTGATCGGCGCATCCGGCTTGTTGCGATGATCGCGCTGATGCTCGATGAAGAGCGCCTTCGAACCCATCGACAGCTGCTCGTCCTCCTCGGCGCTGCGCGTGCTGTGGACGAGCGTGCCCCGCAACGGATGCCGCTGCAGCAGGATCTCATGGAACAGCACTGCCAGCGCATGGCGATCAGTCTCGATCGACGGCAGTGATTTGCCCGACACGACTTCCGGCGCCATGTAGCCCGGCGTGCCAAGCACCGTCGGCGGCGCGAGACCGGGGACGACGAGTGCATCGATGTCGATCACGCACGCCTCGCCGCCCTTCATGTCCACCAGCACATTGCGATTCGAGAGATCGCTGTGCGCCAGGCCGGCGAAGTGCAGCCGCCGCACGGCGCGCGCCAGTCGCATGCACACCTGCAGGCGCGTCAGCAGCGAACCCTTCTCGGCATCCGGAATCAGCGCGCCGGCTTTGCGCCCGGTGAACCAGCGCACTTCCTTCTCCACGCGATTGCCGAAGCGATCCTGCATGAAGAACACGCTGCGGTACACCGGCATGACCACGCCGAGCGACGGTTGCGACAGCGAGTGCGCGCGGGCAAAGTCCGCGGGCACCGCCAGCGCGCCGTCCACGATGCCGGTCGGCCAGCAGAACGCGTTCCGCCAGTAGCCGGCGCCGGCACCGCGCGTGGGGTCGTAGCTCGAGACGATGCGTCGCAGCCGCTCGACGCGCTCCGCCCGATCACGCAGCGTGCCGAAGTAGAACGCCACCACCTCGCGACCATCCGTCGTCAGGAACGCGACCTTCTCGGCCCCACTGGCAAGTGGCGTCGGTTTCAGCGTGAGCGTGCGACCGTCGGTGGTACGCACCGAAATCGCAGCGTGACGCGCAGTGCTCACCGTCATGCCGTCACCGCGTGTGCGCGCACCGCATCGGGCCGCCACGCCAACAGCAGCGTGCGATCATCCACCTCGCCCCGCTGCTCGAACGACAGCCACTGCACGAGCGCCGTCGCATCGTCGAGCACCGGACCGATCATCGGCTGTCGCGCGGTGCCGACCGGCGCGGTGGTGCCGTCGATCCACTGCGACACCAGCGCCGAGCCACTCTGCTCGAGTGGATGAAATGGATCGTCCACACCGTCGGTCATCAGCGCAATCAGCGACACGTCGGAGGCGCGCAGCTGCCGCAATGCAGCCACCTGCGTCATCGCGCACGCATCAGGCACGAAGCAAGTCACTTCACCGGCCCACGCCGTTTCGCGCTGCGCACCGACACGGACCACAGAGCCGTCGGTCTTGCGGATCAGCACCGCGCCGTCGCCGACCTGTGACACGAGCACTGTCTGGCCGGCAATCGCCACCAGAATCACGGTCGTCCGCAGCGACGTCGGCGACACGCCACCGATCGTTGCCAGTTCGTGCAGCCGCACCGCTGCGTCATGCACCGCGTGCGCCATCGCCGTACCGAGGCGCGATGTGGCGTCGGTGTTCGCAGCATCGCTGACGAATCGCGCGATCGTGCGATCGACCGCCAGCTGCGCCGTCACGGCCGCGCCGATGCGGCTGAGCGCGCTCGATCCCGCCCCATCGGCCACGGCCAGCACCAGCAGACGCTCATGCGCAGTGCCGGCAAGCGCATCGTCCCGGTACTCGCCGCGATGTCCGTGCGAGCGCCCGCGTGCACTCGCGCCGAGCACGTTCCATTCACGCGTGACCAGTGACAGCACGCCCGGCTCCTGCACCGCCGCGTCGATGAAGGTCTCGCCGAGCGCCACCGTCAACGCCTCCGGACACCAGGCCGCATCAGGAGTTCGCGCGGTCCACGTGGCCGGCGCGGCCACCGCATCGGGTGCGTTCGGCAGCACGGCTTCGGATTCGTCGGCCACCGATTCGTCGGCCACCCGTCAGGGAATGATCGTGATGCCCGGCGGCGGCGGCGGCAACGTGATCGCGCCGCCGTCACCCACCGAACCGACTTTCGCACTGGTCGTTTTCACGCTGGCCGACACGAACTTGAAGAACGCGCGGAACGCATCGGGCGACATGTCGCGCATCTGGATCACGGTGTCCGTCGTTTCGCGCAGTGCCGCCAGATCCGCATGATCACCGCACGCGACGGCGATGATGTTCGCGGGACGACGACTCTTCAGCTGCGCCGCGTACTCGGGCCAGCCGCTGTCGGTCGGTGCGC
Organism: Gemmatimonadales bacterium; assembly: GCA_038231095.1. Taxonomy (GTDB): domain Bacteria; phylum Gemmatimonadota; class Gemmatimonadetes; order Gemmatimonadales; family Gemmatimonadaceae; genus JACMLX01. Next base: position 35,647 of record JBBRLZ010000026.1, read on the forward strand.
CATCGGACAGAATGAACACCAGTGGACGCCAGTCGCCCTTCTGCTCGGCGGTCGTACGCACCACTTCCATCTCGAAACACTCCAGCAGCACGCGCAGCGCATCGCCGTAGTTCGTCTGGCCGTTCGCATCCATCTCGGGTGGGATGAATCCGCTCACTTCCGTCAGCGGTACGACCTGAATCGCGACATCCGCGAACGTGATCACGCTGAGGTACGCGCTCTCCACGGCCTGCGGGTCGGTGAGCAGATCGCGATGCAGCTGACGGATGCCGGCCTTCACGCTCTCCACTGGTGTACCACGCATGGAGCCGGAGACATCGGCAAGGATATAGACGGGCAGACGGCGCAGCGACACGAACACTCCAGACCCAGGGTGCATGACGCACCGGGTGGCACGTCTCTCCGTTAGCGTAACACCCGAGGCCTGCGGCCTGTTTCGGGTTATTCGTCGGCAGGAGAAATTGCACCCCGAACGGACGTTCCGTCAGCACCGCTCGGCGGTCGAGCTACCGCGCCGGTGAGCCCGAGATCCCGACTCCGAGCTTGTCCGCTACACGTTGCGCCAGCGTCGCACTCACGAACGGTTTCGCGACGAAGTCCGTCTCCAGCTGGAGCCCCTTCACCTCGGCCAGTGCATCCTCCGGGTAGCCCGACATGAAGATCACCGGCACATGCGGGGCCACGCGGTGCAACCGCGCCGCCAGCTGCGGACCGGTCAGGCCCGGCATCATCACGTCTGTCAGCAGCAGGTCGATACGGTCGGCATGCAGCTCCGCCAGCCGCAGCGCCTGAACGCCGTCCGGCGCCAGCAGCACCGTATAGCCGAGCCGCTCGAGCATCCGTGCGACGGTGGCGCGTGTGCCATCGTCATCTTCCGCCACCAGAATCGTGCCGCCACCGCTCGTGTGCTCTGGGGTCATGCGTGTGTTCACGACCGTTGCCGGCGCACTGGAGAGCGGGAATTCGAGCAGGACCGTGGTGCCGAATGACGGCTGCGATTCGATCACCGCACGACCACCGCTCTGCAGCGCCATGCCGTGCACCGCCGCGAGTCCGAGCCCGGTGCCGCGTCCACGCGGCTTGGTGGTGAAGAACGGCTCGAAAGCGCGCGCGATCGTCGCGGCATCCATCCCGACGCCTTCATCGCGCACGCGCAGCCGCACCCAGAGCGCGCCATCGTCATTCGTCATACGCACGACACTGATCGTGCACGTGCCACCCTTCGGCATCGCGTCGCGTGCGTTCGACACGAGATTCACGAGCGCCTGCTCCACCTGGCCGATGTCTGCCAGCACAGGACAATCCGGCTCGACATCGCAGACGATCCGCGTCTGCTCGCCGGCCACACGTTGCAACAGCCGCTGCAACGACAGGATGTGTGCGGACAGATCGAGGACGCGCGGCTGCACCACTTCGCGCCGTGCGAATGCCAGCAACTGACGCGTGAGCGTCGCACCACGATCCTGTGCGGCGAGAATCTCATCGATCAGCGGCGCCAGGCTGTCATCCGGCGATTCAGCGCGCAACACCTCGGCTGACGCACCGATGATCGTCAGGATGTTGTTGAAGTCGTGCGCGATACCGCCGGCCAACTGACCCACCGCTTCGAGTCGCTGCGCATGCGCGAGTTGCATCTCCAGATCGCGACGCGATTGCTCGGCGTGCACCCGCTCGGACACATCCCGCAGGACCAGCTGCCGGCGACCGCCGTCCATGGAGCGCCAGGTGATCTCGAGGTCGAGGCGCTCACCGTCCGGCCGCGTGATCGCCCACGAGTAGGGCCGCTCACCGGTGCGCTCGAACGAAAGCGCTCGGGAACCCTCCGCAGCACTGCTCGCGAGTGGCATCAGATCGGCCATCGGACGTCCGATACGTTCGTTCCGATTGACGCCCAGCATGCGCTCCGCAGCCGGATTGATCACCTGCAGCAATTCGTTCGCATCCACGACGAGAATGCCGTCGGGCGATCGATCGATCGTCTCGGCGAGTGCGCGTTCCTTGCGCACCACTTCGACAAACGCGCGATCGACAAGAGAGAAGCCGAGCGATACCAGCGACCAGACGGCGCTCATCACGACGGTGTACGACGTCAGAAAGTACAGGACGCTTGGCGTCACGCCCGACGCGCGCACTGCCGGCGACAGCAACACGATCGGCCACGTGGCGACGATCGAGCCGAACGAAAATATTGCCGAGTGGCGGGGCTTCAGCAGCAGCGCCGCGGCGGCGACGAGCGCCGCGGTCGCAAGCAGGGGCGGCGACGGGAACTCCCGCGTCGTGAGCAGCGTGAAATACGACTCGCACCATGCGGCCATCAGGCAGATCACGCCACCGGCGTAGACATGCCCGCGGTGCGCCGTGATGCCGCCGGCAACGCAGCCAGCGACCGCGAGCAGCAGCACGAGCTGGTGGCCGAGCGGGTCCCAGCCCCACATCAGTATCCTCGCCACCGCCAGCGTCGCGTACGCCGCAATTCCAATCGCCGCGCCGAGCATCACCCAGCGACGGGTGTCGGTATACGAGAAGCGCAGCGGGCGAGGGTGTGGAGTCGTCACGGTCACGCCGAACGCTACCGCAGAAACACGCTTGCCGCTACGAAGCGACAACGCAGCGACACGTGTCTGCAGACAAAGCGCATCTATTCGTCACCCGACCGACGCCGCCCGCGTCGACGCACCGACCGCCCGCCGCCACAGACGGCGCAGCGCGAACAGCAGACCACCAGCCAGCGCCAGCAGCGGCGCGATGTAGACCACCGCCCAGATCACTGCGTTCACTGCAACACGCCCCGTCCCTGCCAGCGCACGCACCGCATCGCGCAGCACACCGCGCGGCTGCCACGCATCCGTCGCAATCGGCTGCGCCACCGCGTCAGGCCGCAGGTCGAGCGTGATCGTGGACAACGCTGCCATCTGTGTCAGCTGCTGCAGTTCCGCGGTGTGCTGTTCGATCTCGCCGCGCACGCGCGACAGCTCGGCGTGCACTTCGAGCACGTCCGCCGCGCGCTTCGTCTTCTCGCGCACGGTCGTCAGCAGCGCACGCAACTCGACTTCAGTCGCACGCAGATTCGTCAGTTGTGCACTCAAGTCCACCGCCTGCCGCGTCACGTCTTCACCGGTCACCGATTCGTTGTCCACACGTACGGCCATCGCGCGGAGTGTCGTGAGTGTGGCGTCGAGCGCAGTGGCCGGAACGCGCACCACCATGGTGGCGCGATCGGACTCTCCGTCGCGCCACATGCGCGACGTTCCAAGGAAGCCGTGGGCGGCAGCGGTGGCGTCGGTGATCTGCTGCGTGACGCGATGCACATCGCTGACCTGCAGCGACATCTCGGCCGTCCGCACGATCATCCGCTCGGGGGCCGGAACGCTTTGCGCCGACGTGATCGGCATCGCTGCCTTGGCGAGCGCGACGCCGCGGGACGAAGCGTCGGCTGCGACGTCGAGACGCGGGACGCCGACCGGCGCCGCGGCTGCATCCGACTGCGTCACGGCGTCCGGCATCGCGTCCGGGGCTGCACGACTGCATGCCATCACCGCCACTCCCAGCACCCACAGTCCTCTACCAGACATCCCGTCCTCCCGAGTGAGGCCACGAGACGCGCACCGGCTGTGCGTGTCGCGGGCCCCCGGGAGATGCGCATTGCGCCGCAGCGTGCACACCACCGCTCTCCGCCGGCCGCTGGACAGCCAACGCCTCCCCCTGCCACCGTGTATGCATCGACAGGAGCGCATGCACACGCACTCCCTCCCCTCTGATCGCGCCGCGGTGGCGCTCCTTCACGTACTTCATGACCTCGGCGGAATACAGCACCGGGCCACCCGTCGAGAACCACCACGACGAGCCGGCCCTGGTGGTGCGGGTGCAGCAGGGCGATTCCGATGCGTATGCAGTGCTCGTGCGGCGTCACCTGCCGCGTGCGTATCGCCTCGCGTGGCGTATGCTGCGACACCGCGAGGACGCCGAGGATGCAGTACAGGACGCGTTTCTGCGGGCGCTGGAACGGATCGACCAGTGCGACCCCGAACGCCCGTTCGGCCCATGGTTCTTCCGCGTCGTTGCCACCACGGCGATCAACAAGCAACGCTCGTCGAAGCGGCGCGAAACAGACGAACTGACTGACCGGGAAGTGAGTGACGTAGTGGGTCCAGCCGATGCGGCGACGCTCAGCGTGTTGCGCGGTGAAGTGGATGCGGCGCTCGCTACGCTGCCTCCGATGCAGCGGCAACTGATCGAGATGGTGACGTATGAGGAGTTCACGCCGACCGAGGCCGCCCAGATGCTGGAGATTCCGGCGGGCACCGCGCGATGGCATTTGCACGAGGCACGCAAGGCACTGCGAACGCAGTTGCGGTCGTGGCTCGGTGACGGTGGAGAGGACGCATGAGGACGGACATGCACGACGAGCCCCCGGACGAATTCGATCCGGCGCTCGAGACCTTGTTGCGACGCGTCGATCGCGGCGCACCGCCGGCGGCATTCGGCGATCTCGAAGCACGCATTCTGGCGCACGCAGCGTTTCCGCTTGCGGCCCGGCGGCGCGCCGCTCGCACGTCGATGGCTGATACGCTGGCGGCGTGGATGCGCATCGCCGTGCCGCTCGCCGCCGCCGCCGCCATCGTCGCCGTCCTTGGCCTCACGCGCATCGATCGCACCACGGTTGCCGACGCGGACCTGCGGGACAGCGATCCGGGTGCGCTGCTCAGTGCACTCGAATCCAACGGATCGAGTGGCCTCGCACATCACGTGATCGCCGGCGACGCCGCAACGAGCGCCCCCGCCGAGCTCGAGGCCCCATGACCACACCGCGCTCGCGCGCGATGGCGGTGCTGACCGTGATCGCCATGCTGACGATCGGTGTCTTCGCCGGCGTCGCCATCGACCGGACGGTGCTCCGGCGGCCGCACGACTATCGCTCACGCGGTGGTGGCCCGTTCGGCATGATGACCGAACCCGTCGACACCGCCAACCGCAATCGGATGCGTGCGCGGATCGTCAGGCACCTCACCGACGATCTCACGCTGACGCCGGCGCAGGCAACGGCGGTCAACGCGATCTTCGCACGGCGCGAACTGCAGCTCGATTCCGTCCGCAGCCGTGTCGGGCCGCAGCTCGATTCACTGCGCAATCAGATGCGCCTGTCGATCGACTCGGTGCTGACGCCGGAACAGCGCACCAAGTTCGCGGAAACGCGAAAGAAGTACGACTCGCATCGCAAGGCATCCGGCGGAGCTGGTCCGCCGTCGCCGCGAGACTGACCTGCCGCTGCCTGTCTCGGCACTCGAACGCGCCCGGATCATTCCGGGCGCGTTCGTCGTTTACACTCTCACATGCACGACATCCACATCGTCTGGTTCAAGCGCGACCTGCGCATCCGTGATCACGCCGCGCTGACGGCGGCCGCCGCACGGGGGCCGGTGCTGGCGCTCTACGTGTACGAGCCCGCACTGCTGTCCGCCGAAGATCACGATGCGATTCACCTGGGCCTCGTCAACGATTGTCTCGCGGAGCTGGACACCGCGCTCGGTCAACGCGGTGTGCGGCTGCACCGGCGCCTGGGCAGCGTGCCGGCCGTCTTCGCCATGCTGCGCGCCGATCTCGCCGCGCTCCCGGAGCCGGCGCGGATTGCGACGATCTGGGCGCATGAGGAAACGACGGGCTGGATCGCGTATCAGCGCGACCGTGCCATGCGTCACTGGTGTCGTGCCGAGGGCATCACCTTTCACGAGGTGCCGCAGACCGGCGTGGTGCGGCGACTGCCGTCTCGCGACGGCTGGGCGGCAGCGTGGGACGCCCGCATGGCTGCCGCACCGTGCGCGGCACCGCGCCGCTTGACCGGCATCACGCTGGCCGAGCGCGGCGACGCGCTGCACAGCGATGCGTGGGGCGCTTCGGCGGCAGTCCGCACGACGCTGCAGCGCGGTGGTGAGTCGGTCGCGCGCGACACGCTGCGCAGCTTCCTGCGCGAGCGTGGCGTGGACTATCGGCGCGCGATGTCGAGCCCATCGACCGCGTACGACGCGTGCAGTCGCCTCAGCGCGTGGCTGAGCACCGGGGCCATTTCCATCCGGACCTGTGAGCACGCGGCGCAGGCGCGTCTCACGCAACTCGCGCTCGCGCTGCAGGAAGGCACGCCGGTGGATACGCGCTGGCGCGACAGCATCGCGAGCTTTCGCAGCCGGCTCCGCTGGCACTGCCACTTCATGCAGAAACTCGAGGATCAGCCCCGCCTCGAGTTCGAGACGATGTGCGATGCGTTCATCGGTATGCGCGACGAGCAGTGCGTGAATCGTGCGTATCTCGAGGCATGGCACACCGGCCAGACCGGCTATCCGCTGATCGACGCCTGCATGCGCGCCGTGCGCGCCACGGGATGGCTCCCGTTCCGCATGCGCGCGATGGTCGTGTCTTTCGCGAGCTACCATCTGTGGCTGCACTGGCGGTTCACCGCGCCGCTGCTGGCGCGCCACTTTCTGGATTTCGAGCCTGGCATTCACTACAGCCAGTTCCAGATGCAGAGCGGTGTGACCGGCATCAACGCCATTCGCATCTACAATCCCGTCAAGCAGGCGCTCGAGCAGGATCCTGACGGCATGTTCGTTCGCGCGTGGGTCCCGGAACTCGCCAATGTGCCTGCAGCGGCGCTTGCAGAACCGCACCGCATGCCGCCGATGCTGCAGCAGATGTACGGCATCGAGATCGGCCGGGACTACCCGCTGCCGATCGTGGACAATGTGCTGGCGATGCGTGCCGCGCGTGACCGCGTCTGGGCGGTGCGTCGTGCACCAGGAACGCGGGAGGCCGCACTGCGCGTGTATGAGAAGCTCGGAAGCCGCAAGGAACCGTTTCGCAAACGCGATCGACGGTGACGGGTGCTGTTGCTCAGCGCCCGGCTTCGATCTTCAGGAAGCGCGTCCAGTTCTCCGGTTCATCCTGCACGGCATCGGAGAGAATCACGAGCTCGTAGAGCACCGCAGCGCTGTGACTCGCAAGCGCCGCGAGTGACGGATCACGCGTCTCGTGCACATGGCGCGCGGCGCCGGCCGTGTCGAAGTACGATTCCACCCGGGCGCCGAACGCCTTCAGGAAGCGGCGACACTGTTCGAGCGCCACCGGGTGACTGATGATTTTCTTCACCCCTGCGAGCGTCGCACCGGGAATGCCCAGCAGCGCATGCACGACAGGGACGTCGGTCGTGCCGCCGAGATTCATGCCGGCGCTGAAGTCGTCGAGCGCATCGAGTGCGGACGTGATCGGGCCGATGACCATGTTTTCGACCGGGAGCACGGCACCATCGGCCGCCCCGGATTTCACGGCCTGCAGCATCGCCGTGAACGTATCACACGGTACCGGAGTCGCATCGGCTCCCCAGAAGACACGAATGGCGTCTTCACTGAACGCGCCAGGGATGCCCTGAAACGCAATCCGGGGTCGTGCGATGGTCATTAAACGAATGTATTGCGCCCCGGGAACTGCCGCCGGGAGAAAACGAGGTGCCCCCGGCAAGCCGTCGCTCACCGGGGGCTGAACGTGCTTCAGGGCCCACCCGCCCCTCCACACGAAATGCTCGTTGCCGCTGGTCGGTCATTGCTGACCGTCAGGCCGTACTCTGTGATCCGCGCTGAACCGGGTGGGGTGCGGCGTGGGTCGTACCAGATCGTGCTCAGCGAACTCGTCCATAGACGCGTGACTCTGGGTGGCGTCACCGTCGGCCGTGACCGGACCGGCCTTCCCTGCTGTCCATCGCCCCGGAACGCCAGTCGAACTACGCCGGTCCGCAGGTAAGTCATGCCGCTTAGTGCCGAATGACTGTCCAACCGGATGTGCGTCACAGCTGGGCACGGCTCCGTCGCGATGAGAGGAATCCCGGCGAAGCTGCGCGTGTACCGTCATGAGCACTCACGGCCCGGCACCACAGGCGCGCACGCGACGCCACCCTATCCGGCCGTCCCGCTTGACTCCGCCAGCGCGGATGGGGAATGTCCCGGAGCGTTCGCCCTCCTTCACACTTCCCCGATCGCCCGTGGACCGGACCGACTCCGACGTCACCCGGCTCCTCGCTGCCCACGCCAACGGCGAGCCGGCGGCGATGGATCAGCTGTTGCCGGTGATCTACGACGAGCTCAAGCAGCTCGCCGCAGCGCAGCTCCGGCGAGAGCGCGGCGAGCACACGCTCGGCGCGACGGCGCTCGTGCACGAAGCGTTTCTGCGTCTCGTCGATCAGCGCAGCGTCGACTGGCGCGGACGCTCCCATTTCTTTGGCATCGCCGCGCAGGCGATGCGGCGCATTCTCGTGGATCACGCGCGCCGTCGCTCCGCCCACAAACGGTCGCGAGAGCAGCAGATCACGCTCGACACGGCTGTACCGATCGCGGCCGACTCCGACAGTGACGAGATCCTTGGGGTGCACGAGGCGCTCGAGCGCCTTGCGCTGCTCGATCAACGACAGGCGCAGCTCGTCGAGCTGCGCTACTTCGTCGGCTTCACAATCGATGAAGCGGCGGAACTGCTTGGCATCTCATCGGCGACCGCGTACCGCGACTGGGCGTTCGCGCGCGCCTGGCTGCAGCGCGAACTCGCCGCCGATACCTGAGCGGCGCATCCGATGTCGATCGACGCCACCCGTTGGGCACAGGTCAAAACGCTGTTCGGCGATCTGGTGCAACTCCCGGTCTCGGAGCGAGCCGCGCAACTGCAGGCACTGACGGACAGCGAGGTGCGCGACGAGGTCCGCTCTCTGCTTGAGGCGGACGCCGCGGTTGGCGCGCGTTTCGATCGTGCGCCGACCATCACCGCAGACGCCACGGTCACGTCGAGCCTGCGCGCCGCGCCGGGTGCTCGCGTCGGTGCGTGGCGCATTCTCCGGCTCATCGGCGAAGGTGGCATGGGTGCCGTGTACGAAGCGGTGCGCGACAACGCCGGTTTCACCAAGCGCGCCGCCCTCAAGATGGTCGCGCGCGGTGCGGCAGACCGGGCGCTGATCCCACGCTTCGAAGCCGAGCGCCGTATTCTGGCCCGCCTCGAACATCGCAACATCGCGGCACTGCTCGATGGCGGTGTGGACACCGACGGCCGGCCATGGTTCGCACTCGAGTACGTGGAGGGCGAACGCATCGATCGGTGGTGCGATGCACGCGGGCTCGATCTGCGCGCACGCGTGCAGATTTTTCGCCAGGCGTGCAGTGCCGTCCAGTACGCGCATGAACGGCTGATCGTCCATCGCGACATCAAGCCAGCCAACATGCTCGTTGCCGCCGACGGCACACTCAAGCTGCTCGATTTCGGCATCGCGAAGCTCACCGACGACACGGAGAACCCGCTCACGGAATTCGGTGCCGCTCCAATGACGGCTGCCTACGCAAGCCCGGAACAGCGCGCAGGCAAGGTGCTGACGACAACCACGGACATCTATTCACTCGGCGTCGTGCTGTACGAATTGCTGACCGGGCTGCGTCCGCACGCGGGCCAGGTCACTGACGCCACGCCCGCGCGGCCGAGCCAGCGCCTCCTCGATGCGGAGAACACCGCGTCACCACTCACTGGCGATGCCAGCGCACGCCGCCGCGTGCGCAGGCTGCTGCACGGTGAGCTCGATGCGATTGTGATGATGGCGCTGCGCCCGGAACCGGATCGTCGCTATGCAAGCGCCGAAGACCTCGGCCGCGACCTGCAGCGCTGGCTCGAAGGGCGCACGGTGCGCGCGCAGCCCGATACGCTTGGCTATCGCTCGGTTTCGTTCATCCGACGCAACCGTCTCGCGGTCGCCGGCTTGGCCGTCGGCGTGATCGCGTTGATCGGCGGGACCATCGTCAGCATCCGCCAGGCCAGCGTCGCACGCGCCGAACGTGATCACGCACGCCTCGAGCAGGTGCGCACAACGCGCGTGTCGGAGTTCTTCCAGCAGGTGCTGAGCATGGCGCAGCCGCGCGAAGGTGGCCGCGCCGTGACCGTCACCGACGCACTCAGTCGTGCGATCCCGATCATCGACACTGCGTTCGTGACAGAGCCCGACCTGAAAGCAGCGGTGCAGCTGTCCGTCGGCAGCACGCTGCAGAACCTGCAGGAGTACGAACGCGCGCGACCACTGCTGCAATCAGCGTACGACTGGTTCCGCACACACGAAGGGACGTCGCCGTCACGCAATCAGGCCGACGCGCTCTGGGAACTTGCCACGCTCGCGGGCCACGACGGCCGCACCGCCGAGGCGGAATCGCTGTATGTGCGTCTCTCAGGGCTGTATCGCGACCTGCGCTACCCGCAGAACGATCCGGTGCTCGCATTACTTCGGGCCGCGAGCCTGCACCTGGATTCCGGTGATCTGCGGGGCGCCGTCGCGGCATTCGACACGCTCATTCCAAAGCTGGTGGTACGCTCGCGTGGTGATTCGCTCGACCTCGCCGCGCATGTCGGATCGCGTGGCACCGCGCTCGCCGCACTCGGCTCGTTCGATCGCGCCACGCAGGACTTCGCCACGGCACTCGCCCTCAACGATCGGCTCCTTGGCAAGGACAGTTTCGCGACCAGCGATCTGCTGCAGCCGTATTCCGGTGCGATGCTGTTCACCGGAAAGTTCGTCGTCGCCGAATCGCTGGCACGCCGTGGCCTCGCGATCGCGCGCCGCGCGTATGGCGACGGCGCGTCGCGGACGCTCGCCGCGTCACGCATGCTCGGTACGATTCTCGTGGCCGAGGACCGATGCGCCGATGCCATTCCGGTTTTTGGCCGTATTCTGTCGCTCCGCGGGCCGGACCTCGCGGATACCGATCCGAGCGTCGGCTATTCGTACGTCTATCGCGGCTACTGCCGCGCGAAGCGCGGTGATGTGAGGGGCGGTGTCGCCGACGCGCGGGATGGACTGCGCCTCACGCGCACCGTATTCGGTGACGCGCACTACATCACGCATCTCGCTGAGAGCCTGACGGGCGCGGCGCTTGGATTCGGTCGTGCCTCCGATGCGCCGGAGGCGGAGAAATTGCTGACCGCCGGCGCAACCGGCTTGCGCGCGACGCTCGATTCCGCGCATCCACGGGTGCGCGATGCCGATCAGCGGTTGGCGTTTTTCCGCTCGCATTTGCAGAGCGGCGGGAGTGGCACGACAACCCATTGAGGTGACCGCAAGCGACGCGTGAGAGGTTTCCCGTGTTTTCGACGCGTGAGAAGGTATTCGCCCTACTCTCCTCCGCATCGAGGTCATCATGACGTTCTGCATGGCACGCCGCCGGTTCACACGGCCGGGCACCACGCTCGCTCTCGCGCTCGTCACGGCCTGCTCCAGTTCCGGCGACGGTGGCACGCAACCGCCGGGACCAGCGGCATCGACCGGGTCACTGACCGTGACCGTGAGCGGATTGCCAAGCGATGTCGCCCCCTCGGTCACCGTCACAGGGCCGTCCGGCTACACGCAGACCTTCGGCGCCACGCGCACGCTGACCGGCCTCGCCGCAGGCAGCTACACGGTCACGGGCGCGCGCATCGCCAATCTCAGCATCGGCTACGACGCCCCCATCGCGACCGCGACCGTCGCGGGCGGTGGCAGCGCAACCGCCAGCGCCGCGTACGCGCTCCGGATTCTGCAACGCAGTACGACGAATCGCACCGACGAGTCGGCTAGCGGTCGCGTGAAGATCATGTATGCGTTGCCGAGTGACGGCGCCGATCGAAATTTCGACACCGATGGCACCATTCATCGCACATTGAGCAGCGGACAGCGCTGGCTGGCGGCGCAGACCGCGGGACGTTCGGTACGCTACGACGCCTCGGATGGTGGGCTCGACATCACGTTCGTGCGCCTGCCGCGCACCGACGCCGTGTATTACGGCTACGGTATCTTCATCCGTGACTCGATCGAAAAGGATCTGAAGGCGGTTGGGTGGAATCAGGCGAACGTGATTCTGCTCGCGTTCTACGACGGCCGTCACGTCGATCGCTGCGGCTCGTCATCCACGCCGCCGACGCTGCCTGGCAATCTGGCGGCGGTCTATTTGAAGGGACTGCCGAACGGCGTGATTCCGTGTGCCAACAACGCGTTCGCCGCGTCACCTACTGCCGCGCCGACCTACTGGGAGTTTCTGACGCAGCACGAGCTCTTTCACGCGCTCGGCTTCGTGAATCCCGCGGCGCCAGGTTACACGTCTTCCGGGCATGTCGGTGCGGATCCGACGGATCTGATGTACGCGGGCACGAGTGGGTGGCGGCCGGCGACGGTGGACGTCTCGAAGACCAACTACTACAACCCCGCCGCGCTCGCCGCAAACGTGCCGAACTTCATCAGCTCTGCGTACGTCGTTGCCGCACCCTGATCCGGCCGGTGCCCGAATGCGGATCGACCCCGCGCTGGTGTTGGGCGCATGACGGGGTCGATCGCGCTTCGAGTTTCCAGTCGTGCAACCGGACGTCGCCGCCAATCGAGACGTGTGCAGCGTCCGGAGCTATCGGGCGTCCGCACTCACGACAGACCCGTGGTCACGCTCGATGCGCGGCGTCAAGCCGCCCCGCCATGATCCGCTGCATCACTGGTGTCAGCAACCGTGCAATCGCCGCATGGCCGTGCACCGAGAGATGGCCATACGCGTCCGACCAGAGTTCGAGCCGCTCTTCGTCCGAGAGTTCGAGCAGCTCCGGCAGCGGATCGTAGACCTGGCATCCGGTGTCCTTCGCCAGCTCACGGAAGCGCGCCTGATAGTTGCGCGGATCACTCTCGCCGCGCAGCCCGGAGTCGTGTGGTAGCGCGACGAGCAGCACCGGCACCGCGCTCTCGCGCACCCATGTCGCGAGAATCTCACGCAGCAGTAGCCACTCGGGCGTGCGGGCCGAATTGTACTCGGGCAGCGGCTCGAACCTCCTCAGACGCTGAATCAGCGACCGGACGATCGAACGCACTCCTGCCGGTGCCAGTCGACGCCACAGCGACGCATGCTTCCCCGACGGATCGCGGAAGAACGAATACTCGTTGCCGTATGAGTAGACGTACGGCAGCAGCTCCGCCGGCAGCGTCTCCTCCGTCCACGGCTGCTTTGGCACGGGCACATTCCGCAGCGCGAGTCCGCCCCCAGCCAATTCGTAATACGGCTTGGCGCGGTACACGTCATCACCGGTGATGTCGCGCGTGCGCAGGACGCGCGGTGTCAGCCGTCGGATATTCTCGACGAACAGACCGATCACCACGAGATCGTGCTCCACCGGTCCAACATCGCCGTAGGTGAGATACTGCTGATCCGTCCCGGTGCCGGACAACCCGTAGTTGTAGACCTCGAGGCCGACCACCGATTTTTCGAGCAGATCGCCGAAACGCAATGCGTTCCCGGCGCCATCGCCGGCGGTCTGCGAATCGCCGAAAAGCAACGCGCGAAACAGGCCGGGACTCCGTTCGCGAACGAACTCCCGCTCCGAGCGGAAGCCGGCGGCATTCGTGCGCACGAGGTAGCCGCCATTCATGCCCTGCACGCGCAGCTTCGCACTCGGCATGTACGTGTAGCCGATGCGCGGATGATACCGCATGAGCGACTTAGAGATTTCCGGACTCCTCAGGCCGTCCATAGCGCTTCGCCATCTTCTCCCGGCGCTCGACCACGATCTCGAAATGCGTTTTCGGCCAGTCCTCGTAGTAGTCGGTGCGCTGCAGCGACTCCGACCCCTTCAGGACCGCATCGAGACTGTTTGCCACGACGATGAAATACGGATTCCCGTTGGAACCGGGATATCGGCTGACGGCGGTCTTGGTGACGCCGGTATTCAGGAAGATGTTGTCTGCGATCAGCTCGCGATTCAGCGACTCGACGAAATCGCTGATCCCCCATGCCATCTGAATGCGAGGAGGGAACGCCATCACTCGCGTCGTCAGCTTCGGTGAATCGCGCATGTCTTCAGCGCGGGCCCGAATGAACTGCTTCACCTCGCCTGACTGCCAGACGGCCACATCGACCGTCTCCATCAGCAATGCCTTCTGCGCAAACGGGCAGGGCGGAAACTTGGCGCCGTAGAAATCATTCTTGACCGCCACGAACTCCCGCATCCATGCCCAGATGTCGGTCTCGATCGCGGCGAAGTCGGCGGTGGCATCGCTCATCGCGGGCCTAGAAGAGCGTGTAGCAGAAAATGTCCACGCTGCCGTCGTCGGCTACGGCTTCTTCCCTGAGTGCTTCGGAAATCGCCTTCAGTCGTGGCGCGGCAGCGGCCAACGCAGTCTCGCCCTGTGCCAGCCAGTATGCCGCGATCGCGTCGATCAGTCCCGCCGCTGTTCCACCGCCGGGGAATTCGAAGTCGGCGGGCGTCATCCTACTCACGCTGGAGCGCTCGAAATAGGTCGTCGCGGCGGCGTCGCTCCATGCCGGAAAGTACGGCGCGGCACCGGCCGCCTTCCGCGCCGCAGTCACCGGTACGAGCACGTCGTCGAACAGCGCTCCGGAAAGACTTGTTGATCGATCGACCTGCGCCTCAGTCTGGCTCATATTCGTCCTTCCATCGCTCGTCGTTGGCCTGCGCCGGCTGTTCATGCTTCCACAGAATGCGGTCTTCCAGCACCAGCAGATCCATGCCCGTCCGCATGAAGCAGCGATAGGCATCCTGCGGCGTGCACACGATCGGCTCGCCACGCACGTTGAACGAGGTGTTCACCAGCACGGCACACCCGGTCTTCGCGTGGAACGCATTCAGCAGACGACGGAATTCCGGATTCGCATCAGGCCCCACGGTCTGCACCCGCGCGCTGTAGTCCACGTGCGTCACGGCCGGGATGTCGCTGCGTGGCTGGTTGAGGATCACCAGCATGTCGTCGCCATCCGTGATCGGCCGCTCCATGGCACGCTGACGACCCGCCTGCACCGGCGCCGTCAGCAGCATGTACGGACTCGCCCCGTCCAGGTCGAAGTACTCCGACGCCCGCTCAGCCAGAACCGACGGCGCGAACGGCCGGAAACTCTCGCGGTACTTGATCTTCAGGTTCATGCGCGTCTGCATGTCCTGCTGCCGCGGATCACCGAGAATCGAGCGTGCACCCAGTGACCGCGGCCCGAACTCCATCCGCCCGCTGAAAAATCCGACCACGTTCCCGTCGGCGAGCGCCGCCGCGACCAGCGTCGCGCGTTCGTCGGCATCGGGCACGTGATGGTTCGGCACGTCCTGCCGATCCAGAAAGTCCTCGACCTCGTAGGTCGAAAACGACGGACCGAGGTAGCTGCCATTGAGTGCATCGCGCATTGGCGTCACCGATCGCGGCGCACCGAACAGTTCGTGCGCCACCAGCAGTGCCGCGCCGAGTGCACCACCGGCATCGCCGGCCGCCGGTTGCACGAACAGCCCCTCGAGCCCCGACTCGCGCAACACGCGCCCGTTGGCCACGCAGTTGAGGGCCACACCACCTGCCATCACGAGATTCCGGTGTCCCGTGAGCGTGATCGCGTGAGCCACCAGTTTGAGAACGATCTCCTCGGTGACCTGCTGGATCGAGGCCGCAATGTCCATCTCGCGTCGGGTGATCAGCGTGTCGGGCTGCCGCGCCGGCCCGCCGAACAGCGCATCGAACTTCGCATTCGTCATGAATGGCGAATCGAGAAACCCGAAGTACTCGGTATTCAGGCGAATCGATCCGTCGTCGCGGATGTCCACCAGGTGATCACGGATCAGCTGCGCGAAGCGCGGTTCACCGTACGGCGCGAGACCCATCAGCTTGTACTCGCCCGAGTTCACCTTGAAGCCGCAGTAGTAGGTGATCGCGCTGTACAGCAGGCCAAGCGAATGCGGATAGCGCATTTCCTCGAGCAGCTCGATGTGTGAACCCGAGCCCGCACCGATCGTGCACGTCGCCCATTCACCGACGCCGTCGATCGTCAGGATTGCCGCGTGCTCGAACGGCGACGGATAGAAGCAGCTGGCGGCGTGCGCCATGTGATGCGGCGTCACCAGCAGGCGAGGCACGACGCCGAGGCAGGCTTCCAATTCCCGTTCGAGGCAGGCCTTGGTGCCGAGCAGCGTGCGGCACGCAGCCACGAACTGTTCTCGCCCGGCGGGGGCCACGCTGATCGCGTTCTTCGTGACCCGGTCGAACGTCAGCAGCGGATTGTCATAGAAGACGACCGCATCGAGCTCCGCCGGATCGATGAACGCTTCACCGAGGCAGTAGTTGATGGCGCGCTGCGGAAATCGCGGATCGTGTTTCTTTCGCGAAAATCGTTCTTCTTGTGCGGCGGCGATGATCTCGCCATCGCGCACCACCACCGCCGCGGAATCGTGATAAAACGCGGAAATCCCCAGCACATACGCCATGCGCAGCACTCTCTCTCAGAGGCGAGACGCGCCAAAGCTTGTTCGTCGTCCCTCACCGCGCAAGAGCGCTGAGTCCGCCAGCCGTTGACAGTGACCATGTTGGAACACCACGCGGTGGCAAACAGCCGTGTCAGAGTGTCACAGAAATGGGACAACTGGGTCGTTTTTTTGTGATTCAGAGCAAGAGATTAGTCAGGGATGCACTCAGACCGCCGACATCGCGACGAGCGCGGCACTCACCGATTCGCGCCGATGCCCCGCAGAAACAGATAGCGCGCCCGCGGTTCCGGCTCGACGCGGCTCGGCACGTCCAGTCGCATGCGCGCGACGTTGCCGCCCGCGTCAGCTTTGCCCGTCGGCCACGCGGGCACGCCAGCACCATTTGGATTGCCGGTCTTGATGAAGTTCACGAAGTACGTCATGGTCGTCGCCGACACCGTCTGGTCGTCTGCGGTCCACGCGTACACCGGATTGCCGGCCAGATTGCCGAGCGCGTATTCGATATCGGTCGAGTGCGGCGCGCCGGGCGGAATGGCATCCCATGGACTCGCCGGAGCGGTGCTTGCAGCCGCAGGCGTTGTGAGCGCCGGACGCGCCTTGCTGAAGTAGTAGCGGTAGACCGGCGCGACGCGTGAGTGCTCCTCGAGCCACGTCCATGTACCGTAGCCGATGAACTGGTCGCTCGAGATGTCCGTCGCGCTCTGTGCAATCTCCGCGGCCGTGCTGCCGCCATACACCGCACGGGCTTCGACGGCATGCGCGCCGAATGTCGTCCTCAGCGCCGCGTCGAGCCCCGCCGACGTCAGGTCCGGCACGAGGTACAGCCCGCGCCGCTCTTCGGATGTCCAGCCGGCCAGTAGTGGCACGTGCGCCTGCTTCCCTTGTGCATAGATGGCGCTCGGTGCGTCCGGCATGAAGTCGCCGTCGATGCCAGGACCGAACCTTGGCACGTCCATTCGATTCGATGCATCGAGCAGTTCGAAGGCAGACACTTCGCGCAGCTGCTTGAGCGTCGGTGCGCCAAGCTTCGTCCCGAACGTCGTGCCATCCTTCTCCGTCAGCGATGCAGCCCGTGGCGCCAGCGTCGCCCCGAGCATTGCACCGCTTTCGCCGATCGCGCCGGCGAACAGTCCGTTGGCCGACGGCGATGCCATCTGCGCACTGACCGAGAACGAGCCCGCGGATTCACCGGCGATCGTGACTTTCGACGCATCACCACCGAATGCGGCAATGTTCGCCTTCACCCAGCGCAGCGCGGCCGTCTGGTCCATCAACCCGTAGTTGCCGGACGCATGCTTCGCCGATTCCGTCGCCAACTCCGGATGCGAGAAGAAACCGAGGATGCCAAGTCGGTAGCTGAGTGTGACGACGACGATGCCCCGGCGCGCCATCGCTTCACCGTCGTAGCGCGGCTCGGAACCATCACCCGCGACGAAGCCACCGCCGTAGAAATAGACGAGCACCGGCATGCGTGACGTCGGCGCCTCGGACGATGTCCAGACATTGAGGTAGAGACAGTCTTCGCTCGTGCCGCTGTTGCGGAACACCATGTCGGAAAATGGTCGTCCCTGCATGCACTGATCGGCGAAGTGCACGGCGCGGCGCACGCCGGTCCAACTGGCGGCGGGCTGGGGTGGCTTCCAGCGCAGGCTGCCGACGGGCGGCGCGGCGAACGGAATGCCCGCAAAGCGCGCGATGCCGCTGGCGAGCATCAGGCCCTGCACTCGGCCCGACATGGTGCGCACCTGCGGGGCAGGTTGTGCGGTGAGGATGGCGGCTGACGTGGCGCTGAGGAACAGCGCGGTCAGATGGCGCGGCAATGTCCGACAGTGCACAGGAGCGTCCGGAGCGAGGGGTGAGCGAATGCCAGCCCATCAAGAATAATGATGACGCTGCGCGCCATCACCCTCAGCCCGTATTCACCCTGCGTCGCCCACCAGCACGAACGGTGCCCATACGACGACATCGTCGCTGAGTTGCTTCAGCGCCAGCGTCGCCTGCTGATGCGCCTTCGCCACGCTCACGCGATGCGCACCATCCTGCGTCTGCAGACGCGTGTAGAAGTCGATCGTCCACTGCATCGCGGCATCCGAGTACACACGCCACAGCGTCACGAGACTCGATCGGGCGCCGGCAAATGCCAGCGCATGCATCAGGCCGGCCAACTCGTCGCCACTGGATGTCTGCACCTGCCCGGTCTCGCAGGCGCTGAGCATGACCAGGTCCGACGTCAGCGACAGGGCCATCCAATCACGCGCCGACATCACGCCGTCGCCCAGTTCGAGGCCGGACGCCAGCGGATCGTCGCGATCGAAAAATCCGTGACAGGCGAGGTGGATGTACGACGCCTGCGGCGCGCACTGCGTCAACGCGGCGCAGGTCGCCTCTGCGGCTGACAGCATCGAGACGCCAAGCAGCGTCGCGACCTGCCTCCCTTCCGTCTCGATGCCCTCACGCGCCGGATCACCGGGGGCCGCAAACGCTACGACGACCGCGGTCTCGTGTGCGGCCGACGTGCGCGGACGTGTGCGCAGGCGGTGCAGAATTGCGGCGGACGGCACAGCGATCACAGGGACGTGCTCGATCAGCGGCGCGCCCCGTACCGTGAGCGCGTGCAGCGGCAGTTGATGCAGCGCACCATGCGGAATCACGTAGACGAGCGCTGCACCCGCGAGATGTTCCATGACTGGCTCGAACAGCAGTCGGCCCAGTGCCTGCCATGCGTGCGTGGGTGTGCCACGCTGCGCGCGGAACTCCACGTGACCAAGCACTTCACGCGCGAATACATCCACGTATTCGCGCTGTAACACCTCGCGCGTCACAGGGCAGCAGTGCGTCACCGGGCTCGCCCAGCCGCCGCGCATCACACAGACGCTGATGGCGTCATCGAGCACGAAGGTGCTCACCAGCACTGCGCCATCGCCCAGCGCCGACGCCAGCGAGGCGATGTCGTCCCATGACGGCCGGTCACCGCGACGGAGCTGTACGTAGTGCGCTCCCGCATCACTGGCGCGCGACATGTCATCCCAGAGCGCGACCAATGCACCACGCGCTGCCTCGCGCTCGGCGGCAGCGGCGCGTTCACGATCCGAGGGCAGTGCCGTCACCGCGATGCCGGACAGGGCGATGTCGCTCGTACGCACGATGGACAACAGCTCGGTCTCGTGCCGCAATGCAGCGGGCGAGATGCCTGCCGGCGGTGTCAGCGGTGCGAGGCCGACCTGATCGAGAAACTGTCGCGCACGACCCGATTCCGCGTACGCCAGCGCCCGTCGGCGCAACTCAGGCGTCTCGCCACCTGCGCACAGCGCGACGCATCGCTCGAAGATCTCCGTATTGACCGCAATCTCTGCGCGTTGGTTCGCGGGCACGAACGCACGCTGGCGGAGCGACTCCGCAGCACGCGCGGCAAGGTCGTAGGCCGCGAGCGCTTCATCGCGATCGTCCTGCTCGAGACGCAGATCACCGAGCCTGGCGGCGGTGCGCCGGCATGCCACGGGATCGGCATCGACGGTATACGCGTGCAAGGCCTGTTCGAGTAACGCGATCGCTTGCGGCACGTCGCACACCGGTGTGCCACGCGCATCGGTCGTGAGCAATGTTGCCAGGTTCCAGCGTGCCTTGGCCAGTTCCATCTCCGCCTTCTGCCGCTCGGCGGAGTTGATTGCGGCAGTGGAATACGCAGTGGCCTGTGTCAGGTTCGCGTCACGGTTTCCGACGCCGCGCCCGCCGTAGGCGGTCGCCAGATTCGAGATCGCCATCAGATGCTCATGATCGGCGCCGACGCTGTCGAAGTACTGCGCCGCGCGTGTCAGATGCACGATCGCACGCTCCGTGTCGTCCAGATCGCCGGGCGCGCGCTGCAGGAGCGTTGCACCGAGGTTCATCGCCGCCAGCGCTGCGTCGGAGCGCAGACCATCGTCGCGCGAAAAGAACGCCAGCGCGCCTTCGTACGCTGTGATCGCCTCCGTCATGTTGTCGCGCGGCGCACCGCGGAGCCGATACGACAGGGCTCGTGCGAGGTTGTTGAGGGCGATTGCGCGCCCCTCGTCGTCGGTCGCCAACTCACCCGCGCGCCGCAGCGCGTC
>JBBRLZ010000027.1:0-55103 GCA_038231095.1 Gemmatimonadales bacterium
ACGCGAAACGACGAGCCAGAACGCCCCAGGCCGCGCCGGTGCACGCAGCACGCCATTCACCGGCCACGCCGCAGGTGTGTCGTCGCTCTTGCCGTCAAATGCGATCCACTGCGACTGCATGCCGTCGGTGGCACCGGCGAAGTCGAGTGGCAGGCGGATCGGATCATTCGGGAGGACGACACGCACTCGCACGGCGTTGCTGTGGCCGAACGCGCCGGATGCGAAGGATCGCGCTGGTGGACGCGCTGCGATATCGACGCGCGTCGATCGCGCGCTGTCTGCTGACGTGACGAACGCCATGGCACTGGTCGGCTGCTCGGCGGCGTCGAGGCCTTCGGGTTCGCTGACGCGATGCGCGGCAAAGACGGCGCCGACAGGCAACACGAGCGCCATCGCGTACTTCGCGAAGCGCCACCGACGCGGCGGCGGAGTCGCGAGCATGGTGCGATCGTCGTGCGGAGACGAATCAGCCAGTGTGACGCCGATCAACCCGATCGGCGTAGGCTTACGCGCCACCCCACCGGGCCGGTGTTCCGCGGACGTCGACGTGGACGAATGGTCCGTGTGCATTGGTTGCATGATAACGCCCCATACCGCCCGTCAACTCCGGATGTGCCATTTCGACGCGTTCAACCGCAAGAATGATCAGGTCGCTGTCCTTCATTGTCACACGACCGTCACCATCGAGATCATCCATCACGCCGTCGTAGTCGTTGTCTACGAAAATGTCGGACGCATCGCCGTACTGATGCCTGCTTTCACGTGCACGCCCGCCCCGACCGACTCCCTGCGCATTGTAGAACGGATGACGGAATCCACTCATCACCACGACATGCTGCACCGGATGACCCATCAGCTGGAGCTCGTCGATCACGAGTTCGAGCTTGTCGATGAGCGCTTCGCGCAGCACGACGTACTTTGGCCACACCGCTGACTGATCCTTCGTGACGAAGTCGCGCAGCGTGAAGTGTTCCGAGACCTGCATGTCCTGGTTGCCCGGCGTGACTTGAATGAAGCCGAGCGGGTTGCCATAGGCGTCGCTGCGCACGCTGCGCTTCTCGCCGGGCCAGTAGCCCATGCGATAGAGGCCCATGCGGCCGCGCACCTTCGTCTCGAACGGCACGATCGGCAGCACGTTCAGCGCGGCGACACGCGCGCGCACGCCGCTGCTCGGTGGCGCCGCGCGCATCGCACCAAGGGCAAGCTCGTAGGCCTTCGCCTCTGATGCCGGAAGAAAACGTGCACGCAGCTTTCCGCTGCGCCCGAGCAGCGAGTCATCGAGCGGCATCACTTCGACGTTCGTATGCGGCGCGATCGGTGCCGTGGCGGCGTGTGCCAGCTTTGGCACTGCGACGTTCGTCGACGCGACCCCGGCGATCAGTATTCCAGCGAACAGTGTCCGTGCCATCATTTCGCAGCTCCTGTGTGTCACATGCTACACAAGTCTCGGACAGCGGGGTCATTGATTCTTCGCCGATTCGAATAAGAGTTCCTAAGGTGCTGACCGGCTGTTCAGTTTGTGTGTTAGGGCGCGTTCACAGTCGCGGCTGCGGTGCTGTGTGGTATGCGCGAGTCTTGTGGCCTCGTAGGGGGGGCGGGAGAACACCGAGAACACTGAGTAGCATCGAATGCAGCCATCAGTGATTCGCTGTCATCAGCCCCGGGCGTGTCGTGTTCTTTTCAGGAGCAACCCGCGCTGCGCACTACAGGAAGCGTCGCGATCCGCGCGACTCGGTGCTCTCGGTGTTCTCCCGCTCCCCACTCTGTCACCGAACGACGACGCCGAGCGGAATGTGGATCAGGGCCGACCGCGCACCCGGTTGAGCGAGTCGAGCATCATGCGCTGTTGCACGAGTGTGCGCAGGCCGAGCTCGACACGTTGCGGATCGGTGACGCGTGTGGAATCGAGCGGCGCGAGCGCACAGCGGCCGTCGGTGTTGTTCGCGCACGAGACCACGGTGGCGAACCATTGCGGCTGTTTCTGCGCCACCTGCAACTGGTCCCACGCTGCCGCCATCATGCGCCACGAGCGACGGTCGGACGTATCGGCAACCACGGCGCGACGGGCCCAGCGATAGGCGCGCTCGACGGTCGCCACGCCGAGCTGTGAACTCGCGAGTCCGATGCGCGCGGCGGTGCGCAGATCGCCCGCATTCGCAATGCGCCCGCATGCCTCGAGGGACGCCGTGCGATCCACGACGGCCTGGAGATATTGTCGCAGCCAGGTCGCCTGTGAATCCGGTGCCTTCTGCAGTGCGAGCACCGTCGAATCGGTCGTCACGGCAAGCCGCGCGACTTCACCCGGATCACCGGGATCACGACATGACTGCCCACGTGACGCGACGCAGGCAGTCGCGCCGAGGAGCAGTACGAGCAGCAGGGCCGGACGCCGCGCGGCGTTCAATAGATGTACACCGCGGTGCCAACCGGAATCATGCGATACAGCGTCTCGATATCCTCGTTGCGGAGCCGCACGCACCCGTGACTCACACTGCGCCCGATCGACGTCGGTACGTTGGTGCCGTGCAGCGCATAGCCATCGCCGAGGTTGAGTCGGTGCGTGCCAAGAATCTCCTTGTACTTGCGCGCATTCGTTTCGCCGGGGGGGATGATGATGCGTCGGCCGGCAACCAGTTCCTTGCCGTCTGTCGCAGTCAGGATCTGCACGGAGCCATCGCGGTGGCGCTTGATCACATCGCTGCCGCGCGTGGTGATGACGCCGTCGGAGACCGGGATGATCTGACCCGGCTTCATGCGCAACAGGCCGAGTTTCTTTTTCCCGGCTTGTTCGACGAAGTGCCAATCGGGTGGAATCCACGCCGGCGACGTTTCCTTGCTCTTCACGGTGAGCTTCCCGCGCGGCGTGTCGAACTTGTACTTCTCCTTGCTCCCGGCGCCGGTGAGCGTGCGCCCGCTGCCGCTGGCGACGCGCGTGGTGTAGAGCTCAACGCCGGTCTCGCGCACCCAGAGCCGGTTCTCCGCAAGACTCACGATGATGTAGGGTTGCGTGGCCTTGGACAGTCCGCGGGCGCGCGCCGTCGCCACCGAATCGACGACGGCAATCAAGGCGCGTCGCGCGACGTTGACCGTCGCGAGTTCGCGCGCACCGATGTCGCGCGCATCATCGCGTGCCGTGAGCGCCGTATAGGTCTGCGCGCCCTCGAACGCCGCCACGCCGGTCGAGGCGAGTGCCAGCGTCAGCGCCGTCCACGCCATCCAGCCGCCATCGCGGAAGAATCGAGTGAGCGGTGCCATCAGAACAGCACCGCCTTCATGCCACGGACCAGATTCGGGCGAATGGCATCGAAGTCGCGACGTGAGACGAAGATCATGCGCGGCCCCGGCGCAACTTCCACGCCACCGAGCATCGCAGCGGCGGCGTCACCACCTTCGAGCGTCGTACCATCGCTGAACGTCACGCGTTCGACCTTCGTCTCTGGTGCCGTTGCTTTCACGGCGTTGCCGAGCGAGTCCACCGTGGGCGCTGACACCGTGGCCACCGCCTCGGCAATCTTCGCGATCGACTGTGCGCCGCGCTTCGGCAGGCCGCCGCTGAATCGTGCGGGCATCGAACGCAGCGTGATCCCGTCGCGCACGAGTGCGACGGTGCCGCTGTCGACCGCGATCACGAGATGCAGCTTCGGGTCTTCGCGCGCTGCGGCCCGCGCGCGCTCCAGCGTGAGCGTGGCGCGCGAGGCTGCCGATGCCGTGTTCAGTGAGTCGATCGTCTGCGCCGCCGTCGCGTGCGCAGCGCGAAGCGCAGCGGTCTCGCGCACGAATTCCGTCCGCTGATCGCGCAGCAACGGAATGGACACGGCCGCCGCCGTGATCACGATGAGTGCAATCGCGAAACCGAGAATGGGGCGTCTGCGGGTGGTACTGCTGGTGGTACTGCCGGTGGTCATGGAGGCGTGATCGCTTCGACGTCGAGAATTGGCACGTTCGTTGGTGCCGAGCGGCCGGTGCGGACGCGCGCGGTGATCTGAACCACCGTGAGCGGGACGATGGACTTCGCGTCGCTGACCAGTGCCTGAGGCAGCGCGAGGTACAGCAGGGCGTTCTCGCCGGCTGGTCCGCGCGCCAGCAGATACGGCTCACCGGTGTTCAGATCCCGTCGGAGGGCGTCAGCCCGCTGGAACGCGAGGACTTCGACCTTCCAGCGCACGAGCTTCCCCTTGGAGCCCTCCGGGTCGGCCCGCAGGTCGGCGGCGCTCAGCGCGGTCCGAAGCGACGAGTCCACCGGCAGCAGCTCCGACTCCTTGACCCACCCTTCCATCCGGACGCGGACCCAGCCGCGTTCGCGGGCAATCGGGAGCACCGTGCCGGGACCGACCACGGAGCCGATGACAGCGCCATCCGGCGCGGCACGAAGCTCTGCCCTGGACGCCGGCCGGAGCGGGATCGTCGCCGGGCTGAGAACCCTCGTTATTGTCGAGTCTGCTGGCCTCTGCGCCGATAGATCGGATCCTGCCGCAAGAAACACCAGCGCGCCCAACGTGTAGGCAGCGACGGAATGGCGTGCATTCGATGGTAGTGCCCATCGGCGAGGGGTACATTGAGCAGACGTCATATCCACGAGATTACTACCCCGCCCTACCCAGTATCCATGCCCTCGTCTTCCGTGCGGCCCGTTGCCCTCGTCGTTCTCGATGGCTGGGGATACCGCGATGACTTTACCGCCAACGCGATCGCGCTCGCCGAGACCCCGAACTGGGACCGTCTGATGGGCTCGGTGCCGCACACGCTGCTCGAAGCCAGCGGGCGGCGCGTCGGTCTGCCGGAAGGCCAGATGGGCAACAGCGAAGTCGGTCACATGAACCTTGGCGCGGGCCGCGTCGTCGAGCAGGACCTGGTGCGCATCGGTGCCGCAATCGAAACGGGCACATTCTTCACCAACCCGGCACTCGTCGCCGCCTGCCGGGACGCCGCATCGCGCGGGGTCACGTTGCACCTGATCGGCCTGCTCGGTCACGGCGGAGTGCACGCGCTCGACAAGCATCTCTTCGCACTACTCGATCTCGCGAATCGCGAGCAGGTGCGGACGGTCGCCGTGCACGGCATGACCGACGGTCGCGATACGCCGCCGAATTCGGCGCGCGGATTCCTCGCCGAGTTGCAGCACGAAATCGCGAAGTATCCCGGCCGCGCCGTGTTGTCGACGCTCGGTGGTCGCTATTTCGGCATGGATCGCGATCATCGCTGGGCGCGCACGGAGAAGTGGTACCGCGCGATGGTCACCGGTGTCGGCGCTGACACGACCGCCGACACGGTGGCGGCGTCGCTCGAAGCGGCGTACGCTGCCGGCACCACCGATGAATTCATCGAACCGTTCGTGCTGCATGATGCATCCGGAGCGCTGACGCCGCGTCTCAAGGACGGCGACGTGGTGATCTGTTTCAACTTCCGCAGCGATCGCATGCGGCAGCTGTGTGATGCACTGACATCGCCGACATTCGACGGGTTCAACACTGACGGTCGGCCACATCTCTCGGTCACGACGATGATGGAGTACGATCCGACGTTCACGTATCCGGTCGCCTTCCCGGCCACACAGCTCACGAACATGGTCGGCGACGTGATTGCGCATGCCGGAATGACGCAGCTGCGCACGGCCGAGACGGAGAAGTATCCGCACGTCACGTTCTTCTTCAACGGCGGGCGCGAACAGCCGTTCGCTGGCGAAGAGCGTCGGATGGTGCCGAGTCCGAAGGTGGCGACCTACGATCTCCAGCCGGAGATGAGTGCGGCCGGCATCTGCGATGGTCTCGTGGAGGCGCTCGAGACGCGCAAGTACGACTTCATGCTGTGCAATTTCGCGAACTGCGACATGGTCGGTCACACCGGCTCACTGCCAGCGGCCATCGCCGCGGTGCAGGCGGTGGATGCCTGCATCGGTCGCATCCTGGTCGCGGCAGAGAAGGGTGACGCGACCGTCATCTTCACCGCCGATCATGGCAACGCCGATGTGATGGTGGACCCGGTGACCGGGGCGCCGCACACGGCACATACCACCAATCCCGTTCCCTTGCTCATCGTCGATCGTGATGGTGCCGTGCCGCTGCGTGCGGGCGGTGCCCTGTGTGATGTCGGACCCACTGTGCTCGAATTGCTCGGCCTGACGATTCCGTCGGAGATGGGCGGCACGTCGCTGCGACTGGCGACGGTGCAGGCATGATCGCACGGGGATTGCTCGGTGCGACGCTTCTGATGATCGGCAGCTCGACGCTCGCAGCACAAGTCGGCACGCTCCCGGAAAACAGTCCGTTTCGCGACGTCGAAAAGCGACAGGATCTGACGGTGCTCTTCGGCCCGAGCTTCGGTGGTCACGACAAGGCCGGTGCGGCACCACGCGGTGGCTCGGCGTTCGGTGTGCGATACGACATCAAGCTCGGTACGTCGCCCCTCGCGTTCACCACAGGCCTGATGCGGCAATCCGCATCGCGCGACGTGCTGCAACCCGGTCAGTCGCTCGCGAACCGCATCGGCGCGACGGTGTCCCAGCCGCTCTGGATGATCGATGCCGGCCTCACGTTGCTGCTGACCGGCAACCGCAGCTGGCACGGCCTGGTGCCAAGCGTGACGTTCGGCGTCGGCCTGGTGACGGACAACAAGCTGGTGTCCGACTCCTCCCGCTTCGCATTCGGCAACCGATTTGCCCCGCTGCTCGGACTGGGGGTCAAGTATGCGCCGCTCAAGTCGCGCTGGACGATCCGGGCGGACATGATGAATCGCTTCTACAGCGTGCCGTACCCGCAGACCTTCCGCGATTCGACGCCGGGCATCCCGACCATCGTCGGACCGAACGTGAAGAACAGCTGGACGCGCAACACGATGCTGACGCTGGGACTGGTGCGGGAAATCGGACGACGATGAGCGGTCGCACGACGCTCACGCGCCGCGTGCAGTTTGCGGCGGCACATCGCTATCGTCGTCCGCAGTTCGACGATGCCACGAACGCCGCCACGTTCGGGCTCTGCGCGCGTCCGAATTTTCATGGACACAGCTACGTCTGCGATGTGAGCGTCAGCGGCCCGGTGGAGCGCACGACTGGAATGCTGGTGGACCTCGGCCTGCTCGACGCGATACTGCAGGACGAAGTACGGTCGCGTTTCGACCATCGCAACATCAATCTCGATGTGCCGGAATTCAGCGAGATCGATGGCCTCGTGCCGACCGGTGAGGAGCTGGCGCGTTTCATCGCCGAGCGCGTACAGGCGCGCTTACCCGAGGCGGTCCGCGTGACGCGCGTGGTCGTGGCGGAAGACGCGACGCTCAGCGCGACGTACGAGCCGGGCTGAGCGCCATGACGCGCGCACACTGCGGCGTGCTGCTGGCCGGCGGGCGCAGTGCGCGATTCGGCGGATCGCCCAAGGGGCTGGTGGCCTTCGGCAGTGGCCGGCTGGCGGATGGTCCGTTGCGTGCGTTGGCGACGTCGTGCGACGACGTGCTGATTGCGGCCAACGATGCTGAGGCGGAGTCGTGGTTCCCCGGCGTGCGCGTGGTGCGAGATGTGGAGCCAGGGCTCGGCGCGCTGGGTGCGCTGGTCACGGCGCTGGGCGCGGCCGAGGGCCGAAGTGTTGTCGTGTGCGCCTGGGACATGCCGTTCGTGACGGCCGCGGTGCTGCGCGAGTTGATCCGGGGAATTGCCGACGGTGCGGCGTGTTGTGTTCCGCAACACGCCAATGGCACGCTCGAGCCCCTGGTTGCGGCATACGATGCGCGGTGTGCGGACGTTGCAGCAGAGTTGCTGGCCACGGGTGAACGTGCGGCGCATGCACTGTGTACTCGCGTGCGTGGCGTACACTGGCTGATCACCGGGCAACCGATCACGATGGTGCAGGCGCACACGTTCTTCAACGTCAACACGCCGGACGATCTGCAGCGCGCGGACGCGTGGCGTCACCTTCACTCGCACGACGCATGATGCCACGACTGCGCTGGATCCCGATGGTGCTGTGCGGCGCACTGACGGCGTGCGGTGCTCGTCCTGCCGCACCCGTGACTGGTGCGGTTCCGGTTCCAGTGCGGCCAGCGACACAGCCCGCGCCTGCCGCACCAGCCGCGCCATTGGCATCGAACGCCGCGCTGCAGCGTTTCGTCGATTCGCTCGTTGCGCAACCGCAGTTCAGCAGCGCGCACTGGGGCATCCTGGTGGTCGCACCGGATCGCCGCGAGCCGCTGGCAAGCGTGAATGCCGACAAGCTGGTGATGCCTGCGTCGAACATGAAGCTCGTCACTGCGGCGGTCGCGCTGGCGCAGCTGGGCGCGGATTTCAGATGGCGCACGACGTTCGTGCGCACCGGACCGATCGTTCGCGGTGTGCTGCGCGGCGACATCGTTGTGTACGGCAGCGGAGATCCGAGCATTTCCGTGGCGATGCGCGGCGATCCGCTGACCGCGTTCGCGCCGCTGGTCGACGCGCTCAAAGCCGCCGGCGTGCGGCGAGTGGCTGGTCGCGTGCGGAGCGCGGACAGTGTCGCGTTTCCGGGCAGTCCGTTGGGATTTGGCTGGGACTGGGATGATCTCAACGAAGCGTACGGCGCTGGCGTCAGCGAACTGTTGTTCAACGACGCGTTCACGGACGTGATCGTGACGGGTTGCGGGCGAGTAGGCACAACGGCATGTGCGACGTCCTCGCCATTGCGGACCGCACCGATTGTGCGTTCGGCGGTCGTCACACGCGCCGCCGGCTCGGGGCCACCGCAGTTGCAATGGTGGCGTGATTCATCGACGGTCCCTGGCATCGCGATTCGCGGCAGTATCGCGGCCGGTGACAGCACACGCGTCAGCGCGGCGCAGCCGGACACGCGGAGCGTATACGTCGCTGCGGTCATGGAAGCGCTGACGCGCGGCGGCATCACGGTCGCAGCTGGCAAGCGCACACGCCCGGGGCACGCTGTCGTGATCGCGTCAGACACGCTGTGCACATTGCAGTCCGCCGAATTGCGCGACGTGCTGACGGCAATGCAGAAGCCGTCGCAGAATCAGATTGCGGAAGCGCTCTTTCGCACGATCGGCCTGCAGGTGACCGGCGTCGGAACGCCCGACAGCGCGCGAGCCGTGGTTGAGCGTCAGCTCGCCACGTGGGGCGTGCGAGGCGATGCGTATGCAATCCGCGACGGCAGCGGACTCTCCCGACACGACTATCTCACACCGAGCGCACTGGTGCGCGTGCTGGGTGAAATGCGCGCGTATGACTTCTTTTCGGCGTATGTTGACGCACTGCCGGTTGCTGGCGTCGATGGCACACTACGCAATCGAATGCAGGTCGTTGCGCAGGGACGGGTGCGCGCCAAGACCGGCACGATCGACAAGGCGCGCGCGCTGTCGGGATACGTGACGACGGCCGATGGCCAGGAGCTGATCTTTTCCATCATTGCGAACAACTTCGCGGTGCCGAACCGTGAAGTGGACCGGACCGCCGAGGCAATCGTTGAACGCCTCGTGAACATGCGACGAACCACACCATGACCGATACGCCACGCCTTCCTGTCGAAGACGCCATCGCCCGCATCATCGCCGCCGTTCCGCGGCTGCCGACAGAGGACGTCCCGTTGCGCGCGGCGGTCGGGCGTGTGCTGGCCGAGCATATCGATGCGGCGTACACACATCCGGCGTGGCGCAACAGTGCGATGGATGGGTATGCGGTGCACGCGGACGATGTCCGCGGCGCGACGGCCGACGCACCGGTGACGCTGGTGGTGAGCGGAACGATTGCGGCAGGTGATCAGGCGCCGATGTCGATTCCCGCTGGCTCCGCATGGCGGATCATGACCGGCGCGCCAGTACCGGACAACATCGACACGGTCATCCGCGTCGAAGACACCGATGCGGGCCTCGAGCGCGTCGCGATCAGCAACGATCGCGATGCTGCGCGCAACATCCGTCCGGCCGGCGAAGATTTCCGTGCGGGTCATGCCTTGCTGTCGTACGGCACCGTGCTGAGGCCCCCGCACATCGCACTCGCGGCGGGAAACGGGCGGCGCTCACTGTTGGTGATTCGCAAGCCGCGCGTCGCGATTCTCAGCTCGGGCAACGAACTGGTGGACGTAGACCAGTTCGACGAAGTGGCGATGGGACGCCGCATCATCAACACCAACGGCTATGCACTGGCTGCCGCCGTCACGGAAGCCGGCGGCATTCCGATTCAGCTTGGCATCGCGCCGGACGATCCGGAGTCGATTGCCGAACGCATCACGTCGGCACCGGAGTTCGACGTGCTGATCACCTGCGGCGGCATCAGCGTCGGCGCGTTCGACTACACCCGCGACGTCGTGCAGCGACTCGGCGCGTCGCTCGACTTCTGGCGCGTGCGCATGCGCCCGGGTGGACCGTTCGGATTCGGCATGCTCGGGACGCGTCCCTGGTTCGGTCTGCCGGGTAATCCCGTGTCGGCGATGGTGACATTCGAAGTATTCGTGCGGCCGGCGATGCGATTCATGTCGGTGCACACGCCGCTCTGGCGCGATGCAATCGATGTCACTGTAGCCGAGCCCGTGACGACGAGTGGCGGGCTCACGCATTTCCTGCGCGTGGTCGTGGACGACGAGCACGTCGCGCGACTGACCGGGCCGCAGGGGTCGGGTCTGCTGTTGTCGATGACGCTCGCGAATGCACTGCTCATCGTGCCGCACGACACGCCGTATCTTCCGGCTGGCGCGTCCGCGCGCGCCATGCTGCTCTCGCACGCTCATCCGCAGAAGGCGATTCCTTGGACGTTCTGACACCTGAACGACTCGATACCGATCTGCGCGGACGTTATCGCACGACGGAATCCCCGGTGACGATCGCGGTGGATGAAGTCGTGCAGATTCTGCATCCCGCGAACTCAGACGAGTTGATCTCGGAGCAGGACTTTGCCGTGGACGATCGTCTGCCGTACTGGGCCGATCTCTGGCCGGCATCGGTGGTGCTCGCGCGCTTCCTACGCGGCCTGAACGGCCACAATCGCACGTTGCTCGAACTCGGCTGTGGCAGCGGCGTGGTGGCGACGGCCGCCGCGCGCGCAGGCTTTGACGTCACCGCAACGGACTATTACGAAGACTCTCCGCACTTCGCACGTGCGAACGCCTGGCGCAACGCGCAGGTTGACATCACTGCCCGCTGCGCGGACTGGAACAGCTGGCCGAATGATCTGCGCGGCTTCGACCTGGTCGTCGCGTCCGACGTGCTGTACGAGCAGCGCAACGCGCCGCTGATCGCACGCGTGATGGCGCAGTCACTGGGCCCGCACGGCGAAGGCTGGATCGCCGACCCAGGCCGCGTGGGCTCTGCCGGTTTTCCGGACTGGTGCATCAGTCACGCACTCAGCTGCGAGACGGTGGCGAAAGTTCCGATCGAAGCAGGGGCGCATGTGCACACGATCAGTCTCTATCGTATCACGCGCTGAGCCTGCGTTCATTCACCGATTTGCAACCGCGTTGACGCACAGTCGCGACCACGCGGAAGCGTGAAGCACTCAGTCCCCTGCGACAAGTTCGCGTGCGCGTGACGGCGCAAGCTGGCCCGCGACGATTTCGCTGATGTCCATCACGGCGACGTCTTTTTCGAGCTTGGCCACGCCATCGGTCATCATCGTCATGCAGAACGGGCAGGCGACCGCGATCACGTCGGCACCGGTCGCCACGAGTTCTTCGGTGCGTTCGACGTTGATGCGCTTGCCGACGTTCTCGTCCACGAACATGCGGCCGCCGCCGGCGCCGCAGCAGAGACCTCGGCTTTCCGTCCGCGCCGGCTCGACCAGCGTCAGCACCGGCAAGGCCCGCTTGAGCGTCTCGCGCGGCGCGCTGTAGACGTCGTTGTAGCGGCCAAGGTAGCACGAATCGTGGTACGTCAAGGTGAGCGTCTTGCCGTGTTCCGTGGTGAGCGGCACCAGATTCGCGTCGAGCAGACGTTCGATGTACGTGCTGTGATGAATGACTTCGTAGTTGCCGCCGAGCTGCGGGAACTCGTTGCCCATCTGATGGAAGCAGTGCGGGCAGAACGTGACGATCGTCTTCACGTCGTAGCGGTCGAGCGTTTCGATCGTGCCCTTGGCGAGCATCTGATACAGATACTCATTGCCGAGACGGCGCGCCGGATCGCCATGGCACGTCTCTTCCTGACCGAGGATCGCGAAATCGATGTTCGCCGCCTGCAGAATCCGTGCGAACGCGACGGTGATCTTCTTCGCCCGATCGTCGAAGCTGCCCATGCAGCCGACCCAGAACAGGATGTCGGGGCGCCGTCCTTCCGCGAAGGCTTCAGCGTACGTCGGGATGTTCAAGCCTTCGCTCCACAGCGCCCGATCGGCGGGGCTGAAGGCCCACGGCGATGCGTTTGTCTCGAGCGATTCGAACGTCGGCTGCACTTCCTCGGGGAAGCGACCTTCGTTGAGCACCAGACCGCGACGGAGTTCGTTGATGATGTCCAGCTGATCGATGCTCACGGGGCACTCCGTCACGCAGGCGCGACAGCTCGTGCAGGCCCAGAGTTCCTCTTCCGTCAGATAGTTGTCGAGCAGCACGTTGTCGAATGCCGCCTTACCGCCGTCGGCATTCAGCCGAATCGCCGCACTGCCCGGCACATCCAGTTCACCCGCCATCAGCGGCGCCTTCTCCATCAGCCGACGGCGTGTATCGACAACGATCTTGCGCGGGCTGAGCGCCTTGCCGGTGATGTTCGCCGGGCAGGCGGCGGTGCAGCGCCCACACTCCGTGCAGCTGTAGCCGTCGAGCAGATTCTTCCACGACAGATGATCGACATCGCTGGCGCCGAACTGCTCCACCTCGGCTTCCAGATCCATCGCGCGCATCACGCCGACCTGTCCCGGGCCGCTGGTGTTGCTGAACCACACGTTGATCAGCGAGCTGACGACGTGCAGATGCTTGGAGTACGGCAGGAAATTGAGGAAGCCGAGCACCAGCAGCGCGTGCGTCCAGAAACTCACATCATGTGCAGCGTGCGTACCCGGCACGCTCGTCAGCAGCGCGCCGAGGCTCGTCGAGATGGGTCGGAACCAGCCGAACTGCGTTGCGCGCACGTTGGGATCCGAGGCGTATTCGAGTGCGCCAGTGCTGTAGATCGTCACCATCAACGACGCAATGACGCAGAGGATGATCACCGCCTCGGTGCCGTGGACTTCCTTGCCCTGCAAGCGCTTTGGCGGTGCCATCACGCGTCGCCAGATGAGCCAGCTGACGGCGATCAGCACCACCACGGCAAAGAGTTCCTGGCTGAGCATGAACAGCTGCCACAGTGGTCGCGGCAGAAGCGCTTCGTAGCTGAACGCGGGCCAGACGCCGTGCAACAGAATCTCGGCCGTGCCCGCAGTCAGCACGAGAAAGCCCCAGAACACCGACGCATGCGACAGTCCGGCACCGCGCTCGCGCAGAATCTTCGTCTGCGCAAATCCGATCGTGATGAGGTTCCAGGTCCGTCGGCCCGGATTGTCGAGGCGATTCTCCGCCTTGCCAAGCCGCAGGTAGCTGACCAGTCGCTGAATGTTGTAGCTGAAGAAACCCAGCGCGGCGATGAGGACGATCAGAAACGCGATGTTCTGTCCGGACATGGGCAATCCAGTGCGGTGTGGCGTGCAGAGCGACGACGACGCGAGGGCGCCGGCCTGATATCCAGAAACTAACGGCGGGCGCAGTCATCGCGACCGCGCCCGCCGGACCATCGTTCGGACTGCAGGACCTACTGCTGCGCGCGTGCCGCCTTCACCGCAGCCGTCAGCGCCGGCACGATCTCGAAGGCGTCACCCACGATACCGTAATCGGCGACCTTGAAGATCGGTGCATCCTTGTCCTTGTTGATCGCGACGATCGTCTTCGAGTTACGCATCCCGGCGATATGCTGGATCGCGCCGCTGATGCCGACCGCCACGTACAGATCGGGCGAGACCTGACGGCCCGTCTGGCCGATCTGATCGCTGTGCGGACGCCAGCCGTCGTCAGTCACTGCGCGCGTCGCACCGACCGCCGCATTGCCGAACGCCGCGGCCAGATCCTCGACGAGCGAGAAGTGCTCGGCAGCCTTGAGACCGCGACCACCGCTGACGATCACTGGCGCTTCGGCGAGATCGAGCTTCGCGCCACCGCCCATCACGACGCCCGTCACCTTCACGCGACCCGCCGCCGGATCCATTGCCGGAGCGACCGCCTGCACCGTACCTGCCTTTGGCGAACCGCCGACGCTCACCGCACCCGGTCGCACGCTGACCAGTGCCGGCGTGGCCGACAGCACCATCGTCGCAATGATCTTGTTGGTGTTCATCGGATGCCGGACGACGATGTCGGTGCCGTCAACCGCGACCGCGACGACATCCGCCGCGACGCCGACGCGCAACTTGGCACCAATGCGCGGTGCCAGATCCTGGCCCATCGCGCTCGCACCGAACAGCGCTGCACGATAGCCACCGCTCGTGATCTGCGACGTGACGGTCGCCGCCACCGCCTCGGCGTTATACGTCGCGAAGCCCTCATGCTCGACCACTTGCACCACGTCGGCACCGACCGCGCCGAGCTTCGCCGCGACGCTCGCGATCCCTGCGCCGCCGAAGACGATCGCATGGACTTCTCCGCCCAGCCCATCGGCGAGCAGGCGCGCCGCGGTCACGACTTCGAGCGCCACCTTGCGCACGTCACCCCCGCGCGCCTCGGCCACCACCAGAATGTTGTTCGCCATCTCAGAGCACCTTCGCTTCAGTCTGGAGGAGTCGGATCAATTCGGGAACGGCGGCCGCGCCTTCACCCACGATGCGACCTGCGGAACGTTCCGGCGGCAGTTCCATCTTGCGCACGCTGACGGAGATCGCGCCGAGCTGCGCTGGCTTGCTCTCGAGCGGCTTCTTCTTCGCGGCCATGATGCCCTTGAGGCTCGGATAGCGCGCCTGCGTCACGAGGCCCTGATCGATCGTGCACACTGCGGGCAGCGGGAACGCCAGCGTCTCGACACCGCCTTCCACCTGACGTTCGGCGACGCCACTCGCGCCCGTCACGTCGAGTTTCGACACGGCAGTGACGCACGGAAGACCGAGCAGTTCGGCGACCATCGCCCCGGTCACGCCGGCGGCGCTGTCCACCGCGATGCGGCCGAAGAGGATCAGGTCGTAGGCACCGCTCTGCAGTTCTGCGGCGAGCGCTTCCGCGATCGCAAACCCATCGAATGGAATCGTGTCGGCACTGAGGTGCACGCCCTTGTCGGCGCCCATCGCGAGCGCCTTGCGGATCGTTTCCTGTGCGGACGTCGGCCCGAGAGAAATGACGGTGACTTCGCCGCCGCCATGCTTTTCGTTCAGCTGCAGCGCCGCTTCGACCGCCCACTCGTCGAAGTCGCTGATGTCGTACTTGATGCCGGCGTCGGACACCGAGGCGCCGTCGGCGCCGATCTGAAATCGCGCGCCCATGTCGGCAACGCGCTTGATGCACACGGCGATCTTCACCGCTGGCACTCCCAATGGGTGTGAAAAAAACGGAAGAACAACGAACGGGGAAAATAGCCGTAAAGCGGCGGCCGTGCAGGAGACGATCGCGAGGCATGGTGCCATACTTGGGGCATGACTCAGCGCCCACTCGCCCTCGTCACCGGTGCCTCGTCCGGCATCGGTGCCGTCTTTGCCCGGAAACTTGCCGCCCGTGGCTACGATCTGCTCCTCGTCGCCCGGGACGCCGCCCGCCTCGCGGCACTGCAGGCTGAACTCGCCGGACTCGGCGCCGGTGCCCGCATGATCGTCGCCGACCTCGCGACCGACGCGGGGCTCGAGACGACCGAAGCGGCACTGACGGCTGCCGGCCGACTCGATCTGCTGGTCAACAATGCCGGATTCGGCAGCACCGGCACCCTGGCCGAGTCGCCGCTCGCGACCCAGGAACAGATGCTGCGGCTGCACGTGCTGGCCGTCAATCGGCTGAGCCGTGCGGCGCTGCAACTGATGCGACCAGCAAAGCGCGGCGGGATCATCACCGTCTCGAGCGTGGCGAGCTTCGTCAGCAGTCCAGGCAACGTGAACTACTGCGCGACCAAGACGTATCAGCGCATTTTCAGCGAATCACTGGCGACGGAGTGTGCGCGCGATGGGATCCGCGTGCAGGCACTCTGTCCGGGCTTCACGCACACGGAATTCCATCAGCGCATGAGTTTCGATCAGAAGAAATCGGCGCCGGCCTTTCTCTGGCTCGACGCCGACACGGTGGTGGAAACGTCACTGCGTCAGTTCGAAGCGGACGGACCAGTCGTCTGCATTCCGGGCGTGCAGTACAAGGCGATCGTATTCCTCGCGCGGCACATTCCGCTCTGGATCAAGTCGCTGCTCACGGCGCGTGTGTACAAGCGCGGGTGACGCTCAGGGCGCGCTGCGCGGCGCCACACCCGTCATCTCCCACCCCACCAGCGACGCCGGTATCAACCCGGTCGCCGTGAACGTGTCCATGAATTGCTTCATCGAGAACTGGTCGCCGAGTACCCGCTTCCGTTCAGCGAGAATCTCCTCGACCTGGATCTTGCCGATCACGTAGCTCGTGCCGTAGCCCGGCTGCTGCAGATACAGATGCTGTTCGCCGCGAACCAGCTTCCCGTCGAGGCGGAGCCAGTTGCGCGGCGTGTATTTCGCGGCGTACGCTGACGCTTCTTCGAGCGTCATCTGGTTCGCATGCATGCGCAGATCACCCATCGCGCGCGCCGCGCGTTCAGCCAGCAGGATGTAGATCAGCTCACGCGAGCGCGGCTTGCTGTCGAACATGCCGGCCGCGAGCATCATCTCCTCCCATCCCGTCGCATTGCCTTCCGTGCGCGTGACGAATGCGTTGTACAGCAACGGCCCGCGACGGATGACGCTGGCGTGCGGCGAGTTCGCCTGATACGCGAGATCGAACCAGTGGAAGCCGTGTGTGCGCATGATTTCGGGATCACGGTAGTCCACTTCATAGAAGAACTCCCGCGGACCCGGAATGAAACGCCCAGTCTGCGCGCGCAGCGCGGGCTCCATGTCAGGCCGTATCGTCATGATGTCGTGCGTCGCGAGGAACGACATGTAGTCCGTCACGCCCTGGGTGTACAGCCGGGTGTGGTCCTCGGCGCTCGCGAGCGGCACCTGCACGGGCACGCCCGCATTACGCTGCTCCTCGAGCGCCAGCAGCGCCATCGAACGCGCCAGTTCACGCTCCATGATCGTCACTTCCTGATCCCATGTGTACGGCACCAGCATCACATGTTTCAGATACCAGCTGTAGTTGGTGACGCCCACACCGGACGGCCCCTTCTTTGACGGCGCCTGCCGCTCGACCCACGTCGCGAACGCGTCCGTCGCCTCCTTCGCGCGCTGCACGTCAGGTGCCAGGTCGGCTGAGACTTTCGTGGCCAGCGATGTCAGTTCCACGCTCTGACCGCGCAGCGACCCACCCGCGTACTTCCACAGATCGGCGCCCGTCCCGGTGAGATTCGCGCGCGCCTGCTTCAGCAATACCGGAATCGCCTTCAGCGACGCACGCATCACCGCTGTGCGCTCGGCGCTCAACGGGAATTCTTCGGCCCACACCTCGATCGCACCATCGGCGAATGGCCCTTCTCGCGCCGGCTGATCACTCTGATCACCGAACACGGTCACATAGAACGCCGGATTCGTCGCCCACGGCTTCCGCACGCGATGATCGAACTCCATTCCGCGCATCTCCGCCTGCACGATGCGCCAGTCCACGCGCTGCGGAATCGTCCAGCCGGTGGTGTCGATTGCCGCCAGCCGCGCCTGCATCGTGACGAGCGCGCGCTGCTGCGCGGACATCGCTGCGGGCGAGTAGTCCGGTGCGCCACCCTGCAGCGGCGCCTTCTGGAACGCACGCCAGGCGCGAAAGAACGTGACCAGTGCGTCGTAGTCCGTCATACGCGTGCGCACATCGGTCAGTCGATCGACACGCGCGGCATGCAGCGTGACCGGTGATCCCAGCGCGCACACGGCGCACACCATCAGAGCCCAGCGAAGGCGACCAGTCATACGGGGGGAGTCCTCGGGGAGTCGGAGACCGGCAATCGCATGTCGAAGCCGGCGAAACGCAAACGGGCCCCGGCACATGTGCGCTGAGACCCGTCGAATGTGGACATGCCGCGCGAGAAGCGCGAGGCTGGCTACCGCTGCTTCGCCTCGACACCCATCTCGGCCACTTCCTGATACGCCCCGATGATCACCGGCGCCGCCGTCACGTATTGCGTGGTGACGTTACGCAGCAGATCCGTGATCTCGTCGGTCGCACCGTCACGCAGCCAGACTTCGATCACCATGTCGAAACGATCCGTACGTGCATCGCCGTCCTTGAGGAAGATCGCGCTCGCAGCCACACCCGGATGCTGCAGCGACGCCTTGACGGTTGCGCGGGCCTTCTCGCGCTGCCCCATGCGGGTCATCAGGAACACGATGACCTTCGCCTCGTGACGCTGCCCCGCCGTCAGATCGACATTCGACGACTCGGCGAGCCGGAACCCACCCGCCTGCAGCACACCGATCGGACCCAGACCACCACTGCCGCGCACCCCGTGCGGATACGCGCGCTCGAACCGGCTTTCGTCCCACAGGTTGCGTGAGACGTAGTCGAACGCCGCCTCGCTCGTGCGCTCGGTGTTTTCCGACAACACGATCCGCTCGATGCCGCGCGAGAGATAACCGGATGCGAAAGGCTCCCACGCGAGCAGGAACTCATCCTGCGGCAGAATGGTCGTGAAACAGACGAACTGCACGAGCGACGGCATCGGAGACTCCTGAAGAACCGGCTGCAAGAACGAGAACGGAGCGCCGCTGAGCCAGCGGACGCTCCGGTGTGGCGCGGGCTGCACGTGTCGCTCGAACAACGACGTTCCGTGCAGGGCCCGTGCCACAATCTACACCCGCCGTGCCCCGAAGAGCCCGGCGCTGCGCCTCAGCTCACTTGAACGCCGACAACCCGGTGATCGCGTTGCCGATGATCAGCGAGTGCACATCGTGCGTCCCCTCGTACGTGTACACGCTCTCGAGGTTCGCCATGTGCCGCATGCTGTGATACTCGGCCAGAATGCCGTTGCCGCCGAGCAGCCGTCGAGCTTCACGTGCGATGTCAGTCGCAACATTGACATTGTTTCGCTTGGCGACCGACACCTGATTCGAGTTGAACGTGCCGAGGTCCTTCATCCGGCCAAGGTGCAGCGAGAGCAGCTGGCCCTTGATGATCTCGGTGATCATGTTCGCCAGCCGGACCTGCTGGATCTGGAACGCACCGATCGGCTTGTCGAACATCATGCGCGTCTTGGAATAGGCCAGCGCCTCTTCATAGCACGCCATCGCGGCGCCCATCGCGCCCCACGAAATGCCGTACCGCGCCTGGGTCAGGCAGCTCAGCGGCCCGCGCAGTCCCTGCACCTCGGGCAGCATCGCGTCGGCCGGCACGTGCACATCCACCAGCACCAGCTCGCTGGTATCGCTCGCGCGCAACGACAGCTTGCCCTTCTGATCCTTGGCGGTGAAGCCCGGAGTGTTCGTCGGCACAATGAAACCGCGCAC
Source organism: Gemmatimonadales bacterium (assembly GCA_038231095.1). Classification (GTDB taxonomy): domain Bacteria; phylum Gemmatimonadota; class Gemmatimonadetes; order Gemmatimonadales; family Gemmatimonadaceae; genus JACMLX01. Next base: position 19,502 of record JBBRLZ010000027.1, read on the forward strand.
CGACTTGCCACTCTCGTCACCGTCAACCGTCTTGGCCCAGATGATCGACACGTGCGCCTGCGACCCGTTCGTGATCCACATCTTGGACCCGTTGATGATCCACGAGCCGTCGGCCTGCTGCCGTGCACGCGTGAGCATCCCGCCCGGGTTCGAGCCGGCGTCAGGCTCCGTCAGGCCGAAGCAACCGATGATCTCACCCTTCGCCATCTTCGGCAGGTACGCCCGCTTCTGTGCCTCGCTGCCGAACGCAAAGATCGGGTACATCACCAGTGCGCCCTGCACGCTGGCGAAGCTGCGGATGCCGCTGTCGCCGCGCTCCAGTTCCTGCATGATCAGACCGTAGGCGACACTGCTCAGCCCGGCGCAGCCGTATTCCTCCGGAAGATTCGCGCCGAACATGCCGAGTTCGGCCATCTCCGGGATCAGCTCCTTCGGGAAGCGGCCCTGGACGTAGCAATCGCCGATGATCGGCAGGATCCGATCATCCACGAAGCGTCGGACCGAGTCGCGGATCGCCCGCTCCTCTTCGGTCAGCGCGGCGTCGATGTTGAACAGGTCGTCCTCGCGCGGCATCAGGTGGCCTGACGGAAGGAGCGAGGTTTCGGAGTCGATATGAATGGCCATGGCTTGTGTCTCCGCCAAGGAAGGTCGGGTGGGCGCCGCCGGATCGGCGCGCCCAGAGAGCTATATGCTAACCGGCTCGGCAGAACGCCGAAACGCGCGCTGGGCCGGTCACCCACTGGACGATCAAACGGCGCCTATCGTCCCGCAGTGCCCATTGCGCTGCCAGCGACTCGGCCGCTGGCGAGAAAGTCCGTGGCCAGCGAGACCATCGTCCTCACACCGTTCGGCAAGGCAGCCTCGTCGGCGAAGAAGTACGGCGAGTGGTTGGCGGCCACCGTTCTCGGGTCCTTGTCCTTCGGCGTCACGCCGAGCATGACGAAGAGGCCCGGCACTTTCTCCTGGAAGTAGGAGAAGTCTTCCGCGCCGGTGACCAGCGGCCGTATGCCCGCCCCAGCCCCGCCGGCAGCCCATCGCAAGGTCGGCAGCATCTGATTGGTGAGCGCGGTGTCGTTCACCGTGACGGGATAGCCGCTGTCGACCGTGAACGTCGCGGTGGCGCCGCTGGCTCGCGCGATCTCTTCGGCCGTCCGCTTCATGCGCGCGAAGATGTCGGTGCGCTGCACTGGATCGAAGGTGCGGATGGTGCCGATCATCATCACGCTGTCCGGGATGATGTTGCTGCGGATGCCGCCGTTGATCGCGCCGACGGTGACGATTGCCGGCACCGAGGTGATGTCGGTCTGGCGACTGATGATGGTCTGCAATCCCATCACGATCTGCGAACTGACGACGATCGGATCGATGCCGGCCCATGGTGCAGCGCCGTGGGTCTGCTTGCCGTTCACGGTGAGCGAGAATGAGTTCGACGCAGCCAGCAGCGGTCCGACGCGATAGCCGACGGAGCCGAGTGGACCGGGGAACACATGCAGGCCGAAGATCGCATCCACTTTCGGAGCATTCAGCACACCGGCGCGAATCATCGGTGCCGCGCCACCTTCACCATTCGGCGCGCCTTCTTCTGCGGGCTGGAAGATGAACTTCACCGTGCCCGGGAGCGTCGCCTTCATGCCGGCCAGCACTTCGGCCGCACCCATCAGGATCGCGACGTGATTGTCGTGCCCGCACGCATGCATGACCCCGACCGACTGGCCGCGATAGGTCGCGCGCACCGTCGACTTGAACGGCAGATCGACCTGTTCGGCAACAGGCAGCGCGTCCATGTCCGCACGCAGCGCGACAACCGGTCCGGGCTTGCCGCCCTTCAGAATACCGACGACACCGTGGCCACCGACGTCGGTCGTGACCTCCATGCCGAGCGCCTTCAGATGCGCCGCCACGAGCGCCGACGTGCGCACTTCATCGCCGGAGAGCTCCGGGTGTTCATGAATGTCTCGCCGCCAGGCCACGACCTTCGGCATCACGAGCGCGGTGCGCTTCTCGATGTCGTCGTGCACGGCCGTGAGATTCACCGCGCGTTGCGCCACGGCAGCCGGCGCCAGGATCCCGGCCATCAGCGCGCCGGCGAGGAATGAGTGCGTGTGCGTGCGCATCGGCGGGTCGGGGCAAGGGTGAGTCGTGCGGTGCCATTGAACCTATCGCTGTCCCATGACCGCCGCAGCGTGACTGGCTCCGGTGGCTTCTTGTGGGCGGGAGAACACCGAGAACACCGAGTGGCGACCGCCTCGGGCATCAGTGTTGCTCGCACCGTCGGTGACAACGTGAGGAGCGGGAGAGCACGGAGGTCACGGAGTGCGACCGCAGCAACGGTCGGTGTACTTCGGGGCATCGATTTCTCTGGGGAACAGCTACAGCATCGCCAGACGCAGTTGACAAAAAATCGGAGATGCCGCGAAGCGAGCGAAGCGCTGCACCACGCACCCTCCGTGATCTCCGTGTCCTCCCCACCCCCACGAAGTCACCTTCACCAACGCGAAACACGAAGCCCCGCAACGGTCGCCACTCAGTGTTCTCGGTGTTCTCCCACCCCCCACGAAGTCACTGACGTCGCGCATGACAACGATCGCTGCAACGGTTCGTCAGTCACTCAGCGCGCGACGAGCATCCGCGTTGCCGCCGGCTCGATCCCGACCGCGCGGCACTTCGCACGGAACCCGGCCCCATGATCGACCGGTCGCCCCGTTTCGTCCTGCCACTGATGCACCATCTCGTGCAGCAGCGTGTGAATCGCCTCGGGCCATCCATCGCGACGCACGTGGCGGCGGGAGATCACGATCTCACCGCTCCCGCCGTTGTGCGCGCGCGGCGTGTAATGGCCGAGCCGACGCGCAAGGCGGCGCGAGACCTGAATGTCGAGCGGCTCGAGCGCATTCGAGAAGTGTTCGAGATTCAGCTGCGCATGCAACAACGTCAGCCGCGCCGCCATCGGCTCGTCCTCGGCGTGCTGCACCGCCGGACGACGCGTTGGGGGACGGCTCGGCACCGGATGCGCCACGATGATGTCGCGCGCCGCACCGCGCTTCGCCTTGTTGCGCGACGTCGCGAAGATCGCGATCGCCGCCTGCACATGATTCGGTGCCGACACGAAGCCCTCGTGCACGCGAAGCACACCGCCCGACAGGCTGACCATCGTGCGACGATTGCGTGTGAACACGATGCGCTCCACGCCTCGCAAGCCGTGCGCGCGCAGCGTGACCAGAAACGCGTCGGAGTCGAGCGACACGACCGGCACGGCTGCCGGCGGCGGCGGCGCGAGCAGATCGTCCGTGATCCGGCGGGTGGACGCTGGCGCGTGCAGGTCACGCGGCGCGCGCAACTCCGGCACCGAGACCACCATTTCGAACAATCCGAGCTGTCCCGGATCCTGCGACAGCCTGTTTCGCAACCACGCAATCACCGTGTAAAGACCTTCACCGGCCCTGGGCCGAATCGTCGTGCGGTTGGCTCCCAGATCCACGTCACGATGTGGATCTCCTCGTCGGTGATATCGATGCAGTTGACGCTCGACGGTCGGCCGCCGCGCGAGCGACTGCTGACCGTGCCTGCAGTCGAAATCACCGTGCCCTTCTTCGTGTGCTCCACGAAATGAATCGCTTCCTGGTGATCATGCCCACACAGCACCAGATCGACGCCCATGTCCGCGAACGCGCCGAGCACCTTCTTCGTGTGCTTCAATCCGTGCCGCTGACTCAGTTCGCCACGCACCGGATTGTGATGCATGACGACCACGCGCACCGTGTCCGCCGGCACGGCATCCATCCGCTCGCGCAATCGTTCGATCTGCGACCGCGTCACGTCTCCAATCACGCTCAGGTCACGCATGTTCCACGTCAGCGTGCGACGTGTGATGCCATGACTCGTGTTCAAGCCGACCAGCCGCATCCCCGGCACATCGAGCACCGGCTCGATGTCGGCATTGATGAACGCGCGATAGTCGGCGTAAAGCGCGCTGGTGTCGCCGAAACCCATCGGCGCATTCCACCACGCCACGTCGTGATTCCCGGGCACGACGATCGTTTCACTGGCGCGCTGCGCGTCGCGCAGGAACACCCCCGCGCGTTGAAACTCCCCCGATCGCGCGCGCTGGCTCACGTCCCCGCTGATCGCCACGACGTCGAACTGCTCGTCCTGAATGAGCGCTTCAATGGCGTCAATCTGCAGCGGCACGGCGGGACGGCCGAAATGCAGATCCGAGACGTGCAGTATCCTGGTCACCCGCGACTCCCCGTCAGAGCTTGGCGATGATGGCGTCAGCGAACTGCTGCGTGGATGCCGTGCCGCCCAGATCGCGCGTCAGCATCAGCTTCTCGTCGATCACCGTGTGCAGCGCGCTGCGGATGCGTTCCGCGCGCTCGGTGTCACCCAGATGATCGAGCATCAGGCACGCCGCCAGAATCAGTGCACCTGGATTCGCGACACCCTTGCCCGCGATGTCCGGCGCCGTGCCATGCACCGCCTCGAAGATCGCGGCCGTCGGTCCGATGTTCGCCCCGGGCGCGAGGCCCAGTCCACCGACGAGTCCCGACACCAGATCCGAGAGAATGTCGCCAAAGAGATTCGTCGTCACGATGACGTCGAAATTCTCCGGCTTCAGCACCAACTGCATCGCCATCGCGTCGATGATCCGATCCTCGAACTGCACGCGCCCCGCATACTCCTTCGCGATCTCACGACCGACATCGAGAAACAGGCCTTGCGTGTACTTGAGGATGTTCGCCTTGTGCACCAGCGTCACCTTCTTGCGGCCGTGCTTCACGGCGTATTCGAACGCATAGCGGATCGCGCGATCGGAGCCATAGCGTGTGATCAGCGCCACGCTCTCCGCCGCCGCCTTCGGATCATCCCCGATGCGGATGTAGTGCTCCGCGCCGTAGTACAGCCCCTCGAGATTCTCGCGGATGATCACGATGTCCACCTTCTCGAAGCGGCCGCCGTGCAAAATCACATGCGCCGGACGCACGTTCGCGTACAGATCGAACGTCTTGCGCAGCGCCACGTTCACCGAGCGATAGCCTTCACCCACCGGCGTCTCGAGCGGGCCCTTCAGCGCCACGCGATTCTTCTTGATCGAATCGAGCGTCGCTTCCGGAATCGGATCGTTGTAGCGGGCCGCGGCCGAGGCACCAGCCATCTGACGATCCCACACCAGATCGGCGCCGACCGCTTCCAGCACGCGGATCGTTGCCTCGGTGATATCAGGGCCGATGCCATCGCCGGGAATGAGAGTGACTGTCGTGGACATGGTGTGGTCGGTACGGAAACTGGAAGAGGGAGTCGCTGGAATTCCTACGAGTGTCGGCAGCGCGCGGCTTACGGAACGACCACCAGATCAGCGAATTTCGCCGCCACCGCTGCCAGCGCCGCTTTTTCGTCCGCGGCCGGTGGCCCGATCACATCGGGGAACGACACCACGGTCGACATCCGCCCGTCCAGCAGCGCAATACGCATCGTCGCCTGTCGCATGCCAGTGGCGGTCGTCAGCACACGCGTCTCAAGCGGCAGCAGAATCATCCGCGACTCCGGCACCATCGCGATGATGTTCCGCAACTGCGAACCGAGCGGCTCACGCAGATCGACATCGTTCCGCCGACGGCTTGGCGTCAGCCCCGCCGTCGCCAGCGACCGCGGATCGGTGCGATTGATCACTTCACGCTGCGCGACCCGAGACGTGTTCGGTGGCAACGACCAGGTGCCATCGAGCCCCCGGTCGCGCAACACCGCCGTGAGCGCCGAGTCGAGCTGCGCGGCGCGCGGACGGCCGGTGCCGCTCGATGCGCTCATCCACCCGGAGTCGCCGACGGCATACCGCTGCAACGGAAACACCACCACCATGCGCGAGGCATAATTGCCGAAGATCGGCGGCGCTTTCTCAGCGACGACGGGTGCCGCACTGGCCGCGGTCGTATCACGCACCACGGCCGGTTCGGGCGCCGCCTTCGGCGCGGGAGCGCCGCCGCAGGCCGCCACGAACAGCGTGATGACGGGCACAAGCAGGACCCGCAGACGCGGGAGATCGGGAAGCAGTGACATGCCGCAAGATAGCCCCGACGGCTCACAGGTTCAGCACCGCGTCTTGCCGGACCCTATGACCGGCGGGTACCGTCACGGCGCTTCACTCATGCAAGCTCCTCGATTCCCATCCCATGCGTTCTGCTCGCACCGTCGTTCTCTGGGGTCTGGTCGCCGCCATCGGCGCCGGCGCGCTTGGGCGCATCGCGCTCAGTCAGGGCGAAAGCATCAACGCCGCGTGGCTGCTGACCGCCGCGATCTGCACCTACCTCATCGGCTACCGCTTCTACGCACGCTTCATCGCGACGAAAATCTTCGCGCTCGACAGCGATCGCGCGACGCCGGCGCTGCGCAAATCCGACGGGCATGACTTCGTCCCGACCAACAAGTGGGTCGTCTTCGGTCATCACTTCGCCGCGATTGCCGGTCCTGGACCGCTCGTCGGCCCGACACTCGCCGCGCAGTTCGGCTATCTCCCCGGCGCACTCTGGATCGTGATCGGTGTCGTCCTCGGCGGCGCGGTGCAGGATTTCGTGATCCTCTGCGCCTCGGTGCGGCGCGATGGACGCGGACTCGGCCAGATGGCCAAGGATGAAATCGGTCCGGTCGCCGGCATCACCGCCCTCGTTGCCGTGCTGGGCATCATGGTCGTGCTGATTTCGGTACTCGCGCTGGTCGTCGTCAACGCACTCAAGTCGAGCCCGTGGGGCACCGTCACGATCAGCCTCACGATTCCGATCGCGATGTTCATGGGGCTGTATCTCCGCTTCCTGCGACCCGACAAGGTCCTCGAGGCGAGCGCGATCGGGCTGCTGATGCTGGCTGGCGCGCTGTGGGCGGGACAGTGGGTTGCAGCGAATCCCGCGCTGGCGCCGATCTTCACGCTGACTGGCCCGACGCTCGCGCTCCTCATCATGGCGTACGGGTTTGCCGCCAGCGTGTTGCCGGTCTGGCTGCTGCTCGCACCGCGTGACTACCTCAGCGCGTTCGTGAAAATCGGTGTCGTCGTCGCACTGGCGGGCGGCATTCTGATCGTGCTGCCACCGCTCGCGATGCCGGCGGTCACACAATTCGTGGACGGCACGGGCCCGGTCTTCAGCGGCAAGGTCTTTCCGTTCGTGTTCATCACGATCGCGTGCGGCGCAATCAGCGGCTTCCACGCGCTCATTTCGAGCGGCACGACGCCCAAGCTGCTGGCGCGCGAAACGGACGCCAAGCTGGTCGGGTACGGGGCCATGCTGACCGAGTCGCTGGTGGCGATCATGGCCCTCATCGCGGCCTGCGTGCTCACACCCGGCGTGTACTTCGCGATCAACGCGCCAGTCGCGGCGCTCGGCACCACCGCCCAGAGTGCGGCGGCGGCGGTGCAGCAGTGGGGCTTCGTACTGCAGCCGGGCGAAATGGAAGCGCTCGCGAAGAGCGTTGGCGAGACCTCGCTGCTCAGCCGGACCGGCGGTGCGCCGTCGCTGGCGGTCGGGATGGCCCATCTCTTCAATCGCGCCCTCGGCGGGATCGGCATGGCCGTCTGGTATCATTTCGCGATCATGTTCGAGGCGCTGTTCATCCTCACCACGCTCGACGCCGGCACGCGCGTCGGCCGCTTCATGCTGCAGGATCTTGGCGGTCAGGTGTGGCCGAAATTCCGCGAGGTCACCTGGCAGCCGGCCGTCTGGACCGCGAGTGGACTGTTCGTCGCGATGTGGGGCTATTTCCTGTACCAGGGGGTCACCGATCCGCTCGGCGGCATCAATTCCCTCTGGCCGCTGTTCGGGATGGCGAATCAACTGCTCGCCGCCGTCGCGCTCTGCGTCGGCACCACGGTGATCATCCGCATGGGCAAGGCGCGCTACGCCGCCACGACCATTCTTCCGCTCTCGTGGCTGCTGATCGTGGTCATGACGGCGGGGTGGCAGAAACTCTTCAGCGACGATCCACGCATCGGCTTCCTCGCGCACGCAGCGAAATTCTCCGCGTTGCAGGATTCGGGCACGCTGCCCCCGGGCGTGCCGTCGCTGGCCGCGCTGCCGCGAATGATCTTCAACGACCGGCTGGACGCCGCCGTCGCCGCCTTCTTCCTCGTCTCGGTGATCGTGATCGTCGTCGAGTCGGTGCGCACCTGGCTTGGCGTGCTCGGCGGCAGGATGCCGGCCGGGAGCACGGAAGTACCGGCGCAGTCCGTCGCACTCTTTCCAGCCGACTGATGACACGCATGAGCGAATGGCTGAGGGTGCTGCGGACGATCATCGGCGTGCCGGACTATGATCGCTACCTGCGACACATGGAGGCTCGCCACCCGGGGTGTGCCGTCAAAACGCGCGATGAGTTCGCTAATGATCGGTTAATTTCGCGCTACAGCCGCCCCGGCTCCCGCTGCTGCTGATGTGCGAGCGGCGATGCGCCGAACGGTTTCCGTGCGTCAGGATTTCTGACATTTCAAGGAAAAATTCGAGATTCTCCCTCTGGCGCTGTCGTCGCGACGTGCGCCTGAGTGACCCACGGCCGTCACAGAGTCGATGTCGCAGGATTGCAGGCTCATCCGCAGACCGTCCCATCCTCTGAGACGACGGCGTGACACTTCCCGTTGCGAAATGTTCCGACGACTGGTAAAAACCAACTAGAACCATCGGTTCGTTGCAGACCGACGCTGGTCTGCACAGGCGTGACCCACCCAGCAGGCGAAGACAGAGGCCAGAATGCAACGTGTCGCGTGGGTTGGACGTGTGCTGTCGGCAACAGGTCTGGCGGTGGGGTTGGCCCTCGGGGCCACCTCCGCGCAGGCGCAGAATGCGACAGCAATCATCGAGGGCAAAGTGACTGACGGCGCGTCACAGCGAGCCCTCGAAGCCGTACAGGTGTTCATTGCGGACACCAAACTCGGCGGTATCACGAATGCGCAGGGAACGTTCCGCATCACCGGCGTCCCGGTGACTGGTGGATCGCGGGCGATCGTGCTCCGCGTCCGCGCGCTGGGGTACACCCCGGCATCCAAGTCGCTCACGCTGACCGGCGGGCAGACCGCCCGGGCTGACTTCGCGCTCTCCACGAGTGCCATTCAGCTCAACCAGGTCGTCGTGACCGGCTCGGGCCAGAAGACCGAGACCAAGCGCCTCGGCAACACCGTGGCGGTCATCACGCCACCAGCGAACGCCCCGATCAACGATGTGTCCAACCTGCTCACTGGTCGTGAGCCTGGCCTCGTCGGCGTTGTCGGCGGCGGCCTGTCCGGCCAGGGCGCGCAGATCCGCATCCGCGGCAACTCGTCGCTCTCGCAGTCGAACGAGCCGATCATCTTCATCGACGGCGTGCGTATGAACAACGGCGCCGGCGCGCAGGGTGCCGGCGGCGGCGGCGGCGCACCGACGCGTCTCGACGACATCGACCCGAACACGATCGAGCGCGTCGAAGTGCTGAAGGGCGCTGCGGCAGCCACGCTGTACGGCACCGAAGCGTCCAACGGCGTGATCCAGATCTTCACCAAGGTCGGCACCCAGAGCTCACCGAAGTGGACGTTCAGCGCCCAGCAGGACGCTGTCGCGTTCCCCGATCGCGTGGCACCGAACACCGGCTTCGCCCGGACGCAGGAAAAGGCCGACTCACTCACCGCGTTCTATGGCCGCACCATCACGCCGTTCGTGCCGTTCTCGACCAAGGTCTTCAAGGACAACCTGACCGAAACCGGCGTCGCCACGTCGCTCGGCACCACGGTGACCGGAGGCGGCAATGCCGTCACGTACTTCGCCAGCGGTCGCCTGTTCAGCGAAGACGGTCCGTTCGGCGGCAAGCAGCTCGGTGCGCTGGCAACGGATCAGGTGCGTCGCATTCAGACCACCGCCAACCTGACGCTGACGCCGTTCAAGAACTTCCGCATCCGCTTCAACAACAATTACTACAACATCCTGAACAAGTCGCCGGAGACGAACAACAACATCTACGGCTCGAACTCGCTGGCCTACATGGCGCGTCCGGAACTCGCGAACTGCAACAAGTCCACGCTGGTCTCACCGGGCGTGTGCAGCGGCGCCGGCAACCTGTTCGGCAATCAGGCCTTCCAGACGGTGCGCGAGTCAGTGCGCCAGACAAACGAAACGGCCGCATCGCGCTACCTCGGTTCGCTCGACATGTCGTACAACCAGACCGACGCGCTCACGTACAGTGCGACGGTCGGCTACGACTACACCGCCGGTCGCGACGTCGGTTTCTCCCCGTTCGGCTACAACGTGGACCAGTTCACGTCACAGACCGTGACCGGTGATCGCAGCGTCTTCAACGACAACGTGCGCGTCGGCACGCTCGATGCGAAGGTCGCCTTCAACCACAGCCTTGGCTCGAGCTGGAGCACGGCCACGGTGGCCGGCCTGCAGGTGTTCAACACGAACCGCAAGACGACTGGCGCCTTCGCGCAGGCCTTCCCGGGCCCGGGCATCGAAGTCGTCGGCGCCGGCGGTACGGCGATCACGAACAGCGAATCGCTCCTGACCACGATCAACGGCGGCTACTTCGCGCAGAGCCAGATCGGCTGGCACGACTGGGTCTTCACGACCGTCGGCGGTCGGTACGACTTCTCGAGCTCATTCGGCAAGAACTCGCCAGGTGTGTTCTATCCGAAGGCCTCGCTCTCGATCGTGCCCTCGGATCGCAAGTCCTGGAACTCGACGCGCCTCTCGACGCTGCGCTTCCGCGGCGCCATCGGTCAGTCGGGTCGTCAGCCGGGTGCCTTCGACAAGTTCACCACGTTCCAGCCGCTGACCTCGGAATTCGGCGCCGGCCTGGCACCGCAGAACCTCGGCAGCCAGGACCTGAAGCCGGAAATCTCGACGGAAATCGAAGGCGGCTTCGAAGCCGGTCTGTTCGACAACAAGCTCGCCCTCGAGTTCACGTACTGGGATCGCAAGGTCCGCGACGCACTCGTCTCGCGTCAGTACCCGAGCTCCGGCGGCTTCCGGAACACGCAGCTCACGAACATCGGTCAGATCAGCGCGAACGGTATGGAAATCACGCTCCGTGGCTTCCCGATCCGCACCGCAACGAGCAGCCTCGAACTGTTCGCGAATGCCGCATATCTGAAGCAGACACTGACGAGCCTCGGCGGTGCCCCGCCGATCAAGATCGGCTACTTCCGGTACCGCACGTTCCTGAAGGAAGGAGCGCCACTCGGCTCGATCTATGAGCCATTGCTGGCGACGGCATGCCCGTCCGGCGGTCCGGCCACGAACAGTGCCGGCAAGCCGATTTCGTGTTACAACCCGGCCACCGAACTGCCGATCAACTTCAACGGCCGTGGCACGGCAGCCACCCAGGCAGAATTGCTGGCCTACTTCGCCACGCCGCGCGATATCCTGACCTCGGCTGTGCAGAGTGCACTCCAGCCGCTGCTCGCCGACTATCAGGGCACGGGCATCCTCTTCGAGCAGCGGAACGGGAAGATCTTCCCCGATTGGACCGGTTCATGGGGCGGCACGTATCGCTTCCGCAAGAACTGGCGCGTCCAGTCGCTGTTCGAGTACCGCACCGGCTTCAAGGTGCAGAACCTGACCGACGGTTTCCGTCTCTCGCAGCACCCGTCGATCGGCTCGAACCGCATCGAATTCTCGAACCTTTTTTCGACGATGCTCAATCCGGCCTCGACCCCGGAACAGCGCGTTGCGGCCGCGACCGAGTACATCACGAAGTACCGTCGTCTGCTCGAGCCGGGTCTGAACCAGTCGCAGGATGGCACGTTCATGCGGTGGCGCGAACTGGCGCTCACGTATGACTTCAGCCCCACACTCGCCAGCCGCCTCGGCGCGCGCACGCTCAGCATCACGGCGGCAGGTCGCAACCTGCTCCTGTGGACGAAGTACCCCGGCGTGGATCCGGAAGTGAACGCCATCGATCGCTCCGCGTCGACGGTGGACCAGAACTTCCTCGCCAGCACCGACGCCTTCGGCATGCCGATTCCGCGTCGCTTTTCCTTCTCGGTCAACTTCGGCTTCTAACGGGGGGCGGATAGCACTATGACAACACGAATCATGCAGTTCCTGAAGCCCCGCGCCATGCGGCTTCGCACCGGTGTCACCCTCGTCGGTGCCAGCGTGCTGCTCGCTGGCTGTGGCCTGTTCAACACCGACGTCAAGAACGTGAATGCCGTCACCGAAGACGCGCTGACCGATCCGACGGCAGCGACGTCGCTCGTGAACGGCCTCGGTGGCTCACTGCACCTCGCCGTCAACGGGGTCGCCGGCCTCACCGGCATCGCCTCCGACGAGCTGCAGTGGGCCGGCTCGCGCGAGTACTGGAACCTCCTCGACGGTGGTGACGTCGGCGATCCGGTGAACGAGTACAGCAACGGCACCTATCCGTACATGAGTCAGGCGCGGTGGCTGTCGGATTACACCGTGGCGAAGCTCGAAGGGTTCGGCACCAGGCTGCCCAACCGCGCTGACCTCGCCCGCGCATGGGTCTATGCCGGCACGGCGTACCTGTTCATCGGCGAGAACTATGAGGACTTCATCATCACGTCGGATCGCCAGACGCCGGGTGCCTCAGTTGGTGAAGCGAACATGCGCACCATGCACGACTCGGCCATTGCGTACTTCAGCAAGGCCGTCACGCTGGCGACCACGCTCAACAACGCGGAGCTGCTGAAGCAGGCGCTCGGGCTGCGCGCGAGGGCACGCTTCAGCAAGGCCGTGTGGACGTCGCTGCGTGCACCACGCGGCTTCCCCGCCAACCCGCTCATCAACGACGCGGGCGCGACCGCCGATGCCACTGCGGCACTGGCGGCCATGGGCGGATCGTACGTCTTCAAGCTGACCACCACGGCGCAGAGCAGCGGTGGGTATTTCAACACCGGCTTCGAGACGAACCAGCGCCTTGAACTGCGCGCGGGTGCACCGTACGTGAACGGGACCGCAACAGTGGTCACCGCGGGCATCGCCGGCATCAAGCTCAATGATCCGGTGACGGGGCAGCCCGACGCGACGCTGGCGAAGGTGATCGATGCCTGCTGTCGGCAGACGTCAGGACAGTTCCTGAGCTACACGCTCACGTCGTCCCGCGAGATGTACCTCATCCTCGCGGAAGCGGCGCTGGCGGCCGGCAACACGGCCGTATTCACGACGAACATCAACCTCGCTCGCGCCATCGACTCCAAGCCAGCATGGACCGGCACACCGGTCGCCCAGGACATGCTGATTCACGAACGTCGGGTGGGCCTGTTCCTCCAGAGCCGGCGCCTCACCGATCACTTCCGCTTCAACCAGCCGGCCGACAGGTGGCTTTCCATTCGTGCGGTCACGAAGCGGCCCTGCTTCCTGCCGATCAGCTTCGACGAACGCACGCAGAACAAGTCCGCACCGCAGCCGGCGCAGGATCGGCCGACCGCGTGTCAGTGACCCAGAGAGCAACACACCGCTCAATCGACGCCGGGCCGCGGAGTATCGCGGCCCGGCGTTCGATCGGAGTGGCACTGTCACTGATCGGCCTCGTCGCGATGAATGCCTGCTATGCATTCGTCCCCACGACCAGCACGTCACTCGCCGCTACGACACCCGTCACGATCAAGCTCACGCTGCCAGGCACCGTGGCGCTGCAACAGGTGCTCGGTCAGGGTGTGAACGAGCTTGACGGCACGGTGCTCCGCTCCACGAACGACACGCTCGTCGTCGCGATCGACAAGATGTACACGATCGGCCGACAGGCATTCGGATCGAGCGGCACGACGGCGTCACTGGCCCGACCCTACATCGAGGAAGTGCAGGTCCGCACGTTTTCACGAAAGCGCACGGTGCTCACGATCATCGGTGGCGTTGTCGTTGGTGTTGCGGCCGCCGCAACCATAGCCGCCGGAAACAACTCGACGCAGGGCGGCGGCATCACGCCACCACCGCCCTGACTCAGACCGCGAGGCTGGGCTCAGCGCGCCGTGTGACCAGCCCATCACCCCGCACGGCGCGGCAGCACGAACACCCCGAGCACCATCGCCGTCGCCGCGAGCACTGCGCCGCACGCAAACGCCGCCGACGGCCCGCGCATCGTCCAGATCACGCCGAGCAGCAAGGACGCCGGCAGCGCCGCGACTCCGATCGCCGCATTGTACCAGCCGAAGGCGGTGCCGCGCCGATCCGCAGGAGCGAGATCCGCGATCAACGCCTTCTCCGCCCCCTCCACGAGGCCGAAGTACACGCCGTACGCCAGGAACAGCAGCCACGCCTGCACCGCGGTCGTGGCGAGCGCAAACCCAGCGTACACCAGCGCATACCAGCCCCACCCGATGAGCATGCCCGCGCGTCGGCCGATACGATCACTGAGCGCACCGCCCGGAACACTCGCCGCGGACTTCACGACGTGATGCACGGCCCATAACACCGGCAGCAGCGCAACGGGAATGCCGAGTTGCTGCGCGCGCAACAGCAGGAACGCGTCGCTCGAATTGCCCAGCGTGAACAGCAGCAGCACGCCAAGCACGGCCCAGAAGCGTTGCGGCATCGGCGTCGGCGCTGCGAACGGCACGACAGCGGCGGCGGGCGTGTCGGCGCGGGACGCCGGATCGCGCACGGCGACGAGAATGGTGATCACCGCCAGCGTACCGGGCACGACACTCAGCATGAACACGGTGCGGAGCGACAGGTGCAGCCGCTGCAACAGAAACCAGGCGATCGCCGGACCGATGACCGCGCCGAGGTGGTCGGCTGCGCGATGGAATCCGAAGGCGCGCCCGCGCATGCCAGCGTCCACACTGCCGGCAAGCAACGCGTCGCGCGGCGCTCCGCGAATGCCCTTCCCGATGCGATCCACGACACGCAGCGACACGACCTGCCATGCCGTCTGCGCCACGCTCATGAATGGTCGCGTCACCGTGGCCAGCAGGTAGCCGACGAGGACCAGCGGCGTGTAGCGGCCGATGCGGTCACTCCACCAGCCGCTGCCAAGCTTCACCAACGCCGCCGTGCTTTCCGCAGCGCCTTCGACCACGCCGAGCATTGCGGGCGACGCACCGAGCACCGTCGTGAGGAAGATCGGGAGGAGCGGATAGATCATCTCGCTCGCCGCGTCCGTGAGCAGGCTCACGAGGGCCAGCGCGCGGACGAGCGGTGGCAGTCGGCGTTCGGGCGCCGCTGCGTCCTGCTCCATCGTCAGACGCGGACGACGCGTGCGGTCAACAGCTTGTCGGCCATGCTGCGCAGCTCATCATCGCTGGCCACGCGCTGCGTCTGCTTCACGGCCAGCAACAGTTCGCGCATCAGCACCAGATCCGTGGGGTCGTAGCCATGCTGCGAGAGCCACCAGCGTACGTTGGAGAGCCCGCTCACCGGGCTCACGTCGATGCGCGACTCGGCACCGACCAGGCTGGCCGGCACGCCCGTACAGACATTGTCGGCCAGCCAGCGATCGCCGGCGCGCAGCGCCTTCACCAGCGCCGTCGCGTGCGAGCCAGTGCCGGTGCGGAACGCGTCAGCACCAACCACGGCGTGCGCCGGCGCGATACGCACGCCGAACGCCGCGGCCGCTGTCTCGCAGTACTCCGCCAGCGCGCCGAGCGTGTGCGGCCAGCGACCAGCGAGCCGCAGGTTCGTGAGCAGCAGTTCCATCGGCACGGTGCCGCTCCGCTCACCGAGACCAAGCGCACTCGCCAGCACCCGATCCGCGCCGGCGTCAACGGCGGCGAGCGCGTTCGCGAGTGCCATCCCGCGATCCTGCTGTCCTTGCCATTCGACTCGGATTGCGCGACCGCCGCGTCCCTTCACTTGCTCCGTCGCAAAACGGATCAGTGCGCGCGTGCCGTCCGGCATCGCGTGACCGACACTGTCGCACACGCGGATCGCGCTCGCACCAAGCGCCAGCAGATGACGAATCAGCACCGCCAGCACTTCGGGCGGCGTGCGCGACGCGTCTTCGAGCACGCCCGCGACGCGGGCGCCGGCGCGCACGGCGAACGCGATCGCCGTCTCCGTGACTTCCTGCAGCCGATCGAGCGTGATGCCCTCTGCCTCGAGCCGGATCGGTGACGCCGGCACCGCGATCGCCAGCTCGACGTCGAGGCCTGAACGCTCGCGCACATCGAGTGCGGTGGCCACATCCTTGACGCTTGCGCGTACGCCGCATGACGCGTCGATCGGCCACTGTCCGCGCATCAGTTCGCGCGCCAGGTCGAGCGCATCCGCGAACTGCCGCGGCCCCATGCCCGGCACGCCGATCGACGCCGAGCGCAGGCCGAGTTCACTCATTCGCGCGAGAAGCCGGCGCTTGTCGGGCTGTGACGGATCGATCACCGACGGGCTCTGCACGCCGTCGGAGAAGGTCGCATCGGCGACATCGATCGCGCGTCGCCCGGTGGGCGGCGCATTCCAGTCGTAGAGGGCAGACGGCGAGGCGTCCGGCGGCGTCATATTGCGGTCAATGTATGCACGCGAGCGCCATCGTGCTTGCTCTCACGTGCCCGGACCTGCTTCCTTGGCTCATGTCACTCCGCACCGGCTCTGTCTTTCAACGACTCCACGGCACCTCCGCGCCACCGAGTCGAGCGTACGCCCATCTCACGTCGACGAACGCGCGCACGCTCGCCTGGCAGTGCGACGTGACGCGCATCGCCGCGCCGACCGGACGTGAGACGGTGCGCGGCGTGTGGATGGCGCAGCAGTTTGCCGCGATCGGCTGGAGTGACGTGCGCACCGACTGCGTCGGGAACGTGATCGCGCGCCGCCCGCGCGCCGCGCTCAGTGATGACAGTGGCGCAGTGTGGTGTTGCGCGCATCTCGATACGGTTTTTGCCGATGACGCGCCGCTGGTCACGCACGTCGGCGAACGGCTCTCCGGTCCCGGCATCGGCGACAACGGCCGTGGGCTCGCCGCGCTGCTCGCACTGGGCGATGCACTGCAGTCGTCGGGCGTGCAGACCCGCCGCGACATCGTGCTCGCCTGTACCGTGGGTGAAGAGGGATTGGGCGACCTGCGCGGCATCCGGCAGCTCATGCACGACGCGACGCCGCGCCCGCATGCCGTAATCGCAATCGACGGCGCAGGCGACGATCGCATCGTGAACACGGCGCTTGGCAGCACGCGGTGGCGCATCGCGTTCACCGGCGCCGGCGGCCACAGCTGGGCCGATTTCGGGGCCGCGAATCCCGTGCATGCGGCCACCGCCACCGCCGCGGCGCTGCAGGCCGTCCTGCTGCCGCGCGAACCGCGCTCGACGCTCACCATCGCGCGCATCGGAGGTGGCGACAGCATCAACAGCATTCCGCGCGACGGTTGGCTCGAAGTGGACATCCGCAGCCTGAGCGCCAACGTGCTCGCCGATCTCGAACGCACGCTGCGCGAGACGGTCGCGCGGATCGAGCGCAACGAGAATGGTCGACGCGTTCCACACACCGCGCCGCTCGTCAGTCAGGTCACGATGCTCGGCAGTCGCCCGTGCGGCAGCATTCCTGATGACGCGCCGCTGGTGCGCATTGCACAGCAGGCCACGCGCGCGATCGGCGCCACCCCGCGCCTCGCGACGGGCAGTACGGATGCGAGCGTGCCCATCGCGCTCGGCATCCCGGCGATTGCCATCGGCGCGGGTGGACGTGGCGGTGGGACGCACACGCCGGATGAGTGGTATGACGATGTGCACGGCGTGCGCGGGTTGCAGCGCGCGCTGCACATCGTGATCGACGCCGCCGACACGCGCTGACGTCGCGCGCACTCCGGCGCGACGTCAGCCGACGATCAGTCCGCCGTCAGTTCCGCGCTGTCACCAAGCGTCATGCTGCCTTTCGCGCCGGTGAGCAGCACGCCGTTACCGAGCATGCTGTCGTGCAGCGCGCTGTTCGTGATCACGCAGTCATTGCCCATGACCGTGTCGCGGACGGTGGAGTCGACGATCTTCGAGCCCGCGCCGATCGACACGTTCGGTCCGATCGTCGCATTGCTGGCCGTCGCGCCATCCTCGATGTAGACCGGTGGCACGATCGTCGCACCACTGAAACCAGCCGGAATGCGCTGCAATCCGCGCTTCTCGAGCATCGCCTGATTCGTTTCCAGCAGCGTATCGAGCTTGCCCGCGTCGTACCAGCCTTCGACGTCCACGACCTGAATCTTCGCGCCGTGCTCGATCATGTACTGGAACGCATCGGTCAGGTAGTACTCGCCCTTGTTGGTCGGCTGCGTGAGCACGTGCGCGACGGCTTCGGCGAGCAGCTTCCAGTTGCGGATGTAGTACAGGCCGATGTTGGCACGCTTTGAAATCGGTGTGCTGGGCTTCTCGACGATCTTCGTCATGTTGCCGTGGTCGTCGGTGACGACGACGCCGAAGCGCTGATAATCCTCGACCTCCTTGACCCAGATGATGCCGTCGGCGTCACTGGTGTTCACGATGGAGAGATCGGTGTCGAAGATCGTGTCGACGAAGATGATCATCACCGGTCCGTCGATGTACGGCAGCGCGAGATTGACGGCGCCGGCGGTGCCATCCTGCACGGCCTGTTCGATGAACACGCTCGGCACGGGATACATGGCACGGGCGTACGCTTCGACCTTGTCCTTCAGATGACCCGTGATGTACAGCACCTGCTCGATGCCGCCGAGCTTCATCACATCATCCATCACGTAACTCATCACCGGCCGCCCAGCGACTTTCAGCATCGGCTTCGGCACCAGGTGCGTGTGCGGGCGCAGGCGCGTCCCCTTGCCAGCCAACGGAATGATGACCTTCATGAGCCTCGTCGTACGAAGTGGGTGGACCTCGTGAACTACGCGCGGCGCCGGCGGGGTGGTCGGCGACGCTCGCGCAAATAAAGACGGTTGAACTACGCGGCGCTCGTTCCTTCGCGACCGTACTTGTCGGTGATGCGCACCACGTCATCGAGGTCGGGGGTCGAAACCTCGAGCACGTCGCAGTCCGTCACGGCTTCCATCTGATGGATGGTGCCCGGCGTGATCCGGTAGCTCTCGCCCTGCTTGAGGTGCACGTCGGTCAGCTGTCCGTCGATCTGAACGCGATACAGCAGGTGACCGGTCAGCAGATGAACGGTCTCGTCCTTGACGTTGTGATACTGCACGCTGAGCGCTTCACCGGCCTTGATGTGCAGCACCTTGCCGCAGTAGCGGTCGGTCAGCGCCCAGATCGTCTCATGGCCCCACGGCTTGGGGACGGTGCGGATATCGAAAGGTCCACTCATCGATGTGTCGGGTCGGGGTCTAGGGAACAGCGGGTGGCCATTGCTGGCTGCTGGCGCGGACATCGTCGGTCAGCGCAAGCGGGTCGAGCCGGACCAAATCCGGCTTGGTCGTGGTCGTGACGCTGATGCGTTGGTCCTCCTTCGACGGGTCACCCCGCACGAACGTCCAGCCCGTGGACGTGCGGACACCCACCGGCATCGGATGACGATATGCCCCAATACGAACCAGACGGGCCGTCGTCACCCACTCGTTGGGATTCTTCGACACCACTGCGACATCCTTGAGCGCATACTGCACCTCGCCGACGGTGTCGAGCCATTGGTCGAAAAACCAGCCGAGGGACTGATTCGACGCGCGCTCCGCCGCCTTCAGCATCGCCACGCGATCGACGTGCTTGAAGGCCCAGCGGCCGTAATAGTCCGCCCAGAGCCGTTTGAAATTCACATCACCGACCACATCGCGCAGAGCGCCGTACATCTGTTCGGCGCGATCGTACACCATCGCGTTGTAGCTGCTGAACGAGCGGAAGACTTCGGAATTGCTGCCGAGTTGCTCGGCATTGGCGATGAACCGCGTGCGGCGCTGCATGAGTGCCTCGGTCAGCGGCGGCGCCATCCAGCGGGGATCGGCGGCCAACGCTTTCGCCGCACGCTCCTGCGGCGCGTCGCCCAGTCGCCACGCCGTCTGATAGCTCGTCAACCCTTCATCCATCCACGCGCTGCGCCACTCGTTGTTGGCGAGGATGCCGTACGTGTAGATGTGACCACCTTCGTGCAGAATGAGGTCGAAGCCCGGGCTGCCGTTGTGCATCATCATTGGAAATTCCGTGCCACCTCCATCGAGCCGGTGCACGGCGCTGATCTGCGGATAGCCGTACGGCCCGTACACCTGCTCGAGCCACTTGAGCGCGTCGATCGTACGCTGCACCACGATGTTCCGGCCCCACGTCGTGTCATCGATCGGCCGGTACAGCACGTGCACGGCCACCGTATCCCAGATGCGGAAATCGGTCTTCGGTTTCGGCGCGGCACGCACGTACGCGCCGCCTTCGTAGCGATACTCCGGATCGACGGTCCATGCAAAGTGATGCACGTTCTTTGCTTCGAACACGACCGTTCGCATCGACGCCGGTGCAATCGGGATGATCGCGTTCGCGCCCGTGTTGCCATACGCCGTGCGCTGGAGCATCACGGGACCCGTGCCTCGCTTGACGCGCTCCCAGCCGGGGTCGCCCGCGACGACGACGCCGGTAGCGCCGACCACCTGATCGTCGTTGAGCACCAGTGCCACGCGGAAGTCGCCGAACTCGCCGTACAACTCACCCGATGGCACGAGGGCATTCGGCTGCCAGCCGCCGCGATCGTACACAGCGACCTTCGGATACCATTGCGCGAAATCGTAGTGACGGCCGCGGCGCCCGTTGCGGCGGAACGTCGTGCTGACGCGCGCCTCCCATGCGAACGTCACCGTGATCGTCTGACCGGAACGCAACGGCTTCGGCAGCTTGAAGTGCGCCACCGTACTGTCCGGCGCGCCGGGATAGTCCACCACGATCGGTTCGCCATCCACACGCGGCTGCGCAGTGAAGCGCTCGTAGCCGTACGCCGGATCCTCGAGATTCTGAAACCGGGTGCGCCCTTCGCGCTCGTCGGCATCGCTCCACTTGGAGTAGGGCCGGAACGCATTCAGGTACTGATGCACGAACAGATCGTTCAGCACATCGGGCGAGTTGTTCGTGTAACGCAGCGTCCCGGTGGCGACGATCACCTGGCGCGCCTCATCCAGACGCGCGACGATGTCGTAGTTCGCGCGCTGCTGCCAGTAGCCGGACGTGTCGCCGCTGGCAGGGGATGTTCCGGTCTTCTGAGCCGAGACGATCGCGGGCAGCAGCAGCGCCGCAGCGAGCACGGTCAGGCGGTGGGTAGTACGCATCGACGATCCGGGAGAGGCGGTGGATGGACCCTCCGCGGCGTCGCCGGTGAACGCCGGGCGACGCCGCACATCGATGTTGAGTCTACTCTGTCAGCGGGCCTGCTGCACGAGCTTCGACTTCAGCACGCCGAGACGCCGACGGACCGACCCGTCCTTCACATAGTCGCCCACGCGAACGATCACGCCACCGATGATGTCGGGATTCACGCGCACATGCGCGACCGCCGTGCGGCCGAGTGTCTTGCTCAGCGACGCAGCGATGGCCTCGAGCTCGCCCGGCTGCGGGTCACGCGCGAGCGTCACTTCCGCGCGCACACGACCGAGGCTTGCATCCACCAGCGTTGCATACTCGGCGGAGATTTCCGGGATCAGCAGCTGACGGCGATTCTGCACCAGCGCCTCGAGGAAGCGCACCATCAGGCGCGGCATCGTATCCTGGAATGCCTTCCGCAGAATCTCCTTCTTGGCCGTCACAGGCACGCGTGGCGACTCGAGAAAGCGGCGGACCTTGATGTCGTTCGTCACCAGCTGGGCGACGTCGTCGATCATTCGGCCCCACCCATCGAGATCACCGGCGCGCTGCGCCAGCGTGACGAGCGCTTCGGCGTAGTTGCGTGCGATCGTCGAGTCGCGCATCAGCGCGACCCCTGCGGTGCATCGAGGCCGGCGAGGTACGACTCGACCAGTGACCGATCGGTGGCGCTGTCGAGATTCCGACCAATGACCTTGCTCGCACCGGTGATCGCCAGATCGACGGCTTCGCGGCGCAGCTCGGCGATGGCCTTCTCTTTCTCGGCCTGCATTTCGCGGCGCGTGCGATCGAGCATGTCGGCCCCTTCAGCCTTCACCTTGTCGAGCATTTCGGCGCGCAGCGCTTCAGTCGCCGTGCGAGCATCGGCCATCACCTTCTGCACGTCGGCGCGCGTTTCGGCGAGCTGCTTCTGCTGCTCGGCGAGCAGCTTGGCGGCTTCGGCACGATCGGTCTTCGCATCCGTGATCGCCTTTTCCAGCGCAGCTTCCCGCGCCTCGACGCTGGCGAGCAATGGCTTATACGCGTACTTGGACAGCACGACGAGCAGGAACACGAAGATGAGCAGCGTCCAGAACATCAACCCGGCCTTCGGGTCGAACATGCTCGTGGAGCTACCTTCGGCGTGTCCCTCCTGCGCGAGCAATAACGTCGCGGAGGTGAGAGACAGGGACAGGGTGAGAAGCGTGCGGCGCATGGAAGGCTGAAGCAGAGAGGTTTGAACCCTCACCGACCGAGAACGGCGACCACCGTTCCCGGCCAGCGGGATCTCGTACTTAAAACGTGATCTTGTTATTGATGAGGATGCCAACCACGATACCGAACAGCGCGGCGCCTTCGACGAGCGCGGCGAGAATCAGCGCGGCCGTCTGGATCGTGCCAGCGGCTTCCGGCTGACGCGCCATACCTTCGACGGCGCGACCACCGATGTTGCCGATGCCGACACCGGCACCGATGACCGACAGGCCGGCGGCGAGCCCGGCACCGATCAAGCCAAGGCCCTTCGTGTTGGACGCGGTGTCTGCGGCGGCCTGGAGAAGCGGGAGAATCGTCATTGCAGTGATACCAATTGAGAAGAGTGCGGAATGTCTCGCGCGGTCATGCAGCCGGAGCCGCATCACTGCCCGTCACCGAGCCACTGGCTCAACGGGCGTCACCGGTCGCCCGACCGGCTACAGAAAAGGGCGCCGCGCACGCGAGCACGAGGCGCCCAGAGGCCAACGCTTAGTGGTGCGCCACGCGAATCTGTCCGATGAATACGCTCGAGAGCAACGTGAAGATGAACGCCTGCAGGAACGCCACGAACAGTTCGAGCACGTTGATGGCTACCGCCATCAGGAATGGCGCTCCACTCGCGATGCCCTTAAAGGTGAAGATCATTCCAATCAGCGCGAGGACAACGATGTGTCCCGCCGTCATGTTGGCAAAAAGCCGGATCGTCAGCGCGAACGGCTTCGTGAGTTTACCGATCAGTTCGAGCGGTGACAGAAGGAGGAACATCGGGATGCGCAAGAAGACCGGCAGATCCTTATTCCAGTAAAAAATCGTGCTCAGATACCCAATGCCCTGCGCGCGCATGCCGGCCGCTTCGACGACGATAAACGTGAGTAGCGCAAGCACCGCCGTGACAGAGACGTTGCTCGTCGCGGTGCTGCCCCACGGGAAGATGCCCCACAGGTTGCAGAACAGGATGAAGAAGAACAGCGTCAGCAGGAACGGGACGAAGCCGTTGCCGTGATGGCCGACGTTCGGAATGATCACTTCATTACGGATGTACAGCACCATCGCCTCGATGCCGCCGGCGAAGCCTTTCGAGTGGCCTGCAGTGCGCGTCTGACGCCCCTGTGCATTCGCCGCGAAAATCAGCAGCGCGCAGACCGTGAAGGCAGCGATCAGCATCCACACGACATGCTTGGTTGGCGACATGTCGACTTCACCGATCACTGGCAATTCGAACGTGTGCCATCGGGGAAGCTCAATCACTTTGTGCAGCGCAGGCCAGGTCGGCCACGGCACTTCAATTTCGTGCGCGTCGGTGATGTGCGGCGTGATGATGTCGACCGCATCGGCGCCCTGCGCGCGCGCGGGCAGCGCAAACAGCAGCAGGGCGGTAACGGAGGTCAGGAGTCGGAGCAGTCGCGTCGTCATACGTTGACCAGCAGTGGTTCGATCAGCATCGAGAGGAAAAGAAAACAGGCGAGGCTCACGAGCGCGGTGTTCATGTCGAGACCGAGGGCCTTCGTGGCGAAGAGCGCGTACACCCCAAGTCCGCCGAATCGCAACAAGGCACCAAGGCCCCAACCAGCCATCACGTTCCGGCCCTTGAAGAGCTGGAGCAGGATGAAGGCGATGAGCTGGATCGCGAGCGCCAGCAGTGCGCTGGTGAGGATCGCTTTCTGGCCTGCGTCGCCCGGGTAGATCAACAACAGCACCCAGCCTGCGGCCGCGGTCACCAGAACGGCGACGACGAGATAGAGTCCCACTGCGCGGATCATCGCCTGCGTGCCTCCTCATCGTCGCGCGTGATCCGGTTGAGCTGCCGGACGAGCGCCGTCATACCGCCAATGGCGCCAAGCGCGACGCCGACATACAGGAAAACCGGCGCGGTACCGAAGCGCCGGTCGAGCCACTGCCCTGCATACAACCCACCGATGAGCACGGCAGCGAGCTGAATTCCGGCTCCGGCCATCCGGAGCCCACCTCGGCCGGCAGTGGCTGTCATTCGAGCGGAAAGTAAGCCGCTTGTGAAATTTTTCGCAAGCGAAATTCCAGCGAACTCTGGCGTGGTTGGCGCGGGATTTGCTCCACTCGTCAGTACACCTCGGTCTGCTTGCCTTAACTCACGTATCTACCGACACTTACATGTGACGAACGTGGAGTCTGGTCGTGTTGACGTTGCCTAGGGGACTCCGTTAGGCTGCTTTTCTCGACCCGACTCAACCATTTCTTGAGGATGTCCCGGATGCCCCGCCTCCGCGCGCTTGGCGCGCTCGCCGCCGCAACCCTTGGTTGCGCTGCCTGTTCCGACCACTCGTCCCCGCTGACGCGGACGGGTGCTGCGGGTCAGGTACTCACCTACGCAGGCGTGGACGGACAGAAGCAGTCACTGTCGCTCCCGGCCCGCGGTGAGGCGGCGGCACAGCAGGCATCCGCTGGTGTCCCGATCACGCTGAATCTTCGCGTGACGCCGGGGTCTGATGCCGTGACATTCGAACTGACCGCGAACAACGCGAGCACAAAGCGCCACGAGCTGCGGTTCGCTGACGGGCAGGAAGTGGACTTCATCGTGCGCGACGCACGTGGTCGAGATGTCTGGGCGTGGAGTGACGGCCGCCTCTTCACCCAGCCGATGCGGACACATCTGCTCGAAGAGCATGAGTCGCGCGATTACGAAGCGATATGGCAGGAGACACTGCCGCGTGGCACCTTTACAGCGATCGCCCGGTTCCGCAGTGAGAACCATCCGGCGACGACGCAGGTAAGCTTCACTCTCCCGTGACGCGAGCGACGGCGATGCTGTCGCCGTCGTTCTCTCTTTCTTCGCGCGTCACCCGAAGGCAATGAGCGCACCACTCCAAGCTGGATCGCACGACGACATCGCCCTGCTCGAACGACTCGGCAGCGCCCGCACCGCCCTCGTGTCACAGATCGCGCAGCGCATCGTGGGACAGGAAGCGATCGTCGAAAATCTCGTCGCCACCATGCTCGCTGGCGGCCATGCGCTGCTGGTCGGCGTGCCCGGCCTCGCCAAAACGCTTCTCGTGCAGACCGTTGCACAAGCACTCGATCTGAGCTTCAACCGCATTCAGTTCACGCCCGACCTGATGCCGAGTGACATCACCGGCACCGAACTGCTGCAGGATGATGCCGCGACGGGGCGACGCGTGTTCACGTTCGTGCAGGGCCCGGTCTTTTCGAACATCGTGCTCGCGGACGAAATCAATCGCGCCCCACCAAAGACGCAGGCGGCGCTGCTGCAGGCAATGCAGGAACGCGAAGTCACGGTGAGCGGTGTCACGCATCCGTTGCCGCGTCCGTACTTCGTGCTCGCAA
Source organism: Gemmatimonadales bacterium (assembly GCA_038231095.1). Lineage (GTDB taxonomy): Bacteria > Gemmatimonadota > Gemmatimonadetes > Gemmatimonadales > Gemmatimonadaceae > JACMLX01. The sequence goes on from JBBRLZ010000027.1 coordinate 45,186, forward strand.
CGCAGAATCCGATCGAGCAGGAAGGCACGTATCCGCTGCCGGAAGCGCAGCTGGACCGCTTCATGGTGGAACTGCGCATCGGCTATCCGACGCGTGATGAAGAAGAGCGCATCGTGCTCGCGACCACCGGTGGTGCACAAGGTCCCGTGCGCGCGGTGCTCGGCGCCGCGGAGCTGTTGCAGATGCAGCAACTGGTACGCCGACTGCCGGCCTCACAGACGCTGATTCAGCATGCCGTGCGTCTTGCGCGCGGTACGCGCCCGGGCAGTGATGAAGCGTCGCCGGAAGTGAACAAGTACGTGCGCTGGGGCGCAGGGCCACGCGCGTCGCAGTATCTGGTACTCGGTGCAAAGGCTCGGGCGGCACTCGCTGGCCGTGCGGTGCCCGATCTGGACGACCTGCGCGATATGGCGCTGCCGGTGTTGCGCCATCGTATGGTGCTCAACTTCCAGGGTGAAGCGGAAGGTGTTCGACTCGAACAGTTGCTGGCACCGATGCTGGCGAAGACGCAGTGACGGCGCCACCGTTTCGCGCGCGAATGCTGTAGCGCAGCGCTGGCTCGCACGGGGAACGGCACGAGCACAGGCGTCTGGCACTGCGCTGGAAAGAATTTTGGGGGAACAGCCTGATACGTGGGCAGTTCCCCCAATTTCCATCCGAGTCTTCACACCGTCGTTGCACCGAATACAGATGCGGTGACGCGATCTGCCAACGATGCCGAGCCGTGGTGTTCTGCGACGATCAGGGTTTCGCCGGCATCGCCGCATTACACTCGATCTCGAGTTTGGCTCCCGATACGACCAATGCCTTCACGATCACGGTCGTGCGTGCAGGCGGGGCGACGGGCCAGAACTCCTTGTACGCTTCATTCATGCCAGGAAAGTCGGCGGCATCGATGAGGAAGACGGTGCACTTGAGCGCGTTCTCCATCGACGTGCCGGCCATCTCGAGCACACGCTTGAGATTCGTCAGCGTGCTGCGTGTCTGGCCCTGAATCGTGGTATCCGCACCCGCGCCGCGCGCAGGCAACTGGCCGGATGCGAAAACGAGATTGCCGACGCGAATCGCCGGCGTCAGCATCGGTGACGATTGGCCGAGCGGCTCGCGCGCCTGCGCGAAAGCCGGAAGCGAAATGCAAGCCAGCAGCGCGACGAGACGGGCCGACAACAGAGCAGCACGACGCATGGACATCCCTTGGTCAGCGACCGGTGGTGGACGACAACGGAAACTGCAGACGGACGGATGCGAGCGCAGTGCTGTCGCCAACGACGGGGCGTCCTGCGCCGGGCATGCCATTGAGCTTCATAAGGTAGGCGACGATCGCGAGATATGTCCCGCGAGTGAGCGATCCGGGGCTCGACTGGGGCATCGTGGATCGGATACGCTCGAACAGTTCAAACGCGTTCCGACCATTCCACTTGAGCCGGAAATCATCGTTGGTGACGGCACCGACGGCATGACACTGGACGCAGGTGGCCTGAAACCATTGCTGGCCGAGATCCATCTGACGGGCGGCCACCGCAGCGATGCTGTCGGCCGCGCTGACGCCGCCCTGCGCGGTCGCGAGGCATGGAATGGCTGCGGACATCACACCGGCCAGAGCGAAACGATATCGACGCGGGAGCATGGTCGCTGAAGGTCACGACCACGCGCGAGGCGGGCAAGTCCGGCGCGCCGTACCAGACACACCACCTGTGGCGCGCCGTGATTGCGGAACGCGCTGCGTCGGGGCGATCTTCGCGCGGGATTGGTCACCGCGTCATCACCTCTTCACTCCCCATCGATGTCTGACGATCGGGCCCCGCTCGATGGCCGCGTTCCACGCCGCGACTTTCTGCGCCTTGCTGGCCTGGGCACCAGTGCACTGGTGGCTGGCGGCTTCCCCGCCGCCGCCGAGGCCGCCGCGCGCCTGAGCGCGCCAGCGGCAACCCAGCGCACCGCGCTCGCGTCGAGCCGTGTGATCGTCGTAGGCGCCGGCGCATGGGGAGCGTTCACCGCGCTCAACCTGCGGAAGGCGGGACACAAGGTCACGCTGATCGACCAATACGGCGCCGCCAACTCGCGCGCGACCAGCGGCGACGAGACGCGCGGCATCCGCTCGTCATACGGCGATCGCACGCTGACGCCGGAATTGTGGACGGCCTGGGCGCGACAGAGCATCCAACGCTGGCGCGACTTCGACGCCGAACATGCGAAGCGATTCGGCACGCGATTTTTCTACACGACCGGCGACGTCATTCTGCGTGAAACACCGGAGGCGTTCACCACGCGCACGCAGGAACTGTGGACCGCGCAGGGCGTGAAGTTCGACGTCGTGACGCCCGACGATGCACGACGCCGCTGGCCGCACATCAAGTCCGACGGAAACAACGTGATTCTGTACGAACCCGACGCCGGCGTCGCGCGCGCCCGCGATTCCGTGCAGGCGGCGGTCGCACTGGCGCGCGACAAGGGCGTGGAATTCCGCATCGGTCGCGTGACACCCGGCCCGATCAGCAGCGGGAAGATGGATGGAATCACGTTTGGTGATGGCACGCGACTCTTTGCCGACACCTACGTCTTCTGCTGTGGTCCGTGGACGGAGAAGGTGTTTCCAGATGCCATGCGCAACAAGACCCGGTTACCGTTGGGCCATGTCTGCTACTTCGGCCCGCCGATCGGCGACGATCGCTTTTCGGCGCCGAACGTGCCGAGCTGGAATGTGCCGGGCGTGACGGGTTGGGCATCGCTGCCAGCCGATAGTTTCGGGTTTCGCGTACGTGGTGGCATCGCTCCACCAGCACCCGTGCGGCCTGCCGGCGCAGATGACGCGGCACCGCCACCACCGCCGCCTGCGGCCAGTGCGCCCGATCCGCGGCAGGCCGACCCTGATTTCAGCACGCGATGGACGAGCGAAGAACGCATCGAGAGTTCGCGCCGCGTGCTGCAGAAATACTTTCCCGTGCTGGCGGACGCGCCGATCCTCAGCACGCGTTCCTGCCACTACGAACTGAGCGTCAATCGCAATTTCATCGTCGATCGTGTGCCGGGCGCGGACAACGCCTGGGTCGCGGCGATGGGGCAGGCGGAAGGCTTCAAGTTTGCGATCGTCGTCGGCGAATACATCGCGTCGCGCGTCTCCGGCGCCGACGGTGATCCGGCCACAGCCGAAGCGTTCCGACTACCAACGCTCAACTACGACCCGGCGCCCGCACCGCCGCGTCGTGATGAGGATGACGAATGACTCACGGGATACGCGGGTTGTCGTGCTGCGCACTGATCGGGCATCTTGCTGTAGCGTCAACAGCATCGGCGCAGCCTGACGCGCCGGTCAACGATCGACCGAATCCATATCGGACCGTCGAAGGCTGGGCGAAATTGCCAACCGGGCGCACGTGGGGTTCGACGAGCGCGGTCGCGATCGACAAGGATGGATCGAGTGTGTGGGTCGCCGAACGCTGTGGTCAGAACAGCTGCGTTGGATCTGATCTCGATCCAGTGCTGTTGTTCGACGCGAGCGGCACGCTGGTACGCTCGTTCGGCAAGGGGCTGATCAACTGGCCACACGGCATTCACGTGGACGCCGGCGGCAATGTGTGGGTCGTGGATGGCCGCGACAATAAACCCGCCGCACCACGCGCGGGTTCGAGCGACGCGGTGGCGACGGCAATGCCCGCGCGCGTCTTCGGACATCAGGTCCTCAAGTTCTCTCCGCGCGGCGAGCTGCTGATGCGACTCGGCACCGATGGTGGCGCGCGTGAGCCGGGTTACTTCTATCAGCCGAATGCCGTGCTGGTGGCACCGAACGGCGACATCTTCGTGGTCGAAGGGCACGCGTCGGGCGCCGACGCCAATGCGCGCGTGCTGAAGTTCGACAAGACAGGTAAGCTGCTCACGAGTTGGGGCAGGAAAGGCACGGGTGCTGGTGAGTTCGATCAACCGCATGCGCTCGCGATGGACTCGCGCGGCCGCCTGTTCGTGGCCGATCGCGGCAATAACCGCATCTTCATCTACTCGCAGAGCGGGCAGCTGCTCGACACCTGGTTTCAGTTTTCGCGCGCCAGTGGCATCACGATCGATCGCAATGACGTGATCTACGTGGCCGACTCGGAATCCGGATCGATCGATCCGGCGCATGGCGCCTGGCAGCGCGGCATCCGGATCGGCAATGCACGCACCGGCGAAGTGACGGCGTTCATTCCCGATCCGGTGACCACCACACGCAACACGAGCGCGGCGGAAGGCATTGCGGTGGATGCGCGCGGGGTGATCTATGGCGCGGAAGTCGGGCCGCGGGCACTCAAGCGATACGAGCGGAAACCGTAAGGCGTCCGCTCGTATCGTCGTGCGCGAGTGACCGATGTACTACGGCAGCTTCAACGCAACGAGCGACGTGCTCGATCCCGCGCCGATCGCGAACACGATGTATTGCTTCCCGTTGTGCATGAATGTCATCGGAACGGCGGTGGTCTTGCCGGGGATCTCGACGGTCGCGACCTGCCGGCCCGTGGCCTTGTCCACCGCGAACAGCTGTGGCTTGGCGTTCGGCACGCCGCCCAGTCGCCCGGTGCCGTAGACCAGCAGCGACTTCGTGACGAGAATCTGCGCCTGACCACTCGCCGCGCGCGGTGGCAATGTGACGCCGGCAAAGAGCGGATCGGCACTCTTCACAGGAATCATGCCTCCGTTCGACGTCCACCACTTCTTCTCGCCGGTGTTCATGTCGTAGGCCGTGATACCGCCCATTTCCTTCGGCTTGAGAATCGATACACCGCCGAGCACTGACGCATTGCCGCGCCCCTCGAACCCGCCACCGCGTGCGGTGGGGGCGGTGTAACCTGCCGGTGGCGTCAGCGCACCGATCAATCCACAGTTGTCGCGCGGTGAGCTGTAACGGAATTCGCTGCACGGGTCTTTCTGCAACGCGATCGTCGACAATCCGCTGAGCGATGCGACGTAGATCATGCCTGTCTCAGGATCGAACGCGGCGCCGCCATCGATGTTCACGCCACCGGACGCACCGGGGGCATACCACGCGCATTTCAATCCACTCGCGCTGGTTCCATCCGACGTGACGCCGGGAATGAAGTACGGGCCCATGCGACACTTGCGCGCCATAGCCAGCGCCGAGTCGCGGATGGCGGGCGTGTAGTCGATCACGTCGGCATCCAGCAGACCCTGTTGCGAATATGGCGTGGGCTTGCTGGGAATCGGCTGCGTCGCCGACGTCTTTTCACCCGGCACATCACTTTGCAGTACCGGCGTTTCCGGCATCGGCCAGATCGGTTCGCCGGTCGCGCGATCAAAGGTGTAGAGCCATCCCTGCTTCGTGCTCTGCGTAATGGCCTTCCGGCGCTTTCCGTCGACGGTGATGTCGATCAGGTTCGGCGACATCGGCGCGTCGTAGTCCCAGATATCGTGATGCACCAACTGGAAGTGCCACTTTCGCAGGCCGGACTTCGCATCGATCGCGATCAGTGAGTTGCCGAAGAGATTGTTGCCGGGACGATGCCCGCCGTATTCGTCCATCAGCGGCATGCCGACGGGGATGTAGACGAGTCCGAGATCGGGATCGGCCGAGTACGTCGCCCACGCGTCGTTCTTGCCGACGCCTTCGCTATCAACTTTCGAGCCGCGCTCCCATGTGTTCGCGCCGAACTCGCCGGGCTGCGGAATCAGATTGAACTTCCAGATCTGTCGCCCCGTGCGCACATCGAATCCGCGGACAAAACCGGGGATGTTGTGCATCCGTATCGGGTAGTAGCCGTGAATCGACGAATTCCCGACGACGATCACTCCATTGACGACGATCGCGGGTGAGCTGGATGCGATCTGGCCGTGGATCGGATCGATGCCGGTCGTGCCATCCGCGCCGATTTTTTTCACCGGATCCCAGCGCTCGCCGGGCTTCGCACGTCGAGCCGGTGCAGCGTCGGAAATGACAAGCGAACCGGAATCATCGACCGCCAGCGGCACCATCGGAAACCCGAGTCCGTCCTGCAGATCGACGACACCGTTGCGCCCGAATTTCGGATCTGGAATGCCGGTTCGTGCATCGAGCGACACCATGTGGTAGCCGGGCGTGACGACGATCACACGCTCATCCTTGCCATCGGTCCAGTATGTCGGGCCACGTCCGGCGAACTGTCGCGGTGCCTTCTGCCAGCGAATGCCCTCCTCGAGCCGGTACATCCACAGCGTTTCGCCGGTCTCGGGATCGATGGCCATCACCGATCGCCGCGTGGTTGCCACGGTGAACAGGCGACCGTTCGCGTACAGCGGCGTGGTGCGATAGTACTCGTCGGGGCCAAACGTGCCGGCATTCCACTGCCACGCCACTTCCAGCGAGCCGAAGTTCGCGGCCGTGATCTGGTCGAGGGCGGAATACCGCGAGCTGTGTGCGTCGCCGCCCCAGTAGCGCCACTCGCCCGGCGCGTTGCCGCGAACGAGGTTCGAGACCGAGGCACGCTCACCACCAGGTGCGCTGGCGGGTGTCGCAGGTCTTCCCGCAGCCCGCGCGGTCGTCTGCGCCTGTGCTGCGGTGGAAACAGCAAGGGAGGATGCGGCGACACTGACCGCGAAGGTGAGTGTGCCGAGCCGCGTCGTCATCGGGGAGTACCGGGAGTGAAAGAAGCAACGCTGACAGAGTCGAGACGGATATGCTGCAACACGGTCGAGTCGCTGGCCAGAGGTTCACTGCCGCTTGGCATGCCATTGATGCGCAGCAGGTAGACCACCGCCAGCGTGTACTCCTCATCGCTCATGGAACCGGGCGCGTTCTTCGGCATCTCGCGCCTGAGGTAACGATAGAGGTCATTCACCGAGCGTCCGTACCACTTGCTGCGGAACGTCGGTCCGGAGTGAAACGTGGCGGTGTGACAGCTCTTGCAGTACGCCGCAAAGACATCACGTCCACGGAGAGCCTGTGCGCTGGTGTAGACGCCGTCCATGGTCGTGCGCACCGTGTCAGCGCGCAGAAACTCAGCGGAGCCTGTCGTGCCGACGTGCGACGGGCTTCGCGGAGTGGCGGCACGCGCGGAGCGGACACCGGCGGTGAATCCGACGCCGAGGCATGCGACGAGCGCTGGCAACACCAATCGGACGACAACGCGCACGGGATCGGGCGACTGAGGGTCAGCGGTCCAGGCATCTGGACCGGTTTCAGGAGCGTCGTGGGACGCGGAGAATCTGCCGCAATGCAAGCGCCACGGCCAATGCGATCGCCACCAGCAGCATAGCCCGCATGAATCCGAGCGCGAAAGACGCGTCGAGGGCCGGCCACGCGACGCTGCCGCGGTACGCCAATAGCGCCCTGCCTCGCTCCCCACACCAATGCCAGGCCGTGTGCACCACGAGTACAGAGCCGACGATTGTGACGAGACGGACGCGATCTGCGCCCACATACGTACGGACGGCCCAGAGCACCGGCACGGCGGCAGCCAGCGCGCCGAGCTGGCCAAGTTCGACCCCGACGTTGAACGCGCCCAGAGCGGCGAGGAGGTTATCTCCGGCGAACTGCAACTGCGCGCGGAGAGCCAAAGCGAACCCGAAGCCGTGCACGAGCCCGAACCCGAAGGCGACGGGCCAGCGTTTCTCCAGTCGCTCGGCCGGGAGCAGAACATTTTCGAGACAGAGCCACACGATCGACACCGCGATCAGGACTTCGACCAGCGGCGGAAACCAGAGCGCGATTGGCGCGAATCCGAGTGCGCTTGCCGCCAGCGTGATGGAATGCGCCAGCGTGAAGGCGGTGACGATCGGTATCAGCGACTGCCAGCGCAGCAGCGGCAGCACGAGGCAGAGCAGAAACAGCAGATGGTCGATGCCGCTGAGTATGTGGACCACGCCGTCGCGCAGAAATCGCGCGCCCGTCTGATACCAGGCCGGATCGAGCGACACCGACTCCGGATTTCCGTCGTACGTGAGCACACGGTCGCGACCGTCGGGTTTCACGATCTGCAGAACGGTCGTGGTCCTGATGCCGAGTTGCGCCAGATCGGGATGGAGTTCGAGTCGTGCGTCCTTACGCGGCAGCTGATACTCCAGCATGACATCCAGCAGCACGCGCTGCCACTGGACGATCTCACGTTCGATGGGCGCGTCCAGAAACGACGCGCGCGCGGTCGCGAGCGTGGCGAATGCGCGATCGGTGGGAAGCGCCAGACGGACGCCGGCAATTCTTGGTGCGCGCAGCGATTGCCCGTCGGCGGTGACCGTAATGGCGCTCAGCAGCCAGGTCTCGACGGCGTCGTTGAGCAGCGCGCGCGCGCGTACCAGGTCGAGCGATCCATCATTGCGCAGCGGGAAGTCCACGTCGCGCATCGCCTCGAGCGGGACACGCAGGTAGAGGCGCAGCTTCGTGCTGTCCTGCACCACGAAACCACGGACGAGCACCTGTGTCGGAATTTCGTGCGCGTCCACCGGTACGGCCGTGACTGAAAGCACGGCGGCGCCCAGCGCCACACACACGGTGAAGCGCCGCGCGCGTGCACGCCAGTACGCCCCACGGAGCCACGGTCTCTGGTGCATGTGTGTGGTGAGTTATACCATTGCCCGCAGTTTCGCAGGGGGGCCGTGGTCATCCGGGTGCGCCGAGTACCGTGATCGGGCAGCGGCGACCGTTCATCTCAGCACGGAGCAGCGGGATGCCAGGCAAGCGCACGCGATGGGTTGTTCCCGCAATCGGGGCGGTGATCGTGTCGCTGGCCGTCGGCCAGCATCAGCTCGCGGCGGCGCTCGACCGGCAGGCGGTAGTCGCGCCATCGTTCGAAGTTGACCCGCTCTGGCCGAAGCCACTGCCAAATGGTTGGCTCCTCGGCATGGTGATCGGGTTGGGCATCGACTCGCGTGACCATGTGTTCATCGTGCATCGCGGTGCCGCGACACTGAACACGCGGACGGAAGGGGGTTACCCGCTCGTCGGTCCATGCTGCGCGTCGGCGCCACCGGTGCTGGAGTTCGATCCGGAAGGCAATCTGGTGAACTCGTGGGGCGGGCCGTCGGACAAGTACGTCTGGCCGAGCAGCAACCACGGGATCGGCATCGACAACCTCGACAACGTCTGGATCGGCGGCAACGGCACGCCCGATTCGACACGGGGCATCGGATTCGACTCGCACATCCTCAAGTTCACGCACGACGGGAAGTTTCTGCAGCAGATCGGCGTGCCCGGTCGGCCGGCGAACTCGAAGTCGATGGATTCATTCGGGCGCGTCGCGAAGATCTCGTTCGACGTGGCGGCAAGCGAAGCGTACGTGGCGGATGGCTACGGCAATCGCCGCGTCGCCGTGCTCGACATGAACACCGGCGCCATCAAACGGTTCTGGGGCGCGTACGGCAATGTGCCGAGCGACAGCAACTACGGCGCGTACAATCCCGACCGTCCGCTGATTCCGCAGTTCCGCACACCGGTGCATTGCGCCGAACCAACGCCCGACGGGTTCGTGTATGTGTGCGACCGCGTGAACAATCGCATTCAGGTGTTCCGCAAGAACGGCACGTTCGTGAAGGAAAAGCAGATCGCGCCGAAAACACTCGGCGACGGCGCGGTGTGGGACATTGCGTTTTCGCGCGACAAGGCGCAGCAGTATCTGTATCTCGCGGACGGCAAGAACGAGCGTGTCTACGTGATGGATCGGCAATCGCTCGAGATCATCACGGCGTTTGGCGATGGTGGTCGTCAGCCGGGCCAATTCTTCGCCGTGCATTCGATCGCGACGGACTCGAAAGGCAACATCTTCACGACCGAGACGTACGAAGGAAAGCGGCTGCAACGCTTTGTGTACAAGGGCATCCGGCCGGTGGTGAAGGCGGATCAGGGTGTGCTGTGGCCGAACGTGCCGCGCTGAGCCGCAACACGAGCGCGCGGGATGCAGTGAGCGCGAGCCACTGCAAGAGCCACTGCAAGAGCCACTGCAAGAGCCACTGCAAGAGCCACTG
>JBBRLZ010000028.1:0-54294 GCA_038231095.1 Gemmatimonadales bacterium
AGATGGTGATGCCGGGGGACAACGTGCAGATGACGATCGAGCTGATCACGCCGATCGCGATGGACGAAGGGCTGCGCTTCGCGATTCGCGAAGGCGGGCGCACGGTCGGCGCCGGTGTCGTCGCCAAGATCCTCGCATAAGCGTTTCGCGCATAACACTCTGGAGCTGCAATGGCTGGCAAGATTCGGATTCGACTGAAGGCTTTCGATCACGCGGTGATCGATCAGGCAGCGGCAGACATCGTGCGCACGGCTGAGAAGACCGGCGCACAGGTGTCGGGCCCGATCCCGTTGCCGACGAAGACGCAGCGGTGGACGGTGCTCCGCTCGCCGCACGTCGACAAGAAGTCGCGGGAACAGTTCCAGCTGAAGACGCACAAGCGTGTGATCGACATCCTGGACTCCAAGGCGCAGACGGTCGATGCGCTGACGAAGCTGGATCTGCCGGCTGGTGTGGACGTCGAGATCAAGGTCGAGTAGTCGCAGGTGCAGGTCTGCGATGCCAGTATGGATCGCGGTGCGGGTTCGCCGCCGGAATTCGCCGGTGGGAGCCAGAGTCCAACTGCCGTTGTCGTCGCGGGCCGCACGCCGCGCCGGGCAGTGACTGAGCTGAGAGAGATATGATCGGCATCATTGGACGAAAGGTCGGGATGACCCAGATCTTCAACGAGATCGGGCAGCAGATCCCGGTGACCGTGGTGGAGGCGACTCCAAACACGGTGACGAAGGTGATGGAGAAGGCGACGGCCGGTTTTGCATCGGTCGAGCTGGGGTACGGAGCGCAGCGGGTGCGTCGTGAGTCGAAGCCGGGTGAGCGTACCCCGCGCGGCAATCGCGCACCGAAGGCAGAAGTCGGGCATGCCGCCAAGGCCGGCCTGACCAATCCGCCGGAAGTCATTCGCAGTTTCCGCATCGACGATTCCCCGGGTAAGAATCCGGAGATCGTGGCGTACGAGTTGGGCCAGAAGCTGACCGTCGAGCTGTTCGCTCCGGGCGAGATCGTGAAGGTCACCGGCACCAGCAAGGGCCGTGGCTTTCAGGGTGTCGTGAAGCGCTATGGCTTTGGTGGTGGTCCGAACACGCACGGCAACACGAAGCACCGTCGTCCGGGTTCCATCGGACCGGGCACCGATCCGTCGCGCGTGATCAAGGGCAAGAAGATGCCTGGACACTATGGCGATCACCGCCACACCCAGATCGGCCTGCGGGTCGAGAAGGTGGACGTGGAGCGCAATCTGATCTACATCCGTGGCGCAGTGGCGGGTCCGACCAACGGAATCGTCCTCGTCAAGAAGCAGGGTTGAGCCGATGACGACAGAGCACATGACACTGCAGGCACGCGCGTTCAGCGCGGACGGCAAGGCGAAGGCGGCAGTCACGCTGCCCGAGGCGCTGTTCGACGGAACGGTGAACGTGCCGGTGATGCATCAGGTGGTGAAGGCCACGCTGGCCAACCAGCGCCAGGGCACCGCGTCGACCAAGACGCGCGGCAAGGTGGTTGGTGGTAACCAGAAGCCGTGGAAGCAGAAGGGCACCGGTCGCGCCCGCCAGGGTTCGACGCGTGCGCCGCACTGGCCGGGCGGTGGTACCGTCTTCGGACCGACGCCGCGTGACTACACGCAGCGCGTGCAGAAGAAGGTCCGGACCCTCGGCAAGAAGAGCGCGCTGAATGTCCGCGCCCGCGAGAACGACCTGCTCGTGATCGATTCCTTCGAGATGAAGGTGCCGAATACGAAGGCGATGCTCGGCTTGCTCGGCAAGCTCGGCGTGGCTGACAGGAAGGTGTTGTTCCTCACGGATGGCGTGAAGCCGATGACGTTCCTCAGCGCGCGCAACATCCCGTCCACGCACGTCATGCCGTACCAGGATGTCGGTACGTACCATGTGCTGTGGTCGGACGTGGTCATCATCGAAGCGTCGGCGCTCGCTGCGCAGACGGCAGCCGCTGCGGAGGCGAAGTAACCATGCCGACGATCCACGAGACGATCGTGCGTCCGATCATCACTGAACGGAGCAGCACGGCATATCAGAACCTGGGCGAGTACACGTTCGTGGTTCATCCGAAGTCAACGAAGCACGGCATCGCGAACGCCATCCAGATTCTGTTCGGCGTGACGGTGACCGACGTGTGGACGCTCAACTGCCGCGGCAAGCAGCGCACGGTGGGGCAGTCCAAGGGGAAGCGTCCCAACTACAAGAAGGCGATCGTGCGGCTGAAGGCCGGAGACACGATCCCGGTCTTCGAGGGTTAAGCGATGGGCATTCGTCAATTCAAGCCAGTGACGAAGTCGTCGCGCTTCCGCAGCGTGTCGGACTTCGCCGTGATCACCCGTACGACGCCGGAGAAGTCGCTGACCGAGCCGCTCAAGAAGAGCGGTGGCCGCGACAACCACGGTCACATCTCGATGCGTCGCATCGGTGGTGGTCACAAGCGCAAGTACCGCATCATCGATTTCAAGCGCAACAAGTTCGGCATGATCGGCACGGTGCGCGAGATCGAGTACGATCCGAATCGTTCGGCGCGTATCGCGCTGGTCGAATACACCGATGGCGAGAAGCGCTACATCATTCACCCGAAGGGGCTGAATGTCGGTGACACGATCGTGAGTGGCGCCGGGTCGGATGTGCGCCTCGCGAACTGTCTGCCGCTGCGCGAAATGCCGCTCGGCACGTCGGTGCACAACGTCGAGCTGAAGCCCGGCAAGGGCGGTCAGCTGGCGCGGTCGGCCGGCTCGAGCCTGACGGTGATGGCAAAGGAAGGCGACTACGTCACGCTGCGTCTGCCGAGTTCGGAGATGCGCATGATTCATGGCACCTGCATGGCGACGATCGGCGAAGTGGGGAACGCCGAGCACGAGCTGCTGAGCCATGGCAAGGCGGGCAAGAGCCGCTGGCTGGGCAAGCGTCCGAAGGTGCGTGGTGAAGTGATGAATCCGGTCGATCATCCGCACGGTGGTCGTACGCGCGGTGGCCGGAACGTCGTGGACAAGTGGGGCAACAAGGAAGGCGTGAAGACGCGCAACAAGAAGAAGGCCTCGCAGCGCCTGATCGTGCGCGGTCGGAAGCGTGGCAAGGCAACCCAGTAACCGGAGCGACGACTAATGGCTCGGAGTCTGAAGAAGGGGCCGTTCGTGCAGACGCGCCTGGTGGAACGGGTGGCTGCGATGAACGCCAGGAACGAGAAGAAGGTGATCAAGACGTGGAGCCGCGCCAGCACGGTGCTGCCGGACTTCGTCGGACACACCTTCGCGGTGCACAACGGCAACAAGTTCGTGCCCGTGTACGTGACGGAAAACATGGTCGGTCACAAGTTCGGCGAGTTCTCGCCGACGCGTCTGTTCCGCGGTCACGTGGGCCAGAAGGCAGCCGACAAGAAGACCGGCGGCGCGCCGAAGGGAGGCAAGTAAGTCATGGCGAACACAGTCGTTCTGCATGAGGCGAAAGCCATCCAGCGTGGCACGCGTCAGTCGCCCTACAAGGTGCGCCTGGTCGTCGATCAGATCCGCGGCAAGAGCGTGAACGAAGCGCTGGCGCTGCTGCAGTTCTCGAAGAAGCACGCGTCGAAGGAGATCAAGAAGGTCCTCGATTCGGCGGTGGCGAACGCGGAGTATGCAAGCCGTGAAAGCCGGACGCCGGTGGATGTGGATCAGCTCGTGATCACGCGCGCGGTGGTGAATGAAGGACCGAAGTTGAAGCGCTTCACGCCGGCGGCGATGGGGCGGGCGACGCCGATGATCAAGCGGACGAGCCACATCGAGATCACGGTGACTGAGCGGGGGACGCGCTAATGGGTCAGAAGACCAATCCGATCGGCTTTCGTCTTGGCGTGTCCAAGACGTGGCGGTCGACGTGGTATGCGAACCGGGACTACCCGCAGCTGCTGAAGGAAGACGCGTTGCTGCGGAAGTATCTGCACAAGCGTCTCGAGCACGCGGCGCTGTCCGATATCCGCATCGAGCGGAAGCCGGGCAAGGCGACGGTGACGCTGCACACGGGCCGCCCTGGCGTCGTGATCGGCAAGAAGGGCGCGGAAGTCGACAAGCTGCGTGATGAGCTGGCACAGCTCACGGGCAAGGAGATCGGCATCAACGTCGAAGAGATCAAGCGTCCCGAGCTCGACGCGCAGCTGGTCGGCGACAACGTCGCGAATCAGCTCGCGCAGCGCATCTCGTTCCGTCGCGCGATGAAGCGTGCGGTGCAGAGCGCGATGCGGATGGGCGCGCAGGGCATCAAGATCAAGTGCAGCGGTCGTCTCGGCGGTGCGGAAATCGCGCGTGTCGAAGGCTACAACGAGGGGCGGACTCCGCTTCACACGCTGCGCGCCGACATCGACTACGCGCAGTCAACCGCGAAGACCACGTTTGGTACCATCGGTATCAAGGTGTGGATCTACAAGGGCGAAGTAGTGGAAGATCGGCGTGGCAAGACCTACTCGACCGGCGCGTGAGGGGTACTGACCAATGCTGAGTCCCAAGCGGATCAAGTTCCGCAAAATGTTCAAGGGTCGGACGACGGGCGTGGCTCGTCGTGGCAACACGGTGGCCTTCGGTCACTTCGGGTTGCAGTCGCTCGAGCCGGGTTGGATTTCCAACCGTCAGATCGAAGCGGCACGTATCGCGATGACGCGCTTCATCAAGCGTGGCGGCAAGGTCTGGATTCGTATTTTCCCGGACAAGCCGATCACGAAGAAGCCAGCCGAGACGCGCATGGGTAAGGGCAAGGGTTCACCGGAAGGCTGGGTGGCCGTGGTGAAGCCGGGCCGGATGCTGTTCGAGCTGGAAGGGGTGACGCGTGACACGGCGGAACGTGCGCTGGCGCTGGCCTCGGCGAAGCTCTCTGTGAAGACGAAGTTCGTCGTGCGTGAGGAGGCGCATACCGATGCTGGCGAGTGAAATTCAGGAATTGAGCGTTGAAGCGATTACGCAGCGCATTGCGGAGCTGCAGGAAGAGCGCTTCCGTCTGCGGTTTCGTGGTGCGACCGAACAGCTGGAGAATCCCCTGCGCAAGCGCGCGATCCGTCGCGATGTGGCCCGACTCATGACTGTGCTGCGTCAGCGGCAGGGTAAGTAAGGAGATATAGATGGCAGAGACACAGCAGTCCGCTGACGCGAAGGCGCGCCTGGCCCGGAAGATCCGGACCGGCGTCGTCACCAGCGACAAGATGGACAAGACGGTGGTGGTCACGATCGAGCGTCGCGTTCCGCATCCGCAGTATGGCAAGATGATGACGCTGACCAAGTCGGTGAAGGCGCACGACGAGGAGAACTCGGCGAAGCAGGGTGATACGGTACGCGTCATGGAGACGCGACCGCTCTCGAAGACCAAGCGTTGGCGGGTCGTCGAGATCGTCGAGCGCGCTCGCTGATCGGAGGCGACTACTATGATCCAACAGGAATCAGTGGTAAAGGTCGCGGATAATTCGGGGGCCAAGAAAGCCCTCGTGATCCGCGTGCTGGGCGGTTCGGCCCGTCGTTATGCCGGCCTTGGCGACAAGGTCATCGTAGCGGTCAAGGACGCGCTCCCGAACGGTACGGTGAAGAAGTCCGACGTGGCGAAGGCAGTCGTCGTGCGCACGGTCAAGGAGACCCGGCGCAAGGACGGCACCTACATCCGGTTCGACGAAAACGCCGTGGTGATCATCAACGATGCCGGAGAGCCGCGCGGCACGCGCATCTTCGGCCCGGTGGCGCGCGAACTTCGTGAAAAGAAGTACACGAAGATCGTCTCGCTGGCGCCTGAGGTGCTCTGAGCCATGCGCATTCTCAAGTATCGCAAGACGGAAGGCCAGAAGCTGCAGAAGCGGCATGCCGGCAACACGGTCCGCGTGGTCACGAAGATCACGAAGGGTGACGTGGTGCAAGTGATGCGCGGCAGCGACAAGGGGAAGACGGGCAAGGTGATGCGCGTGTTCCTGAAGAAGGGCCGCGTGCTGGTGGAAGGCATCAACATCGTCAAGCGCCACACGCGCGCGACGCGTCCGGAAGAGACGGGCGGCATCATCGAGAAGGCGGCGCCGGTGGCGCTGTCGAACGTGATGCTGATCGATCCGAAGACGGGCAAGGCGACGCGCATCCGCGCGCGGATCGACACTGACGGCACGAAGGAGCGGGTGAGCGTGAAGAGCGGGGATGTCATCCCGCGCAACCGCTGACCGCGAGGAGATAGAGAATGGCTACGAAGGAGAAGGGCGGAAAGGGCGGCAAGAGCGCTGCCCCTGGAGCCAAGGGTGGCAAGGGCGGCGCACCGACCGGCAAGGGCGGCAAGGCGCAGGGTGCCAGCAAGAGCTCGAAGGGTGCTGAGAACAGCCGTCGCAATGCCGAGAAGGCCGCGCGCGGTCCGCACACCGGTGCCGCATTGGCGCCGATCGAACCGCGTCTCAAGCGGTTCTATGTGCAGACGGTGCGCGATCGCCTGATGAAGCAGTTCAGCCTCGCGAACGTGCACGAGATCCCGACGCTCGAGAAGATCGTGATCAACTGCGGCGTCGGCGAAGCGATCAAGACGCCGAAGGTCCTCGACTCGGTCTGCGAAGAACTCGAGTTGATCACCGGCCAGAAGCCGATCCGTCGGAAGGCGAAGAAGTCGATCGCCAATTACGGATTGCGCGAAGGCCAGGAGATCGGCGCGCAGGTGACGATGCGTGGGGCACGGATGTGGGAATTCCTCGATCGCTTCGTGACGATCTCGATCCCGCGCATTCGTGACTTCCGCGGATTGGGCACGCGCGCGTTCGACGGCCGCGGCAACTATTCGCTGGGCGTCAAGGAACAGATGATCTTCCCGGAGATCAACTACGACATGGTGGAGCACGTGCACGGCATGGACATCACGTTCGTGACGTCGTCCACGAAGGACGATCAGGCACTGGCGCTGCTGCGTGAACTGGGGATGCCGTTCAAGGGCGAGTCTCCGAACATTCCCTCGCTGACCTGAGTCCCGAGACATGGCAAAGACGAGCAAGGTCGTTCGCAACGCGCAGCGCAAGGCGTTGATCGTGAAGTTCGCTGCGAAGCGGGCCGAACTGAAGAAGGTTATTCTTGATCCGAAGACGAGCCCTGACGCACGGGACGCAGCCTATGAGAAGCTGCGCAACCTGCCACGGGATTCGTCGGCGACGCGGTACCGCAACCGGTGTGAGCTGACCGGCCGGCCGCGTGGGTTCGTGCGCCAGTTCGGGCTCGGCCGCAACAAGTTCCGGGAGCTGGCCCTCAACGGCTTCCTTCCGGGTGTTACAAAGGCGAGCTGGTAAGTCCAGCCCGTCGCAGTCATTTCTTTTTCCAGTCCTCACGTCTCGTCACCGACAAGACACGAAGGGCGCACAGGACCCATTCATGAGCATGACAGACCCGATCGCCGATATGCTCACGCGACTACGCAACGCCATTGGCGCGCGTCACCGTCGTGTGGACATGCCGTCGTCGAAGATCAAGGTGCAGGTCGCCCGCATCCTGAAGGAATCGAGCTACATCACGGACTACCGTGTGATCGAGACCGAGGAAGGCCGGAAGTTGCTGCGCGTGATCCTGAAGTACGCTCCCGGCGGACAGCCGGTCATTCGCGAATTGAAGCGCATCTCGACGCCGGGCCTGCGAAAGTACGTGGGCGTGACGGAGATTCCGCGCGTGCGCAACGGGTTGGGCATGGCCATTGTCAGCACGAGCAAGGGGCTGATGTCCGACCGTGAAGCGCGTCGCGCCAACACTGGTGGCGAGCTCCTCGCCATCGTGTACTAAGGAGAGATTGCGATGTCGCGAATTGGCAAGAAGCCGATCGACGTGCCGGTTGGTGTAACGGTCACAGTCGAAGGACGGAACGTGACGGTGAAGGGCCCGCGTGGAACGCTGTCGCGTTCGCTGCCGCCCATCGTCACGGTGAAGGTCGAAGGCGCCGTGGTGAGTGTCGTCCGCCCGAATGACGAGACGGCCTCGAAGGCGATGCATGGCCTGACGCGCACGCTCGTCGCGAACATGGTCGATGGCGTGACGAAGGGGTTCCAGAAGAACCTCGACATCGTCGGCGTCGGCTACAAGGCGGAGAACAAGCCGTACGGTCTGCTCATGTCGCTGGGCTACAGCCACCAGATCGAAGTGAAGGCACCGGAGGGCATCAAGTTGAATGCCCCGACGCCGACGTCGATTGTGGTGGATGGAGCGAACAAGGAAGTCGTGGGCCAGATCGCCGCGGAAATCCGCAGTCTGCGTCCGCCCGAGCCGTACAAGGGCAAGGGCGTCAAGTATCAAGGTGAAATCATCCGCCGGAAGGCGGGCAAGGCCGGGGGCAAGTAATGCCGAAGATGCGGATTCCGAAGACGCGCCAGGATTTGCGCGCCCGACGTCACCTGCGCGTTCGCAAGAACGTGGCGGGCACGCCGGAACGGCCCCGGTTGGTTGTGTTCCGGTCGCTGAAGCACATCACGGCGCAGATCGTGGACGACACGACGGGCCGGACGATGATGACCGTGACCAGCGTCAAGCTCGAAGGGAAGAAGAGCGAGAAGTCGGTGCAGGTCGGCAAGATGATCGCCGAGAAGGCAATGGCAGCGGGCGTGTCGAAGGTCGTCTTCGATCGTGCAGGCTACAAGTACCATGGCCGCGTGAAGGCGGTCGCCGATGGCGCCCGCGAAGGCGGCCTGGAGTTCTGATATGGCAGATCAGCCGAACGTAACTGCGCCGTCGAGTGAGACGTCGCGCCCCGCAAGTCGTGGCCCGGGTGGTGGTGGTGGAGCCCGTGGCGGTCGTGGTGGCGGTGGTGGTCGTGGGGGCGGGAGTGGTCGCGGCGGTCCTGGCGGAGGCCCTGGTGGCCCCGGCGGCAATCGCGGCGGCCGTGATGGCGGCCCCGGTGGCGGGAATCGTGATGGCCGCGGTCGCGGCGGTGAGAACCGCGGTGGCGAACGCGAGCAGTCCGATCTCGTCGAGAACGTGGTCGCGATCAATCGCGTCGCAAAGGTCGTGAAGGGTGGTCGCCGCTTCTCGTTCAACGCCCTCGTGGCCGTTGGCGACGGGAAGGGGAAGGTTGGTTACGCCACCGGCAAGGCGAATGAAGTGTCCGAAGCGGTCCGCAAGGCCGTGGAAGGCGCCAAGCGCAACATGGTGTCGGTGCCGCTGACTGGTGCGACGATTCCGCACGAAGTGCTCGGCAAGCACGGTGCCGGCAAGGTGTTGATGAAGCCAGCCGCTCCGGGTGCCGGCGTGATCGCTGGTGGTGCCGTCCGCGCGGTATTCGAGTGCGTCGGGATTCAGGACATCCTGACAAAGAGCCTTGGCAGCACCAACCCGCACAATCTGGTGCGCGCGGTGATGGCCGGTCTGGCAGAGCTGGTGACGGTGGACCAGATCGCGCGTGAGCGCGGTATTGAGGTCTCATCGATCCAGTACCTGAGCCGTGCCAAGTCGAAGGAGGTTGCATAAATGCCGCGTACGTTCATCAAGAGTCCGACCAAGGGTCCGAAGCACACGCCGAAGACCCTTCCGATGACCACCGGCAAGCTGCGCATCGAGCAGGTCCGCAGTGGAATCGGCAAGCCGCAGGTGCAGAAAGACACGCTGAAGGCGCTCGGCCTGAAGCATCATCAGGACGTCGTGGTCCAGCAGGACAGTCCGTCCTTGCGCGGGCAGATCAAGCGGGTGCGTCACCTGCTCGAAGTGACCCCTGTAGCGGAGTAACGGAGCCATGACCGAAACACAAGAAAAGCTGGGCCTGCACAACCTGGTGCCAGCACCAGGATCGCACCGCAACCGGAAGCGCATCGGTCGCGGTCCGGGCTCGGGCACAGGCAAGACGTCGGGCAAGGGAAACAAGGGTCAGAAGGCACGCGCGGGCCATCACGGTCCGGGCGGCGGCAAGCCGCACTTCGAAGGCGGTCAGATGCCGTTGACCCGCCGTATCCCGAAGCGCGGATTCACCAACCCGTTCAGCATCGTCAACCAGATCATCCGTCTGGACGAATTGGTGAAGATCACGGGGACGGAAGTCACGACGGAAACGTTGTTGGCGGCCGGTCTGGTGAATGTGAACAAGGGCCCGGCCAAGCTGCTCGGCAACGGTGAAGTCACCGGTGCGTTCACGGTGCGTGGCGTGAAGGTCAGCGCCAGCGCCAAGGCAAAGATCGAGGCGGCCGGCGGTCGCATCGAGGAGTAGAGATGGCACAGGCCTCCGCGACGGATACCGTCGCGAATATTTATCGCACGCCAGAGCTGTGGCAGAAGATCACGTTCACTTTCGTCTGCCTCGTGCTCTACCGGATCGGCTCGCACATCACTGCCCCTGGCATCGATGTGCTGGCCGTAACGGCCTATTTCCAGAATCAGGGCAACGGCGGCGGAATTCTCGGCCTGTATGACCTGTTTTCTGGCGGCGGTCTGAGCCGTGCCACGGTGCTCGCACTGGGCATCATGCCGTACATCTCGGCTTCCATCTTCGTGCAGATCGCCGGTGCGGTGCTGCCGCAGGTGGACAAGCTGCAGAAGGACGAGGAAGGCCGGAAGAAGCTCACGCAGTGGACACGCTACGCGACGGTCGTGCTGGCCATTGTGCAGGGCTGGGGATTCGGGTTGTTCACCGAATCGCTGCCGGGTGCCGTCACCGCGCCGGGCTTCTGGTTCAAAGTGCAGATGGCGCTGTTCCTGACGACGGGCGCGATGTTCGTGATGTGGCTCGGTGAGCAGATCACGGAACGTGGACTCGGAAACGGTGCCTCGCTGATCATCTTCTTCTCGATCGTCGAGCGTTTCTGGCCGGGCATCTTCCAGACGTTCAGCTTCCTCAGCAGTGGCGCGATCGGTCCGCTCCAGGTGCTGGTGCTCGGCGTGGTCATGCTGGCCGTGGTGGCTGGTGTGGTCGCGATCACGATGGCCGCACGTCGCATCCTGATTCAGATCCCGCAGCGGACGGTCAGCCGTGGTCGCATGCGGCAGGAAGCGCGCAATTTCATTCCGCTGCGACTGAATTCGGCCGGCGTCATGCCGATCATCTTCGCGCAGTCGGTGGTGGTGGTGCCGAGCGCGATCGCGCAGTTCAGCGGCAACGAAAGCCTCAAGGCGTTCTCGGAGTTCTTCGCACCGGGCACGTGGCTGTACTTCGGTCTGATGGCCGTGCTGATTCTGTTCTTCACGTACTTCTACACGTCGATCATTTTCAATCCGATCGACCTGTCGGAGAACCTCAAGAAGCAGGGCGGCTTCGTTCCGGGCATCAAGCCGGGCGCGAAGACGGCGGAATACATTGATCAGGTCGTCAGTCGCATCACACTGCCGGGCGCACTGTTCCTCACCGTGATCGCGCTGCTTCCGCAGTTGATCGCCAAGTGGATCAACGTCCCGTTCAGCTTCGGTGGAACCAGCCTGCTGATCGTGGTCGGTGTGGCGCTCGACACGATGGCGCAGATGCAGCAGCACCTCCTGCTGCGTCAGTACGATGGCTTCATGAAGAAGGGCAAAGTTCGTTACCGCGGACGACAGGCGACTGGCGGTCTCTGACCGCCGGAACGCAGTCGGCTCGCACGACCCGCGGTTCTCGGCCCAACTACTCCGGACACCCCGCTCGCAATGGTTATCGTCCTCTTCGGCAAGCCCGGAGCGGGAAAAGGCACTCAGGCGCCGCGGCTCGCCGCGGCGCTTGGCGTTCCGATCCTCGCCACCGGCGAAGCACTTCGCGCGGCACTTCGTGAAGGCACGCCCATGGGCTTGGCCGCCAAGGCATTCATGGACCGCGGAGACCTCGTCGCGGACGACGTGATCCTCGGTATCATCAAAGAAACGCTCGCGCGGCCGGCGTATGCCGGCGGTGCCATTCTCGATGGTGTCGTGCGCACCGTGCCGCAGGCCGCTGGTCTGGAAAAGGTGCTCGCTGACCTCGGGCGCAAGCTCGACGCGGTGCTGGTATTCGATATTCCGGATGACGAGATCATCAGCCGCATCAGCAGCCGACTGACATGCGACAAGTGCAGCGCACCGTACACCGGTCGTGAGCCCGGTGAGAAGTGCGAAGCCGCCGGATGCGTGAGCGGTCAGGGTGGCGGTACGCTGATCCGCCGGAAGGACGACGACCCTGAGGCCGTGAAGACGCGGCTCGATGCGTATCGGAAGTCGACGGAGCCGGTGCTGGCCTGGTACCAGCAGAACGGTGACCGGATCGCGACGATCGATGCCGTTGGCGCGATCGATGACATCACCGGACGCGCGCGACTCGCCCTCGGCCTGTGATTCAGCTCAAGTCCGCGCGCGAGATCGACACGATGGCGCGCGGTGGCCGCATTCTCGCCGCCGCGCATGATCATGTGCGGGCGGCGATCAAGCCAGGGGTCAGCACGGCACAGCTCGATGCACTGGCGGAGGAGTTCATCCGCAGTCACGCGGGCGCGACGCCGGCGTTCAAGGGCCTCTACGGCTTCCCGGGATCGGTCTGCCTCAGCATCAACGAGGAGATCGTGCACGGCATCCCGTCGCCGAAGCGCATCCTGAAAGAGGGAGACATTCTCTCCGTCGATATCGGCGTGAAGTACGAGGGGATGTTCACCGACGCGGCGCAGACGCATCCCGTCGGGCCGATCAGCGCCCTGAATCAGCGACTGCTCGACGTGACCAAGGCGTCGCTGCAGGCCGCGATCGACGCGACTGTGCTTGGCAATCACATCGGCGATATTGGCCACGCAGTCCAGACCCTGGTCGAGGCGGCCGGCTTCTCGGTCGTCCGCGAGCTCGTCGGGCATGGCGTGGGATTTGTGCCCCACGAAGAGCTGCAGGTGCCGAACTACGGAAAGCCGAAGCGCGGCACCAAGCTGATGGCGGGGATGACGTTGGCGATCGAGCCGATGGTGAACATCGGCACGGCTGCGATCCGCACGTTGAGCGACAAGTGGACGATGGTGTCGGCCGATGCGAAATGGTCGGCACACTTCGAGCACACCGTAGCCGTCACGGCGAAAGGTCCGCGCATCCTGACGAACATCGATTCGTAGTGCTCCCGTCAGGGAACATGCAGCGGTCAGGTCCGGGTAGTAGCGTCAGGTGTTGCGCCGAATTCGCGCTCATTCGCCGACTGCAAGCCGGAGAAATTCCATGACGAAAGCACGGTCCGTTGCGCTGGTTGTCGTCGCTCTGGCGGCGTTGTCCGGGTGCCTGCGACGATTCGCACCCGCGCCGCTCGGCACGCCGTTGGACGACGCGTGCAATCCGATGAATGGCGAGCTCACGGACCGGGGCAGCGTCTTCGAGCTCGGGCCGGCCGTAGTTGCCACTCCCAAGGGCTGGAGTTCATTCCGCTCGTCGCCGCAAGACCTTCAGCTGACGCGGTTGGATACGGAGTTGAACGTCTGGTACGGCGGCCGGTTCATATTCCCGACGGCCGAGCCCCAGAACGCAATCCGCTGCACGATCACGCGTGGCGACACGGTGATCAGCATTCAGGCGACGCGTCTGAACAGTTTTTCGTATCGCGTGGATGCCAGCTGGGCGCCGCCGATCGAGGGGCAGAATTTCTACATGCAGTTGCAGACGCGCTATGCCAGTCAGCTGAAAACCATGCGCGGGATGATCGAGGCGGTACGCTTCGTGTCCGATACGATGCACGGCGCACGCGTGAAGGTGCCGGGCGCGGGGCGCTGACCCGCCACGTGCTTGACGGCGTCGCGCGCCTGCGCGAGCAGACCATCGGCGCGGCGCTGAAGCACGTTTGCCTCGGAGTACGCCGGCGACGCGAGCGTCGTGTCGGTCAGCATCGCGAGGTTGCTGCGCCGCAGTTCCAGTGACGTTGCGACGGCGGCATGCGAGATGGTCCCGCCAGCCCACGAATCCGGCGCGGCGGGCCAGGCAACGGCTGCGACACCTGCTCCCAACCTCGCATTGCGATTGTGGCGCACCGTCGGCTGGCTCGTCTTCTGTGGCAGGAGTGACGGCAGCGCGACTCGGCTGATGGTCATTCCCTGTCGGCATGAACGCCGAAGCGCTGCGGCACACTCGAGCGGGTCGATAGAGGTCGCGCAACTCGGGCGTTGGCTCAATTTGGATCGGAAGCGATCCGAATCGTCCGCGTGAGGTGGTGCCGGTGCAATCCGCGACCCGCAGACGCCCCCACCGATGCCGCAGTCCTCAAGTGTCATCCACGCACTCCACGCTCGCCTCTCACTCGCGCCCCGTGCCACTGCACTGAGCGCGCCCGGACGGGCGGTAATCAGCTACGGCGAACTGGCGAGTCGCGTGGGCATGCTGGCGAGCGACGTCGCATCTGCCCGACGTCGGCCGGGAAGCGCGATCGGGACTCTCACGCCGAACGGTCCGGACGCCGCGATCGCCATCCTCGGCGCCATGCACGCGGGGCCTTGCGCGCCGCTCAACCCCGGTCTCAGCGCCGCAGAGACCAGTGCTTTGATCTCGCAGCTCGGCGTGGAGGTCATCGTGACCGTGCCCGGCTGGTCTGCTCCCGCTCTCGATGCTGCTCGGGCTGCAGGGGTGACGGTCGTGGAACTGCGCCCTCAAGCCGTCCGCGCAGGTCGCATGTCGCTTCCGATGATTCCGGGCAGCGAAGACGTCGCACTCCTGTTGACGACCTCCGGCACCACAGCACGGCCCAAGATCGTACCGCTGACGCATGCGAACCTGTACGCCTCGGCAACCAACATCGCGCGCTGGCTGGAGCTTGGCCCACGCGACCGTTGCCTGAACGTGCTTCCGCTCTTTCATGTGCATGGCCTGGTCACGAGCGTGTTGGCCACGCTCGTCTCTGGCGGCGAAGTGGCATGCACGCCGGGCTTTGACGTCGGGACGTTTTTCAACACGTTCAGCCTGTCGCAGCCTACCTGGTTCAGCGCGGTGCCAACAATCCATCAGGCGATCGTCGAGCGCGCACGGCGGGTGCCCGCCGAAACGACCGGCATCCGTGTCTCACGCTTGCGGTTCGTACGCTCCGCCTCGGCCGCGCTCCGCGTGGCAGTGGCCGACGAGTTGGAGCAGCTCTTCGGTGTGCCGTTGATCGAGGTCTATGGCATGACCGAAGCGTCTGGGCAGATCTGCAGCAGCCCGATGCCACCGCGCGCGCGCCGTGCCGGCACCGTCGGCGTCGCTGCGGGGCCGGAAGTCGCCGTGGTCGATGCGCGTGGTCAACCGGTGCCGGACGGGACGAGCGGCGAGATCGTCATTCGCGGAGCCACCGTCATCGCTGGCTACACCGACCCGTCAGACAACAGCGCCGCGTTCTTCGGCGATTGGTTGCGCAGCGGCGATTGCGGTGTGCTGCACGAGGATGGCTTCGTCAGCGTGACGGGGCGCATCAGGGAGACGATCAACCGCGGCGGTGAGACGATCAGCCCGCAGGAGATCGACGCCGTGCTCCTCAGCCACCCGCAGGTGGCAGCCGCGGTGACGTTCGCTGTGCCGGACCATCGACTGGGGGAACAGGTCGCGGCAGCGGTCGTGCTGCGTGGACACGTCTCAATCAATGCACTTCGCAACTATATAGCCGGGCAGCTCAGTAGCGCGAAGGTTCCCAAACGGATCGTGGTGCTCGACGCCTTGCCGTTGACGGCAACGGGCAAGGTCCAGCGCATCGGACTGGCGGAGAGGCTCGGCCTCTCGGACCTCGACGATGCTGCGATGCCCACCGGCGTCGCGGAGGGATCATCCCGGAGCATCGACCGACTGTCGGGTTTCTGGCGAGACGTGCTGAATGTGCCGCAGGTGCACCCGCACGACCGGTTCCTCGACCTCGGCGGTGACTCACTGTCGGCATTGCGGCTGATCGCGCGCGTCGATGACGCGTTCGGCATTCGCTTGCCGCTCCTCGAATTCTTCGATTGCCCCACTCTTTCCGAACAGGCCGCATTGCTGGACGCGGCACTCGAAGCCGTGGTCGTGCCTGTGACGTTGGCCACGACGATCGGCGCAGAGGCAGCGGAAGACGTCGAACCCGTCACGCGGATCGTGCGCCGCTTGCGCACGCAGCAGCCGATGCAGTGCGCGATCGAGGACGGGGAGCTGTCGTGGTCGTACGCGCAACTTGACGACCGCATCGATGCATTGGCCGCCGCGTTCCTGACGCGCGGGGTAGCCGCGAACACGCTTGTCGGCGTGGCGATGCCACAATCAGCCTGGCTCGTGGCCGCGGTGCTGGCGCTGCATCGCATCGGTGCCGCCTACGTCCACCTCGATGCG
This sequence comes from Gemmatimonadales bacterium, assembly GCA_038231095.1. Classification (GTDB taxonomy): domain Bacteria; phylum Gemmatimonadota; class Gemmatimonadetes; order Gemmatimonadales; family Gemmatimonadaceae; genus JACMLX01. The sequence continues at coordinate 16,142 of JBBRLZ010000028.1, forward strand.
TCGCTTCCAAAGGCCCGGCGCGCATTCATCATCGACGACGCCCAGATTCGCTTCGTCGTGTGTCACCTTGGCCTCGAGCCCATTCAGAACACTGGTGATGATGTAGAGCTGATCGACCTTGCGCCGCTGACGTCCAGCGTGGGAGCAGGTGCTATCGACGTCGCCAGTGATGCAACGTTCGATACCGAGCGCGCAGCGTACGTCATCTACACGTCGGGTTCGACCGGCACGCCGAAAGGCGTCGTGATCGGGCACGGCGCACTATCGGCCTTCGTACGTGCCGCCACGAGTCGCTACGGCATTACCGTCGATGACCGAGTCCTGCAGTTCCACTCACCCAGTTTCGATGCCTCAGTGGAGGAGATCTTCGTCACGTTGGCGGTCGGCGCGACGTTGGTAATTCGCGGCGACGACACGCTCGGCAGCACGCGTTGGTTTCTCGACGATGTCGCGTCGAAGTCCATCACCATCCTCAACCTGCCCACGAGCCTCTGGCACACGCTGGTTCGCGACCTTGGCAGCGAGAGAGCGGTCATGCCGGCGTCGGTGCGCTCGGTGATTTTCGGTGGTGAAGCGGCAAGCGCGACACTGGTGTCCACCTGGACGCGCGTCGTCGGTTCGCATCCACGATTGTTCAATGCCTACGGCCCCACCGAGGCCACGGTGGATGCCGTGGTGCACGAACTCACCGGCCTCTCCTTCGCCGCTGATGCGCCGGTGCCGATCGGTCGGCCGCTCGACGGCGTCAGCGTGTATGTACTCGACGCCGATGGCGAGCCTGTCGCCCCGGGACAACTCGGTGAGCTGCACCTCGGTGGACGTACACTGGCCACCGGCTATCTGCGCCGCCCCGAACTCACGGCCGAGCGGTTCGTCACGCTGCCGAGCGTCTCGCCGCACAGGCTGTACCGTACCGGTGACCGCGTGTCGGTGAGCAATGATGGGTTGCTGATCTTTCACGGACGACTCGACGATCAGGTCAAGGTCCGCGGCCATCGCGTTGAATTGCCGGAGGTCGAGGCGCTGCTGGGTACGATCCCGGGTATCGCGGACGCAGCGGTGCTGGCGCAGCGTCGCTCGGACACCATGACGCTGATCGCGCACGTCGTACCGAGTGACCCGTCGTGGGGATCGAACGACGTGCTGAATGCCGCGCGCTCGATGCTGCCGGACTACTTCATGCCGTCGGCAGTGGTGATGCATTCCGCATTGCCGCGCACTGCAGGCGGTAAGGTGGACCGAGCCGCTCTCCGCACCCAGGACATCTCAGAACCGCTGGTGCCGTCGCCGTACCAGCTCGCCGTCTGGTTGGACCACCAGATGAACCCCGATGACGCCGCGAGCAACCTTATGATTGCATGGCGGCTCAGGGGGGCGCTCGACGTCGATGCGTTGGATCGTGCACTGACGTTCGTGATTTCACGACACGACGCGCTCCGATCACGGATCGAGCTCCGCGGCGGGAAGCCGTCGCTCGTCATCGACGCCCCTCGTGCATACGCACTCGAGCTCTCGGAGTTCACTGCCGGCTCGACGGTGGACCGCCACGCTCAGGCTCGACAGGCAATCGGCAATGCAGCGTCGACGCCGTTCGCCCTCGGTCGCGGACTTCCATGGCGTGGCCTTCGTGTTCGCGTCGATGAGCATATCAGCTACATCGCTCTGGTCTTCCACCACTCCGTCGTGGATGGGTTGTCGCTGTCGGTCATCGAGCGCGATCTCGCGAATGCGTATCGGGCGATCGTGCGGGGTGCTGCGGATGCAGTCGACCCGTTGCCACTCGCATACCGCGACGCGCTCCGCGGCATCGAGGATCGCGCGGCGTCGCGCCGCCATGCGGAGGACCTGCGGTGGTGGGTGGAGCGTCTGCTGGCGCGCCCAGCCACTCGACGTTCGTGATCGCGCATCCGCCGTCATCGGCAAGCGACCGCAACGAAGTGATCGTCACGCACGAGGGCCCGACGGCCGAGCAGTGGGCCACGCTTGCGCGGACGTCGAATACGACGCCGTTCGTCGTCGGCCTGAGCCTCGTTCTGGCAACACTGCGCCAACTCGGCGGCGACGACGAGCTCACGATCTCGACACCTGTCGCAGACCGTGAGCGGCAGGGCAGTGAGCATCTCGTCGGAATGTTCGTGAACCTCACGGTGTTGCGCGCACGCGTGGGCTACGCGGAGACATTTCGTGAACTCATCGTGCGCATGCGGCGCGAGGTCGCCGAAACGATGGATCGTCGCGGTGTGGCCTTCCCCGATCTCGTGCGCCAGCTGCGGCCTCAGCGCGTGGCGCGTCGCAATCCGATCTGCGACGTGTCGTACCAGACGATGCTGCCGCCGCGCGCTCCGCTGCTGCTCCCGGGACTCGACGCAACGCCACTGCACGCCGACTACAAGCCATCCCGCGAGGGCCTCGAGGTTCAGACGGGAATCGTCGATGGCGTCGTGACCATCGCGTGCCGACGTAACCCTGAGCTGCTGGATGCCGCCGCGATGGAAATGTTCGCGCGGGTATTGCAGGCGAACGCCGTCGCTCTGCTTGGCGCGCCCGACACGCTGCTCCCGGCTCCACGCGTGTCGGCGTTCGTACGCCTTGCCGTGCAGCGTCGCACACCTGCGGCCATGCCACGCGTCGAGCGCACCGGGACAGTGGGCACGACTGCGCTGGTCGACACCATCACCGAGCTCCTGCGCCATACACTGGAGCTCGATCATGTCGGGCCGGACGACAGTTTCTTCGCGCTGGGTGGGCATTCACTGTTGGCCATCCGGTTGCTCTCCGAGCTCGAGGCGATCGCCGGCGTAGCACTTCCTCTTGGCACGCTGCTGGAGCATCCCACCGCTACGGGGTTGGCGTCGGTGCTCTCCGCTCCGAAGGCGAGCGACCGTGGAAAGCTGCTCGTGCCGCTCGGGTCATCCGATCCCGGCGCGCCGGTCCTCTACTGCGTCCATCCGGCGGGCGGTGGCGTGTACATGTACGAACAGCTGCAGCGACATCTCACGCCGCGCGCTCGCGTCGTTGGCATCGTGGAACGGGGCTTTGACGGGACCGACCGCACCAGCAGTGACTGCGCGACGATGGCACGCGACTACCTCGCCGAGATCGCTGCATCAGGCGCACCGACGCCAACGTTTCTCGCTGGCTATTCCACCGGCGGGTTTCTGGCGTACGAAATGGCCTGCCAGCTGGCCGATGCCGGGCATGCTCCGAAGTTGGTCGTCCTCTTCGACACGCAGTATGGCGACCGGTCGCGGCGAAACGCGATGACGAAGATCCAGAACGCTATTGTGCAGATCCCGCGCGATGGTTTAGGCGGCATGGTGACGCGTTTCCGCACGCGGCGCTCGTGGGTTGCTGAACAGCGGCGGAATGAGCGCGCGTGGAATGCCGCCGTGCGACAGGGAATGTCGGCTGACGCCGACGTGGCAGAAACCATGAGCTTCCGGCGCAACATCGCCATGATGGACACCTTTCCGGCTCGTTCATTTGCCGGACACGTGTTGTTCATCCGCTCGAATGGTGAAGGGATGAAGGATCCGGTCCTTCACGCGCGCTCTCCCGAGTACTGGTCTCGCCTCTGCAAGGGTGAGTTTGACGTCGTCGACGTGGCGGGGGCCCACAACTCCGGGCCGCAGTCGATGTTCGTTGGGCCGTATGTGGAGGAACTGGTGGCGGCGATTGTGCCGCTGCTCCGGCGGTATCGCGGTCGTGACCGCACTTCCTTCAATCCGACTCAAACACCATACCAGGCGGCCGCGAGAGCGCGGCCCACGTCGTCCGCCACCGACACCGTTGCAGACGAACGACTCACCGCACTGGCAGGATCTCGCGGTCGTCGAATGTGAGCGCACAATGCATGACGGAACGCGCGCTGTCGGGTCTGCCGATCGTCACCGAGCGCTGTGTCTGGCGCCCGTCGCGCGAATCGAAGGCGTCGTATGCATTGGGCGGCTACCGCCAGGCTGGGCAGGCGCTCGAAGATTACATCTGGCAACGCAGCGTCGCTGATTCCACAAACACTGTATCCCGCGCGTGGCGGCTGTTGTCCGATATCCTGCTGAGAAATCCGGGCTAACCCGCCACGTGCTTGACGGCGTCGCGCGCCTGCGCGAGCAGACCATCGGCGCGGCGCTGAATCACTTTTGCCTCGGAGTACGCCGGCGACGCGAGCGTTGTATCGGTCAGCATCGCGAGGTTGCTCCGCAGCAGCCCCAGTGACGCAGCGACGGCGGCATGCGAGATGGTGGCGCCAGCCCACGAGTCCGGCGCGGTGACGTGATCGCCGGCGAGTGCGGATGCTGTTGCGAGCGCGAGGACATCGGTCGCGAGTCGCGCGATGCGCAGCGGCACTTCACTGGCGCCCATCAGCGCGGCATCGATGCCGCGGGTACGCGCTGCCTTGGCCTCGTGCGTGGGTGCACTCAGGCGCCGCGCCGCGACCACACCCTGCCATGCGCTCGCGTCATCGCGCGCGGCGGCATGCAGGTGCTGTTCGAGCAGCGTGGCGCTGGCAACGATGCGTGTGACGCCTTCGGCCGCGGCAGCCTTCAGGCGTGCAACGTGGACCCCGGCCGCGAGACGGACTGTGGCTGACGCAAGGATCGCAGCGAGCGCGGACGCCGTGCCACTTGCTTCCGGCAGATCGAGCGTGGCGATGGCGTGCGCGGCGTGCGAGACATCATCGGCGCGGCGCGTGCGTGCGATGTGATGCTCCAGCGAAATCGAGTCGCGCGAATCGCGCAGTCGGATGCGGTCAGCGAACGAACGCTCGATGTTCCGCTGCGGTACGAGGCCGATGATTTCACTGTGCGTGATGGCGATGCCGTGCGTACGGGCTGCCACTGACACCGCGTCGAAGGCGTCGTGAAATTGCACGACTTCAAGATTGGTGACGTTGATCGAGACCTGCGCCTGACCATCGACGACGAGCGCGAGCGCCTTGAGGCCCGGCAACCCGCCACTGGCGGCGCGGATATCGTGCGCGATGGCGCGTGCATGCGGCAGATTCGCAGCGTCACCGACATAAATGTTGAATGCGCCGAGGAAGTGACGCGCACCGATGGCGACTGCACCGGCGGTGGGGTGCAGGATGGCTGGACCAGCGTCCGGCGGACGTGTGGATGTGATGGTGTGCTGGAGTGCGTCGATCCCGCCACGTCGCACGTCAGCAAGGTTGCGATACTCCGGGCGCTGCGCGGCGTACTCGTAGAGATACACGGGAATCGAGAGCTCGGCGCCGACGCGATCCGCGAGTTCGCGGGCATATCGAACGCAGTCGTCCATCGTCACGCCATCGAGCGGGATGAACGGCACCACGTCAGCGGCACCAATGCGCGGATGCACACCGGTGTGCTGACGCAGATCGATCCGGTCGCGCGCGGTGCGGATGGCGGCGAATGCCGCCGCGACGATGTCGTGCGGTTCGGCGACGAAGGTGATGACGGCGCGGTGGTGCCACGCATCGAGTGAGGAGTCGAGCACTCGACCGCGGGCGGCGGTGATCGCGTCCGCGATCGCGTCAATGACGGCGGGATCACGCCCTTCTGAAAAATTCGGTACGCACTCGATCAACGGCATGTGATGCCCGGCATGTGAGACAGGGTCAGGAGATGGTGCGCAGCAGCCAGTCGTGCATGATTGGATTGCCGGCGACGTAGCCGGAGAATGCCGGCGTCGAGGGCGCGCCGCTCAAGTCCGTGACGATGCCACCCGCTTCGCGGACGAGGAGAATGCCGGCCGCCACGTCCCACGGGGCAAGGCGCAGTTCCCAGAACGCATCAACGTGGCCGCATGCGACGTGCGCGAGATCGAGTGCGGCCGAACCGGCGCGCCGGATGCCGCTCGTGGTCGCGAGCACTTTCGGGAGCTGGGCGAGATAGAGTGCGATCTGCTCCGGTTTGCGGAACGGCACGCCGGTCGCGATGAGTGAGAGCGCAGGATCGACGATGCTGCTGACGGACATCGGCGCTCCATCGCGGAAGGCGCCCCCATTGCGGACTGCGCCGTAGGTGATGCCGCGGGGCACGTCGATCACAACGCCGGCTGTGAGCTCACCGTCGACCAGCGCGCCGATCGAGACAGCGTACGCGGGAAAGCCGTGCAGATAGTTGGTGGTGCCATCGAGCGGATCGACGATGAACGTGATGCCGTTGGTGATACTGGTGTCCGGCGCGCTTTCCTCGCCGATGAACGTGACGGCGCGCCCCGGCGGTGCGAGGAGGTCGCGGATGATGGTCTCGGTGCCGCGATCGACGGCACTCACGAAATCACTCTCGCCTTTGATGTCCCAGGCGAGCGAGGCGCGTTCGGCGTCGTGGCTGCGGATGAAGGTGGCGGCAAGCTGTGCGACCGACTCGATCTCACGCAGCAATGCGAGATCGAGTTCGGACGGATCGGGGCGTGGGTGGCGTTGTTCGTGACCGGTCGGCATTAGTTTGGCGGAATGTCGCGAATCTTCAGTGGGATCCAGCCGTCGGGCGAACTGCACATCGGCAACTACCTCGGCGCGGTGCAGAACTGGGTCAGGCTGCAGGAAGGGCGGGACGCGACCTTCTTCTGCGTGGTGGACCTGCATGCGCTGACAGGAAACTACGAGCCGGCCGATCTTCGGCGACGTCGGCACGAGATGGCGGTCTCCCTGCTGGCGGCGGGACTCGATCCGGAGCGCTGCACCCTGTTCTTCCAGAGCGCGGTGCCGCAGCACACGGAGCTGGCATGGATTTTCAATACCGTGACACCGCTGGGTGAGCTCGAACGGCAGACACAGTACAAGGACAAGAGCAGCCGGCAGGAGAGTGTGCTGACCGGGGTGCTCACTTACCCGGTGCTGCAGGCGGCGGACATCCTGCTGTACCACGCCACGCGCGTGCCGGTGGGCGAGGATCAGGTCCAGCATCTCGAGCTGAGCCGGGAGATCGCGCGGCGCTGGAACGCGCGTTTCGCGGCGGATGCGCCATACTTCCCCGAGCCGCAGGCGTTGCTCACGCCGGTGCGGCGCCTGATGGGACTGGACGGCCAGTCAAAGATGTCGAAGTCGCTCGGCAACACGATCGGATTGCTGGAAACGCGTGAGCAGATCTGGGACAAGCTGCGGCCCGCGATGACGGATCCGGCGCGTGTGCGGAGGACCGATCCGGGCAACCCGGATGTCTGTAACATCTACTCGTTGCACAAGGCGTTCAGCGACACACCGACGCAAGTCACGGTGGCCTCGAATTGTCGCAGTGCGGCGTGGGGATGCATCGAGTGCAAGAAGGTGCTGGCCGAGAGCATGGAAGGCGTGCTGGTGCCGATCCGTCGTCGGGCGGAGGAGATCGGCGCGCGACCGTCGTATGTGACCGATGTGCTGGAGGCGGGTGCAGATCGCGCGCGCACGACAGCACAGGAAACGATGCGCCAGGTGTACGAGCGCATGGGGCTGACTGACTGATGGCACAACCACGTGCAGTACTTGGCGGCGTGTTCGCGGCGACCGTCACGCCGTTCGATCTCAATGGCACGCTCGATCGCGATGCGGCGCGGCGCAATGTGCGCGCGTTGCTCGATGCGGGCCTGCATGGCGTCTTGCTCGCCGGTTCGACCGGCGAGGCGGCGCTGCTCGACCAGACGGAACGCGACGGCCTGCTGCAGGCCGTGCGCGACGAAGTGCCTTCCTCGCGATTCCTGCTGATGGGGGTGGGCACCGAGAGCACGCGCCACACGATCGCGCGCGCAAAGCACGCGGCCACGCTCGGAGCGGACGCGGTACTGGTCGTTGCGCCGCACTACTTCACCGCGCTGATGACGCCTGCTGCGCAGAAGGCACACTACCTGGCGGTGGCTGATGCCTCACCAGCGCCGGTCATGCTGTACTCGGTTCCGGCGTTCATGCACTACCATCTCGATGCGGATGTGGTGTGCGAGTTGTCGACGCACGAGAACATCATCGGCATCAAGGATTCCAGCGGCAACGCGGAGTGGCGCAATGGGTATCTGCGCGCCGCGAGTCCGACGTTCGCGGTGATGACGGGCCATGCGCCGTCGCTGTCGCAGGCGCTCGGTGATGGGTGCGCGGGCGCGGTGCTGGCCGCGGCATGCATAGCGCCGCGCCTCGCGCTGGCGGTGGCGCAGGGTGTCGGCCTCGGGCATCCAGAGGATGGGGCAGCGGCGCAGGACGGCTTGCGACGGATCGCGATGGAAGTCGCCGCACCGTACGGCGTCCCGGGTCTGAAGGCGGGTGTCGACGCGGCGGGCATGATTGGCGGGTCGCCGCGGTCACCGCTGCTGCCGCTCGGAGAAGAGGCGCGCGCGATCGTGCGGGGTATCGTGACGTCGGTGTTGGGCAGCGCTGCGTAGCACCGGCTAGCACGGCCGGTTGGCGTTACCGGCGGCGCCACCTGCCAGACCGGCGGCTCCGGCGGCCAAATATTTCACCGCTTGGTTTGACACAGGATACTGTGCGACATAAACTCAGTTTCGTATGTACGAAATTGATTTTTCCCGCATCGTAATCCCTGTGCCTTCCTGGATCGTTGCCGCTCACCGTCTCGGCTGGGTCTTCGTTTTCGTGGTCTCGGCGGCGGCGCAGGTGGGCGCGCAGTCGCTCGCGCGCGGGATCGCGCGGACGGATCCCGTCATCGGACGGGTCGTGGGGACTGATGGACGCGCGGTCGCAGGGGCAACAGTAGACGGGCTCGGCCTTGTGGCGGCGGCGCGCACGGATGCCGCCGGCCGTTTCCGCGCACGTACGAGCCGGGGTCTGCCGGTGACGTTGCGGGTGCGCGCGTTCGGCTTCGCGCCGCGGCAGTACGCGCTTGCCGCCGACCGCGACTCGCTGCAGTCCGTCGAGTTCGTGCTGTTACCGACGGCGTCAATGCTGAGCGCCGTGGTCACGACCGGCACAATGCAGGAGCGCTACGTCTCCGACTCGCCGGTGAAGGTGGACGTCGTGACGCCGACATTCCTGCGGCGCAGCGTGAGCAACAACCTGATGGACAACGTGTCGTTCCTGCCGGGACTCACGCAGCAGGTCGATTGCGGCGTCTGCTTCACGAACAACATCCGCATCAACGGCATGGATGGTCCGTACACGGCCGTGCTGATCGACGGTGCGCCGATGATCAGCGCGTTGGCAACGGTCTACGGCTTGAACAGCATCGACCCGACCCTGATCGAGCAGATCGAGATCATCAAGGGCCCGAACTCGACGTTGTACGGATCGGAGGCGATGGGCGGTGTCATCAACGTGGTGACGAAGGATGCGCGACTCGCGCCGCGACTGAGTCTCAATACGTTTGTCACGAGCGATGGCGAAACGAGTCTGGCGGCGGCGAGGGCGCAGAATGTCGGGCGCGCGAGCACCCTGCTGAGTGTGACGGGTGCATGGAATGCGCGCTTCGTGGATCGCAACGGCGACAGCTTCAGCGATCTGCCGCTGGTGAAGCGCCTCTCCGTGATGAACAAGTGGTCGATCGGCACTGCGGCCGCACGTCCGTTCGATCTGATGGTGCGCTATTACGGCGAGGATCGCTTTGGTGGCGTGCGCGGCTGGACCGCGGCCGATCGTGGTTCGTCAGTGACATATGGCGAGTCGATCCGCACGCATCGTGTGGAAGTGATCACGTCATACCGCGGCGGATCGGCTGCCCTGCCACTGCGTGTGGACGGTGCGTTCAACTGGCACGATCAGGACAGCTTCTACGGTGATCGACCGTATCGCGCGCGACAGACGATCGGATTCGTCCAGGGTCTGCTCTCACCGCAACTCGGAGCGCACGCACTGGTCGTCGGCGCCACTATGCGGCAGCAGTGGTATCGCGACACGACGAGCGCGCAGCAGACGAATGAGGTGCGCTTCATTCCGGGCGTCTTCGCGCAGGACGAGTGGGCCCTGCGCCCGGCATTCACGCTGCTGGGCGGGCTCCGCGTGGATCATCACCAGCTGCACGGTGTGATTGCCTCGCCCCGGCTGGCCCTGAAGTGGGCGCCGGATCCGCACACCACGGTGCGCGTCAGCGCCGCGACCGGATTCCGTGTCGTGAGTCTGTTCTCCGAGGACCACGCAGCCCTGACGGGCGCGCGGCGTGTGACGATCGCCGAACGCCTGAATCCGGAACGCTCGGCGACGGTGACGGCGGGACTCAATCGCGTGGTCGATGTGCGCGGCGTCGAAGACGCACTGACGCTTGATGTCGATGCGTTCCTGACCCGATTCAGCAACCGGATCGTCGGTGACTTCGACACCGATCCGAATCAGATCATCTATCGCAATCTGCGCGGCTACGCGATGACGCGAGGCGTGTCGCTGGCGGTTGGCTACTCGACATTGCGTTCGCCATTCTTCGGGTCTGTCGGCCTCACGGCGCAGGATGTGTTCATCCGAGAGCGCGGCATCCGACGGGCGTTGCCCTTCGCGCCGACCATGCAGGGCGTCTTCACGCTGGGGTATCGCATCGCACCGCTCGGTTTGAGTGTCGATTGGACCGGTCGTGTGCAGGGTCCGGCATCGCTGCCGCGTTTCGCTGGCCTGCCGTCGCGCTCCACCTGGTTCACCGAGCAGCATCTGCAGTTCGCAGAGCGCGTCGGACGAAGCTCCGAAATTTACGTCGGTGTGAAGAACCTGTTCAACTACGTGCAACGCGATCCGATCATCGACCCGCAGCATCCCTTCGGCGACGACTTCGATACGGCACGCGTCTTCGGGCCTCTGCAGGGCCGCCGCGTGCTGCTCGGCATGCGTTCGACGGTCAGTCGCTGACATGCGAGCGAGGGTGATGCGTCGCGCACTGGTCACGCTGGCGCTGCTCGCGGCGTGCAGCACGCGTTTCCTCGCACAGCGGACCACATCGTCCCCGCTGACACCATCGGATTTTGCATGGAAATTCCGTGCGCTCGACGGCACGCCGACAACGCTGGACGCGTTCCGTGGTCGCGTGATCGTGCTGACGGCCTGGGCGACGTGGTGCGAGCCATGCGTGGCCGAGTTGCGGTCGCTGCACGCGCTGCAGCAGAGCACGCGTGATGCAGACATTGCCTTCGTGCTCATTTCACCTGAGCGCGCCGAAACGGTGCAGCGTTTCCTCACGCGCCGTGCGCTGTCGCTGCCATCATATCTGGAGTGGTCGAAGGCACCGGATGTCTTTGACTTCCGTGCGGTGCCGATGACCTGGATCATCGATCCGGCCGGGACACTGGTGCTCAGGCACCGCGGCGCACGTCGCTGGGATACGCCCGACGTGCGTGCATTCCTCGATTCGTTGCGGCGGAAATGACAACGGGCGCGCACCGTGCGACTGGTACGCGCCCATGATGTGTGTCGTGCGACTGGTTCGCGTCAGAGCGCCGACACGACGAACTCCTCGGTGCTGGTGCGCAGCCGGACGACGCGCCCGGACCTCGTGCCGGCCATGCCAGGCAGCGTCGGACGACAATCGGCATTCGTGCAGCCCGGGCAGCGATGCCGGTACGTCGGCGTCGTCGGCATGTTGCCCTCGAGGTGCGAGTGCACGATGTCGGCGAGTGCGTCGAGAAAGTGCGGTGCCGCATTCAGTGCATCGGCACGGATGTAGTGCACCACGCCGGCATGCCGCGCGACTTCACCGTACTCGATATCGAGTTCTGACAACGTCTCGATATGGTCGCTCGTGAACGCGATCGGTACGACGATGACGGCGCGTTGCTTGCGCGCGCCGAGCTGCTTGAGCACGATCTCCGTGCTCGGCCCGAGCCAGCGCACGGGACCGACATCACTCTGAAAGCTGAGCTGATGTGGATTCGGCAGGTCGAGTCGCTTCACGACGGCCGCGACACTGGCCGCAACTTCCGCAGGATAGGCGTCGCCGCGATCGATCACGCTCAGCGGCAGCGAGTGCGCACTGAAGAGCAGCAGCGCGTCGTCGCGATCTTCGACGGGAACCTTCTGCAGCGCCTCGCGCGTGACCTGCGCCATGCTGGCGACGAAGCCGTCATGCAAATGCCAGCGATCGATCACGCTCCACTCGAACGCATCCGTCAGACCGGTGCGCTTGAGCGAGCGCGAGATGTCGTTGATCGACGAGCCGGTGGTCGAGCACGACCACTGCGGGTACTGCGTGAACACCACTGCGCGCGTGATGCCGTCCTTCGCCATCGCGCGCAACGCTTCGTCGGCGAACGGTTCGGTGTATCTGAAGGCGATGTAGAACTTGTGCGGCGCGGTGTCCGGCGAGAGTTCGTCAAGACGCTCGCACATGCCGCGACCCTGCGCTTCAGTCCAGCGACGGATCGGCGATCCACCGCCGATGGCCGCGTAGAGTTTCTGGATTCGTGGCGTGCGCCGCTTCGCGATGAACTCGCCGAGAATGCTCTGAATCGGGAGCTTGATCAGTTCGCGATCGGCGAACAGTCGCTGCAGAAACGGCCCGACGTCGGCCAGCGTCTCCGGACCACCGAGATTGAGCATCACGATGCCGGTGCCACCCGACTTTTTGCTGTCGTATGTCATGCATGGAACGTGGGCATCCGAGGGCGCGGCAACATTCGTAGAAGTACGGAGCGCGCACTGGAAACCGGAACATTGGACCGCCGTACTATTCGGCATGACTCCAGACATTCTGCTGTTGCTCGTCGCGGTGCTCGTGGGCCTCGTGATGATTCCGCTTGGCCTGCCCGGCATCTGGGTGATGCTCCTGGCCGGCGTGCTGCATCAGTCGTTCGTGACGCCGCCAACGATCGGCTGGCTCACGCTCGGCATCGTGGCGGTGATCGGCCTGGTGGCCGAGTGGCTCGAGTTTTCGATCTCGGGTCGGTACACGCAGAAGTACGGCGGGTCGCGCCGAGCGGCGTGGGGAGCGGTGGCCGGCGGGATGGTGGGGGCATTCGTCGGGCTGCCGATTCCGGTGATCGGTTCGGTAGTCGGGGCCTTCGCCGGCGCCTTCGTTGGCGCGCTGCTCGGCGAGTACTCGGTGGATCGGGACCACGGCAAGGCGACGCGCGCGGCGACCGGGGCATTGATCGGCCGGGCCGTGGCGACGGCGCTGAAGAGCGTGGCCGGGTGTGTGATTGGCGGCTGGCTGCTGGTCTCGGCCTGGCACTGAGGCGCGCGGTGGCGAGGGGTCGGGAACGGGGATGGCGTCGATTACTTTGACCGACGAGCGCGGCAGTGGCCGCCCAAACCGCCCCTGAACCCTCTGGAGTCCGCGATGGAAGCGTTGCTTGCCGGCATGTACGCCTTCGTGAAGGTCTACCTCATGGTCCCGTCGCTGATCATGGACGGCGTCTACAAGCTCGGTCCGGTCGTGGCGCCTGTGCTCGGTTTGCTGCTTTGTTGCGCCTTCCCCTTCATCGCGCTGCGGGACAAGCCTGACGCCTGATCGCGGCGGTGGGGGTAGCACGCCCCCGCAGCCAGCGTAGCTTTCGCCAACGCCACGCGCCGACTGCGCGTGGCGTTTTGCGTGGTGCGGGGCCGTGGTCACGGATTCGCCTCGACGCCTGTGATTCGAGATCTGTTGCGCGCCCCTCGTGCGGCGCGCCAAGGAAGAAATATCCGATGTTCGACGCGTCGCGACGCACGCTCGTGGTGGTAGGCGCCCAATGGGGCGATGAGGGGAAGGGCAAGCTGGTGGACGTCCTCGCCGAGCGTGCCGATTGGGTGGTGCGCTATCAGGGTGGCGCGAACGCCGGCCACACGGTGCACATCGGCGACAAGAAGGTCGTGCTGCACCAGATCCCGAGCGGCATCATGCATCCCGGTGTGCGGTGCGCGATCGGCAACGGCGTGGTGCTCGACCCGGAGAAGCTCTTCAGCGAGATCGACGGATTGGTCGCCGATGGCATCGATGTCACGGGGCGCCTGTATGTGAGTGAGCGTGCGCACCTCGTGATGCCGTATCACAAGCTGATGGATGGCAGCAGCGCCGCGAGCAAGGCGATCGGCACGACCGGCCGCGGGATCGGTCCGACCTACGAGGACAAGGTGGCGCGCCGCGGTGTGCGCGTCCTCGACCTGCGCAATCCGACGCGGCTGCGTACGCTGGTGGAAGCAGGCGTGGCGAATGCGAATGGCCGTCTGGCGCTGATGAATTGCGACACCCGCGCCGATGTGGATGAGACGCTGGCGTCGCTGGCGGCGTGCGCGCCGCGCCTGCTCGCGCTGGCCGACGACGTGGGTCTGCAGATCCATCGCGCGTTGAAGACTGGTGCGGCCGTGCTGCTGGAAGGCGCGCAGGGGTCGATGCTGGACATCGACCATGGGACGTATCCGTACGTCACGAGCAGCAACACGACCGCCGGCGGTGCCGCGATCGGCGTCGGGATCGCCCCGACGGCACTGCACGCCGTCCTCGGTGTGGTGAAGGCCTACACGACGCGCGTCGGCGCAGGCCCGCTGCCGACGGAATTCACGGAGCCGATGCAGACCCGGATGCGCACACTCGGCAACGAGTTCGGCGCCACGACGGGTCGTCCGCGTCGCTGTGGCTGGTTCGACGCTGTGGTTGTGCGGTTCGCCGCTCGCGTGAACGGCCTCACCGATCTGGCCGTGACGAAGCTCGATGTGCTCGACACGCTGGACAAGGTCGCGATCTGCACCGGCTACAGGATCGATGGCGAAGTGCACACCGAATTCCCGGCCGATCTGGCGCTGCTGGACAATGCGGAACCGGTGTACGAGTGGTATGACGGGTGGAAGCAGTCCACCGCCGACTGCCGTTCGCTCGAGGCGTTGCCGCATGCGGCGCGCGTTTACCTCGACCGCATCGAGGAACTCTGCGAGACGCGGATCACGTTCGTCAGCGTGGGGACACGTCGGGATCAGATGATCGGGATGGAAGCGGGGGTCGTGTGACGGTTGAGATGGTCAACGCCGTGGTGATCGGCGCGGGCCCGTGCGGGCTCGCGGCGTCGATTGCGATGCAGCGCGCCGGTGTGTCCAACGTGATCATCGAGCGTGACTGTCTCGTGAGCGGCATTGCGTCGTATCCGACGGAGATGACGTTTTTCTCGACCGCCGAGAAGATCTCGATCGGCGGCGTGCCGTTCAGCATTGCCACGGCCAAGCCGACCCGTCGCGATGCGTTGGCGTACTATCGAACGGTCGCGCAATTCCATGGCGTGAAGGTTCATCAGTTTGAGAACGTCGAAACGCTCGAACGGCTCGGTGACGGTCGCTGGCGTCTGTGCACGAAGACGCAGGCCGGCGCCGAGCGCGTGATCGAGACGTCGGCGGTCGTGATGGCGACGGGCTATTTCGGATTGCCGAACCGACTTGGCGTACCGGGTGAGCAGCAGCCGCATGTGCACTACCGGTTCACTGAAGGCCACATGGGCTACGATCAGGATGTGGTGGTGGTCGGCGGTGCGAATTCGGCGGTCGATGCGGCGCTGGAGTTGTTTCGGGCCGGCGCACGCGTGACGCTGGTGCACTTCGATGCCGAGTTGGATCCGAAGGTCAAGCCGTGGGTGCGTCCGGACATCGAGGGCCGCATCAAGGACGGGGCGATCATCGCGAAATTCAACAGTCGCGTGACGGAAATCGGCGGCGACTGGGTCGAGATCGAGAGCAACGGTGCGCGCGGACGAATCGCAGCACAACATGTGTTCACGATGCTTGGCTACATGCCGGAAACCGCGTTGCTGCGCCAGGTGGACGCACCGATCGATCCCGACACAGGCATTCCGACACACAATCCGGCGACCATGGAAACAGCGTTGCCGGGGCTGTTTCTCGCCGGCGTGCTGGCGTCGGGATTCGATGCCAACAAGACGTTCATCGAAAACGGGCGCTTTCATGGTGACCTGATCGTCGCTCGCATTCTCCAGATGATGGACCAGACGATCAGCGTCTGACGTTTCGTCGCACGACCCGCGTTGCACAACCACAGCAGACAAACCATGCAAACCCGTCGCGAATTCCTCGGATCAGCCGGCTCGTGCGCGGCGCATCTCGCGCTCGCGGCGTCACTCGCTCCGGCACTGCTTCGTGCACAGTGGACCGCACCGAGTGTCGGGACGGTCGTTGCGATGGAACCGTGGGGCAAGCTGGAACGGGTGGCCGACGGAGTGTGGGCGATGATCTCGGCGCCGTTGAGTGGCGATCGCACGACGCTGTCGAATGGCGGCATCATCGCCGGGAAGAACGGCGTGATGGCGATCGAGGGATTCTTCACGCCGCAAGGCGCGCGCTGGCTGGCGTCGCAGGCACGGCAACTCACCGGTCGATGGCCGACGCATGTGGTGTTGACCCACTACCACGCCGATCACGCGAACGGTGTTGATGGGTACATCGCTGACGGATTTCCAACGCGGGTGCTGACCACGACGTCAACGCGTGAACAGGTACTGACGAAGAACACGCCGCTCGACGCTTCGCGCACGGCCGCGCTGAAGGAAGTGACCGTCCTGTCTGCCACGAGCGAGACGGTGGTCGATCTCGGCGGGCGTCGCGTGCGCATCGTGCCGCGCGCGGGACACACGCTGAGCGACGTGAGCGTGGAGCTCGACGATCCGAGCCTGGTGTTCGCCGGCGACCTGTTGTGGAATGCGATGGTGCCGAATTTCGTCGATGCGATTCCAACACAGCTCAAGGCACAGGTGAAGGCGTTGCGGCGCGAGCGCAGCACGGTCTACGTGCCCGGGCATGGCGCGGTCGCCGATGCGGCGGCGTTTGATCGTTACATCGCGGTGCTGGGCGAGATCGAGACGGCGGCGCGTGCGGCGTTTGCGAAGGGGACGGCCGCTGCAGACGCGGGGAAGGTGTTCGTGCTGCCGGCGGCGCTGGGTGAGTGGGCGCTGTTCGGACCGACGTTCTTCGAGCGGGCGTTCGTGGCGTGGAATCGGGAGCTCAGCGCAACGCGCTGAGCTCCCGTGACGTCACTTCGTCTGCGTGTACGCCTGCGTCCAGACGAGGATCGTCGCGCAGTTGCCGCCGCCCACTCCCGTGTACTGCGCCGGCCCCGTACCAGGGTTCGAATAGATTTCGATGCCGCCAACGCGTCGCACCGTGAGCAGGTCATCCACACCACTGAGCCCGTCACGCATCTGCTGACCGTCGAGAAACACGGTGGGTTTGCAGTTGCCGCGACCTGCGATGTTCGGGCGCATCGAATTCTGCGCATCGAAGCCGTTGCCGCGCAGGCCGGGCACGAGAAGCAGCGCGGATGCCACGCTCGTCGCACCACGCGCCTCGATCTGATTCGCGTCGAGGAAGAAGCCGTTACCCTGCGTGCGACGCTTGGCGAAGCCGCTTCGGTCGGTGGGAGCGTCGACGACCTTCACCTGGCCGAGTGTCGCGACCTTTGAACCGATCGGGATGGTGACTGCGGTCTCGCGATTCGGCCGCAGGTCGGCCACAGAGCGCACCGGGATGTAGCCGATCGCAATGATTTCGAGCGTGCGTGTGCCGGACGGCGCGCCAGCGAGTCGGAATCCGCCGGACGAATCGGTGACCGCGAAGATGTCGGTGTCCTGCAGCGTGACTCGCGCGCCGCCGACACCCTTGCCGTCGGCCGCGGTCACGCGCCCGACGATGCGCGCCGAGCCGCTGCGTGGTGCGCCGGTCGCTTTCACGGTGACGCCCGCTGCGGTGCCCGGGGCCGTCGGAGACGCGCTGACCACGATCGTGTCGCGCATCTCGACCAGCAAGTCGCGATGCAGGAAGGGGTTCTTCGGCTCGAACGTCAATTCGATCTCACCACTGAGCGCCGGCTTCACCGTCGTATCCGTTGCAGCCGCGCGTGCCTGCACGAGTACCGACGCATCGGTCGGAACGCCGCACGCGACGTACCTGCCATCACTGCCGAATGGTGCAGTGACCGAGCGTTGCACACGCCGCACGCCGCCGCCATCGAGGCGCAGCTGTGCAAAACGCACGACGACGCTGCCGCTCTTGAGCTGGATGTCGTCGTCGGCGCTGAAGACACGACCGACGACGGCGCCGGTGCTGTCGGTGCGCGGCCCGCACAGCGTCGTGACGAACGTCCGACCACTCGGCAGCGCGAGATCGGCGCGCAGCGCCGGAACAGCCTTGTCCACCATGATCGTGCGGCTGACCTGATCGAGGCCGAGCGAGTCGAGTCGCGGATGCGTGAAGCCGAGGATGTAGGTGCCCGGCGGAACGCCCTTGATCACGTAGCGGCCGATCGAATCGGTCTGTGTCGAGAGTCCGGCGACATACGGCGTTGCGCTAAGCACAAGCTGAATGCTGGCGCCGATGAACGGCTTGCCAGTCAGGCTGTCGCGGACGAATCCGCTGACGCTGGACTGGGCCGAGAGCGCGGCCGGCAGCATGAACACCAGCGCGAGCATCGATCGCCTTGCCTGACACACGACGTGTACCATCGACTCCTCTGAAGAACAGGACAGGGTGCACCCGCTTGTACGCTGCGCGCACACATCGGATCCGGGTGCGTGGCTCGACGACCGCACATGCTCGGCTGGCTGCGTGCCGGCGTCATGCGGAGTCTAAGCCCCTCTTCGCGTGCCCAGTAGCTTTGAGCCATCAGGGCACCCCACCCAGTCGCGACAAACGTTCGCGGCATCCAGGGGCGCCGCACCGAGAGGCCATCCGATGTCAGCCAGCGCCCATCCCGATGTGATGGACAAGCTCGTGTCGTTGTGCAAACGCCGCGGGTTCATTTTCCAGAGTTCCGAGATCTACGGCGGCACGGGCAGCGTGTGGGACTACGGCCCGCTTGGCGTGGAACTGAAGAAGAACCTGAAGGAGCTGTGGTGGACAAGCATGGTCCGCCTGCGCGATGACATCGAAGGACTGGACGCCGCGATCCTGATGCATCCGAAGACATGGGAAGCCAGCGGTCACGTGGCGGGTTTCACCGATCCACTCGTGGACTGCAAGACGTGCAAAGGGCGCTTCCGCGCCGACAAACTCGAAGATGCGCGCTGTCCGCAGAAGCCGAGCAGGATGCCGGGCCAGCATGACGCCTGTCAGCTGACCGAGCCGCGCATGTTCAATCTGATGTTCAAGACGTTCATGGGGCCCGTCGAGGAGAGCGCGAGCACGATCTACCTGCGTCCGGAAACGGCGCAGGGCATCTTCGTGAATTTCCTCAACGTCCAGCAGAGTTGCCGCCAGAAGGTGCCGTTCGGCATCGCGCAGATCGGCAAGGCGTTCCGGAACGAGATCACGCCCGGGAACTTCATTTTCCGTACGCGTGAGTTCGAGCAGATGGAGATGCAGTTCTTTGTCGAGCCGGGCACGGACATGGAACACTTCGACAAGTGGAAGGCCGATCGGCTCGCCTGGCATCACTCGATCGGCTTGTCTCCTGATCGCCTGAAGTACCATCAGCACGAAGCCGGCGAGCTGGCGCATTACGCGCGCGCCGCCTTCGACATCAACTTCGACTTCGGCGGCACGCTCGGTTTTCAGGAGATCGAGGGTATTCACAATCGCGGTGACTTCGACCTGTCGCAGCATCAGCAGTTCAGCGGGAAGAAGCTCGAGTACTTCGACCAGCAGGCGAACAAGCGCTACCTGCCGTACGTCATCGAGACGTCGGTCGGCGCGGATCGGACGACGCTCGCGGCACTCGTGAACGGGTATCGGGAAGAGGCCGTCGCCGGTGAGGATGAGGGACGCGTGGTGCTTGGCCTGCATCCGGCGTTGGCGCCGATCAAGGCGGCGGTGTTTCCGCTGACGAAGAAGGAAGGTCAGCCGGAGATCGCGACGAAGCTCGCGGATGAATTGCGTCGCGCCTTCAATACCGACTACGACGAGACCGGCAGCATCGGCAAGCGCTATCGACGTCAGGATGAAGTGGGTACGCCGTTCTGCGTGACCATTGACGGCGAATCGGCGAACGATCAGAGCGTGACGATCCGCGAACGTGATTCGCTGGCGCAGGTGCGCATTGCGATGGATCAGGTGCGTGGGTGGGTGCAGGATCGCATCACGGTCTGACGGATGCTGGCAGCGGACAAGCAGAACGGCGCTCCGTCACTGGAGCGCCGTTCTGGTTTCGGACACTGCGCGAATTACTTCCGCTGCATCGTCGCCATGGCAGCGGCGAGATCGGTTTCGTGACTGGTACCGAGCATCGTGCCGCCGGCCTGCGTGATCACTTCGCCTGCGCGAGTGAGCCCAGTGTCGTCGATGAGTGCGACGATCATCGAACTGTTTGAATCGAGTCCTTCACCCATCTGCTTGAGCAGTGGGTCAGGAAATCCGAGGTCGATGAAGTACGCGGCCAGTGCGCCGCCCGCGGCCATCGTGATGGTGCCGACGCCCGGAAGCAGAAGGCCGGCGATTGCGCCGACGAGCGCGCTTTTGCCGATCCCCCAGTCCTGCGTCTCCGTGAACTCGACCTTGCCTTCCGCATTGCGGCCGACGAGGGCGACGTTGCCGAGGCTGACTGGCGCGGCCTTGAGGAGATGCAGGGCGGCTTCAGCGCCGCCCGGGGTGTCGAAGCTGGCGATGACGATCTTGCGTGAAACTTCCTCGGGCATTGTGGCTCCATGGTAGTAGTGTCTGCCGGAAGATAAATTGACGACATGGACTCGGCAGACGATGAGACTACGGCGTTACTGCGCATCCGGTTGCGTTACAACGGCCCGCTGGTACTGCAGGGGTCGGTGCGGGTGGAGCGCGAGGATGGTTCGCTGATTCGTGAAGCCGAGTCGACGGCGTTGTGTCGCTGCGGTGCGTCGCGTGAGATGCCGTTCTGCGACGGGTCGCATCGCGTGACGGCGTTTCGCGGGTAGGTCACACCGCGCTCAAGTCGGCATCCCCGCGAGATGTCTTTTTCAAGGCGCGGCCGTCACGCCCGTGGTCGCGCGCGCGGCCCGACCGAGTTTGCTAGATTCTTGGCCATGCCTCCCACGATCCGCACCCAGCAGGAAGCGAATACCTCCCTCGACGGCGCTGCAGTGCTGGCGGCGGCCACCGAGTTTTTCGCCACGCGGAATGGCATCTACGCCGCGTTCCCGGAGAAGTCCGGGCCGACGTACGTGGCCTTGCGCGGCCAGGGCGGTGAGGACGTGATCTTCGGCGTGGCGGCGATTCCGGGCGGCACGCGCGTCACCGGGTCCAGCTACATGTTCGATCAGCAGATCGCACGATTTCTGTCGGCGTTGCCTCTGTACGATGCGCCGCCCCCGGCTCCCGCGCTCGCCGCCGTCGTCGCCGACGCAACCTCGGGCGCCCCCGCCGCGTAGATCATCGCGTAACGCATTTCGTCCGGCGACATGCCGATCGCTCGCCGCCGCTGGTGAGCCCGTTTCACGCCTCAGCCAACCGCTCATGCCGCCCTTCGTCACCCAACTCCGCACTCCCGCGGAGGCGATCACGCTTGCGCCAGAGGGTGCATCCACGATCACGATTCGCGTGCAGCTGCTCGAGGCGTGGGATGCGGTGAAGGTGATCGCCGAGCCGGGCACATCGGTCGCGGAGGTCAAGGCGCGCGCGCTGGCCGTGCTGGCGCCGGATGTGCCGCAGCCCGGCGATGTGGTGACGAAGCTCGGCGGCTTCGAAATTCGCAACGAGGCGATGTCGCTGGCCGATGCCGGTGTCAAGGACGGCTCGACGCTGCTGCTGCATTTCCGCCGTCGCCAGCCGCTCAGGTGATGGCGCAGGCAGCGACGTCCGCACAACCGGTCTCCGACGCCGCGGCGGCGTCGCTGATCGCGGCGGCGCAGTCGATGCGTGCGGAAGTCGCGCGTCGCATCGTCGGGCAGACCGATGCACTCGATGAGATTCTGCTTGCAATCGTCGCCGGCGGACATGCGCTGCTGGTCGGCGTGCCGGGTCTCGCGAAGACGATGATGGTGCGCGCGGTGAGTGAAGCGATGCAGCTTGATTTCCGTCGCATTCAGTTCACGCCGGACCTCGTGCCGAGCGACATTACCGGGACGGAGCTGCTCGAAGAGGATTCGGCGACCGGGCATCGCGCATTCCGATTCGTGCGCGGCCCGATCTTCGCCAATATCGTCTTGGCCGACGAAATCAATCGCGCACCACCGCGCACGCAGGCTGCACTGCTGGAAGCAATGCAGGAGTATCGTGTCACGGCGGCGGGGCAGACGATGCCGTTGCCGGCGCCGTTCTTCGTGCTGGCGACGCAGAATCCGATCGAGCAGGAAGGCACGTATCCGCTGCCGGAAGCACAGCTCGATCGCTTCCTGTTCGACATTCGCGTGGACTATCCGGGCGAGGACGACGAAGTCGGCATTCTGCGCAGCACGACCGGTGCTGCGGCGGAGCCGCTCACGCCGGTGCTCGATGCGCTCCAGGTGCGCGCATTGCAGAAGATGGCGCGCGACGTGCCAGCGTCGGACACGGTCTTGCGATACGCCGCACAACTGGTGCGCGCGACGCGTCCTGGCGATCCGCGTGCACCGGAGCTCGTGACGAAGTACGTACGCTGGGGCGCTGGACCGCGCGCCGGACAGGCGTTGATTCTCGGTGCCAAGGCGCATGCGCTGCTGGCAGGACGCGTGGCCGTGTCGCCGGCCGACGTACAGCGTGTCGCGTTACCCGTGCTGCGTCATCGCGTCCTGCCGAACTATGCGGCCGAGGCCGATGGCGTGGCGTCGGATGCGATCGTGAGGGAGTTGATGGCGCGCATCGAGCCACCGCGCGGCGCCTTCCCCCGCTGACGCCGCCGCAGGTCATGGCCGCGCCCGGACTTCACGACTACGGCGCGTTGCTCGACGCGTTGCGCGGTGTGCGCTGGACGGCGCGCATGCGTCCGCGCACCACGAACGTCGGCGCGCACACCGCCAAGCGCATCGGCCCGAACGTGGAAGTGACCGAGTATCGCCCGTATCGGCAGGGCGATGATCCGCGTCGGCTGGACTGGAAACTGCTTGCGCGCACCGATCGCGCGTACGTCCGGCTCGCGCCGGATATCGCGACATCACCAACGCTGCTGCTGCTCGATGGGTCGGCGTCGATGGGTCTCGGCCTCGGTGGCGAGACGAAATGGCGGCAGGCACGCATGCTCTGTGTCGGACTGGCGGCGGTCGGACGCGGCGCCGCTGATCCGGTCGGTCTCGCGATCGCGCATGGCAGCGGGGCACGCCGTCTGGTGCCGCGCGCGCGGGGCGACGTCGTGCGCGAGATGATTCGCGTGGTGGATGACGTGATCCCCGCCGGTTCTCCAGCGGTTGCGCCGTTGCTCGAAGGCATGCGCGGCGTTGAGCGCGTTGTGATCATCTCCGATCTGCTGGGCGATGCCGACGCACTGCTGTCGCGCGGCGCGTCGCTGATCGCGCGTGGTATCGAGGTGATCGTCGTGCACCTCGTCGCGCGCGCGGAGTTGTCACTGAGCGGTGAACGAGCCGTGGCGGTGGATCCGGAGGATTCGACGCTGCGCCGTCCGTTGCTGCGCAGTGCACAGCGTGCGTACGACGTCGCGTTTGCTGAATTCCGTGCGACCATGCGCAATCGCTGGCTTGCGTCGGGCGCGCGCTACGTGGAGATCGTCGATGATCAGCCTCCGGCAGACGCAGTGCGGAAGCTCGTGCGCGCGGCCGCTGGCACGGGCGTCGTCGCATGACGTGGCTCGCGCCCTGGGCGCTGGCGGGTGGTGCGCTCGGTATGCTCGGCGTGATCGCGGCGCATCTGCTCGCGCGTCAGCGACCGCGCGCGCTGGCATTCGCGACGGCGCGGTTTCTGCCATCGGGCATGCTCGAGGCGACGACGGTGCAGCGCGTGCCGACCGATCGCTGGTGGCTGCTGCTCCGGTTGCTGATCATCGCGCTGCTGGCGCTCGGCGTGGCGCAGCCGGTGCTGACGGGCTCGCGCATTCCGACGCGCACGGTGCTGCTGCTCGACCGCACGTTGTCGGCGGACGTGCAGCGCGACGCGATTGCGACGTTGTCGGCGACCGATGCCGTGATCGCATACGACACGGCGGCGACGTTGTCCCCGCCAGGCGCGAGCGCGCCAACCGTCTCACGCCATGCTACGCTGAGTGCGGCGCTCGCGCGGCTGGTTCGCGCGCGTGACTCGCTCGCGACAGGCGCCGAACAGGTGCGCGTGGTGATTGCGTCACGATTTGCGAGCGCGAGTCTGGATCCGTCGACGCCGACGATCCGTGCCATGCTGCCGGATTCGATTGGCGTGCTGCCGGTGCGCGCGACGACCGACTCTGCGATCGCTCGTGGTGCGATCGTTGTGCGCGCCGACGCTGACGACGCGATCGCGGCCACGGCGCTGCTGCTCGGCGACCGCGTTGCGGCGACCGGCACGATCATCGAGCGACACGCCGTGCTCACCGCCGCCGACTCCGCGGCCGCACGCAGGGGCGCGACGGTGATTCACTGGCCGACGCGGAACATGACGGGTTCGCCATCGTCCGCTGCGCTGACCGTCGGCCGGACGACCTGGGTCGCGCCGCTGGCGCGCGATACGATGAGCGCACCAACGAGTGGTCAGGCCATCGCGTGGTGGGCCGACGGTGCGCCAGCCGCATGGGCCACGACAGCTGACAGCGGCTGCATCGTGGAGGTGCGCGCAGCGCTGCCGACAGCCGGCGATCAGACGCTGTCGCTCGGTGCGCAGTCGTGGCTCGCCTCGCTCGTCACCGCGTGTGATCGGGCCGAGACGCGCGTCCTGGTGCCGCCGGCATGGCTCGCGGCATCGGGCGTGCAACGATCAACGCTCGTCTCCGAGGAGCCGCGTACGTCGCGTGTTGCACCGTGGCTGCTCGGAGCCGCGCTGGCGCTGGGCATCGCGGAAGTATTCCTGCGACTGCGGAGGGCGCCGTGACGCCGTTGCAACTCGTCGCGAGACTGGATCGCGTCCAGCGATCGCTGCGCACGCTGGCGGCGCTGCGTGTTGCCGCGTGGGGACTTGGAGCCGCGGGCGTGACATTGCTGCTCGGCAGCATACTCCGCGTGGCGATTGGTGCGCCGTCAGCGATGGTATTGTGGTCGGCGACAATTGCTGCGGCCATTGCTGCCGCAGCGTGGCAGTGGCGCGCCATCCGACCGGATCGTCTGCAGCGCCTCGATGCGGCGTTGTGGGCAGAGTCGCAGGCGCCAGAGTTGCGTTATGCGCTGGTCACGCTGGCGGAGCAACCGCGGGCAAGCGACGCTGATCCGGTGCAGCGGCGCCTTGCTTCGTTCACGACGAGCACGCGGTGGGAAGCTGCGGTGCAGCACGGTCTGCAGCAGCAGTGGATGCGTAGTGGCGGTGGCGTGCTGGCGGCAATCGCGCTCTGCGCTGTGGGTGGGTATCCCTGGCCGACGCGATCACTCGCGGCACGATCGGCGAGCCTCGCGGACGCGTTGAGAGATCGCGTGGCGGCAGAACCCGGACGTGTGCGTGCGGCCGCGACGTTACTGCCACCGGCGTACAGCGGTCGCGCCGAGCGTGCACTGACATTCGGGCAGACGATCACGGCTCTGGCCGGGAGCCGCGTGCGCATTGATGGCGACGGCGCGCTGGCGAACGCGACGCTGATGGTGCAGGAGTCTTCAGATAGCGGGTCCGGCGCAGCGCGAGCGGTGGCCACGACGCCGCGCGCGGACGGCTGGCGTGGCGACGTTCGCATCGGCACCGCGCCACTGGCACTGCGGTTACGCGACGCCGCCGGTGAGCGGTGGCTGCTCATCACCCCTGTCGCCGACTCGGCACCGGTCGCGAGGCTGTTGCTGCCATCGAGCGACACGCTGGTCCTCGATACGACAGCCACGATTCGCGTGTCCGGTACCATTCACGACGACATCGGCCTGCGCGACGCACGCATCGAGTACATCATCTCGAGCGGCGGTGGCGAGCAGTTCACGTTCAAGTCCGGTGCACTGAACGAGCGGAGGGGCACGCTCGGTCGCGACATCACGATGGCGGCGACGCTCGATCTCGGTGCGCTGCATCTGAAGCCCGGCGACATGATGCACGTGCGACTGACCGCGCACGATGGGAACACGCTCAGTGGCCCGTCGCTCGGCACCAGTGAAACACGCACGATTCGCATCCCTCGCACGGACGAGCGTGACTCCGTCGCGGTGGAGCAGCTGCCGCCGTCACCGGTGGACAAGAGCGTGCTCAGTCAGCGGCAGTTGCTGCTGAGCACCGAGCGACTCATCGCACGCATCCCGTCGATCGATCGTGCGACGATGCTCGCGGAATCGGGCCGCATCGGCAACGATCAGGCGCGGCTGCGCAAGCAGGTGTCGGACATCGTATTTGCGCGCCTTGGCGACAACCCGAGCGGCGAGCACGCGCACTACGCCGGCGATGGGCATGATCACACCGCCGCGGATCTTGCAGTGCAGTCCACACCGGAGTCGGTACTCAAAACGGCCGATGCGGCGACAGGCGGAATGAGCGGCATGCTCGACTCGCATGGTGATGAAACGCCGGTCGTCGCGGTCAATCGTCCGCTGCTCGAGGCGTACAACGCGATGTGGGATGCCACGCGCGCGCTGCAGGGCGGCGTGCCTCGGGACGCGATCGACCCGATGAAGCGCGCGCTGGCGGCGATTCAGCGGGCACGGTCGGCGGAGCGCGTGTACCTGCGGGGAACGCCGCCAGCTGCCGTGATCGATCTGGAGAAGATCCGCCTCGTCGGCAAGGACTCGGCAAAGTTCGAAGCGCGACGGTCGTTGAACGCACTTCCCGCGACAGAGCGCCGCCTGGCCGAGCGCGTACTGCGCGCGCTGGCGTTGCTCGCAATACGCGACTCGACCGCGATCGATTCACTGCGGATCGTCCGCCTCGATGCGCTGGCATCGTCGCCGCAGTTGGCGGCGTCGATCGGCGAGGCTCTCGACGCGCTGGAGCGCGGCACGGATGCGACCGCAGCGCTGCTGCGTGCACGTCGTCTGGCGCTTGCACCGTGGCGTCGCGGTGATGGGGCTGCGCTGTGGCTTGGTGGCACGCCGTGAAGTTCACGTTCGCCACCGTGCAGTATGAGTCCGGCGACTGGGATTCCGCGCCGTTGCTCGCCGCGAACGTGATCGACGCTGTTGCGCGCTACACGAGCATCGACATCGCCCCGTCGGGCGCGATCGTGCCGCTGTCGTCCGAGGCGTTGCTGCGGTATCCCCTCGCATTCCTGACGGGCCATCTGCCGGTGCGGTTCACGTCGGCGGAGCGCGCGATACTGCGCAGGTTCTGCGATCGTGGTGGGTTGCTGTTCGTGGATGATCACAACCACGACGTGGACGGTGTCTTTCACAAAACGTGCACGGAAGAACTGACGCAGACACTCGGTGTGTTATCGCCAATTCCGAATACGCATCCGCTCTATCGCGCGTTCTTCACGTTTCGTGATGGCCCGCCGACGACGTCGCACGAGCTGAACGGGTGGGGGGACAATCTCGTGCACGATCACCTGATGGGTGTCGAGCGTAACGGAAGGCTGGCCGTCGTGTACAGCAGCAAGGACTACAGTTCCGAGTGGTCGTTCCATCCGGAGAACAAGAAATTCCTGTCGGTGGATAACACGCGCTTCGGCGTGAACCTGGTGGTGTATGCCCTCACGCGCTGACGCCACGCCGATGTCGGGCGACTCGAGCGCTGCGTCCGTCGCCGGTACGCTGCGCGCGATCGGAGCCGCGCTCCATCTGCTCGCATTGACGTGCGTGGCCCTGTTGCTGTGGCACTCGCTGGCGCCGACGGCGAGCGATCAGGGTAGTGCGACGGTCGGTGCAACCGGCACGCTCGACACGCCACTCGCGACGCTGATTCGTGCGCGCGAGGAAACCTTGACGGTCACACTCGCTGGCGTTCCCGACGCCAGTACCCGCGCGGCGCTGCGGGCAGTGCGGGGAAGTGGGCACGTCCTCCGACTCACGACTCCGCGCGTACTTCCCGCGACCGCCATTGCCGTCGAAGACGAATGGCGCACGCTCGGTGGCACGCAGATTCGGGCTGTCAGTTCGGATTCGATGGCTGCGTCATTCACCGACGCCGCTGGCCTGCTCGACACACTGCGGCTGGGCGCCGCAGGCGTACGGACGCGTTCCGGGCCAGTGCTGGGTGCCTTGCAGGTGTCATCGCCGAACACTCGTGCAGGCGCGTCGTCGCTGCGTGCGACGTTGCCCCTGACGGCGCGCGTGCTCGTCGTTGGCGAGGCGTCGTGGGAGTCGCGCTTTCTGATCGCTGCGCTGGAAGAAGCCGGCTGGCCGGTGGATGTTGCGGTCTCGCTCTCGCCGAATGTGATCATTCAGCAAGGAAGCACCCAGACGCCGACCATCGCGCGTCATGCGGTCGCCATCGTGTTGCCGGGCGCGTCGTCCGCGTCAATTGGTGCGCTGCCGGCGTTCGTGCGCGCGGGCGGTGGGCTGATCATCGTCGGCAGCGCAGCGCGCATCCCGGGCCTCGCGTCCCTGCGCGCAGGCGCCCCATCGAATGCGATCACCGGCGAGGCCGGTGCCGAGGTATCTGCCGCGCCGCGTAATGGACTCGATCTCGACCCGATCGGTACGCTCGCATCGGGCAGCGTTGCGCTCGAGAGTCGCGATGGCCGGACGGCGGTTGCGGCGCGGCGCATCGGGGCGGGACGCGTGGTGCAGGTCGGCTATGAGAACTCGTGGCTCTGGCGCATGGCTGGCAACGATGACGCACCAGTCGCGCACCGCCGCTGGTGGACGGCGCTCGTGTCGAGCGTCGTTGCACAGCGTGCACCAGTGCGCAACGTCGTACTCGATGCTGAGCATGACACGCTCGATGCCGCACCCGTCGCCGTGCTGGCGCGCGACATTGGATTACCGACGATCCGGAATGCATCCTCATCGTCCATCTCACGTTCATTCATCGCATCACTCGACCCGCGCTGGCTGCTGGCGCTGGCGGTGTTGTCACTGGTAGCGTCGTGGACGCTGCGTCGTTGGCGAGGACTCGCATGACCGTCGCATACATCTCGCATTCCGATTGTGGTCGGCATGACACGGGCTGGAATCATCCGGAGCATGTCGGTCGGTTGCGCGCGATTCCACGCGCGCTCCGGTACGACTTCGACCTGTTCGACACGATCGAGCACCGCGAAGGACGTCACGCGACGCCCGCCGAGCTGACACTTGCGCACGACGCAGCGTACATCGAGAGCGTCCGCGCGCTGGCGGAGTCGGGTGGTGGCCGATTCGACGCCGACACGGTCGTGAGTGACGGGAGCTGGGATGCCGCGACTGCCGGCGCCGGGTGCGTGCTCGACGGCATCGACTGGGCCTTCGACGGCTCCGTGCAACGCAGCTTCTGTGCGGTCCGCCCGCCGGGACATCACGCGCTCCGCGCGACCGCGATGGGCTTCTGCCTGTTCGGCAACATCGGCGTCGGCGCGCGCTATGCCCGCCGGAAGCACGGTGCGGAGCGTGTGCTGATCGTCGATTGGGACGTGCATCACGGGAACGGGACGCAGGATCTGGTGCAGGATGATGCGAACATCCATTTCGTCAGCATGCATCAGTGGCCCTGGTATCCGGGCACCGGTGCCGCGGACGATCGCGGCCCGCACGACAACGTCTGGAACGTCGCGATGGCGCCAGCGCTGCCGCCGATGGCGTACGTGGATGCGATCACCGCCGCGATCGATGCCGCGACCGATGCGTGGCGCCCCGACATCGTGCTGGTCTCGGCTGGATTCGACTGCCTGGCTGGTGATCCACTCGGCGGATTCACGCTCGAGCTGGAGCACATCGAGCATCTCACCCGCATGCTGGTCACGCGTGCCACGAGCTGGTGTGACGGCCGCCTCGTCAGCGCGCTGGAAGGGGGGTACGACCCCGTTCGACTCGGCGACGCCTGCGTGACGCACCTGCGGGCGTTGCGATAGGGGCGGGTCCGGTCGGTATCTTGGGTGTCATGTGCGACACATTCCTCCAGATCCCGGCCGCTGCGTGAGCCGTAGTCGCCGCCGGTCGCGACTCGAGCCGCCGCGCATTCGTCGTGGCGATGCCACGCGCATGGTCAGTCAGCAGGAGGCGGATGCGAACGACGCCATCGAGCGCGGTGATGAGCCGCGTCCGGCGGTCGCGGCCAGCAGTGTGCCGCGCATCGTGTACGCGGTGCCCGGTGCCGGAGTCCGCACCGATCTGCATCCGGTGGAGCTGCGCGACCTGATCGCGTCGGGCAGCATCAACGGCACGCTCTGGGTGGACATCGATACCGACAGCCGGCATCAGGTCGCGCTGCTCGAAAAGGTCTTCGACTTCCATCCGCTGGCCGTCGAGGATGCGCTCAATCCGCAGAGCCGCGTCAAGCTCGACGAGTACAAGAATTCGCTGTTCGTGATCGTGCGTGGCCTGCGTTTCTGCGATACCACCGATGATCCGTACGACGTCGAGACGTACAATATCTGCTTCTTCCTCAAGAAGAACCTGGTGGTGACGGTGCACTCCGGGCCGAGCGTGCCGGTGGATCTGGTGTATGATCGGATGCTCGCCAATCCGGATCAGTTCGAGCGTGGCGTGGAACGCGTCACGCATGCGCTGATGGACATCACCGTCGACGAGTACTTTCCCGTGCTCGATCGTATCGATGAATTCGTTGATGGGCTCGAGGAGCGCGTGTACGCGCGCTTCGACAAGGATGTGATGCGCGACGTGTTCGCGGTCAAGCGGCTGGTGTTGTCGATGCGTCGCCATCTGATGCCGCAGCGCGAAGTGTTTAACATTCTCACGAATCGCCCGACGCCGTTCCTGCCGCCCGAATCACAGGTCTGGTTCCGCGACATCTACGATCATGTGCTGCGCATCAACGACTCGGTCGAGACCTATCGCGAACTGCTTGCGAACGTGATGGACAGCTATCTCTCACAGGT
This sequence comes from Gemmatimonadales bacterium, assembly GCA_038231095.1. Classification (GTDB taxonomy): domain Bacteria; phylum Gemmatimonadota; class Gemmatimonadetes; order Gemmatimonadales; family Gemmatimonadaceae; genus JACMLX01. The sequence continues at coordinate 46,819 of JBBRLZ010000028.1, forward strand.
GTCGAACCGCCTCGGCCAGGTGACAAAAGGCCTCAGCGTGATTGCGACACTGAGCGTGCCGTTCGTCGTCGTCAGCGGCATGTGGGGCATGAACTTCTCCGACATTCCGCTCTCGGCGCATCCACACGGCTTCTGGATCATGCTCGCCGTGCAGCTCGGACTCGGCGTGTCGCTGGTCTGGTTGCTGCGCAAATGGGAGCTGCTCTGATGCAGACACCGATCGCTGGTGTCGGTTCGGTCGCGAATGCGAAAGGCTCCGCCTTCCGGCTGCTCGGTGTCGTGCACGCGAGTGCGATCAGCGACGTTGTGCGGCTGGCCGGCAACGGGGCCCACGGCATCGTCTTCCGTGACGTCGGGGCGATCGTGCGGCCGTGCGCGAATCGTGCGGAAAGCTCGAGCGACGCCGCACTGCTGGAGCATCACGCGCTCCTCGCCGGCCTGTCGCGCGCGGTGACGGTGATTCCGGCGCCGCCGCTGACCACCTTCCGCACGGCGGCCAGTGCGCTGCAGTGGCTCGAACTCCATGCCGTGGCGCTGACCGACGGGCTGGCCTACATCGATGGACGGTCGGGCGCCCGGGTGACTGCGGTCCGTGACATTGCCGGCGCGACCTCCGACCCGAGCGTGCTGACCCCCTCGGTGGCCGCGATCGAGTCGTTCAGGGCGCTGCGCCGTTACGCGGCAGCCACCGTGCCGGTCTCCTCGGAGACGGTGGGTGACGGGATGACGATTGCGACCGAAGCTTTCCTGGTGGACCGTGCGTCGTGGGATCGGTTCGCCGCCGAGGTCCTGGCCGAGGATACCCGATCGCCGGGCTTGATTCTACGTCTTACCGGGCCGTGGCCCCTGTACGATTTTGTCCGACTCCAGTTCTAGCCCGAACCCCGTCCTGCATGTTCTGCCCTGATTGCGGCACCTGGAATCGCTCGGCGGCACCGAATTGTGTCCGCTGCGGCCATCCGTTGCCGAATGTGTCCGCCCCGCCGATCGACGTGCCCGATGCGGAGATCACCGCGTTGCGCCGTGCGACCGGCGGTCGCTTTGCGATCGTGCGGCGGATCGCCAGCGGTGGCATGGCGCATGTCTACGAGGCATCCCACTCTGTGCTTGGTCGGCGCGTCGTGATCAAGGTGCTGTATGCGCACCTGTCGCGCGATCCGGAAATGCGCGAACGGTTCCGGCGCGAGGCGGAAGCGGCGAGTCGGCTGAGTCATCCGAATGTGTGCGCGATTCTCGACGCGGGTGTGACGCGTGACAGCACGTTCGTGGTGATGCCATTCCTGAGTGGTGGATCGCTCGCCGATCGGCTGGCGCGGCATCGGACGGTTCCGCCGAACGAAAGTGCGGCGATCGTGGCGCAGATCGCGACCGGTCTCGATCACGCGCACCGGCACGGCATCGTGCATCGGGACGTGAAGCCGGACAACGTGCTGTTCGACTCCGACGGCACCTCGCTGATCACGGACTTCGGCATTGCAACCGCCGGTTTTCACAAAGGCCTCACCGGCACTGGCCGCGCCATGGGCACGCCGCACTACATGTCGCCGGAGCAGGCGATGGGTAAGCCGGTCGATGGACGGAGCGATGTGTATGCCTGCGGTGTGATGCTCTATGAAATGCTGGCCGGCGTCCCGCCGTTCGATGGCGAGGATTCGTATGCGGTGGGCTATAAGCATGTGCACGAGATGCCGACGCCGCTCGACGTCACGGCACCCAATGTGTCGCCGACGTTGTCGCAGATCACGATGAAGTGCCTGGCCAAGGCAGCGGGTGAGCGCTATCAGCGCGGCACCGATCTGGCCGACGCGTTGATCCGCGTGATCGACTCTGCGTCGCTCGATACGCCGGCCGTGCGCGCCGCACGACTCGCGCGATTGACTCCCGCCATCGCACCATGATCCGTCTCGAAACCGAAGTCATCACCGTTCACACCACGCACCCGTTCGTGATTGCGCGTGGCGGCTCGAGCGAGTGGCGCGTCGTCTGGGTGCGTCTGATCGACGAGGCTGGCGTGGAAGGATGGGGTGAAGCAGCACCAAGCCGCTTCTATGGTGAGACGAGCGACACCGTGCTGGCCGCGCTGGAACGTCTGCGGCCGATCATCGAGTCATCGAACGCCGCTGACATCGAGCAGATCGAGTCGGCGATGGTCACTGCACTGCGATTCAATGCGGCGGCGCGATGTGCGGTCAGTGCCGCGCTGCACGACCTGCAGGGCAAGCGGCTTGGCGTGCCGCTCTGGAAGCTCTGGGGACTGACACCGACCGCCAGTCCGCGCAGCAGCTTCACGATTGCGATTGCGGCAGACGACGACACGCTGCGATCACGCGTGCGCGAGGCCGTCACCGCGGGCTATCCGATTCTGAAGGTGAAACTCGGCAGTGCTCGCGATCGGCGCATCATTCAGCTCGTGCGTGACGAAGCGCCGGATGTGATCCTGCGCGTCGATGCGAATGCAGCGTGGACGCCGAAACAGACACTGGCGATGGCACCGCTGCTGACGGAGCTGTGTGTCGAGTTCATCGAACAGCCGCTGCCGCCAACGGATCTCGATGGGCTGCGATTCGTGCGCGAGCGCTGTGACTTGCCGATCGTCGCCGACGAGAGCTGCCTCGTGGCCAGCGACGTCGCGAAGCTGGTTGGAGTCGTGGACGGCGTGAATCTCAAGCTCGCCAAGTGCGGCTCGCTGCGTGAAGCGATCCGCATCATTCACACCGCGCGCTCGCATGGCATGCTGGTGATGGCAGGCTGCATGATCGAGACCTCGCTCGGCATCACCGCCGCCGCGCATCTCGGTCCGCTGCTCGATGCCGTCGATCTCGATGGTGCGGCGTTGCTGAGCGACGATCCGTTCCGCGGTGCGACGATCGTCAATGGCGTGGTCGCGCTACCGACTGCCCCAGGGCTCGGCGTCACGCGTCGGTAGTGCGGCACGGGAGGAGAGTACGCCGACGGTAGTGCGGTGGTGGTGGTAGTTTTCACCGCGTGACCCCACTGCTCGCTGCCGTCGCTCTGCCTGTCGCTGTTCCGCGCGCGTACGTGTACGCGGTGCCGGAGGCGTGGCGCGCGCGCGTGGTGGCAGGATCGCGTGTGGTCGTGCCGCTCGGCGCCCGCACACTCATCGGCATCGTCACGGCGATCGATGTGGCTGCGCCGGTGAAAGGAAGGCTGCGCGAGCTTGTTGGCGCCCCTGACGCCGAACCGGCGCTGTCACCGGCGCTGCTGGCCCTCGGCAAATGGATGGCGCGATATTACGCGGCGCCGCCGGGCATCGTGCTGCGTGCGATGCTGCCGGTGGCGCTCACGGGTGCGCATGTGCCAATCGCGGTCGTCAGGAAGCAGCGAATGGCGCGCATTGCCAGGGCGCTCGAGAGCCTGCTCGAGCGCGACACGTTGTTCAAGCGTTCACCGAAGCAGCGCATGCTGTACGAGCTGCTCGAGTCGCTCGGTGGCGTGCATCCGGTGCGCGCGCTGTTGGAGCAGGGCGACGTCTCGGCGGGTGTCCTGCAGCAGCTCGTCACGCGTGGACTGATCGAGATCGAGTCGGCACCGGTCGCACGCGATCCGTTCGCCACGCGCGCAATCACGGCCGCGAAGACGCTCGTCCCGACCGAGGCGCAGCGCACGGCGATCGCGGCGCTGATCGCGCTCGAACCGGGTCGCGGCGCACTGCTGCGCGGCGTCACCGGCAGCGGCAAGACGCTCGTCTACATCGAGTATCTGCGCGATGTGATCGAGCGGCGCGGGCAGGGCGCGATCGTGCTGGTGCCCGAGATTGCACTCACGCCGCAGACGGTCGATCGATTCCGCACGGCGTTCGGCGATCGCGTAGCCGTGCTCCATTCCGCGCTCTCCGACGGCGAACGGTACGATGCGTGGGCGGCGATCAGTCGCGGGGAGAAGAGCATCGTCGTCGGTGCGCGATCAGCGATCTTCGCGCCGGTGCACAAGCTCGGCGCGATCGTCGTGGACGAAGAGCACGAGGCGACCTACAAGCAAGGCGAGTCGCCACGATATCACGCCCGGGATCTGGCGCGCGTGCGTGCGCAAGCCGAGGGCGCGACGTTCGTCCTCGGCAGCGCCAGCCCGAGCCTCGAGAGCTGGACGCAGGCGACGCGTGGCGATCTCGCACTGCTCGAACTCCCGGAACGCGCCGGTGGGGCGCAGCTACCGGTGGTGCACGTGATCGATCGGCGAAAAGAGCCGCCGGTGTCGCGGCCCGTGTTCACCACTGCCGGGACACCGCAGGTCGTGCAGGGGTCTCAGTTCGGGCACGCGATCACACCGGCTCTCGAGCGCGCGATATCCGAACGGCTCGACAAACGCGAGCAGTCGATCCTGCTGCTCAATCGACGGGGCTACGCGCACTTCATGCAGTGCAACGACTGTGGCACGGTGTCACAATGCCCGAACTGTGCGATTGCGCTCACGTATCATCGCACCCCCGAACGCCTTGCCTGTCACTACTGCGGACATCGCGAAGCGCCGCCGACGCACTGCAGCAACTGCGGTGGCCCGCCGCTGCGCGAACGTGGACTCGGCACGCAGCAGTTGGAGCGCTTGCTCGCCGAACGCTGGCCCGACGCGCGCATCGCCCGCATGGACATGGATACGACGGGTGCCAAGTGGGCGCACGCCACGATTCTCGATCGCGTGTCATCCGGTGAAGTGGACATCCTCCTCGGCACGCAGATGATTGCGAAGGGGCTCGATTTTCCGAATGTCACGCTGGTCGGCGTGATCGATGCCGACGTCGGCATCAACCTTCCCGACTTCCGCGCCAGCGAACGCTGTTTTCAGCTGCTGAGCCAGGTGGCTGGTCGCGCCGGCCGCGGGGCGAAGGGTGGAGAAGTCTTCATCCAGACGCGTGAACCGACGCATCACGCCGTCACGTGCGCTGTCACACACGACTATCTCCGATTCGCCGCGGAAGAAATCGGTGGCCGGACCAGTCCGCCGTATCCACCGACGCTCTTTCTCGCGAACGCCGTGATCAGCGGCACTGAGGAGATTGCGACGGCGGAGACGGCGCGCGCGCTCGCGGACTGGACGCGACGTCTGGTGGCGGCGCGCATGCCGGATGCAGTGATGATCGTTGGGGCGGCGCCGTGCCCGGTCGAGCGCATCAAGCAGCGCTGGCGCTGGCACTTTCTGGTGAAGAGCGCCGACGCCGATGCACTCGGGCGGATCGGTCGGTACGTGGTGGAACATGGACCGGTGCCGTCCACAGCCGGCATGCGGCTGGCGTGGGACCGCGACCCGGTCACGCTGCTCTGATTGCAGCGCAGCCGGTGTCGCTTCGGACCCGGATCAGTCGGTGCCAACCACGACGAGTTCGAAGTCGATGTTGCCGCGCGTCGCGTGGCTGTATGGACAGATATTCGCATGGGTCGCGTTCACGACCTCCGTCGCCTCAGCCGTGCTCAACGTGGGAACCGTGACGTGCATCTTCACCGCGATACCGAAGCCGCCTCCTTCGCGCGGCCCGATCGACGTCTCGCAGCGGACGATTGCGTCCTTGACACTCTTCCTGGTCTGGCCTGCCACGACATCCATGGCGCCGCGGAAGCAGGCCGCATAGCCCGCCGAGAACAGATGCTCCGGGGTGGTCGTGTTGGGAAGTCCGGGGCCGCCCATTTCCTTCGGCACCGAAAGATTGACATTTACGGAACCGTCAGTCGTTTCTGAGTGACCGTTGCGTCCGCCGGTCGCATTCGCGATCGCGGTGAAGAGCGGCTTGATCGTGTTGGCTGCCATATGCGAGGGAGTCCTGGAAGATGGTGATGTCGTACGCGCCCGCATGCGTTGCGGCTCGGGTGAACAATAAGGGCATGGGAACCACGTCAGCCGCCTCGAAGACGCTCGTTCGATCGATCGTTGCGCTGGCTGCAGTCGTCCTGCTGTCGCGACCGGTTGTCGCGCAGGTCGTGCGTGTCGAGCTTCGCGATTCGGTGAGCGGTGCCGTCGTTGTCGGGGCACTCGTCAGTGCGCTCGACGCGACTGGGGAATCGCGCGCCGATGCGCTGAGTAACGACCTCGGCATCGTCACGTTGCGCGTGCCGACCGCCGGCGCGTGGACGTTGCGCGTGCGTCGTATCGGCATCTCGCCGCTGTGGATCCCGGATGTGCGCGTCGCGGAGCAGGGGCTGACGACCGTGCCGCTGAACATCGTCGCGATCCGGCAGCAGCTGGTGGGCGTGCGCGTCACTGCCGATGCGGGCACCTGCGGACATGCGCCCTCCGGGACCGATCGAGCCGGTATGCTGTGGGAGCAGATTTCACTCGCGCTGCGGGTCTCGATGCTCACGCAGCATGACACGGCTGCCGCCCCATCCCTGCAGATCGTCGAACAGATTCGTGATCTCGATGCCTCCATGGTGGAGCGAGCCGTTCGCGTGACGCGCACCGGTATCGGCGCATCGCGACCGTACACCGCGGACGACCCGGATTCGCTTGCGACGCTCGGCTACGTGCGGCGGAGCATCGATGGCACTTTCAAGTTCTTCGCCCCCGATGAAACCGTGCTGCTGAGCGAGGCCTTCGCCCGCACGCACTGTTTTTCGACGCCGAAGACCGACGACGATCCATCGTTCGCCGAACTCCGCTTCCGGCCGTCCCATGGCCGATCGATCGCGGATGTCGAAGGCACAGTCTTCGTCGACACACTCAGCGGTGAACTGCGACGCATCGAGTTTCTCTACGTCGTCTCGCAGTCCTTGCTGCCGACGAACGCGCGGCACGCCGGCGGCGACGTCTCGCTGTTGCACCTGCAGAATGGACAGTGGATCGTCGCCAGTTGGGCGATCCGCGTGCCGCTGTTCGCTCGTATCGGCGCAACACCGCGTTTTCTGCTGCGCGGCTATCAGGAAACGGGTGGCATCGTCGATCCATCCGAGGGCAAGCCGCCGGAGAAGGAGTGAGGCCTGCTATGCGTGGCGCCGGTCCGGCAGGCGCCACGCGATCAGCACCATGAGTGGCGCGCAGCATGCGAGCACCAGAATCATCGCGTGCAGGCCATACACATCGGCGACGCGTCCGAGCAGCGGCGCGGCAAGTCCACCGAACGTGACGGCAAGGCCGACCGTCACCCCCGACGCCGTACCGAGGTGACGCGGCAGATAGGCCTGCCCCAGCACCACCATCACGCCACCCGGCGCAAACACCGCGAACGACAGCAGGGGCAGCGCAACCCACGCCTGCAGCGCCGTGTGCGCATGACCGAGCAGCCAGAACGTCGGCCCGATCGCCACGGAGCTCCAGAGAATCACCTGTTTTGCGCCGATGCGGTCGGCCAGCTTTCCGCCGGTGAACACACCAGCCAGGCCGATCGCGAGGAGCGTCGACAGCGCGACCGCGCCACTCTGCAACGGCACGTGCAGCGTGCGCGACCAGTACGTGGGCAGAAACGTGTTCATCGCGACGACCATCATGCTGCGCATGCCGATCGCAGCGCCGAGTAGCGCGAACGCGCCCCAG
>JBBRLZ010000029.1:0-54132 GCA_038231095.1 Gemmatimonadales bacterium
CTCGCACACCGCCGCCGGATGAGCGGCGTGACGAGCGCCAAGCCGTCGGCGGACAGCGAGGCGCGCATGGTGCGCATCGAGAACGCGATCGAGTCGGTCGCGGTGGAAGTCGAGCGCATCAGCGAAGGGCAGCGCTTCACATCACGCATTCTGTCCGAAGGGGCGGCGGTGCCGGTGGGCGCGGTGGATCGCGGTACAGCCATGCCGCAGAACCGGGGAGATGCACGATGAAAATCGCCATGACGATTCGGAATCCGAGCGAGGTGGCCGCGGCGCAGAACGCGCAGGTCCCTGGCGGCGCCGAAGCGGCGGCACAGCAGGCGCGCAATCAGGCCGAAAATGCGCGTGACGTCGCGCGTGCCCAGCGTGATGCGGCGCAGGCGCAGCGTGATGCGGCGCAGGCGCAGCGTGATGCGGCGCAGGCCGCGCGCGAAGGTCAGACCGCATCGCCAGTCGTCATTACAGTCACCAAGGACGGCAAGACGGTCACCATCAACAACGCATCACCGGAAGCCGCCGCGACCGCCCTCGGCATCCCGTTGCCCGATCAGCAACGCGAGATCGATCCGGGGCCGTACCTCGTCGGCGGCGGCGGCATCGTCGCGGCCGCGATCGTCCTGATCGTTGGACTGACCCAGCGCTTCCGGCTCAAGATGCGTGGCGCGACGCCATCCGCGCTCCCCAATGATGTGGCGCAACGGCTCGCGCGGATGGAAGCGGGGATAGAATCCGTGGCAGTGGAAGTCGAGCGCATCAGTGAAGGGCAGCGATTCACGACGCGGCTGCTGTCGGACCGGGCTCCAGTGGAGGTACCACGTGGTTGATGTCATGATGGTCGTACAGCGCAGCGGTGGCGGCGGGCAGCCCACCGTGCCCACGCCGCCCACACCGCCCGGACCGGAGACGCCGGCCATCGCGGGCGAGACGCCGGCGCCCGGCGTGATCACGATTCAGCGCAACGGCAAGACGATCACGATCGACGGCGCGACGCGCGGCGGCGGCGGTCGCGCTGGCGGTGGTGACATCTTCACCGGCACTGGCTCCCCATTCCCGTCTGACATTCCGCCTGGCGTGCAGTCCATCGCGACGACGGCAATCGTCGGCTTCTGCCTGATGATCGCGGCCTATCCGGTGTTCGGGTTTCTCAAGGCGCTCGTCAATCGCAGTGCGACGCGGCAGGTGGCACTCCCCTCGCGCGACACGACCGATCGGCTGACGCGCATCGAGGCAGCCGTGGACGCGATGTCGGTGGAAGTGGAGCGTATCAGCGAAGGCCAGCGCTTCGTGACCAGGGTGCTCAGCGAACGCAGTTCGGCCCAGACCTGAACGCGCGCCGATGCCGAGCGTCCTGATCGTCGACGACGAGCCGAACATCCGCCGGATGGTGGGTGCGCTGCTCGTGGCCGAAGGGTATGAGGTGCGCGACGCGCCTGATGGACACGCCGCGTTCGCGCGCGCCGTCGAAGCAGAACCGGATGTCGTGCTGCTCGACCTGATGATGCCGAACGATACCGACGGCCTCGACACGCTGGCACAGTTCCGCGAACGCTTCCCGGAGCTGCCGGTGGTGATGATGAGTGGCCGCGCAGGCTTGAGTGACGCAGTAAAAGCGACGCGACTCGGCGCCTTCACCTTTCTCGAGAAGCCACTCACACCGGAAGGCACGCTGCTCGCACTCGCCTCGGCGCTCGAGCTGCGACAGACACGACGCGCGGCGCGCACGCTGCGAGAGGATCTCGGCCTCGCGGGCGGCCTCGTCGGCGACAGTCCTGAGATGGCACAGGTCCGCGAGCTGATCGCACGGGTGGCCCCGAGTGATGCGCGCGTGCTGATCAGCGGCGAATCGGGCACCGGCAAGGAGTTGGTGGCGGGCGCATTGCACGCCGGCAGCCCGCGACGCGACAAGGCGTACGTGCGCACCAATTGCGCGGCGATTCCACGCGACCTGGTGGAAAGCGAGATGTTCGGGCACGAGCGTGGTGCGTTCACCGGCGCGACCGACCGACGCATTGGCCGCTTCGAGCTCGCACACGGCGGCACGTTGTTTCTGGACGAAGTGGGTGACCTCGGCAGCGAAGCGCAGGCCAAGCTGCTGCGCGCGATCGAGGCGCGCGAAATCGAACGCGTGGGTGGTGCGAAGCCGATCAAGGTGGACGTGCGCATCGTTGCGGCGACGAATCGCGATCTGGTGACGGCGGTGGCCGACGGCAGCTTTCGCGAAGACCTGTTCTTCCGATTGAATGTGATCCCGATGACGCTGCCGCCACTGCGCGAGCGTGTCCAGGACATCGACAAGCTGGTGCTGCACTTCACGGCGTTGCATCGCACGCGCACCGGTCGCGCTGCGCCGACGTTCACGGCCGAAGCGATGGCGGCACTGCGGGCGCATCGCTGGCCGGGCAACGTGCGCGAACTGGCGAACATCGTCGAGCGCCTGGCGATCCTGCATCCCGGCCGCGAATTGCGCGTGGGCGATGTGCACGACGTGCTGCCCGCACCACGCAGCACCGATCGGCACACGACCCCGGGCTCGTCGTCACGCATCGATGCGCCGCTGCTGCCGTTGAGTGACGCGCTCGACAGCTACGAACGACAGCTGATCGTGCGCGCACTTGACGATTCCATCGGCAATGTCGCCGAGGCGGCGCGCAAGCTGCAGACCGATCGGCCGAATCTGTATCGGCGGATGAAGCGACTCGGCATCGGCGGTGGCATGCACGACGCGCGAGGCGACGCGTGACGCATCGCAGGCTGCTCCGCGTCGTTGCGCTTTCCGCCGTCGTCACCAGCATCGCCACCGCGCAGCAACCGACATGGTCCACCTGCAGCGACGGCGCCGGTGCCAGGGCGTGCGGAGCGCGTGGGCTGTCGCGTCGTGAACGGGAACAGGCGCAGGCGCTCTACAACGCGCCCGCCACGCGCCGCGAAACGGCGCCGTTCCGGCTCGAGCGTGACTCCGTGGTGCGCGGCTCACTCGCCGTGCTCGGTGGACCGGTGTACATCGCGGGTACCATAGACGGATCGCTGCTCGTGCTGGACGGCGACGTGCACTTCGCACCCACCGCGACCGTCACTGGCGACGTTGCGGTCCTCGGTGGGCACGTGACCGGCGCCGACAGCGCGCGACTTGGCGCGCTGCGCATCGAGGCGGATTCCGTGCGCTATGGTATGGACGACGGGGTGCTGCATCTCGAAGCGCCGTTCGACGAAGTCTGGAAGTTGATCGGCAAAGGCGAACCGAAAGTCGGTATCGGGGTGCGACTGGCGCTGGTGCGGACGTACAACCGCGTGGAGGGATTGCCGATCGAGTTCGGGCCACGGCTGCGCTTCAAGACGTCGGTCGGCACACTGGCCGCCGACCTGTTCGGCATCTTCCGCACCGGTGCGCGACTCGACTGGAATGGCAATAACCTCGGCCACGATGCACGCGCCGAGCTGCGCTTTGGTCGCAACGAACACTTCAGCATCGGCGCGCGACTGTTCGACGTCGTCGCACCGGTGGAAGAGTGGCAGCTGAGCGATGTGGAAGTCGGCCTCGCATCGTTCCTCGCGCACAGTGACTACCGCGACTATTTCGATCGTCACGGCGGTGGCGGCACGATCGGCTACCGCGACGGCAAGGCATTCCGCGCATCGCTTGAAGTGACGGATGAGCGCTGGCGTCCGCGGCAGGCGCTGCAGGTCTTTTCACTGTGGAAGAACGACGATGCGTGGCGTGTGAATCCCGATTTCGATCGGGCGCGCTTTACGCGCTCCGTGCTGCGCACGAGCTACGACACGCGCACCGATCCCGTGCGTCCGCGTTCGGGATGGTGGCTGCAGGGTGAATACGAAGCGGGCTTCGGCGAGCAGGAGACATACGGGACCGAGATCGCGGCACCGGCGCCGTCGTTCGGTCGCCACGTGGAGTATGGACGCGGCGTTCTCGATCTGCGTCGCTACACACGCCTTTCGCCAAGCGTGCAGCTGAATACGCGCATGATCTTCGGCGGCTGGTTGCACGGCGACCCGTTGCCGTTGCAGCGCCGCCTGTCGATCAGCGGACCGGGCGCCAACACCGGCTTCGATTTCCGCCGCCCAGTGACGACGCCGGACGGGTTGCAGTGTTCGGGCTCGGTCGCGCTGCCGGGTTCACCGGCGCTGTGCGATCGCATCTTCCTGTTCAGCGCAGACTACCGGCACGACATCCGCACACTCGTCGACCTGCTGGCTGGCTCGCGGATGATTCAACCCGATCGCAGCGGGTACGCAGCGTGGGTGCTGTTCACCGACATCGGTCGGGGCTGGGTACGCACGCCGCGCGCGATCAATGATCCGACGCCGACGGCCGGTGCGCCGAAGGGCCTGAATTCGCTGCAGACGAGCATCGGAGCAGGGCTCGAACTGGGCCAGGGCGGTGTGTATGTGGCAAAGGCGCTCGGTGCACCGCCGTCGCGCGGCGTGAAGGTCTTCGTCCGACTGGTGCGTCGCTACTAGTGCACACGCCCGTCACGCGTCGTCACGCGATTCGCGTGTTGCTGCGCACGGCCATTGTGGGGCTGGTGCTGTGCGTGTGTGCGCCACTGGCGGTGGCGCAGGACGACGCGCGCCTCGAGGTCACGCTGCCACAGCGTACCGTCGGTGGCAGCGACGGACCAAGCTTCGCCCCGCGGTCAGTCCTGGCATCCAACGACCTGCGTGATCTGCTCAAGGGCGGATTCCCGGCACGACTCCACTTTCGCTGCGAACTGTGGCGCGACGAGCGTTTCAACAATCAGATCGACGCCGCCGTGGAGTGGGACATGCTCGTGCGCTTCGACCAGCTGAACCGGAAATTCGAGGTCTATCGCATCGTCGGTGATCGTGCGAGCCGGCTCGGTCGCTTCGATACGGCGGAAGAGGCGGAGGCACTTGTCGAGAAGCCGTTCCGCATCATGGCTCCGCCGATGAAGCGCGGCAGCAGCTACTACTATGATGCGAGCGTCGACGTCGAAGTGCTGAGCCTGAGTGACCTGAACGAAGTGGAGCGCTGGCTGAAGGGCGAGGTGCGGCCGGCGTTGAGCGGCAGTCGCAATCCGGGAACGGCGGTGACGCGCACGGTGCGCGGCTTCTTCGTGAAGTTGCTGGGTGGCGAGCGGCGACACTACCAGACACAAACAAAGACGTTCATAGCTGAGTAGAGCGGCGGTCAGGCTGCGCTGACGGCGGACATGAAGGCCGAGAGCTTTGCAGCATCGAGTGCACCATCCGTACGGACACCAGTGCACAGATCAAGGCCAAATGGCTCCACCGCACGAATTGCATCGATCACATTCCCGGCAGACAAACCGCCAGCGAGAAACACCGGCTTCCCCGCCCGCTCGCGAATGCGAAGCGACAGCGACCAGTCGTGCGTGCGACCAGTACCGCCGAGTTCCCTCACCGGCGCGTTGAGTCGCCCTGAATCGAGCAGCAGCGCGTCCACATTGGCGGCGGCCGCCAGCGCGTACGCCACGCTCGACTCGTCTTCAACGTGCACCACCTGCACCAGCCTGATGCCGGGCAGCGCGGCGCGCAATTCCCGGTGCACACCCGCGCTGAGATGGTCGACCAACTGCAGTGTCGTCGGTCGCATCCGCTGGTGCTGTGCGATGATCGCGTCGGCCGTGACCGCACTCGTGAGCAGAAACGTCGCGATCGGCGGCGGCACCGTCGCGATGATCTCGGCGATTTGCGCGTCATCGACGACGCCGGGCCCACTCGGCATGTGACTGACGAGACCGAGCGCCGCGGCCCCGTGCGCGATGGCTATCGCGGCTTCATGAACGGTGCTGATGCAGCAGATCTTGACTCGACGGGGCACGCCGAGTGGTGCCCCGGTCACGCGGTCGGTGCGACCGGGACCGGGGCGCCTTCGATGCGACGGATCTGGGCGAGCATCTCGTCGCCGTAGAAGACCTTGATGTAACGCGCCTGCTTTGGCGTCAGGCGACGTACGGCCCAGCTGAGATGCACGAAGTGCGGCTCGACCGGAGTCGTCATCGGGTGCATGCCGATTTCATGCGGCATGCGATTGGCTTTCCGCGTGTTGCAGGGGCTGCACGCGGTCACGACGTTGTTCCACTCGTTCAGGCCACCGCGCGAGATCGGGATCAGGTGATCGCGCGTGAGCTGTTCCCGCGGCTTGAGTTCCGACTGCGTGCGGCCACAGTACTGGCACTTGTAGTGGTCGCGGGCGAACAGGAACGTGTTCGTCACCTGCCGGCGGAACCGCCGCGGCACATGAATGAACTTGGTCAGCCGGATGACCACCGGGCGCGGAAACGAGAGCTTTTCCGATCGGACCAGCTTCCCTTCATCCGACTCGATGATCTCCGCCTTGCCATCGAGCAGCAGGCGGAGCGCACGTCTCATCGGGACCAGCGTGAGCGGTTCGTACGAAGCGTTGAGCGCAAGACAGCCGACGTTCACGTACCCTCCGTCCGTCAGGTAAGTGGAATCACAAGTGAAACGCCTCTCGCACACGAGGCGTGGCGAGAGGCGCGATACGACATCGGGCTGATGTCGGTGGTGGCGTGGACGTGGCGACGACTGGAGTACCAGTCGGCGCCGTGCTGAAGCGCAGGGCAGCAGCATCCACATCCACCACTCATCGCGCGGCTCCCACCGGTTCGCCAACCGGTGTCAGCCACCCGTGCCGATCCTCGATCGTTCCGCGGGCGATGCCGAGGAACTCCGTCTGGATGGCACGGCAGATCGGGCCCGGCTTGCCGCTGCCGACCGGGATCCGGTCGATGCTCCGGATCGGGGTGATTTCAGCGGCGGTGCCAGTGAAGAACACTTCATCCGCGATGTACAGAAACTCTCGCGGCATGGCTGCCTCACGCACCTCATACCCGAGATCGCGCGCGATGGTCGAGACCGAATCGCGCGTGATGCCGTTGAGAATGCCGGCCGCCAGCGGGGCCGTGTACAGCACCTCATCGCGCACGACGAAGAGGTTTTCACCGGAGCCTTCGGAGACGAGGCCCTGGTTGTCGAGCATGATGCCCTCGATGTAGCCGTCGAGGCGGGCCTGCATCTTGGAGAGCTGCGAGTTCAGGTAATTGCCGCCCGCCTTGGCCATGGTCGGGAAGGTATCCGGTGCGGCGCGGCGCCAGCTGGAGACGCAGACATCCACGCCGTTCTCGAGCGCCTCGGGGCCGAGGTACGCACCCCAGTTATAGGCGACGATGAACGTTTCGGTCAGTTCCGGATCCTGCGATGGCAAGACGCCCATCTGTTCACCCGTGCGCGCCATCAGCGGTCGCAGGTAGCACTGCGACAGGTTGTTGGCGTTCACGGTATCCACCACGGCCTGCATCAGCTGGTCGACGGAATAGCGCGTCGGCATGCGGTAGATGCGCGCACTGTCGGTCAGCCGGCGCATGTGATCGCGCAGGCGGAAGACCGCACCACCGGTGGGCGTTTCGTAGCAGCGGATGCCTTCGAAAACGCTTGAACCGTAGTGAACCACGTGGGACATCACGTGGATGTTGGCGTCCTCCCAGGAGACGAGATGTCCGTCTCTCCAGATCTTCTGGGTACGCCCGGGCTGCGCAGCGGCCATCGCGGGGTCGGAAAAGGGTGACGCCGCATTGTAACCGATTCCCGGGCGTGCGCGCCACGGTTGAGCCGCACATGTTGCGGTCGTGGGACGACGGACGACGGCCAGGCCTAGCGCGCGAGCGACTCGCGGGCAGCAAGCAGGCGCGCGCTGATCATCGCGAAACGCGCGCGATCCTCGGCGCGAGCAGCGACGTCGCCCAAAACGCCGTCGGTGACTTTCACGCAGCCCTGCGCAACTGTCATCCGTGCCGGACTGCCCGCGATACCGTGCACGAGTGCATCGGCCACGTCGGCGACGGGCAATGCCGCCAAACCGTCGAGCGGGAACGCACAGAGATCCGCCGGAGCGCCTGCGGCCAAGGTGCCGAGACCATTCCAGAGCCCGAGGGCTGCAGCGCCTCCGGCCGTCGCGTGCCACAACGCCCGTTCCGCCGGAAGTGCCCGCCACGATTCCGTTCGCGTGCACGCCATCAGATGTGCGATACGCGCCTCGTCCAGCACGTCCATCCGATTGTTGCTCGCGACAGAATCCGTTCCGATACCGACGCGCAGCCCGGCATCGAGCATCGCCTGCAGTGGCGCGATACCATGGCCGAAGCGCGCGTTCGAGACCGGGCAGTGCGCCACGGCGCATCCCGACTCGGCAAGCAGCGTGATGTCGTCCGCATCCACGCGCACCGCGTGAATGATCAACGGCTTCGCGCGCAGGGCACCGGCATCATGCAACAAAGCGACGCTCGACCGCGCGCGCGCGCCAAACGGATCGATGTTTCGGCTGCGCCAGCTGTCGGCATACGGGCCTTCACCGCGGGTCACCAGCGCCTCTTCAAACGCGCTCTCAGCGAGATGCACGGCCATCGGCAACGACTCAGCGATCGCGTAATTGGCCACGGCGCCGAAGAGGTCCTTCGACACGGAGTAGGGTGCGTGCGGCGACACACCGATCCGCACCGCTGGCGTCTCGTGCACGCGCAGTTCGCGCACGGCGTCCTGCAGCATGACGAGCGACCCAGCGCACTGCTTCGGATCGGGGCCGAACACCTCCTTGTAGACCACGCCGCGGACACCCATCTGCTGCAACGCGTTGACGACAGGCGTGGCCGTGTCGCTGGTGTCGGCGTAGGTCGTGATGCCGCGGAGCAACCCTTCGGTGATGCCGATCCGCGCGCCGACTTCGACATCGGTGGTGTCGGTTAATTCCGTCCGACGCAGCGTCGTGAGGGTTCGAATCCACTGCGCGAAGTCGAGGCCTTCGAGCAGATGTCGCAGCGGCGTGAGCTCGAGATGGGTGTGCACGTTCACCAACCCGGGCATCAACGCCGCATCGCCGAGATCGACGATCGCGCCGGTCGGTGCCTCGCTCGCCGCACCAACGAACGTGATCCGATCACCCTGCACCGCGACCGCACCATTCGCGATCGGCGGCGCACAGATCGGCAGCACCCAGGCGGCACGATAAATCGTCACGTCATCCAAGACGCGTACCGTGGACGAGTGGATCGTAGAGTTCCGCGTCCGGCACGCCGAGGTGCCGCGTGAGGGCGAGCGGCCACTCCAGATCGCCGATCTGCTCGCGCTGATGCCCGTCGGAGCCGAGTGAAATGCGCACGCCGTGTGCGACCACGCGCTGCACGAGTCTCGTATGGGCGCGGTACCGGTTCGACACTTCGAACGCGATCCCGTTGCGCTCGAGCGCGCGCACGAGCTGTTCCTCGCCCGCCTCGGTCCACAGCTCTTCGGTGGGCACCTCGCGCAGCGGATACGGCAGCAACGTGGGGTGCGCGAAGATGTCGATGGGCATCGTATCGGCGAGCGCGTCGACGGCCGCGAGATGCTGCGACATGTATCGCGCGTGCGTGAGCCCGGCCGGCAGCGCCCGCTGGAACATGCGCACGAGCGACCCATCCTCGAACGGCACGGCGTGCAGGGATCCGATGCGATGCGTCAGTCGCGCGAGTTGCGTGGGCGTGAGTTCACGCCAGAGCGAATCGTGCGAGCAGAATTCGGCGCTGCGATATGGCAGGTGTGCGATCAGTGCGGCGTATTCGTCCACCGCGCCTGGCGACTTGAGCGAATAGCGCACATCGCGACTGGCGTGATCACTGACGGTGCCGCGGACGCCGCGTGCGGCCGCGGCTGCGATCACGTCGTCCGGACTCAGCACACCATCGGAGCAGGTGCTGTGCGCGTGGCAGTCGAGTGGCTGCCAGTTGCTCACGGGAGCCGGAAGGGATTCGCAGTGTCGCCGGGGAGTCGCTTCGGCTTCGTGCCAGGTGTCGGTTCGGGCAGGCTGCCGGGCAGCAGGAATGCGCTGTCGATGGCCGGGCCGATGAGTGACCCGTCACATTCCTTTGTCGGTTCGGTGCCGGCGATGAAGTAGTCGATGTAGACGCGATCGGCCGGACAGAACGGACCGGCGTGATAGCCGGTGAGCTTGTCCACCGGCACGGCGACCAGACCGCCGGGGCCGGGGAAATCGCCGGTCAACGGGCGACGACGATATACCTCGTTCATGAACGCCGTCCACGCCGGTGCGGCCAGTTCACCGCCCTGCGCGTTGCGCATGATCGTGCGCGGCCGATCGAGTCCCATCCAGACGCCGGCGACGAGATCCGGTGTGAAGCCGATGAACCAGACGTCCGCACCGTCGTTGGTGGTGCCGGTCTTCCCGCCCGCTGGCACACGCAGACTCGCCACCGCGCGTGCAGCGGTTCCGCGTCGCACGACATCGCGCAGCATGTCGGTCATGAGCCACGCTTCCGCCGTCGAAAGCACCGCGCTGCGCTGCGGCGCGGGCTCCCACAATATTTCGCCTTTCGCGCTCTCGACCCGCACGATACCCGTCGGCCTGGCGCGAATGCCACCGGCCGCAAAGGTGGTGTAGGCGGCGATCATCTCGAGCGGAAACACATCCGCCGCACCGATGTGCAAGCTCGGATACGGCGGCATCGGCGTCGTCAACCCGAAGCGTTTCGCCATGCCCGCGACGCTTTCCTCACCGAGCGCCATGCCGAGCCGCACAGCGGCCTGGTTGCGTGAGAGGTAGAGCGCGCGGCGGAGCGGAATGAAGCCCATGCTCTTGCCGTCGTAATTCTGCGGCGACCAGGTGCCGCCGCCGGCCTGCGGCACGCTGACCGGATCGTCGTCGAGCGCCTCCGAGGTGGTGTGCCCGTTCTGGATCGCGTCGGCGTAGACGACCGGCTTGAACGTCGAGCCCGGCTGGCGCAGCGCCTGCGTGGCACGATTGAACTTGGAGTCGGCGTAGTCGCGACCACCGATCATCGCACGCACACCGCCCGACTTCGGGTCCATCGCCACGAACGCGCCCTGCAGGTACGGCGTCACGCCGCTGATGTTGCGCTCATCGTCGCTGGCGCGCGCGACGTACTGCTCGTAGGTGACGTGCTTGTAGGGGCCAAGCTTCCCGCCTTCGATCGCACGCAGCTGCTGATCGAGCGCGCGTTCGGCGGCGAGCTGCATGTCGATGTCGAGCGTTGTGTAGACCTTGAGGCCCTGCTCGTACAACTGGCGACCGAACTGCTCGTCGAGCTGCTTGCGCACCCATTCCACGAAATACGGTGCGACGTCGCCGGTCTCGGTGCGCTGCGCGAGCTGCAGCGGATACGCTTTGGCCAGCGAGGCATCGGCATCGGTGATCACATGCTCGCTGCGCAGCAGCTCCAGCACCGTGTTGCGGCGCTGCACGGCGCGATCGGGCTCGCGGCGCGGGTTGTAGCGCTCGGGCGCCTTCGGCAATGCCGCGAGCAACGCCGCCTCGGACAGATTCAGCTCGCGGACGTTCTTGCCGAAATACCGCTGTGCCGCCGTCTCCACGCCATAGGCGCCGTTGCCGAGGTAGATCTGATTGAGATACAGCTCGAGGATCTTCTGCTTCGAGTATTTGCGTTCGATGGCGAGGGCGACTTTCGCTTCGCGCAGCTTGCGCACGACGGACTTGGCGCGCTCGAGCCGCTCGGGGAAGATGTTGCGCGCGAGCTGCATGGTGATGGTCGAGAACCCCTGCGCAAACCCGCCGCGCACGAGGTTCACGGCCACTGAGCCGACGACGCGGATGAAGTCGATGCCGTGATGACTGTAGAAGCGCTTGTCCTCGGTGAAGACGAACGCGTTCTGCACCAGCGGCGGAATGTCCTGCAGCCGGGCGACGGTGCGTCGCTCGAGTCCGAGCTCGGCGAGGAACCGGCCGTCGGACGCGTACAGCTTGGAGGTCTGACGTGGCTGGTAGAGCTCCAGCACCTCAACTGTCGGGCACTGACCACCAGCGCAGACGAGGGTCCAGCCGGCCGTGAACGCACCGAGGCCGACCGATGCGCCAAGGGTGCCGACCAGGAGGACGGCGCGCACGAAGCGATTCTGGAAGACGCGGGAGACAGCTGCCATCACCGCAAACTAGCGTGGTGTCCCGCAAACTCGCGCCAGAAGTCCCCAGCCGTTCGGGCGCAGACCACGCTCGAAATCCTCGCGGTCTGTCTGGCGGTGCGACTTAGTTTTGAGCGATGACGACAGGCACCGGCTTTCTCGACGAACTCGCATGGCGCGGGTTGCTCTTCCAGCACACCGATGGCACCGCCGCTGCACTCGCCGCGGGCACCGTGACGGGCTACTGCGGGTTCGATCCGACGGCATCGAGCCTGCACGCCGGGAACCTCGTCGCGATCATGTCGCTGGTGCACCTGCAGCGTGCGGGGCACCGTCCAGTGGCGCTCGTCGGCGGCGGCACCGGCATGATCGGTGATCCGAGCGGCAAGAGCAGCGAGCGTCAGCTGCTGACGACCGACATGGTGGACGCGAACATCGCCGGCATCAGCGAGCAGCTGTCGCGTGTACTCGACTTCGATGGGCCGCGCGGCGCACTGATGCGCAACAATGCCGAGTGGCTGCGTCAGCTCGACCTGATCGGCTTCTTGCGCGACGTGGGTAAGCACTTCACGGTGAACTACATGCTGCAGAAGGACTCGGTCGATTCGCGGATCGGCAGCGAGTCGGGCATCAGCTTCACCGAGTTCTCCTACATGCTGCTGCAGGCGTACGACTTCGCGGAGCTATACCGTCGCGACGGCGTGACGCTGCAGGTGGGCGGCAGCGACCAGTGGGGCAATATCACGGCCGGCACGACCCTGATCCGCAAGATGTTCGCGGCCGAAGCACACGCGGTGACGCTGCCACTGCTGACGACATCGGCAGGCACGAAGTTCGGCAAGAGTGAGGCGGGTGCGGTCTGGCTCGATGCCGCGCGCACATCGCCATACCAGTTCTACCAGTTCTGGATCGGTGCCGACGATCGCGATGCAGGTCGTTACCTGCGCACCTTCACGCTGCTGTCGCGCGCCGAGATCGAGGCACTGGATGAAGCGACAGTCGCAGCGCCGCAGAAGCGGGAAGCGCAGCAGCTGCTCGCGCGCACGGTGACGACGATGATCCACGGCGCCGACGCGGCGCAGACGGCGGCGGAAGTCTCGACGCTGCTGTTCGCGAAGGGGGATCCGACCGCGCTGTCGGCCAGTGCGCTCGAGGCACTCGCGCGCGAAGTGCCCTCAGCGATCGTGGATTCAGCGGAGTCGTACGACACGCTCGCGTTGTTCGTTGCCGCCGGCCTCACGGCGAGCAAAGGTGATGCGAGGCGGCTGTTACAGCAGGGTGGACTGTCGCTCAACGGTGTCAAACTCGCCGCCGCTGACACGTCGGTGGCGTCGGACCGATCGCTGCGCGGGCGGTACTTCCTGCTGCGGAAAGGGGCGCGGGATTACGCGCTCATCGATACAGGCACCTGAACGACTGGATCGCGCAGGGGCGCAGGGAGCGCAGGGAACAACAACGGCCGCGGTTTGTGGGGCAGTAGCGGCAACTGCAACGCAATTCGACGATCGCGAAGATAAGGTCGCCTCCCGCGCGCTTCGCTCGAGCAGAATTGCACGGGACGTTCTCTCGGCACCTGCAGTCCTCTGCGCTCCCTGCGTCCCTGCGCGAGGCAGCAGTTTCTCACGAGTGCAAGAGCAGCTCCAGAATGCGGTTCCATTGATCCGCTGTCGTGTACCAGTGCGGCGCGAGGCGGATGCAGCGCTCGCGCACGGAGAACACGGCGCCGTTGGCCCGCAGGTGCGCGGCAGTTTTATCCAGCTCCGGCGTCTGCACCGCGAACACGCCGGCGCGGTGCGCGCGGTCGCGCGGCGTGACGAGATGGACCTCCGGATGCGCGTCGCAGAAGTCCACCAGCGTGTCGCCGAGCGACTGAATGTGCGCCGCGACGTTCTCGCGACCCAGCTCGAGGAACAGTGACAGGCTCGCATTCATCCCGGCGAATTCCGGGAACGGCAACGTGATCACCTCGAAGCGACGCGCGTCGTCGAACCACACCGGATCGTACGACAGCATGTTGTACAGATCGTCCGAGCCGCGCGTGCTCATCCAGCCGACGGATGACGGTTCGAGCTGCGTGATCAGCTCACGACGCACATAGGTGAACGCGGCGCCCCACGGCGACTGCAGCCACTTCTGCGAGCCACACGACAGGATGTCGATCGGCGTCTTCGACACATTCAGTGGCAACGCACCCAGCCCCTGAATCGCATCGACCACGAACCAGATACCGCGCGCGCGACACGCCTGACCCACCGCATCGAGGTCGATCCGTGCACCGCTGCAGAAGCTCACCCAGCTGAGTGTGACGACCTTCACACGCGGCCGCGTCGCAATTGCTTCGAGCAGCATCGCCTGATCCGGCACATCATTCACACACGGCAACCGCACGATCACGGCACCCGTACGCTCGGCACGCTTGATCCACGGAAAGACATTCGCCGGAAATTCGCGGTCCACCGTCAGGATTTCGTCGCCCGGCCCGAGTGGCAGCGAGAAGGCGGCGAGGTTCAGCCCGTGCGACGTATTCGTGGTGAGCGCGATTTCGTCAGCGCTGGCACCAAGCATGGTCGCGACCAGCGCGCGCGCGCGCTGCAGCGTCGGGAAGAAATGCTCCGCCTTCAACGTGTGCGGCATGTGTCTGAGCCAGGCGTACTCCACCTGCACGTCCGCGCACGACTTCGGGCAGGCACCGGTGGAGGCGTGATCGAGATAGACCACGTTCGTGTCGGTCATCCATGGATATTCACGCTGCTGCGCAGTCAGGAAGTCGGTCATGAGTGTGATTGCCGTGCGAGGCGGCGCGTGAGCTGTCGAGGATCGATGGCGTCGCGTAATGCGTCGCCGAGGAGATTGAAGGCAAGGACGGCGCAGCCGATCGTGAGGCCTGGTGCGAGCGACGTCCACGGCGCGCGGCGCAGCTGTGCAAGATCGCGGGCGTCGGCGATCATGCCACCCCAGCTGGGCGTCGGCGGCTGCACGCCAAGTCCGAGAAAGCTGAGCGAGGACTCGGCCATGATGGCTGCGGCGATGCCCAGCGTGCCGACGATCACGAGCGGCGCCGTCACCGCCGGCAGCACATGGCGCAGCAGAATCCGCACATCGCTGCCGCCGAGTGCACGCGCCGCCTGCACGTACTCCAAGCCGCGCACGACCATCACCTGCCCGCGCACCAGTCGCGCCACGCCCGCCCATCCGACGATACCGATCGTGAGCGTGACGACCGTGAGACTGGGCTGGAACGCCGCCACCATCGCGATCAGCAGCAGCAGCGTCGGGAACGCGAGCGTCACGTCCGCGATGCGCATCACCAGTTCATCCACCCAGCGGCCGTAGAAGCCGCTCATCAGGCCGAGCGTGCCGCCAACCAGCAACGCGAGCGCCTGCGCGCCCAGTCCGACCGCGAGTGAGATGCGCGCCCCGAAGAGCAGTCGCGACAGGATATCGCGGCCCTGAATGTCGGTGCCGAGCCAATGCGCGCCGGACGGCCGCATGAGTTGCGCGCCAAGGTCGATTGCCGTCGGATCGTAGTGCGTGAACAGCGGTGCGCCGACGGCCGCGATCACCAGCAACGCGATGAGCGCCGCACCGAACACGGCACGCGCGTCGTGCCGTATCACGTGCCACGCGTCGCGATTCGCGCCCGCCGCTGGTGACGACACCGCCACCTTACATCCCCTCGGGGAGCGGCGGTGCGCCATCGGGCTGATACTTCCAGCGACGATGCTGCCAGAAATACTGGCCCGGATACTGGCGGACCCAGTGCTCCAGTCGCGCCGTGAACTCCGCCACGATCGCCGTTGCGTCGGCGTCGCGATTGCCGGTATCGATGGCGGCAATCGGTTCGATGATCAGCCGATACTTGCGCGACGGCTGACGCACCGCGACCGCGAAGACCATCGGCACGTTCAATCGCTGCATGAACACCGCGGGACCGCGCGGGGTTTTCGCCAAGCGACCGAAGAACGGCACGAACGTCGACGCCAGCCCGAGCACACCCTGATCCATCAGGAAACCGGCGATGCGATTTTCGCGCAGGCTCCGTGGGATCTGCCGGACGGCCTGATCATCGAAGATCACGCGTAGCCCGTTCTGCTCCCGCACCTGCGTGAGGAATGTCTCGAACTTGCGATTGCTCATGTGGCGCGCCACGGCATCCACTTCCGTGCCCTTCGCCGCGATGCAGGCCCCGCCGACTTCCCAGTTGCCGAGGTGGCCGGTGACGAGCACCGCTCCGCGTCCAAGCGCAAGCGCGGCCTCGATGTGTTCCCAGCCGTCGATCATCTCGAACAGATCGATCATCGCCTGGCGTTGACAATCCTGCATCATCGCCGCTTCGATCGATGTCCGACCGAGGTTGTCGTACGACTCGCGGGCAAGGCGTGTGACATCGTCACCCGAGAGCTCCGGAAACGCAAATCGAATCTGCGTCTCAACCACGCGCGAGCGAATGCCGAAGCGATATCCCAGCCGACCGAGGAACCCTCCGAAATCCGACGCGCTCTGGAAGGGGATGAGCTTCAGCAGCGCGACGACGATCCGGATCGCGACGTATTCAACGCCGTGTTGAAACGTCGGCGGCGGTGCGTCCGCCACCGGCACGGCAGGCGCTCTCAGGCGGCCACCTGCGCAGCCGCCGCATCGTTCAACACGCTCATGATCGATTCGCAGACGGCGGACAACCCGCGTCGCGCGCGCACATCGGCCTGGGCTGCGTCACCCATGCGGCGCATGTGTTGCGTATCCGCCTGCAGCAGCGTGATCAGCGCCGCACTCGCGAGCGCATCATCGCGCTCCACGATCACGCCGGTATCGCCATGCTTCAGATAGCGCTCCGCCATCGTGCCGCGCGTGGCGATCACCGTGCAGCCGAGCGCCATGGCGTCGAGCACGGCGATACCGCCATCATCATGGTCAGCCGCCACCCACACCATGTCGGCGGCCGCGAGCACCGGCGCGCGATCGACCGGATCGCCGAGCAGTGTCATCGAGTCGCCAAGTCCAAGGGCGGTGGCATGCACACGCACTTCGTTCACATCGTGCGGAGTGCCCAGCACCAACGCCCGCAGCGGATGTCCATGCTTGCGCATCGAGGCCACGGTGCGGAGCGCCGAGGCGGTCGCGCGCTGCGCCTGGGGATCGGTGACGATCGCGATCGTGCTGGTGCCGATCGGCGTCGGCGCGGCGACGACACGTTCGAACTGTGTCGGGTCCACCGCGAGGTCGGCGATGATGATGCCGCGCAGCTTCTTCACCGGTTCGGAGGCCTGCGCATCGCCTTGCGAACTGTGGACGAACCAGGTCGGGGCGAGGCGCACGGCGAGGCGTGTTTTCATCGTGACCGGTGTTGCCACACCGGTGCCCATGCGACGGAACACCGCACCACGGCCGCTGCGTCGCACCGCCCACGCGGCCAGCAGATGGGGCTCATCGCCCGCGACGACGACGGCATCGGTTCCGAACTCGCGCAGTGTCTGTGAGAGGCGAATGCCATCCGAGAACCACGAGCCGCGATCGTCGAACGGGAGGATGTCGAGCATACTGCACGCGCTGGCAACCGGTGAGCCGCCCGGACAGACGATCGCGACCGACACGGCGCGCGCCGCCAGCGCCTTGCCGATCTCGAGGTATACGCGCGCGAGACCATCCCATTCCGGTGACGGATGGAAGAAGACCAGGCGGCTCACGCGTCCACCGTGGCGACGTCAGGCTGCACATCGGGCTGCACATCGGTCTGCAGGTCGCGCTCGCGGAATTGCATGGTGTAGAGCCGGTGATACGCGCCGCGCTGCGCGAGAAGCGCAGTGTGCGTGCCGCGTTCGATGATCCGTCCGCGGTCCAGCACGAGAATCTGCTGCGCGTGCTCCACGGTACTCAAGCGGTGCGCGATCACGAACACCGTCCGGCCTGCCAGCAGCCGATCGATGGCCTCCTGCACGAGGCGCTCGCTTTCGGTGTCGAGCGCGGACGTCGCTTCGTCGAGAATCAGGATCGGCGGATCGCTGAGCAGCGCGCGGGCAATGGCGATGCGCTGACGCTGCCCGCCGCTCAGGCGCGTGCCCCGTTCGCCAAGCACCGTGTCGTACCCCTGTGGCAGCTCGGTGATGAACTGCTGCGCGTTCGCAGCGCGCGCGGCCGCTTCCACCTGTGCCTGCGTGTACACACCCGGCGCGCCGAACGCAATGTTCGCGCGCACCGTGTCGTTGAAGAGCACCGTGTCCTGGCTGACGATGCCGGTCAATTTCCGGAGCGACGTGAGACGGAGTGTCTGCAGATCAACGCCATCGAGCAGAATGCGCCCCGACGTCGGCGCATTGAAGCGCGGCACCAGATCCACCAGCGTGCTCTTCCCGGCGCCGCTGGCACCGACCAACGCGACGATCTCGCCCTTCGGTGCATCGAAGCTCACGTCGCTCAGCACCGGGTCGTCGCCATAGGTGAATGAGACCTGCTCGAATCGCACCCCGTCGTTCAGCGCGGTGACATCGATCGTGCCGCGATCCGCACTCGCTTCCGTGGTTTCGTCGAGTACCTCGAACAGTCGTTCGGCACTCGCCATCGATGACTGCGCCGTGGCCGGCACCTGCGAGAGCTGCTTGAGCGGCTGCAGCATGCGCAGCACCGCGACGAGGAACGTGATCAGATCCGCCCCGTCGAGCGTGTGGTCGATGAGCACCTGTCGCGCGCCGATCCAGAGCACCAGCACCGCAATGCCCGTCCCCGCGACTTCCGTCAGCGGTTGCGAGAGCACGCCCAGCGCCGCGACGCGTGTCATCGCCTTCGCGTAGCGCCCACTCGCGTCCGTGAAGCGCCCGGTCTCGTGCGGCTCGGCACCGGTCGCCTTCACCAACCGGATCCCGCTCACCGCCTCCTGCACGATGCTCGTCATCTCGCCGTATTCATTGCTCAACCGGCGATGCCGTTTGCGCAGCTTCCGCAGAATCGGCTGCAGCGCGCCGGTCAGCATCGGCGCCAGCACCAGTGACACGAGCGTCAGCTTCCAGCTCAGCGACAGCAGAAACGCGACCGTCACGATGATCGTCGCGCCACTCTGCAGCGACCGCGTGACGAGTTCCGTGATCAGGGCCTTGCTCTGCGCGGTGTCGGTCAGGATGCGCGTGACGATCTGGCCGGTCTTGGTACGCTGGAAATACGACAGCGGCAACAGCAGCAGATGCCGGTAGACGATGTCGCGCAGGTCGCGTGTGACGAGCTCCTGCAGGCCCGCCCCGAGCTGACCGCTGATCCAGACGAACGTATTCTTCAACGTGATCACGACGAGGATCACCAGCACCACGATCTGCAATGATCCCATCTTGTCGCTGGGATCGAGAAAACGACCGAGCAACGCGTTCAGGATGCGCTGCACACTGCCGGTGGCGGCCTGCTGCGTGGCGCTCACCTGCAGGCCGAACAGCGCCTGCAAGAACGGGATCAGCAACGTGAGCGAGAACACGTCCAGCGCCGCAACCAGCAGGTTGCAGGCAATCGTGGCCGCCAGGCGCCACGAATGCGGGCGCAGGATTCCCATCAATCGGCGATACACGTCAGCGGCGGGGTACGAGACGCACGAGCGGCAGGATCATCTCCTCGGGGCTGACACCACCGTGAAAGAATCCGCCGCGATACCGACCCTGATACTCGCGCAACTTGGTCGGATAGACGAAATAGCAATCGGTGGCAGCGAGGAGCGTGTTCTTTCCCAGCCCGCGCCGCGGCAACCGCAACGCATCGGCATTCGGAAACAGCAACGCCTGCTCCGCCTTCTCGGCGCGCAGATCCTCGCCGAACTTGTACCGCAGGTTGTGCGTCGCGTCGCGCCGCGCGAACACCGTCGCCGGCGTCTGACAGAGAATCGAGCCGTGATCGCTCGTCAGGATCACCGTGATCTTCTTGCGCGCGGCTTCCTTGAGCACCGAGAACAGCGCTGAGCGTTCGAACCACTGGCGCGTCAGCCGTCGCAGCGCGACTTCATCCTTCGCGACTTCCAGCAGCACCGAGTTGTCGGAGCGACTGTGGGTCAGCAGGTCGACGAAGTTGAACACGAACGCGCTCACCCCCTCCTGCATCACCGCCGACGACACTCTCCGCTCGAGTTCTTCCGATTCGTGCGGCGTGCTGATCTTGTGATAGCGCACCGGCACGTTGTGTCCGAGCTCCTTCAGCTGCAGCTCGAGCAACTGCCGCTCGTGCGCATTCAGCGATTCGTCCTCGCGCTCCTTCCACCAGTCGGGGTGCATCCCAGCCATCTCGCCGGGAAACAGGCCGCTGAACAATGCATTGCGCGAGTAGGGCGTGGCCGTCGGCAGAATCGAGTAGTAGTGCGATCGCTCTTCCGTGAACCATTGTCCGAGCAGCGGCGCGAGGCCCAACCACTGATCGAGGCGCAGGCAGTCGACGACGATGAAGCAGGCCGCCTTCTCGGTGGTCAGCAGCGGGGCGACGTGTTCCGACACGATATCGATCGACAACGGCGGACGATCGCCCTGCAGATCGGCCAGCCAGCCCGGATATTGCCGCTTGATGAACTGCGCGAATTCGCGGCGCATCGCAGGGTAGAGGCCGACCAGCGATTCCCGCAGCCCGCCTTCGCCCGCTTCATCCAGCGCCACGTCCCAGCGCGTCACTTCCGCCGTCCGATCGATCCAGCCGCGCCAATCGCTGCTGTAGCCCTCGTTCTCGAAGGCCCGGAACCGCTCCACGAACTCGCGCGCCAGCGCCTGCTGCCGGAGCCGTGTCCCGTCGAGAATGCGCGTGATCGCGGCCAGTACCTGTCGCGGATTCACCGGTTTCACGAGGTAGTCGTGCACCGCCGCGCCGAGGGCCTCGCGCAGTGTACCGTCTTCCTCGCTCTTGGTGATCATGACGACGGGCAGCATCGGGTCGATGGTCTGCACGTCGCGCCACGTCTCCAGGCCGCGCTTGCCGGGCATCTGCTCGTCGAGCAGCAGCACGTCGAACCGGCGACGCCGCAGCAACTCGAGGGCGTCCTCCGAGTTCCGGGCCATCTCGACGTCGTATCCTTTGTCCTGCAGGAAGATGCGGTGGGCCTCGAGCATCTCGGCCTCGTCATCCACCCACAGCACGGCTTTCGCGGGAGGGGTCATGATCGGAGGAAACTACCCCATCGAGGCACGCTGAGGTCGCATCCGGCCACGATCGGCCCGCCGCGACCGCGATATCCCTCCGTATACCTTTGCGTCGTGCAACGCCCTGCCGCCCTTCTGCCACCCGTCGCCGCGCCGCTCAAGGCACTCGTCGCGCAGGCCGCCGCCCTCGCGCTCCCGCGCGACCGCACCATCGCGCTCGCCTGCTGGATGGTCGCACGCCTCGCGCTGCCGCGTCTGCCGCGCGAGTCCGACGTCGGCGATCCCGATGCGCTCCAGCTGCGCGCCGAGGCCACTCGGCGCTGGCTGAGCGCGCAATCGATGCCATCCGACGTCAGCCTCGCCGCCTCGCGTGCCTGCGACAGCGCGGCCGAGCGTGAACCGTGGCAGCTCGCCGACGCCGTGGACGCCATGCGCGATGCGGCCGATGCGGTGCTCAACAACAGCGCGCGCGCCGAGCTCACCACACTCGCGCAGCTGCTGCGCCGTTCCTCTCTTGCCGCCATGCGTTGATGCCCACCAGTCGCGAACTCCTCTCGTCGATCCTGCAGCGCCTCGCCAATGACGACGGTCACGCGCTGCCTGCGCCCGATCTCGTCACGACCGGCTACCCGTCGCTCGATCGGCTGCTCGCAGGCGGCCTTCGCCGCGGTGAACTCGCGGTCCTCGGCGGCGATGCGGGGGCCGGCAAGACGGCACTCGCACTCGGCATCGCGATCCGGGCGGCCGTCGTCGGCAACGCCGTGCTGATCCTGACGCACGAGTCGAGCGTCGAACGGCTCTGGGAGCGACTGGTGACTGCGGAATCGGGTGTGTCGCAGATCGGCGTCCGCACCGGCGTGTTGCCGCACGGCAGTACCGATGCGCTGAAGTCGGCCGCAGACGTGCTGCGACGTCTCCCGATCACGGTCGAGACGGCGCCGCACACGCCGGCGCTGCTCGCCGAGCGACTCGAGGGCGCCGACCTGCCGCCGCTCGTGATCATCGACGGCCTGGCTGGTCTCGACCAGCCGCCGCGTCCCGTGGCCGAGGCGCATGCGCAAGTTGTCAGGCTCGCCAAACGCGTGGCGGTGGACCAGGACGCGGCCGTGCTCATCACCGCGCCGCTGGCAACCGATCGCGCCCTGTCGCTGCCGCCACGACCGACGCTTTCGGATTTCGGCATCCTCGGTGCCGCCGCCAGCGTGGCCGACGTGGTGCTCGGCATCTTCCGCGAAGCGCTCTATGATGACGCTCCGGATGTGGCGGGCGCGTTCGAAGTGCATGTCCTCAAGCATCGCAGCGCGCCGAGCACGTTCACGGATCTCTACATCGAGCCCGGCGCCGGTCGTGTCGAGGACCTGATCGAGTCGTAAACACCGGGCACGCCTTATCTTTGGCGCTTGATCCCCAAACGCCGATCGCGACGGAGCTGCAATGGCTGGCCACAGTAAGTGGAAGAACATCAAGCACGCCAAGGCGGCGACCGACGCAAAGCGCGGCGCCGTCTTCACCAAGCTGATTCGTGAAATCACCGTTGCCGCGAAGGGTGGCGGCGGCGATCCTGGCGGCAATCCGCGTCTGCGCACCGCGATCGATGCGGCGCGCGCGCAGTCGATGCCGAAGGAGAACATCGATCGCGCCGTGAAGAAGGGCACCGGTGAACTCGAAGGCGTCGAGTATCAGGAGATCACGTACGAGGCGTACGGGCCGGGCGGCGTGGCGCTGATGATTCAGGCGCTCACCGACAATCCGACGCGCACCGTGGCCGATGTGCGCGCGAAGCTGACGCGCAACGGCGGCAACCTCGGCACCAGCAATTCCGTGTCGTTCATGTTCGATCGGAAGGGCCGGATCTACCTGCCTGCCGCGGGCGACGAGGATGCGATGATGGAAGTGGCACTCGATGCCGGCGCCAGTGATTTCGCGCGCGAGGACGACATCTTCGCCGTGACGACTGAGCCGACCGAGTTGCACACCGTGAAGGAGTCGCTCGAAGCGAAGGGCCTCAAGATCAGTGAGGCGAAGCTGGAGTGGATTCCGCAGAGCACCGTGCACGTCACCGGCGAGGATGCAAAGTCGCTGGTGAAGCTGCTCGACGTGCTCGAGGATCTGGACGACGTGCAGAATGTCGAAGGCAACTTCGACATCGACGAAGCGGCGCTTGAAGACTGAGCAGGAGTAATTCTGCTCGTCCTTGGACTGGATCCCGGGACCGCGATCACCGGCTTTGGTGTGGTGCGCGGTGATGGACGCGGCAGCGCCACGCTGGTGGAATGCGGCGTCTTCCGCACGTCACCGAAGGATGCGCTGGCCGATCGCTTGGCGGCCATCTTCGACGGGGTGACGGAGTTGATCGCACGGCATCAGCCTGACGCGCTGTCGGTGGAATCAATTTTCTATGCGCGCAACGTGCGCACGACCGTCACGCTCGGTCATGCGCGCGGCGTGCTGCTGCTGGCCGGCGCGCGCGCCGGTATCACGATTCACGAGTATCCGCCGGCCGAGATCAAGAAGGCGATCACCGGCACCGGCGGCGCCACCAAGGAACAGGTGCAGTACATGGTGAAGACATTGCTGCGCCTCAAGACGGTGCCGAGCCCGAACGACGCTGCCGACGGCGTGGCGGCGGCGCTCACCTGCCTGCTGTCGGCACGCACGTCGACGATGCTTGCGAATGCCGAGCGTGCGCGATGATCACGTTGCTCGTCGGCACGCTGCTGGAGCGCGATCTGGCGATGGTCGAAGTGCTGACGTCAGGCGGCGTCGGCTACACGCTCGCCATTCCGCTGTCCACGTTCGAGACGCTGCCGAAGCCGGGCGAGTCGGTGCGACTGCACACGCATCTGGTCGTGAAGGAAGATGGGTGGCAGCTGTTCGGGTTCGGCACGACGTATGAGCGGAACGTTTTCATGCGGCTGTTGAATGCGAAAGGCTTTGGACCGCAGCTGGCGCTCAACATGCTCTCAGCGTTGAGCGGCGAGCGGCTCGTGCGTGCAATCCGCGAGCGCGACGTGGCGACGCTGCAGCAGGTTAAGGGACTCGGCAAGAAGAAGGCGGATCAATTGATTCTCGATCTGGCCGACAAGCTCGATGATCTGCAACGCGGATCAACGAGCGTCGTGAGCACCGGAGGCGTGGGAGTGGATGATGCGGTGCGGGCGCTGCAGTCACTCGGCTACGGCGTGGCGGAGGCAGAATCCGGCATCAGGGCCGCGCTCGACGCGGGCGAAGGGAAGGACAGCACGGCCGCGTTGATTCGGGCGGCGCTCGCGCGAATTGGGGCGCGCTGACGGTGGGCTGGAGCCCGGTGCGATAGCGCTCCGGTGTTTCTTCGGGTAGAATTTTCGGCATGACGCGCGCCGAAATCACCACCCCCGAAGCCATGGACGACGACTCGCTGGTCGAGCTGTCGTTGCGGCCGCAGAAGCTGGCCGAGTTCATCGGGCAGCCGAAGGTGAAGGATTCGCTGCGCATCTACATCGATGCCGCGCAGAGCCGGAAGGAGCCGCTCGACCATGTGCTCTTCTTCGGCCCGCCAGGTCTGGGAAAGACCACGCTGGCCGAGCTGATCGCGCGCGAAATGGGCGTCAACATCCGCACCACCGCGGGGCCGGCGCTCGAGAAGCCGGGTGATCTGGTGGGCACGCTGACGAACCTGCGGGAGGGCGACATTCTCTTCATCGACGAAATCCATCGGCTGCGACCGATAATCGAAGAGTTTCTCTATCCCGCGATGGAGGATTTCCGCGTCGACATCCGGTTGTCGGATGGTCCGAAGGCGCAGACGATCACGATGCCGGTGGAGAAGTTCACGCTCATCGGCGCCACCACGCGTCTTGGCATGCTGACGGCGCCGATGCGCGCGCGCTTCGGCATCGAGCAGCGGTTGAACTACTACCCGACGTCCGATCTCGAACTGGTCGTGAAGCGCACCGCCGCGGTGCTCGATTGCCGGATCACGCCCGATGGCGCG
Organism: Gemmatimonadales bacterium; assembly: GCA_038231095.1. Lineage (GTDB taxonomy): Bacteria > Gemmatimonadota > Gemmatimonadetes > Gemmatimonadales > Gemmatimonadaceae > JACMLX01. The sequence continues at coordinate 25,006 of JBBRLZ010000029.1, forward strand.
CACGAACTGGCGCGTCGCGCACGCGGCACGCCACGTGTCGCGAATCGGTTGCTGCGTCGTGTGCGCGACTACGCGCAGGTGAAGGCGAATGGCGTGATCGACAAGGCCGTCGCCGACGCCGCACTCGAACTGCTGGAAGTCGATTCGTTCGGCCTCGATGACATGGACGCGCGGATTCTGCGGGCGATCATCGAGAAGTTCGATGGCGGACCGGTCGGGCTGAAAACCGTCGCCGCCGCCGTTGGTGAAGACGAAGGGACGATCGAGGAAGTGTATGAGCCGTTCCTGGTGCAGAACGGCTTCCTGCAGCGCACACCGCGCGGTCGCGTGGCGACGGCGACGGCGTATCGGCACTTCGGCTACACGCCGCCCGGCGACGCCGTCGGCGAACAGCCGTCGTTGCTCTGATCGCACGCAGTCCGGTACACATCCGTACCGTTGTCAACGCAGGCCCGCGATCTGCGCGCATCGGAAACTGCAGGCTCGCGCAGAGACGCAGGGTGCGCAGAGGACAACAGGATGTGAGTGGTGTTGAGCGCAGCAGATTCTCTTCGTGCCGACGTCTCAGCCTTTGCTGTTCCCTGCGCTCTCTGCGCCCCTGCGCGAGTCCAGTTCTTGACGCCGAACTGCTAGTTTGACCAGTGTGAATATGCCCAGAACTGCTGACGGCACCCGCGTCTCCGACTACGACTTCGTCCTCCCGGACGCGCTCATCGCGCAGGAACCAAAGGCGAACCGCGGCGACAGCCGCCTGCTGGTGATCCACCGCGCGTCCGGCACCATCGAGCACCGGCAGTTCCGCGACATCGTCAAGTTCATTTCGCCCGGCGACGCGGTGATCGTCAACACGACGAAGGTCATCCGTGCGCGACTGCTCGGCACGCGCCCGTCGGGCGCACCGGCGGAAGTGCTGCTGCTCAAGGCACTCGGTGATGACGTGTGGGAAGCAATGGTGCAGCCTGGCGCGAAGTTGCAGGCGGGCAAGTTCGTCACCATTGCCGACGACTTCCGCATCGAGATGCTCGATGCCACCGATCGCGGCACGAAGTTCGTACGGTTGCACACGCCGCGCACCGCGGCCGATGCCATCGAGACCTACGGGCACATCCCTCTGCCGCCGTACATGACGCGCAGCGACACGAGCGACGATGCGACACGCTATCAGACGGTCTATGCGCAGCAAGCCGGCAGCGTCGCCGCCCCGACCGCCGGGCTGCACTTCACCGACGACGTGTTGTCTGCGCTGAGCACGAAGGGCGTGCAGCGAGCAGACGTCGTGCTCCATGTCGGCGCCGGCACGTTTCGGCCGATCAGCGTCGATGATCCGCGCGAGCATGTGATGCACGAAGAGTGGTTCGACGTGCCCGCGTCCACCGCCCAGCTGCTCACAGCGACGAAGCGTAGTGGCCACGCGATCTGGGCAGTCGGTACGACATCGATGCGCACGCTCGAGAGCGCCGCCTCAGATGACGGCCACATCGCGGCCAGCAGCGGTGACACCGGTATCTTCATCTATCCGCCGTACGCCTTCAAGCTCGTCGATCATCTGCTGACGAATTTTCATCTGCCGAAATCGACGCTGGTGATGCTCGTGGCGGCGTTCGCCGGCTACGAGCTCAGCATGCGTGCGTATCGTGAGGCGATCGCGCAGCAGTATCGCTTCTATTCGTATGGCGACGCGATGCTGATCATCTAGCTCTCAGGCCGACGAGACGCGGGCCGGCTCAAAGGGCACCTCACGCAGGGACGCAGAGATCGCCGAGAACGGCAAGGACAGCGAATTCGTTCTGCGTCTGCAACTGGGCGACGTGGATGTCGGGTTGTGGCAGTTCGGGGCGCTCCCTGCGTCCCGGCGCGAGACGCTTTGTGCCGTCAAGAGTGTGCGTCTGCGATCACGCATTCAAGAGCCCGGCTAGATTTGCAGGATTGGCTCGCTCCACGCGCATCACTCGATAACCGCCGCATGTCCGATTTCTCGTTCCGCACCTCCCACGACTCCGGCAGTGCACGACTCGGCTGGTTCTCCACGCCGCATGGCGTCGTCGAAACGCCGGCGTTCATGCCCGTCGGCACGCACGGCACCATCAAGGGCCTGAGCGTCGAGGAAGTCGCGGCGGCGGGTGGGCAGATGATTCTGTCGAATGCCTACCATCTGTATCTGCGCCCAGGCGACATGATGGTGCGCGCGCTCGGCGGACTGCACGCGTTCACGCGCTGGAACGGCCCGATGCTCACCGACTCGGGCGGCTTTCAGGTGTTCTCGCTCTCGAGCCTGCGCAAGGTCAGCGAAGAGGGCGTGATTTTTCAGAGCCACATCGATGGCTCGAAGCATGATTACACGCCGGAAAGCGTGATGCGCATCGAGCGGAACATCGGCGCCGACGTGATCATGCAGCTCGATGAGCTGATCGCGGGGCAGGCGGAGTTCGGGGCGAGTCAGGCGGCGATGGAGCGGAGCCTGCGGTGGCTGGATCGGTGCCGAGTGGAGTTCGACCGGATCACGCGCGAAGGTCGGGGGGCCCCCCCCCACTTCGAAGTTCCGCCCGGAGCGCCTCCAATGGCAACGCAGGATCCTGCCACCGACATCATTCCCCCGCCCCAAACCCTCTTCCCCATCATCCAGGGCGGCATCCACCCCGCCCTCCGCGTCGCCTCCGCCCGCGGCATCCTCGACCGCGGCGACTGGCACGGCATCGCCATCGGCGGCCTCTCCGTCGGCGAATCCAAACCCGACATGTACGCCACCCTCGAGGTCGTCGACCCCGTCATCCCGCGCACCGTCCCGCGCTACATGATGGGCGTCGGCTTCCCCGATGACCTCGTCGAGGCCGTGAAGCGCGGCGTGGACCTCTTCGATTGCGTCGCCCCCACCCGTATGGGCCGCAACGGCACCGCCTTCACCCACGACGGCAAGGTCCAGGTCCGCAAAAGCAGCTTCCGCAACGACCGCCGCCCCCTCGTCGAAGGATGCCCCTGCCCCTGCTGCACCCAGTACGACCGGGCCTACCTCCGGCACCTGTTCGTGTCCGAAGAAATGCTCGGACTTCGGCTCCTTTCCCTGCACAACGTATCTTTCCTCATCACCCTGATGCGTGACGCGCGAACGGCGCTCCGCAGCGGGACCTTCGACGCGTGGAGCCAGGACTGGCTCACGCGTTACCACACCAAGAGCTCAGAATGACTTCCCTGCCGTTTGCCACCCTCGCGCTGCTCCAGTTCCCCGGTGGCAATGCCATGGTCGCGCCGATTCTCATGTACGGCGGCATCTTCGCGATCTTCTACTTCCTGCTCATCCGCCCGCAGCAGCAGCAGCGGAAGCAGCATGAGTCCGCGATCCTGCAGCTCAAGAAGGGTGATCGCATCGTGACCGCCGGTGGCCTCGTCGGCGAGGTGCAGCACATCAAGGCCGCCGCGACCCCGGGCGCCGATGATGAAATCACCGTCAAGAGCGGCGAGTCTCGCCTGATCGTCGAACGTGGGCGCATCGCCAAGATCACCAGCGGCACCGGCGTCACGTCGAGCGCGGACAAGGTCGCCTGATGGCGTTGCTCGACATTCACGTGCTCGGCAGTCCGATCCTTCGCCGTGAGACGCAGCCGGTACAGCAGATGACCACCGAACTGCGTCAGCTCGTGACCGACATGTTCGACACGATGTACGCCGCCCGGGGTATCGGACTCGCCGCACCACAGGTCGGGCGCATTGAACGCATCGCCGTGCTCGACGTGGAAAAGGAGCCCATCGCGCTCATCAATCCCGTCATCACGATGAAGAGCGGCAAGAGCAAGCGTGAAGAAGGGTGCCTCTCAATTCCCGATATCCACTATGAAGTCGAGCGCGCCGGGAAAGTCACCGTGCAGGCGTTCGATGTAGACATGAAGCCGATCACGCTCGAAGGCGTCGACCTTTTCGGCACCTGCCTGCAGCATGAGATCGATCATCTGCACGGCAAGCTCTTTCTCGATCATCTCTCGATCCTCAAGCGCCGTCAGGCCATGCGCGAATGGGACGAGATGAAGGACGATTTCCCCGAGCTGCTGCGCAAGCTGACACCCGAAGAGATCGCGCGACTGAAGGCCGAAGACGAGGAACTCGACGACGCCGGGGCTGCCCACCGCGCCGACGACCACTAGCTGCAACGGGGGCCGACGCGTGCGCATTCTGTTCTGGGGGACCCCCGAATTCGCCGTGCCTCCCCTCGAGGCGCTGCTCGGCGAAGGCTTCGATGTCGTCGGCGTCGTCACTCAGCCCGATCGCCCAGTCGGACGCTCACGCGTACTGACTCCGCCGCCCGTCAAGGACGTGGCGCTTCGAGAAGGCCTGCCGATCCTGCAACCGGAAAAGCCGCGCGGTGATGCGTTCCTCGCGGAACTCACCGCACTCGGCGCGGACCTCAACGTCGTCGTGGCGTACGGCCACATCCTGCCGACTGCCGTCATCGAGCAGCCACCGCTCGGCACCATCAACATCCACGCGTCGCTGCTGCCGGAGCTGCGCGGTGCCGCCCCGATCGAAACAGCCATCCGGCGCGGGCTTTCTGAAACCGGCGTCACCATCATGCGCATGGTGCTGGCGATGGACGCCGGCCCGATGCTGCACGTGGCGCGCGTGCCGATTCTCGCCGATGAGACCGGCGGTGAATTGCGCAATCGACTGTCAGAAGTCGGCGCGCAGGCGCTCATCGAAGCACTCGCACTGATGGACGTGAAACTGCTCACGGAAACCGAACAGGATCATAGCCGAGCCACCTTCGCGCCGAAGATCGATCGCGAGCACGCACGCATCGATTGGCGCGCGCCGGCGCCGGATGTCGCCAACTGCATCCGCGCCTATGATCCACGCCCCGGTGCCTTCACCACGGTCGACGGAGTCGACGTGAAGTGCTTCGGCGTCCGCCCGTCGCACATGCACACGCACGTCGATGCACCGGGCACCGTGATCGCCATCGACGACGACGGGATGCTCGTTGCGTGCGGTGAAGGCACCGTGCGGATTCTTGATGTGCATCCGTCCGGCAAGCGTCGGCAATCAGCGCGCGAATGGGCCGCTGGCCGGGGCATCGCGATCAACGCTGTCCTCGGCACCGCACCGCACGCGCACACCTGATGTACGGCACGGTCCCCGCACTGCATGCGCTCACCAACGACGTCGTGCTGGCCGATCCCGGGTTCGTGAAGTCCGCCACGGCGGTCATGGAAGCCTGTCGCTCACGCGTCGCCATCCACCTGCGCGCCGCCGAAACCACCCCGCATCGGCTGCTCGAACTTGCACTCGAGTTGCGCGTCGTCAGCGAAGTCACCGGCAGCTGGGTGCTGATCAACGATCGCGTGGACATCGCGATGATCGCCGGCGTCACCGGTGCGCAACTCACATCGCGCTCACTGACCATCGCCGATGCGCGGCGGATCGCACCAACGATGATCCTCGGCGCCAGCGTCCACGCGACACCGGATGCGTGGATCACTGCGCAGAGCGGCGCATCGTTTCTCGTGGCGGGGCCGGCAGGCGATGATGCGTCACATGCGATCGATCCGCTGCAGTTCGTGCGCGACGTTGTCGATGCCGCCGACGGCTGCCCGGTGATTGCGGTCGGTGGCATGACACCGGAGCGCGTGCATCAGGTCGTGCACGCCGGTGCCTCGGGTGTCGCGGCCGTGCGCGGGATCTGGCTCGACGATGCCGTCGCCGCCACCCGTCGCTATCTTGCCGCGTATGACGAGGGACTCCGCCGGTGAGGCTCCTGTGACGCTCGCTGCGGCGCCCGCTGGTCGCGGTGCGCTGATTACCGAGTCGCGCATTGCGGCGGCAGAGATCCTTGCCGCGCTGCGCGGCGGCACGCTGCTCGATGCCGCGTTCGAGAAAGTCACGACGCTGCTCGATCCGCGCGATCGTCGCTGGGTGCAGGAACTTGTCTACGGCCTGCTCCGGTCGCGCGGATGGATCGACGCCATCCTCGCACCACGCATCACCGGTGGACTCGCCCGACTCGACGCTGACCTCGGCGACCTGTTGCGGCTCGGCACCTATCAGCTGCTGTCGATGGGCAGTGTGCCGGCATACGCGGCCATCGCACAGACCGTCGAACTCGCGAAGCGTCGTCACGGCATCGGTGCCAGCAAGCTTGTGAACGCCGTGCTGCGTCGCATTGATCGCGAACGCGATCTGCCCTCCGTCGCCACGCCCGACGGCACTGCGGCAGCGCTCGATCGCAACCACGATCTCACCGAACGCCTTGCGATCCGAACCAGTCATCCGCGCTGGCTGCTCGAACGCTGGATCGCCGCATGGGGCAAGGACGCGACCGAACGTCTCACGGCGCACAACAACAGCGAAGCGCCGATCATCGTACGGCCGTTCGGCATCACGCGCGACGAACTGCAGGAGATGCTCCTCGAACGCGGTGTCGATACGATTCCGACACCGCTCTTCGGCGACGGCCTGCAACTGCCGCCAGGCGTTGCGCTGACACAACTCGGTGCCTTCCAGCGCGGGCAACTGTTCGTGCAGGACGCCGGCAGCGCGCTGGTCGTGCAGTACGCGAGTATTCCTCGCGGCGATGTCGTCGCCGATCTCTGTGCGGCACCAGGCGGCAAGACGCTCGCGCTGCTGCAGGCCGGCATGCGCGTGATCGCGACCGACCGCTCGGCCAACAGACTGCAGCGGCTGCACGCGAATCTGGAACGCATGCACGCCACCGATGTCGATGTCCGCGAGATGGACGCCACCGCCCCGACGCTGGAACAGGTCGATGCGATCCTGATCGACGTGCCCTGCACCGGTACCGGCACGTTCCGACGTCACCCCGATGCGCGCTGGCGTCTGCGCATCAGTGACATCGCACTGCTCCCCGTGTTGCAGCGCGACATTCTCGCCGCCGCCAGCAGCTGCGTGAAGCCCGGTGGATTGCTGATCTACAGCACCTGCTCGCTCGAGCGCGAAGAGAACGACGCCGTCGTGAATGAGTTTCTGGCCGAGGATGATGCGTTCGTTCTGGAAGCGCCCGAGGCGGGCGTGGTGCCTGATGCGGTGCTCGATCGTGGCATGCTGCGCGTCCTGCCGCAGGCGCATGGCGTGGACGGTGCATTCGCGGCACGCCTGCGCCGTATTCGATGACGCCGACGGTTCGCCCGAATTCTGCTCGCTTCAGCCGACTGCGCGAGTTGCTCACGCGGCGGCCGTTTATCACCATCGCGATCGCCGGCTTCACGATCGGCTTCGCGATCGTCGCCGCGCTGCTGTTGCCGGGCGCATTCATGAAGAGCGAATCCGCCGTGCCGAACGTCGTCGGCCTGCTCTACAGCGATGCCAGCGCGCGATTGAGTGCCGCTGGCTTCAAGGTGAAGACCGGTGAATCGCTCTTTCACCCCACTGCACCGAAAACCTCCGTCCTCGGCCAGACGCCCGCGCCCGGCGTGAAGGCGCTCAAGGGCAATGACGTCACGCTCGACGTCTCACTCGGCGCGAAGAAGGGCACCGTGCCGGATGTCGTCGGGATGTCGCGCGACGCGGCCACGACGGCGCTCGAAGCGGCCGGATTCGACGTGCCGACCGATATCACCGAACGCCTCGACAAGAAGCCACGCGGCGAAGTGCTGGCGACCACGCCCAAGGGCGGCAGCATCGTACTCCAGCCGGCGCCGGTCCGTCTGACGATCAGCGCCGGTCCCGATGCGATCGGCGTCCCGTCACTGGTCGGCATGCCGATGGACGACGCCCTCGCGCTGCTCGGTCAGCTCGGGCTCGTGGCCGGGCCGACGACGGACGACTCGACAGGGACGCAGCCGGACGGGTTCGTGAGCGCGCAGCGCCCCGCCGCCAACTCGCCTGCGCCACCGGGCACCGCGGTGTCACTGAGCGTTTCGCGGCCCCGCGCACCACGCGACAGCGCGCCCCGGTAACCACGCACTTTCGGTCGCGTCACCACCCTCCGGTCGGTGGTAGATTTGCGGCATGACAGTTCGCATTGCCCCCTCGCTCCTGTCGGTCGATTTCGCACGCATGGCCGATGAACTTGCCATGATCGAAGCCGCCGGCGCCGATTGGTTGCACGTCGATGTGATGGACGGTGTCTTCGTGCCCAATCTCAGCTTCGGCCTCAAGGTCATCGAGACCGTCCGCAAGCTGACATCGCTGCCGCTCGACGTGCACCTGATGACCGTCGAGCCCGAGAACTACTTCGACAGTTTCGCAAAAGCCGGCGCCAACGGACTCACCGTGCACGTCGAGACGGCGCCGCATCTGCATCGCCAGCTGATGCGCATCAAGGAGCTCGGCCTCGTCGCCGGCGCGACACTCAATCCATCGACGTCGCTCGACACCATCCGCGAAGTCGCCGGCGATCTCGATCTGCTGCTGATCATGTCGGTGAACCCGGGATTCGGCGGCCAGAAGTTCATTCCGCATTCGCTCGACAAGATTCGCCGCGCCCGACAGCTGCTGGACAGCATCGGTAGCACTGCAATTCTGGAAGTCGATGGCGGCGTCGCACGCGACACGATCCGCAGCTGCCATCAGGCTGGCGCAGACACGTTCGTCGCCGGCAATGCCATTTTCAGCGCCGCCGATCCTGCGGCCGAAGTGAGCGCGCTGCGCAATCTCTGCCTGCTGGAGACGGCATGACGTCGGGTCAGCAGTGGCGCGTCGTCGGCGCCATCGTCACCGTGCTTGGCGGTGCGCTGTGGTTCGGCTCGTATCAGCTGAAGGACGAACTGGTCGGGGTGGACGTCGGGTCACAAGCACCGATGTTCTCTGGTGCGACGCTCGATGCGACACCGAAATCGAAGTCGCTCGCAGACTACAAGGGCCAAGTCGTGCTGCTCAATGTCTGGGCCACCTGGTGCGGGCCGTGCAAGGTCGAGATGCCAAGCATCGAGGCGCTGCACAAGGCGATGGGGCCAAAGGGTCTGCACATCGTGGCGGTCAGCATCGACGATCCGGGCAAGGCAAACGACATCCGCACCTTCATGCAGGACAACAACCTGACGTTCGAAGTGCTGCACGATTCGACGAAGGCCATTCAGGCGGCGTACCAGACCACCGGTGTCCCCGAGACGTTCATCATCGCCGCCGACGGCACGATCCGGAAAAAGGTCATCGCCGCCACCGACTGGAACAGTGAACCGAATCGCGCACTGATCACGCAGCTGCTCAAGGACGCCGGCGCGTAAGCCGGACGCCCCCGACGCATGCGCGTACTTGGCATCGAAACCAGCTGCGACGAGACGTCGGCTGCCGTGCTCTCCGGCTCTGGCGATGAGGTCGCACTCGAGTCACTCGTCATTCTTTCGCAGGACGTGCACCGCATCTTCGGCGGTGTCGTTCCGGAGATCGCGAGCCGTCAACACCTGACATCGATCCTGCCGGTGATCGACCAGGCCTTGGCCGACGCGAAGGTCACGCTCAGCGACCTCGACGCAATTGCCGTCACGAACGCTCCCGGACTGGTCGGCGCGCTGCTGGTCGGCGTCGCCGCCGCGAAGGGTCTGGTGATGACGACCGGCATACCGCTCGTCGGCGTCCATCACCTCGAAGGGCACCTGTTCGCGACGAGCCTCGAGCACCCGGACGCGGTGCCGCCATTCACCGCCCTCCTCGTCAGCGGCGGCCACACGATGCTCCTCGATGTGCCGGAGTGGGGGCGCTATCAGTTCCTTGGTGCCACCCGCGACGACGCCGCGGGCGAGGCGTTCGACAAGGCCGCCAAACTGCTCGGCTTGCCATATCCCGGCGGTCGCCATCTCGAAGCGCTGGCCCTGAACGGCGACCCATCCCGCTTCCGGTTCACGCGACCGATGCTCCGCCGCGATCAGCACCTCGGTGATGACGATTACTACGATGTGTCGTTCAGCGGGCTTAAGACTGCCGTGATGCTGGCGGTTAAGGCGTCCGGAAACCTCGCGGACGATGCACCGCACATCGCGCGTGGATTTCAGGATGCACTGACCGAAACCCTGGCGGAAAAAGTGGCGCGCGCCGTTCGGGCCAGCGGCCGGACGCGGGTCGTTCTTGGCGGTGGCGTCGCGTGCAATCAGGCATTGGCGCAAAGCATCGCCGGACGAGTGGGGAGCGGGATCAGGGTTTTTGCGCCGTCTCCGCGCATCGCGACGGACAATGCCGCGATGATCGCGCGCGCCGGACTCTTCCGTGCAGAACGTGCCGAATGGGCGCCCCTCGATCTCGCGGCCACATCGGGCGCGGCGATTCCCGGAATGATCACCACCTGAAACCTGTCAGCTGGATACCGGGTATCTGGTCCGACTCCCATGTTTCAGGTCATGAATACTTCGCGCCAGATCCAGCCCGCGGCGAAAAGGATTCGCCGCCACGTCGTGACCACGGCGTCGTTCGCGATGTTCACCGTCTTCGCGTGTGCGACCGGGACGACACTCAGTGCGCAGATGACCGCCCGCGACATCCGTGTCGAGGTCCGGGATCGTCAGGGGCAGGCCGTCGAATCCGCGCACATCCAGTTCCGGGACCGCGCCGATTCTGCGAGCACCGACTCGCTCGGCATTGCCGAACTCACCGTCAGCGCCGACAGCCTGCTGGAGATCGTCGTCAGCAAGGACGGCTTCGAATCCCGCTACGCCAAGTTCCGCATTGGCAGCGCGCCGATGTTCGTGGTGAAAGTCACGATGGGCATGCAGGGTACGCGCGTTCCGAACCTCTCGCTGACGCCTGAGTATCCGGGCGAGCCGTGGCGACAGGGTTTCGAGGATCGGCGTCGAAAGTCCAGCGGCACATTCCGCGATCTGCGCTACTTCAGCGGCCGACAGATGCCACAGTCGCTCGACGAGTGGTTTCAGGGAATCCCTGGCGTCGAGATGATGACCGATGGGCTGCACGTCCGGCGCTGCGCAACGATTGGCGTCTGGATCGACGGCCTCCATGCCACCGGTCCGGGCATGACCATGAACGCGGCGCTCAGTGTGCTGAACGCCAACAACATCGCCGCCATCGAGTTGTATCGCACCGCGTCGCAACTGGAGCAGATGAGCGATCCGAATCGCGAGGATTGCTCGCTGCTGGTGTGGAATCGCATCCGATAGGCACGCGCCCAGGCATCCCTCTTCACGCGCCTCGTCATGCTTCGTATGCGGCTCTTGCGTGCCGTCACACTCCTTGCCCTCGTGGCCACCTCAGCTCCACTGGCGGCGTTGCACGCGCAACGACTGCCGCGCGACCTGCGCATCGAGGTGCGGGATAAGACCGGACGACCGATTCCCGACGTCAGCGTCGGATTCTTCCTCACCGGGGACTCAGCGCGCACCGACTCGTCGGGCAACGCCAGGGTCTTCGTGGTCGCGGATTCCGTCATCGACATCGCCCTCAAGAAGATCGGCTACGAGCCCCGCAGCGCGCGGTTTCGCGTTGGCAGCGCGATCGCCTTCACGATCCGGGTGCCGCTCGGCGACGCCGGACAGATGCTCGAGGAAGTCGAAGTGCGGGAAGCGTACACCGATCCGTGGCGCAAGGGATTCGAGCTGCGGAAGCGCCGGGGCGGCGGACAGTTCCGCGATGCGTCGAGCTTCGTGACTGGCGCGCCGAACACGATCAGCAACTGGTTTGCCGGGCTCCCGGGCGTTCGCACCGGTGGCGGGGGCAGCGGTAACGACATCAACGTGCCCCGGTGCCGCCGACTCGGCGTCTGGATCGACGGCCAGCATGCCACTGTCGCAGGTTCCGACTCCCGGTTCGCATTGGCGACTGTGCCGGCGCAGGATATCGGGGCGTTCGAGCTCTATACCGCGAACACGCCGGCGCAGTTCACCGGCCAAAGCGAAGACTGCTCACTGCTGATCTGGACGCGCCTGCGCTGACCTGACACGGTCAGCCGTCAGTGTTGAGCGGGCTCGTTCGCGCGGTGTGACGTGGTCGGCGCGGCACAACCGCAGCCGGAGTCGCAGCCTGCACCCTTCGGCGCGCGCGCGGCAGCAACGGCAAGCCACATACGGCGTGTGATGAACACCGCCGCACCCAGCACGAGCAGACCGACGATCAGTTGCTGGACCATTGCATCCCCCAGGCGCTGTTGACCACTACTGGTACCCCAGCAGGCGTCCGCCCTGATACACCGCCAGGCCGGCGAAGTACGCAAGGCAGAGCATGTAGCCGAACTGAATGATCGCCCATGACCAGCCGATGCGCCCACCGCCCGCCTCGCGCACAGTGATCGCGACCGTACTGATGCACATCAACGCATAGACGTAGAACACCATCAGACCGAGCGCGACCAGCGGCGAGTACTGCAGAGCGCCGGTTGCCGGATTGCGCTCTTTGCGCAAACGGTCCCGCAGCGCGCTCGATGTCTCATCGGCATCACCAACGCCGTAGATCGTGCCCATGGTGCTGACGAACACTTCACGGGCCGCGAAACTGGCGGCGATGCTGACGCCGATCTTCCAGTCATAGCCAAGCGGTCGAACCACCGGTTCGATGAGCTTGCCGATATGACCGAGCGCGGAGTTCTCAAGCTGCATCTCGTGTGCCCGCGGACCATCCACACCGGCCGGCACGGTCGTTCTCGGATACGTCGCCAGCGCCCACAGCACCACACTGCAACTCAGAATCACCGTGCCCGCGCGTCGCAGAAACATCTGCGCGCGATGCCACACGTTCTGCAGCAGCGTGCGCAGGTTCGGCAGCCGGTATGCCGGCATCTCGAGAATCATCGGTCGCACCGGTCCGCGCAGCAGCGTACGCTTGAACACGGCCGCGACCAGCAGTGCCGTCACGGTACCGAGGACGTACATCAGCAGCATCGTCACGCCCTGAAGGCTGAACAATCCACCGAGCAGCGCGACCGGCGGCACGAATGCGCCGATCAGCAGCGTATACACCGGCAGTCGTGCTGAGCAGCTCATCAGCGGCACGACCATGATCGTCGCGAGTCGATCCTTCGGCTCTTCGATCGTGCGCGTCGCCATGATCGCCGGCACCGCGCAGGCGAAGCCGCTGATCATCGGGATGAAGCTCTTGCCGTGCAACCCCACGCGACGCATCAGCCGATCCATGAGATACGCGGCGCGTGCCATGTAGCCGCTGTCCTCGAGGATGCCGATGAAGAGAAACAGCATCGCGATCTGCGGCAGGAAGACCAGCACGCTGCCGACTCCACCAATCACACCATCGACCAGCAGCCCGCGCAGGTCGCCTGCGGGCAGTAGCGACCCGACGGCATCACCGATCCGCGCGACCGACCACTCCACGGCGTTCATCGCCGGCTGCGCCCAGGTGAAGATCCCCTGAAACACGAAGGCCATCACCGCCACGAACAGCACTGGTCCCCAGATGCGGTGCAGCACGATCGCATCGATCCGGTCGCTGTTGGTGCGCGCGCCGGCGTTGTGGTGAATGACCGTGCGCGAGACGACGCCACCGCTCCAGCCGTAGCGCAACTCTGCCTCGACGCTTCGTGGATTGCTCCCGGTCGCGGCGACGGCAATGCGCGCTTCGTCCACCATCGGCGCAATCGCGGCGCGCGATGCGCCGTACCAGCTCTCGAGCTTCGGTACCGCCAGCAGCCGGAGGGCATCATGCGCAGCAAACGCCGTCGTCGCACCGTGCTCGATGAGCGACTCGCTGAGTGGCGCGACGGCTTCCGCAAGCTCCGGCGGCAACGAAAACGGGCGCACGGGCTTCGGTAGATCGAGCACCGTCACCATTGCCTTCCGCAGGACGTCGAGCCCCTCGCCACGCGTTGCAATCGTGGGGATGACCGGTGCGCCGAGTTCGTGAATCAACGCGACGGCATCCACCTCGACACCCGCATCCGCAGCGGCGTCGATCTGATTCAGCGCGACAATCGTCGGAATGCCGAGTTCCAGGACCTGACTGACGAGGTACAGGTTGCGCTCCAGGTGCAGCGCGTCGGCGACGACGACCACGACATCGGGCCTCGGCTCGCCGCCCGTGCCGCGCAACACACCGAGGGCGATCTCTTCATCAGGGCTCGCCGGCGACAGGGCGTAGCAACCCGGCACATCCACGATCGTGAGCTTCTCGCCATTCGGGCCACGCATTGCGCCCTCGACCCGCTCGACGGTGACGCCGGCGAAGTTGCCAACGCGTTGCCGCAGGCCCGTCAGCGCGTTGAAGAGCGTGCTCTTACCGGTGTTCGGATTGCCCACCAGTGCGACACGTATCCGTCGCTGTGTCGGCTCGACCGTCGCTCCGGAACCGGAGCGGGGAGCAAATGACGTGGACATCGATTGTCAGGGCGGCAGAAAAACCGCGCGACGCTCAGCGCGTCGGAAGAACGGTAATGCCGGCGGTGATGGCAGGGCTCAAGGCCAGCCGCGAACCGCGAACATCGAGCAGCATGCATTGCCGCGCATCGACGACATTCACACTGGCGCCTTCCATCAGTCCGAGCTCACGGAGGCGACACGCTTCATTCTCGCCACAGCCGAGCGACACGACCGTTGCCGATGCCCCCGCGACGCAATCACCGAGACGACACGCCAGCGGCACCTTGGCGGTGGGCGCTGACGTCGGATTGACAATCGGGAGGGCGACAGAAATCACAGTCGGATTAGTTGAGAATGATTCTCATAAGGACAATAGAACAATACAACACTCAGCCGTACGCTGCCAGAGGCGTATTCTTACGGACGGTGAAACGGGCCTCTGGTTCTCACGGAGCGGACTCCAGCACCACGACTGCGGCCGCCACCAGATCGGAATGCGTGAGCGTGACGTGCACGGAAGTGACTCCCAAGTCCGCCGCCCGTTTCGCTGCCGCCCCGTGCAGCAGCAGTGTGGGGCGGCCATCGAGCGGCGAGCTGGCCACCTCGATCTCCAGCCAGTGGATATGGCGCGCCTCCTCAGACCCTGACAGGGCCTTGTACCCCGCCTCCTTGGCCGCGAACCGGGCGGCGAAGTGACGGGCCGGTTCCGGCCGGCGGTCACAGTAGCGGCGCTCGGAGTCGGTGAAAAGGCGCCGTCGGGATCGCTCCGGATGCCTCGCCAGCAGCCGGGCGACGCGATCGATATCCACCAGATCGAGGCCCATGCCGCAGATCACGAGCCCCCTCCGGACTTTCTGCGGCCGAGCACTCGGCGCCAGAGCGAGCCGCTCGACCCGCGTGGATCGCAGAGCACCGGGACCATCAGCGCCCAGGCCTCGTCGGCGGTGCGGAACGCGCGCTGCACCATGCCCGTCCAGCGTCGCCAGACGTCGAACTGCAGTTCGTCCGGTGCCTGTCTGAGGCGCAGCGCCGCATGCTCGAGCTGTCGCAGCGCGGTGGTGTACGGCAGCGCGATCTCTTCGAGTTCGGCCTCCAGTGCACGAAGATCGGCGGCGTCATCGGAGCGCGCCGTCGCCCAGGCTTCGCGCGTCAGCTGCGCGTGTCGCGCGAGCCGAGGCGCATCGAACGCGCGACGCTGAGTCTCCACGGTGCGACTCTCTTCCGACACGCGTCGCGCGGTGAGCAGCGCGTCGAACCAGCGATCGTGATCGGAGCCTGGAGCGCTGCTTTCCGAGCCGAAGCCGCGCAGCGACAGCGTCTGCGCCGGGAAGACACAGACGGCCGCCTCGAGTCGGTTGCGGAGGCCATCGAGGTGCGGCGAGCCGGAGAGCACGACGGTGCTGCCACCGGTGACATGCAGCGCGAGCACGTCATCCGCGAGTACGGCGCCGCGCAGCTGATCGACCGTGAGATCGATCGCTTTCGGCGCTGACGCATCGTAGGTGATGCGCAACGCCGTGCCATCCAGCTGTACGGTCGCGTCGTAGTCGAGCGCACGATTGTCCCACGCCCCGTGGAGTCGCGCCGACAGCATGCCGGAACCTGACGACATCAGGCGGCGCGCTCGGCTTTCACACTGGTGATCGCAGCAACGATCGCAGCGGTGTCGATCAGGTTTGCAAAAACCGCGAGCGGATTGTGCGGGTACAGTTCGGCAGCGCGAAAGCGGCCGGTCTCGACACCGATGGCGCGCGCGCCAATGCCATTGCCGCACGTCAGATCGTGCGGTGTGTCGCCGATGATGACGATGTGCTGCCCCGGCAATTCGACACCCAACCGCTGCGATGCACGGGTCTGTGCAATTGCCGGCAACGCAGGACGCACCGGGGCATCGGACCCGTACGCGCCGACGGCAAACCGTTCTGGCGCAATGCTCACCGCGCGCAGCTTGAGTGCGGCGCCGGCTGCGATGTTCCCGGTGAGCAAGCCGAGCATGACGTCGTCACGCGCTTCGAGCGCGTCAAGCAGGTCGAGGACACCGGGAAGCAGTTCGACGGTATCTGGCGCGCCCGTGATGTCGGCCTCGAGATACTCGTAGTAGCGATCAAGTGCGGGCGTCATCTTTTCGACAATCACATCGTCGCTCACGCCGGCGAGCGAGCCGAGTTCGCGCAGGATCTGCGGATCCGTCTTGCCGTCGAAGGGATGATGCTGCGGTCCGGTGACGCCGAACACGTCGATCATCGCCTGATGCACAGCGCGGCGGCCGGCGCCGTGCGCGAGCAGCATCGTACCGTCGATATCGAACAGGACGAGCACGGTCATGCCGGCCGCCGCGCGAGGAGCAGGCCACCGGTGATGCACAGGAATCCCATGATCTGCCAGAGAGTGGGGCGGTCGTTCTGGAACTGCCACGCAACCAGAATCGCGACGAACGGCTGAAGGTTCGCATAGAGCGACGTTCGGGTCGCGCCCATCTTCTTCAGGCCGTGGTAGTAGATCAGATAGGCCACCACGATCGCGCCAAGGCCGGCGTAGGCCATTGCGGCCCAGGTACGCCAGGTGAGGCTGCTCCAGTTGGTCGCGAGCAGGTCCTGGCCGGTGAGCAGCAGCAGCGGCACGAGTCCGCCGAGCAGCGTGATGAGCGTGAGGTGCAATCCATTCACGCGCAGCGTGAGCGGTCGCAGCAGCGTGGCATAGCCGGCCCACATGACGACCGCGAGGCTCAGGTAGAGATTGCCAACCATTGTGCTGCCGAGTCCGCCAGCCGCGACCGTCGGGGCAACGGCGTTGTCTCCGAGCATGACCATCGCGACGCCGGACACCGACAGCAGCACGCCGCCGATGAGAAAGCGTGTCATCTTCTCCGTGCGAGTCGCCCATCCGAGGATAGCGAGCGCGGCCGGAGACGCAGCGAGAATCAGCGATGCCGAGCCGCCGCGCGAGCGTGAAAGACCCTGCACGAAGAAGTACTGGTAGATCCCGTTGCCGATGACCCCATAGCCAAGCAGCCGCAGCGTGTCAGCACGTGACGGCCACGGCTCGCGGACCGCGGCCAGCGCGATGATCGCCATCACCGTCGCGCCAAGGGCCATTCGGGAGGTGTTGAACGACAGGCCCGGCATGTGTGCGGTGCCGTACTGGACCGCGAAAAAATTTGCGCCCCAGAGTGCGGCCATCAGGAACAACAGCATGTCGGTCGTGCCGAAGCCTGAGGCGGCCGGTGGCTGGACGGCGACGAGCGGTGCTGTCGTCAGTGGCGCGGCAGGCGCGGCGGTAGCGGGCATGGAAGAGAATCTAGCCACCCCCGGGATGCCTTCCCGCGCCACCGGGGCGTGGGTACCATGCCCTCATGCATGTTCAATTCGCGCTGTTTGCCGATGCGGCCAATGTGTCGCAGGAAGGAAAGCTCAACATCCTTGGCGTGTTCGACGCGCTGCATGTCGGGCAGTTGCCGGCAATTCATGCGCGGGCGACCTACGTGGTTCGGGTGAAGGCCGTGGCGGAAGACGAGGGGCCGCACGGCGTGAGTCTCGAGTGGGTGAATCCGCACGGCGAGATGCTCTGGTCGTCACGCGGCGAGCTGATGGTCGGGGCACCGCTGGAGGGTGCGGACGGCATCGATGTGCCGCTGCTGGCGGTGGTCGATCTGCCGCTGGACCAGCCCGGGATCTACACGATGCTGGTCGTGATCGACGATGTGGAGGCGGCGCGGAATTCGCTGCATGTGAATCAGGTACTCGACTCGCGGTTGCCCCTGGCGCCGGCCGCGCCGGCTGGGCTGGTGTCGTAGGGCGCCAGTGACGCCACGTCGATGCGCCGCGCCGATCAGACCACGCGCCGCGCCGTCACGAAACGCGCGCTGAGCGCCGCCACATAGCTGTCATCGTCATCACCGAGCCACTCGAGTGCAAAACCGCCGCGCCCGATCGCGATGTGCGCGAGCCGGTCGCCGGCGAGCGCGACGCCGACGTGCGTGATGCGCGCGTCCGGCCGATCGGAGAAGAAGAGCAGATCGGCGGGCTGCAGCGCGCTGCGTGACACCTCGTCACCCATCAGCGCCTGCTGATGCGCATCGCGCGGCAACGGCACACCGTGCACCCCGAAAATAGTCTGCACGAAGCCGCTGCAGTCGGCGCCCCACGGCGTGATGCCGCCCCACTGATACGACGTGCCTTCAAACCACTCGACGGCCGACTGTGCGATGGCATCCGGCGCGGTCGCGAAGTGTTCCTCCATGTCGCTCAGCTGCACCGTGTCGCCATCCACGATCTCTTCATCCAGATCGAGCCACGCGCCCAGCGGAAGGGCGCGCAGCCCATGCCGTTCACTGCGCGCGATGACGCCCATCGACACGCGAGGCACGTAGGTCAGCGCAAAATCGGCAGACGTCGTCGGCACCACGGGTGACTCGTCCACGAGGCGCATGAAGTAGCCATCATGCATCCAGCCTTCGTAGTCATCCATGCCGCGCACGCGATGCCAGTGGTCGTCGCGCGACTCGAGCACATAGACGGGATGCCCCGCAAGCCGCTGCGACACCTGCGCCGACGACACGCGCGCCTCGGCGAACATCGGCGCGATTGCACTGCGGACGAAGGCATGCCCAATGATCGGACTCGTCATCTGCAACGTACTCCCGACTCTGAAGTGAGGATCGCGCTCATCGCGCATCCTCATCGTTGAACAATTTGAGCTTGCTGATCAAGGTCATGCGACTGATGCCCAGGCTGCGGGCCGCGTGCGTCCGGTTGCCCTTGTAGAGTGCCAGCGCGCGCAGGAGATGCCACCGCTCGACCACGCTGAGCGACGCCTCGATCGGCGGCACCGTCACGTCGCCGGCGTGGAGCGACAGGTGCGCGGGACCGATCTCCGCGGCGCCGCGCGCGCGCAGTTGTGCGAGGGCGAGCGTCGCTTCGAGCTCGCGCAGGTTGTCGGGCCAGGCGTGCGCCGTGATCATCGCCGCCGCGGCATCGTCGAGCGTCGTCGGCAGCCCATCGTCCGCGTCACCGGTCTGCGCGAGAACGGCTGCCACGAGCGCCCGCAGATCATCACCATCACGCTCAGCGAGCGCTGGCAGCAGCATCGGCCACGCATGCAATCGGTAGTACAGCGACTCGAGAAACTGGCCGGCGGTGACACGCGTGACGATATCGCCAGTTGCGGTCGCCATGATGCGTCGTACCGCGCTGCCGCCATGCGTGCGCTGATCGAGGACCACCTGCACCGGCATCGACAGCTGATCGACGTGTCGTACGAGCAGCGTCGAGCCCTGCGCGGCACCGTCGAGCAGGTGACTGAGCGTGCTCTCGGGAGCGCGCCGCGCATCGAACTCGAGCAGCGACTGCGCCGCGAGTGACGAACCGCGGTGAATGCGCTGTGCGAGAAAGTGCTTGCCGAGTCCACGCGCGCCAACGAGCAGCACGGGTCGTGTGACATCACGCCGCAACTCCTCCGCGCGAGCCGCCAGCGCGCGCATCGTCCTGCTCGGCCCGACCAATGGCAGCGGAAGATCGACCGTCACGCCCTCAGTACTCCCACTTGCGCGTGATGTCGAGGCCGAACTGCTGCGGCGTGGGGACGAAGTTGCGCGCGTTGACGTTGTTGCATTGCAGCACGCTCGTCGGCGGTTCGAGGCCGATCGAGGCGGAAATCCACTGACTGAAGCGATATTCGAGCTTCGCGCCGATCGAGTTCACGAGCGGTTGATTGGCGCTGACCTGGCTGGCGCCGAAGAGCTGACAGAGGCCGACCGTGGCGCGCACGAACGTGCGACTGCCCAGCTGCACGCCGCCGCCGAGGCGGGTACTGGCCAGCGCGGAGCTGACGCCGAACTGCTGTCCGCTGATGCCACCGGCCGTTTCGATCTGGAATTGGTCAAACCCGAGCGCGCGCGCCACGCGATCGCCGAGCGCGCTGCCGAGCGTCGGCAGGAGCACGCTGGCCGCCTGCGACGAGGAGCGATCGGCGGCGGTGGTCACGGCAAAGCTCGGACGTCCGGTGAAGAGATAGCTGATGGCGTCCGACTCGGAGAGCTGGAGGCTCGGGTCGGCGCTTCCGAGCTTGAGTGTCGGCGCGACGAGCGTTCCGCCGATCGTGATTCGCACCGGAATGTCGCGATCCTGACGCGTGTACTGTCGGACGATGTTGACGGCGTTGATGTCGAGCGTCGGATTCAGCTCCGGCTCGCCGAAGAATCGCAGCGTGCCACGTTCGACGTCGAAGGTGCGCTGCACGGCGCCGAAGCCAAGGTTCAGCCGATACGTGCCGCGTTCGGTGAACAGTGTGCCGTCAAGCGCGAGTTGCACACGGGTAGAATCCTGGCGCGCGCGACCGAGCGTTACACCGACGTCGCCGGCCAGCTTGATGTTCGCTTCGGCCGACCGTAGCCAGACGTTGTTGCCCATCTGCAGGCGCACGCCGCGCACTTCGAGATTGCGCAACAGCGGTGACGGCGCCGCCGCCAGCAGCGAACGGCCTTGCGTGGTGGTGGTGTCGATCAGCGTGTAGAACTCCGGATCGTCGATCGAGACCAGGTTCTTCGACACGCCGAGCTCAGGAATCGTGATGTCGCCGCTCGGGATCGTGACGTTACCGGTGAGTACCGAACCGCGCTGCGTGCCGCGGATCTGCAACCCCGTTGCATCCGTCGACACCTGCAGTGTGGCGATGCGCGGGCGATCGAGAATCCGAAGATTTGTGGCGTTGATCGCGAGGTCGAACGACGGATCCTCGAGTGATGCGAAGCCGACACGCCCACTGAGAATCGCTGAGCCGCCGCGCGATCCGGCACCGCTGACGGTCAATCGCGGCAGCGACAGGTTGTCGCCGGCGAATCGCAGTTCGCCGTCCATACCGATGAGCCGCACGCCAAGCGGCGCGACATAGCTGGCACCATTCGTGAGTGTCACGGTGCCATCCATGCGCGGTTCGCGCACCGTGCCTCGCAGCGCCAGTTCACCACTGAGCGTTCCGCTTGCGTCGGAGATCGCGGACGTCGCCGCTTCGAACAGCGCGAGCGGCGTATTGTGCAGTGTGAGCGAGCCGCTCAGCGCCGAGTCGCGCTGCAGACTGGGGAACGACCCCAGCGTGGCGCGGAGGGGCAGCGCAACCTTCGCGGACAACAGCGTCGTCGCGCGATTGTGCTCGTTCAGCGCCACTTCACTGCGGAAGCTGTTCGCGGCGTACGTGCCTTCGACCATCGCATCACCGATCGCGGTGGAGCCGATGGTCACGCCGTTCGCCCGCGCCGTCAGACGTGCGGTCGGATCGTCGCGCGTCCCGCGCATCTGCAGCCGGGCATCGAGCAGGCCGGTGAGCGGCCGGTCTCGGCGCGTAATCCAGCCGACGTCCCGCAGGGGAATCTGCGCCGCGTCGAGTACCACCGAGAGGCTATCGCGCGATGGTACCTGCGCCCAGAGCCGCACGCGCGCCACGCCGGTATCGCCAAGCACGAGCGAATCGATCGTCGTCAGGTTCGGCGACTTCGTGATCGTCGCCGGATGCAGCAGCGACCAGCGCGTATTCGGTCCCGATGCGAACGCCGATGCCAGCGTGGCCACCAACGAATCGTTTGCACCGCCGCGCAATCGGCCCGTGAGCCCGAGCCGGACGCCGCTGTCCGCTTTCGCCTCGACCGACACCGAGCCATCGCGCAACGATGTGAACTCACCTGTCGCGCTCAGGGCGTTGAAGCGGACCGGACCCGCCGCCAGCGAATCGGCCACGAGCTGCAGCGTGCCACTCGGCACACCGCGCACCCACGCGCCCGTTGCGGTGAGATCGGCGACTGCCGTCGTGAATGTGCCGAGCCGCATGTCGCGGCCGGAGAGCGTCGCGGCAACACCGAGCGAATCGATCCATCCCGCCAGACGACCGCGGAACGACACCGCGCCGCTCAACGAATCCGGCGACTCGGCCGACGCGCTGCTGAGCCACGGACGCAGCCCGCCCAGTGTGTCAGCGGTGATGCGGAAGAGCAGCGAGTCGCTGCGATCCGCGCGCAGGCCAAGCCCGCCGTGGGCACTGATTGTGAGTGCCGGCGAGAGCAGACTCAGTGAATCGACGAGCGCCTTGCCGTCGCGGAACGTGAACCGCGCGATGCCGCCGTCCACCTTCAACGCTTCCACCCGCGAGCGATCGAGCGCGAGGTTGAACGCACCACCGAGATTCGCTAGCGAATCACCGTGCACATCGGCGTCCATGCTGCCGTTCAATTGTGTGACGGGCGTGCTGGATCGCTGCAACAGCGAGCGCAGATCGAGTCGCGCAAACGACGCCTGCCCCTTGATGCCGTACGTCGTGGGTTCGATGTCCACGATGCCGCTGCCGGTGATGCTGCCGCCGTCGCCGGCGAGTTGTCCGGAGACGTCGAGTGCCGCGATCGTGCCCTTCACCGTCAGCGGGCCGACGAATGTCCCGCGCAGCGGCATCATCGCGTAGGAGTTTCCGAGCATCGTCATCGACAGCGGATCCGCCGTCAGCTGCAGATCGTAGAGCACGAATTTCGGCTCGAGTGTGATGCGGCCGGCGCCGAGGACGTGCGAGAGCGGCGCACCGGTGCCATCGTCGTGGTACATGTCCATGGCGCGGATGCGGACGTCATACCAGAGCGAGTCGAGCAGCGCAGTACCACGCACGAAGCCGTTCACGCGCGCAAACTCCGCGTTCAGGAATCGCGGCGTCCGCAGATCAGCGCGATCGAGTTCGACGAAGAAGCCCCGGAAGCGCGTGAATGCGGGATAGAGAATGTCTACCTGACCGCGGCCGCGACCGGCGCTGACCGCTTCAGGCACATTGCCGTCGCGGAAGCTGAAGCGCAGATCCTCGACATCGAAGCGATGCAACGGGCCACCCTTCGCTTTCACGCTGCCGGTGAACTGCCCGCGCCACGGATACGGAAATGGAATCCCGTTGAACTGGCGCAGCAGCGCAAAGTCGAGCGGCTCGGCCTTCACATCGACATCCGTGAGTGTGACGACCGGTCCGCCGACGCCCCACGTCATGCGACCGCGCAAGCGCGAGTCGAGACTGCGCGCATCCATGTTCGTGATCGCGTAGCGCAGGATGTTCAGGTTCGACGGATCGTTGCGGATCAGCAGATCGGTCGTGCCGCCACCCTGCGTGGGAAAGGTCTCCGTCAGCCATGCGATGTCATTCATGGCGACCTTGTCGCCGTGAATGTTGATGTCGTAGCGCACCGGCAGGTCGCTGCCCCACGTCACCTTGCCGACCGCGCGCCCCGCCGACGCCGGCAGCTCGAAGTGCGGCAAGCGCAGCCAGATCGAGTCGCCCTGCCACCGGAAGACACCGCGGACCTTGCTGAAGCGGAACGGCGGATCGGACTCCGTCGTCCCCATGTCGACGACGTCGAAGATGCGACCAGCGGAGTCGGGATGCGCCATGCGCACATGCGACAACTCGACGTGGCCGTCATCCCATTTCCAGGTCCGTGCGAGCCCTCGCGGCGTGCGCCGGATCTGGATGTTCGTGCGTGAGAGGTTGTATGCAATCGCGCTGTCGCGACGCACACCGCGCAGCGAATCCGCTGGCGTCCACGGCATCGTCAGGTCGAAGCGCCCGCGGGTGAGCGACACCGAATCGATCACGAAGTAGTCACCGAAGCTGCCTTTCGGTCGCGGCTTGGTGTTCTTCGGGCCTTCGGGGAAGATGCGCTTGTAGTTCCAGTCACCGTCCTTGTACTTGATGATCTGGACGTAGACGTTGTCGGTGATCAGGCGTTTGATGAAGATGCGACGGTCGAGAAAGTCTCGCGGGTCCCAGCGCATTGTCGTCCTGCCGGCCGACACCATCACCACGCCGGTGCTGTCGGCAATCTCCAGCGAGTCGATCGTGAGGCCGGTCAGAATCGGTCCGCTGATGTGGCCGAGATACAGTCGGCCCTTCACTGCCGGCGCGATCTGCGTCGCAAGGATGCCGCGCGCCCAGCCGCGTCCCGTGTCGGTGCCGGTGACGAACAGCACGCTGCCCACGGCACCGAGCGCCATCATCAGCACGGTGACGAGACCGGCGACCAGCACCAGTCGGCGACGGCGTATCATCGCGTCAGAACGCCTGCCCGATCGCGAAGAAGAAGGTGAACGGTCCGAGTGCGCCACGATTCCGCGTCGGCGAGTACGAGCCGAGGCAGCGATCGTACGGGTCCTGCACGATGCGCCTGCTCGTCGCGCCCTTGCTGTCCACTTCCGTGACTTCGCGCGAGACGATGGCGTTCCCCGGACTCACGCAGAGCAGTGCCTGCGTGCCGTTTACCCGCGCGAGCTCGTTGAAGTACGCCGCACCGGAACGCGGTGCGTAGTCGTTGTAACCGAGGTCGAGGCGGACGACACCGATCGGCGAGTAGATGCGCGCGCCGATGCCCGGTGTGGTGCGCAGCGCGCTGTTGCGCAGGCTGGCATCGTTGCCGCCGCGACTCCATACCTGCCCGAAATCCGCGAACAGCGTCCACTGCAGCAACGTCGGCAGAAACGGACTGCGCAGGCGCAATTCCACATTGCCCACTGCGACCGTGTTGCCGCCCACCGGCACGACGCGGAATGGCTGCACCGATGGATTCACTTCGTACGAAAACGTGCTGTCGGAGATGCGTCGCTGGACGAATTGCTGCGTCGCGATGCTCGTGTCGGGGCTGACGACGTACGCCACCGGCCCGAGTTCGTTCTGCCGGAATCCGCGCACCGTCGTCGGACCGCCGGCGTACAGCCGCTCCTGCGGCGGCACCAGGCGATCGCTGCTGCCGAAGACCGCGCCGAGTTGCACGCGCACCGCGAGCGTCGCTCCGAGGCCAAGCCCCCAGAACCGGCTCGCATCGAGCACGGCGCTGCTGAACTTGAACGCCGAATCGGCCAGCGTCAGCGGCGATGCATGACGAATCGCGAGGCGCACGAACGTGCCATGGCGCGGATTGATCGGGTCATCGGTACGATCACGGCTGAAGTTCGCGCCGATCACGCCCAGACGGCGTGTCGTTTCAAAGACGCGTCGGTCTTCGGGCGCACACCGATTGAGCACCGAACAGAACAGCGCCGGTTGTGCTTCCGTCTTGCCGAAGCTCAGATCGTACGCGAGCGTCACTGGTAGTCGCCGCGCAGCCTGCAAGGTCACGCTGGCGATCGCTCCGATCGGTGTCGTCCGACGATAGGCCTGATACTCACTCCGCACTTCGGAATACAGTGTCAGTTCGGGAATACGCAGACCGCCCGGGCCCACCGGCGGACGCAGCGTCGCGCCGAGGTAATAGTTGAGGCGATCGCTGTAGGGATCCTTGCCGTTCGCGACGGTGCCGCACACCTGCTGGCCACCTTCAAAGTCCAGCGGCCTGCCGATGCCGATCTTGCTCACACGGCCGGTCACTTCGAGCCGGCGTGCGCGACTGAGCAGGTTGCGATCGGTGTACTGCAGTTGCGTGCGAAAACAGTCCAGCGTGCCGAATCCCGCACTCAGTGTGCGACTGTGCATGAAGCGCTCGGCGATGTTGACCGTCACGTCCACACGCGCGGTGTCCGCGGACATCGACAGCGAATCGAGCAGCCTCGGCTCGATGCGCACCTGCTGATACGCATCCGTGAGGTAGAGCGCACGCGTGGCGCGCTCGACATCGCCCTGACTGTAGCGTTGACCCGGCTTCAAGCCGAGCAGTGTCTTCACGACGTCGGAGGGTACGGCCTGCTTTCTGCCTTCGCGCGGTGCCGCCTGCACGATCACATCGCGGATCGTGACGAGTGGTCCCGGCTTCACCGTGAGTTCCACGACGGCCGTGCGACGCAACGAATCGGCGCCGGACTGTTGGACTACGTCCGTCGCCAGCAACACCTGCGCGAATGGGAACCCTACATCTGCCAATCGTCGACGCAGCGTGTCTCGACTCTGCTCGAGGAGATACTGATCGAACGGCTGACCACGCGCGCTCGGCAAGCCGCGCACGAGTCTGTCGCGCTCCGCGATGCGCTCGACGCCGACCACGCGCAGCGTGTCGATCGTCGTGACACCGCCCTCGCGAATGACGAAGCGCAGATCCATCGTGCGGGTGTCGCGCTGCACCACCGTGTCCACCTGCACATCCGGATAGCCGCGGCGGCGATAGTAGATCACGAGGCGTGCCCGATCGATCGCCACGAGCCCCGGATTGCCGCAACGCCGCACGCCGAACACGCCGCCGATCAGCGCCAGCCGGCGCGAGACATCGCTGGCGGTGAGCGCGATCACACCCGCGAGCTGTCCATCGGAGAAGGCGCGATTGCCGGCAAACGCGAGCGAGCGCACTTCGAGCTCGGCGGGATCGCACGCATCACGCTGCCCCTGCACGACGAGCGGCACCATCAGACCGAGACACACCGCGACGAGGCGCAGACACCGCGGGAACCCGGGGCGCACGGCGGTCTGGAACCGGTTGGAAACGATGGCGGAAAGACGTGGCAGTGTGCGGACCGAGGGAACGAATGACGGTGCCGCGCAGCTGCGCGCGACGGAAACGGTTGGCACCCCGTATGTGACGGTCGTAAGTTCACGCGCATGCGCCTCGGTGTCAACGACGTACGCGCTTTCCTGACAACGGGTTAGCTCACGTCGTGCGCCACGCATCGGGCCTCGGTCCACCTCCTTCAGCCACGCTGCGATGCTCCGCTTCCGCTCCCACGTCTTTCCGCTGCTCGCACTGGTCGTGATCACCGCCTGCAGTGGTGGCGAGTCGGCGGTGAAACGCGGCGCGATCGTCGACAGTCGCGACACGTACGATCCGCGCTCATTCGACCCCGCGCTCTCGACCGACGTCCCCACCGGACGCGCCGTCGGATATGTGTTCGAGGGCCTGACACGGTTCTCCCCCGATGCCCAGGTGGAGCCCGCGCTCGCGTCGTCGTGGACGGTGTCTCCGGATGGCCGCATCTGGCGATTCACCCTGCGACAGAACGTGAAGTTCCACGATGGCACCGCGTTCACCCCGAAGCAGGTCGTCGCGAGCTTCACCCGCGTCCTCGATCCGAAGACGCGCGGCGGCCGCGGATGGCCGCTGTTTCCGATTCAAGGGGCCACCGACTTCGCTGCCGGCAAGGCCACATCGATCGCCGGCCTCAGGATCGAGAACGACAGCACCATCGTCATCACGCTGACCGAACCGTTCGCGATTTTCCCGAAGCTGCTGGCCATGCCGGTGGCGTCGATCGTGCCGGCGAACATTCCCGCGGACTTCGGCGAGAAGCCGGTCGGTACCGGACCGTGGAAGCTCACGGAGTGGAAGCACGATGACTTCGTGCGCTTCGTGCGGAACGCGTCGTACTGGGGCACCAAGCCGCTCCAGGACACCCTGATCGCGCGCGTGATTCCCGACGCGAGCACTGCGGTCGCTGAATTCGAATCGGGGAATGTCGACATCCTGTACATCCCCGAAGCGGAAACGCGGCAGTGGGAGCAGATCGAGGAGAAGAAGGCGCTGCTACAGGCGGCACCGGTACTGCGGCTCTGGTACGTCGCGCTGAACACCACGCGCGGCCCGCTCGCCGATGCGCGCGTCCGCCGCGCCATCAATCACGCCATCGATACGAAGACAATCCTCACGAAGCTGCTCGGCGGACGTGGTCGGCTCGCCGCCGGCATCATCCCGCCCGCGCTCGATGGTGCAGACACCCTGCGCGCACCGTATGCGCATGACGTGAAGAAGGCAAAGCAGCTCCTCGCCGACGCCGGCTTCCCGAACGGCATCGCCGTCAAGCTCTGGTGCTCGCAGGATGCGACACAGGCACGCGTGGCGCAGGCGATTCAGGGGTATCTGAAAGAAGCGGGCATCACCGTCGAACTCGTGCAGCGCGAGAGCGCGAGCATGCGCGAAGCGGCACGGAAAGGCGAAGCGGATCTGGTGTTGAAGGACTGGTACGCCGACTATCCCGACGCTGAGAATTTTCTCTA
The DNA here is from genome assembly GCA_038231095.1 of Gemmatimonadales bacterium. Classification (GTDB taxonomy): domain Bacteria; phylum Gemmatimonadota; class Gemmatimonadetes; order Gemmatimonadales; family Gemmatimonadaceae; genus JACMLX01. The sequence continues at coordinate 53,115 of JBBRLZ010000029.1, forward strand.
CCCGTTGCTGCACTCGGCGAACGCCGGAGTCGGTGGCAATGTGAGCTTCTTCAGGAACCTGGCGTTCGATTCCGTCGTCACCGCGTCGCGGCGCGAGACGGATGTGGCCAGGCGCACGGCACTCTATCAGCGCGCCGACAGTATCGCGTTCGATCAGGCACCGATGGTCTTCCTGTTCTTCTACAACGAGTTGTACGCCGTTCAGCCGTGGCTGAAGAACTGGACCGCGCCGACGATCTTCAACGGACAGCGCATGATCGGCGCCCGCATCGACCGTTCCGCGCGGTGACCTTTCTGGCGCGCCGGCTGCTGCTCGCCATTCCCACGCTGGTCGGCGTGCTGATTGCGGTGTTTCTGCTGCTGTATGTGGCGCCTGGCGATCCCGTGCAGCAGATGGTCGGCGAACGCGCCGACAGTGTGACGATCGCGCGGCTGCGGGCCGAATTGAAGCTGGATGAGCCATTACCCGTGCAGTTCCTGAGTTACGCCGGCGGTGTGCTGCGCGGGGACCTCGGACGCAGCTACATCACCGGTCGGCCGATCATGCAGGATATTCGTGAGCGTTTTCCGAAGACGGCGCAACTGGCGCTGGCCGCGATGACGATTGCGATTCTGCTTGGCGTCGGCATCGGCGTGATTGCAGCGCTCAAGCCGGCCGGTGCTCTCGACAAGGTGCTGATGGGCGCGACGTATCTCGGCATCAGCTTTCCGGTGTTCTGGGTCGGCCTGCTGCTGATTCTGCTGTTCGCGCTGACGCTCAAGTGGCTGCCACCGAGTGGGTTCGGTGGTGGATTGGTGCTGATCCTGCCCGCACTGACACTCGGCTCGCGCAGCATCGCGTATCTGGCGCGTGTGACGCGTACCAGCATGCTCGACGCGATGAGCAGTGATCACGTCAGAACCGCGCGCGCGAAGGGATTGTCGAACGCGGCCGTCGTCATGCGCCACGGGCTTCGTACCGCGTTGATCCCTGTCGTGACCGTCCTCGGCCTGGATGTCGGCAGTTACCTCACCGGGA
>JBBRLZ010000030.1:0-52210 GCA_038231095.1 Gemmatimonadales bacterium
AGCTGTCGCAGTTGCTGGATGAGGTCAACGCGGTGCGATTCAGCGGCACACGAGCGGATGATGTGTCCGCCCGACGCGTGAGCGGACTGGCGCGTGAACTCGTGCGCGACATCGACCGCGTGCGGTCTGCCATCACGGCGCCGGCAGCCTGATGATGGACAGTCTGCTCCAGTGGCTGGGTGACCTCGGCATCGCGATCGGTGTGCCGTGGGCACTCGGCGCGTTGCTCGTGCTGCCCATCGTGTGGTGGCTGCGTCGGAGGGTTGCGGTGCTCGCGATGCCATTTGCGGCACTCGACATCGTCGCGCAGGCGACACCCAGGCCAAGCCGGGTGCGCAGGTGGCTGGTGCGCCTCCGCCTGTTTGCGCTCGCCGGATGCATCCTCGCGCTCGCGCATCCGTACGCCCGCGGTGGTCAGCGCCGTGAGACGCGCGATGGCATCGACATCATGCTCGCATTCGACATCTCGAGTTCAATGCTGGCTGAGGACTTCCAGCCGCAGAATCGGCTCGAGGTGGCGCGCACGCAGGTGAAGCAGTTTGTGAAGATACGTGAATCGGATCGCATCGGGCTGGTGTCGTTCGCTGGCGAAGCACTGACGCAGGTTCCGCTGACGGCCGACCATCAGCTGGTCGAAGCGGCAATCGATCAGTTGCAGCCGGGACAGCTCGATGACGGCACGGCGATCGGTACGGCGATCGCGACAGCGTCGAACCGGTTGCGCGCGGCGAGCGGCACGTCGAAAGTGCTCGTGCTGCTGACCGATGGCGTGAACAATCGCGGGCAGGTGGATCCACGCACGGCCGCGCGGGCGGCGGCGGCATTCGGCATTCGCGTGTATGCGATCGGCGTTGGCACAGAAGGGATGGCGCCGGTGCCAGTGGGTCGCGGCTTGTTCGGCTTGCGATATGAGACGCAACGAGTCGAGATCGACGATGCCCTGCTGACGGAAGTCGCACGCGCCACCGGTGGCCGCTATTTCCGTGCGAAGGATGCGGTTGGACTGGAGCGGATCACACGCGAGATCGATCGACTGGAGCGCACGCCGACACTCGCGCGTCGCTCGCTGCCGCGCTCCGAATGGTATGTGATCCCGGCATCGATCGCGCTGGCGGCGCTGCTGCTCGAAGCGTGGGTGCTGCTACGGCGCGGTCCGATCCCATGAACACCATCGTGGTGCAGCTCATCGACGTGTTCGCCCGCGTCTGGATGCTCCCGGTCGCTGCGGCCTGCGCGCTGATCGTGGCGTACATCGGCTGGAGCATGGACTCGCGTCGTCGGTCGCGACTCGCGCAGCTTGGCGACGTGCCAGTGCTCGAGCGGTTGGTGCCGCGACGAACCTCCGGACTGCCGCCGCGGGTGCGCGCCTGCATCCTGGGCCTGGCGGCGCTCTGCCTTGGCTGTGCGATCGCCGGCCCGCGATGGGGCGAACGGGCGGAACGCCGCCGCGACATCGGCGTGGACATTGCGCTCGTGCTGGATGTCTCGGCATCGATGCTGGCGATGGACGAAGGGGCGTCGCGCCTCGATCACATGAAGGCGGATGTCCGACGCTTACTCGTCACCATGCCCGGTGCACGCGTCGCGCTGCTCGTCGTGGCTGGCCGCAGCTACATCCTCACGCCGCTGACAGCTGATCATGACGCGCTGGAGCTTTTCCTCGATGGTCTCGATCCCGGGATGGTGAGCCAGGGCGGCACGGCGCTCGCAGCGGGCGTGGCGCAGGCAACGCAGTTGCTCGGCGTCAGCGAGGATGGCGGTGATCGCGCGCTGGTCGTGATGAGCGATGGCGAGACGTGGGACGGTGAAGGTGAGATCGCAACAGCGGCGCAGGCCGCGCGCGATGCGAAGATTGCCGTAGTCACGGTTGGATACGGCACGGCGGCCGGCGCGACCATTCCTGTGGCGGGTGGCGGCGTGAAGCGTGACGCCGATGGTCAGCCCGTGATCACGAAGGCGAGCGCCGCGACGCTCGAAGGCATCGCACGTATCACCGAAGGCGTGTATGTGGATGGCGAGGCGGCGGATCGTCCCGGGCGGATTCGTGCGGCACTGCGCCGCCTGCGCCAGACGGAGCGCGTGTACGATGCCGGAACGTCACCGATCCAGCGTTACGCACTCTTCCTCTGGCCGGCCTTCGTGTTGCTGCTGTTCGACGCCCTGTTTGCGGAATTTTCGCGACGGAAAACGGCGGTGCCGATTGCGGCGGTCGCGTTGCTGTGCACGCTGATGGGCGCGGGACCGCTTGCCGCACAGGCAACGAACGAGGCACCGGACGCGATGCAGCTGTTCCAGCAGCGAAAGTTCAATGAGTCCGCACAGGCGGTTCGCCAGCGGATGCAGGCCGGCGATCGCTCGCTGCGCAGCATGTACAATCTCGGGACGGCGCTGCTGGAAGCAGATTCCACTGCGTTGGCGACGGAACTGCTCGATCGCGTAGTCACGATTGCCCCCGACGCCGAGCTGCGATTCCGCGCGCTGTTCAACCTCGGTCTCGCGAACCTGCGGCGCGCGCGCAGTGCGACCGCAACGGAGGCAGGGCCATACTTTGCCGCTTCCGTCGCAGCGTACAAGCGTGCATTGCGCACGCGCACCGACGACCCGGACGCGAAGTGGAATCTCGAACTCGCGCTCCGCGAGCAGCAGAAGAACGGCGGCGGTGGCGGCGGCGGAGGTGGCGCGTCCAAACAGCCACCACCGCCCAATCCGCCGCCGAGCAAAGGGCAGCAGCAACTCGATAAACAGCGGGCCGAAGCGGTGCTCAACAGTGCTGCGCGCGATGAGCGCGAGGTGCTGACGCGACGTCAGCGCGACGGGCAACGTCGTGAAGCGCCGGTCGGGAAGGACTGGTGAGCATTCCACTCGCGATCCTGTTGCAGATCTCGGTCTCGGTGCAGGTGGCCGATACGATCGCGGCGCGCACGCCGGTGCCGGTGGTCGTGCGTGCGACCGCGCCGGGCAACACGGCGCCGCGCGTGACGACACCGACGGTGAATGGTGCGGCGTTGCAGCTCGTCACCGACGTGACGCGTCTCGGTGGTGGCTTCGGACAGGCCGTCGCGACGCGCGAGGTCCGCTACACGCTTCGCGCCACGTCACCCGGCTCACTGACGATCTCGCCGGTGATTGCGAGCCTCGGCACGCAGCAGGTGATCAGCCCGACGAAGACGCTGGTCGTGCAGCCGCCACCGACGAATGCCGTTCCTGCGATCGTCACGCGTGCGCCCGTGTCGCGCAGCCGGGTCGTGAATTTTCACGCGCTGGTCACGCCGGACACCGTGTGGGCAGGCGAGCAGGTGACCTTGCAGGTGGGCGTCTTCATCGACGACGACCTGCGCTCGCGATTGCAGCGGAATCCGGAGTACGTCGCACCGCAGGTGGACGGCGCCGTCGCGTACGATCTCCCGGTGGCCAATGATGCGCTGCCGACGCGCAACGTGGAGGGCGCACGCTATCGACCCTTCGTCTTCGCGCGCGCGCTGTTTCCGCTGCGCGCGGGCGTGCTCGCTGTTCCGCCTGCGCGACTGAGTTACACCCTTGGATCGGCCGGCACCATTTTCGGGCGTCAGGAGCGGCAGACGTCGTCCACGACGTCCGAAACGGTGGTGGTCCGCGAGCTGCCTGCCGATGGACGGCCCGCCTCGTTCGCCGGTGCAGTGGGCGTGTACGCCATGAGCGCGACCGTCGAGAAGACCACCGGTCGCGTCGGTGATGCCGTGCAGCTGACGATCAAGCTGGAAGGTGTCGGCAACGTTAAGCTGCTCCCGGCGCCGATCATCGACATCCCGAACGTCACAAGCAGCTCCTCGGGCGAAGCGATCGTGGTTGACAGCACAGACCTGCTCGTCCGCGGCAGCAAGACCTTCCGATTCCTGCTGACGCCGAAGAAGGACGGGGAACTGCCGCTCGGCACGTTGAAGTACGCGTACTTCAATCCGGTGCGTGGTGTCTACGAGGAATCGGTTGCTCCACTTGGCGCGCTGAAAGTTGCGCCAGGCACGACGGTCGCCGACGAGAGCGTCGAAACACGTGCGCCATCGCTGCCGCTGCAATCGTGGAGCGTCGAGTCGGCGACCGACATCACCGAGCAGTGGTGGTTCCGCGCGGTCTTTCTCGCGCTCGGTATTCCCTGGCTGGCACTCGTCGCGCGTCGACTGTGGCGGATGCTCCCGACGCGTGAGCCGCGCGAACGTCGGAAGGCGCGGCGCGGCGCTGGCCCACGCGTCGTCGGCGATCCCGCGAGCGTGCGACGCACCTTCATTCATGGCCTGGCGCCGGTGGTCGCGCTGCGCAGCGATCAGCCGTTCGCGCCGGCTGACGTCGTGCGTCGTCTGCGACTGGCGGGTGTGACCACGCCTGTCGCAGAGGCAGCCGGTGCGCTCCTCACACGCCTCGATCTGCTGACGTTCGGCGATGCGGAGCACGCCGATGACGGTGCGCTCGGCACGCTGGCGAACGAGTGCGACGAGGTGGTCAGGCACATGAATGGCGAGCTTTCGTCGCGTACCCGCCAGCGCCTGCAGGCGGCGGTACGGATGCTTCTGCTGATGCTCGGCGCACCGTTGTTTCTGACCACCGTTGTTGTCGCGCAGCCGGCCAGTTTTGGTACCGGCGTGGATGCGTACGCGCGTCGGCAGTACACTGCTGCCGCGTTCGACTTCGCGTCGGCGGCGGCGGAGCAGCCGCACAGTGCTGCCGCGTGGTCGAATCTCGGGAACGCGCACTGGATGCGGGCTGACACGGCCGGGGCGATCCTCGCCTGGCAGCGCAGCGCGCGACTCGTGCCGCGACGTAATTCCGCCGTGCAGCATCTCGCCGACGTCGCCCCGGTGTCCGACTTTCGCACCGCCATTCTGCCGCTGTCGGCGGATGACGCGTGGCTGCTGCTGCTTGGCGTGACACTGCTGCTGTCGGTGTCCGGTGCGGCATGGCGCTGGACGCATCGGCGGATCAGCAACACTGCTCTCGCTCTCGCGACGCTGCTGGTCGCAGCGTGCGCCGGGCTGTCCGTGCTCGCCCAACGCTCGGCGCTTGGCGATGGCATGCTCGTCATCCGCCGTGAAGTGCCGCTGCGCACCGAGCCCGCCCTTGCCAGCGAAGCGGCGGCGCGCGCCCGCGCTGGTGAAATCGCCGTGCTGCAGGAGTCACGTGGCACGTGGCGGTTCGTGAGTGTCTCGGGCGGCCGAAGCGGCTGGATCGAAGCGGAGGCGATCCGATCGCTGGCGCTGAGTGATGGGCACGATGTCGCGGTGGCCGAATCGCGGATCGCCGCTGACTCCGTGGCCCCATAGCTTTCGGGTATGTCGCGTATCGCCGTTCTCGCCTCCGCAGTCGCAGACCAGATCGCCGCGGGCGAGGTGGTCGAGCGTCCGGCGTCGATCGTGAAGGAGTTGATCGAGAATGCGCTCGACGCTGGCGCGACCGACATCGGCGTCGAGATCGAAGACGGCGGAAAGGGCCTGATCCGCATTCGGGACGATGGCATCGGGATGTCGCCGTCTGACGCTGTCCTCGCGCTGGCGCGCCATGCGACGTCGAAGATCCGTTCGGCGGATGATCTCGTCGGCGTTGCGACGTTTGGCTTCCGTGGCGAAGCGTTGCCGGCGATCGCGAGCGTGTCGTATCTCGTGCTCGAGACGTCCGAGGCCGATGGCGACGGCGTTCGCGTGACGGTGTCGCAGGGCATACTGCAAAGAGTGGAGCCGATCGCACGTCGCCGCGGCACGACGATCAGCGTCACCGAGTTGTTCCACGCCGTCCCCGCTCGTCGCAAGTTCCTCAAGAGCGGCCGCGGCGAGTGGCGCGCGATTTCGGATCTTCTGGCGACGATTGCGCTGGTGCGTCGCGACGTGCGACTGACGGCAACGCACGACGGCAAGACAGCCTTCACCGCCGTCCCGGCGCGCGCCTGGCGCGAGCGGCTCGCGAGTGTCTGGGCCGGAGTCGCGCCGTCCACGATGCTCGATGTGGATGATGTGCAGGGCCCGATCCACGTACGTGGCCTCGTCGAGCAGCCGGCGAACGTCGGCCTCAGTGCGCGACGCCTCTTCCTGATGGTCAACGGGCGCGCGATCCGCGACATGGGCATCGTGCGTGCCGCCGAAGCCGCGTATCACTCGACGATCCCGTCCGGTACGCGGCCAACGCTGGCACTCGACCTGCGGCTGCCGGGCGACGCGGTCGACGTGAATGTGCATCCGGCCAAGGCCGAGGTGCGCTTTCACGATCGCTGGAGCGTTGAGCGCGTTGTCGAAGGCGCCGTGCGACGCGCGCTCGGGGTCGCCGCGTCGGCGCCGCTCTACGCGTCGCCCGCGTTTGGCGCCGAGCGCACCTGGACGCCGCCGGCGGCATCGCCGGATATCGGCATGCTGCGGCGAATGCCCGAGGCACCACCGCTCTTTGCGCACGCCAACACGGAGACCGCCGAGCGGCCGACCGTGACCGAGCCCGACGAGCTGACGTCGCTCGAAATTCCGCCGCTGCTCCAGTTGCGGCGCACGTATCTGCTGTTCGAGCGCGACGACGGCGTCGTCCTGATCGACCAGCATTCCGCGCACGAACGCGTGCTGTATGAGAAGCTGATGTCGAAGCTGAACGGCGGTGATGCGATCATTCAGACGCTGCTCTTTCCGCTCACGCTGCATCTGAGCCCCGCCGAAGCCGATGCGTTCGAGGCACATCGCGATGCGTTCGTGGCACTCGGATTCGGAATCGAGGGGTTCGGCGGACAGACGCTCGTCGTGCAGAGTGTGCCGATGCCGCACCACCGCTTCGATGCCGAACGGGCGTTGCGCGAGACGCTCGCCTCGCTGGCCGGTGATCGGATCGCGAGCACCGCCGCGCGCCATGAACGCCTCGCGATGACCGTGGCATGCAAGGCGGCAGTGAAGGCAGGCGACACGCTGTCGATGTCCGAAATGCGCGCACTCTTCGCCGACCTCGCGCGGACGACGCTACCTGCGCACGACGTGCACGGCCGCGCGACGATCGTGCAACTGAGCTGGGATGAATTGGACCGGCGGTTTGGACGTGCGTAACGTCGCGATCATCTGCGGCCCGACCGCAGCCGGCAAGTCCGCCATTGCGATGGCGCTCGCCGAGCGTACGGGCGCGCTGCTCATCAGCGCGGATTCGCGTCAGGTCTACCGCGCCTTCGACATCGGAACGGCCAAGCCCGTGCACGACGATCGCGCACGCGTGGAGCATCGTGGCCTCGATCTGGTCGAGCCGACCGAGCGGTACTCGGCGGCGCAGTGGAGCGAGAGTGCCACGTCGTGGATGCGCGAGGCCGAGCAACGAGGACAGCCCGTCATCATCGTCGGTGGCACAGGCTTCTATCTGCGCGCTCTCGAAACACCGCTCTTCGAGTCGCCTGAGCTGGATCGCGCGCAACGCGAAATCGTGCTCGCCACGCTCGACGTGCAGAGCACCGACGCACTGCGCCTCCAGTGCGAACGCGTGGATCCGGCGCGTGCGCATCTCGGACGCACGCAGCTGTTGCGCGCACTTGAGACATTCGAGTTGACGGGCCGCCCGTTGAGTGAGTGGCAGCAGGAGCGCGCGCGGCCCGCCGAGGTGCGGCCGCACTATCTGCTGGTCGATCCCGGTGCCGTCCTGCGCGATCGGATCGAAGCGCGCGTGCTGCAGATGCTCGACGCAGGATGGGAAGCAGAAGTCGCGGTGCTCGCCCACAGTGTGCCACCCGACGCGCCAGCGTGGAACGCCTGCGGCTACGCGATGCTTCGCCTCGCCATGTCGAACGAGATCGCGCGTGCCGCCGCGATTGAACGCACGATCATCGACACGCGCCAGTACGCCAAGCGTCAGCGTACCTGGTTCCGGCACCAGTTGCCGCCGGACCGCGTCACCCCGCTCGATCCCGACGTTCCGGACGCGCAGTCGCGCGCCGTCAGTTGGCTGGAGTCTGTCTCATCGATGGAGCACACGTGAAGATCGGTATCACCTGCTATCCGACCTACGGCGGATCGGGCGCGATGGCGACAGAACTCGGCATCGCGCTCGCCGCGCGCGGGCACGAAATCCATTTCATCACCTACGCACAGCCGTTTCGCCTTCCGGCGTTCCTGCCGCGCGTCTTCTTCCACGAAGTCGACGTCGGTCGATACCCGCTGTTCGAGTATCCGCCGTATGATCTGGCGCTCGCGGTGCGCATGCATGAAGTGGTGCGCAGCGCCAAGCTCGACGTGCTGCACTGCCACTACGCGATACCACATGCGACGAGCGCCTGGATTGCGCGGGAAATGCTGCACGAAACCGGCGATGATGTCGCGCTCGTGACCACACTGCACGGGACCGATATCACGATCGTCGGTCAGGACCCGTCGTACTGGGCGATCACGAAGTTCTCGATCGAGAAGTCCGACCGCATCACGGCGGTGTCGGAGCATCTGCAGCGCGAGACCGTCAGCGCGTTCGGCTGCACCGGCTGTGCCGTGGACGTGATCCACAACTTCATCGACCCGACGGTCTACGATCGCAGCCGGTATCCGGGCGCACTGGCCGGCATGGTCGCTGCGCCGGGAAAGATCCTGATGCACATCAGCAACTTCCGCGCGGTGAAACGCACGGTGGATGTGATCCGGATTTTCGCGGAAGTTTCCCAGTCCGTTGAGTCCACGCTGGTGATGGTCGGGGACGGCCCGGATCGCGGGATGGCACAGGATGAGGCGCGCGCACTCGGCGTCGCCGATCGCGTGCAGTTCCTCGGGCGGATCGAGAACGTCGCGCCGCTGCTCTCGAGCGCCGATCTGTTTCTGCTGCCATCGGAGAACGAGTCGTTCGGTCTTTCGGCGCTCGAGGCGCTGGCGTGCGGCGTGCCGGTCGTGGCGTCGAACGCGGGCGGCATTCCGGAGGTCATCTGCGAAGGCGTCACCGGTGCGCTGCGTCCCGTCGGCGACGTCTCGGCGATGGCGGCGGCAGCCGTCGACATCCTGTCCGACGCCGCTCGGTGGCAGCGTATGAGCGTGGCGGCGGCGGCGGATGCGCGTCTGAGGTTCAGTGAGGATCGCGTCATCGGCCAGTACGAGGACGTCTACGAGGATGCCCTCGCGGTGGCCGCGTCACGGCGTCGTGCCAGAATGGCGATCACCGCCCGCTGATCGGATCCCGGGCTTCCGTGCCCTGTATTGTTCCGGGACTGTCGCGTCTGCGGCAGTCCGTCGAAACTCCCGCCCCGCCCCATGAACGTCTTTCAAGCGCTCGTCCTCGGCATCGTCCAGGGGCTTGGTGAATTTCTGCCGATCAGTTCCTCCGCCCATCTGAGTCTGGTGCCGTACGTCTTCGGCTGGGAGGATCCGGGGCTCGCGTTCGACGTCGCACTGCACCTCGGCACGCTGTTCGCCGTGCTGTGGTATTTCCGCGTACAGTGGGTCGAACTCGCGAAGGCCGTCTTCGATATTCTTCGCACGCGCACGATCGAGGGCGACGTGCAGTGGCGTGCCGTGTACATCGTGATCGCGACGATCCCTGGCGCGATCGGAGGGCTGCTGCTCGAGAAGTATGCGGAGAGTGTCTTCCGGCAGCCGACGCTGACGGCGATCGCGCTGATCGTGATGGGCACGCTGCTGTGGGCCGCCGATCGTTTTGCGAAACAGGATCGCGCGTTGACCGGCATCCGCTGGACGGATGCGCTGCTGATCGGCATCGCGCAGGTGTTCGCGCTCATTCCCGGCGTGTCGCGCTCCGGGTCGACGATGACGGCGGGCCGCGCGCTGGGCCTCGATCGCACCAGCGCCGCGACGTTCAGCTTCCTGATGGCGATGCCGATCACCGCTGCGGCGGCCGTGCTCAAGGTGCCTGAGGCACTCAGGGACGGCATCACGATGCCGATCGTCGTGGGCATTCTGGCGTCTGCGATCAGCGGCTGGCTCGCGATCTCGGTGTTGCTCCGCTACGTGTCGACGAAGAGCTTCGGCATCTTCGCCGCCTATCGCTGGGTGCTTGGTCTCGCCGTGCTTGCGCTCGTGTATTCGCGTCACGGACAATGACGGAAAGCACGGTACTGTCGATGTATGACGACGTGCCGTGCGAGGAACTCCGTGCACGCACTGGCGCCGCACGACTGGTGGCCGTGGAATGCTGCACCAGTACGATGGACCTTGCGCATCAGCTGGCCGCCGATGGGGCGCCACATGGTACGGTCGTCGTCGCGGAAGAGCAGGGCGCCGGTCGCGGGCGGACCGGGAAGTCATGGGTCTCCACGCGCGGGTCCGGTGTCTGGACGAGCATCCTCGTGCGCCGACCGCTGGAAGCGCCGGCCGGTGTCCTCTCGCTGCGCGTGGGCATCGAGCTCGCGGCGTCGCTCGATGCCCGCGCCCCGAGTCCGATTCAGCTCAAGTGGCCGAACGATCTGTTTCTCGCACACCGCAAGCTCGCCGGTGTGCTCACGGAAGCTCGCTGGCGCGGCGACATGCTGGAATGGATCGTGGTTGGTGTCGGCGTGAACGTGCGCGATCCGCGCGCCGGGCTGCCGACGGCGTGTCTTGCCGAATCGCAGCGCACGAGCGACGTCCTCGTCGATGTCGTGCGGTCGGTACTCGCGGCGGCGTTGCAGCGCGGCGAGCTGCGCGCGGACGAACTGGCGACGTACGCGCAGCGCGATCTGTCGCGCGGTCGCGAGGTGACGGCACCACTCGAGGGCACCGTGCTTGGCATCACGGCGCGCGGCGGTGTGCAGATTCAGACGCGCGATGGTGATGCGGTGGCGGTAGCCGGGTCGCTGGTTTTTCGATCTCCTCTGGCGGAGTAACGCGATGCTGCTCGTGTGTGATGTCGGCAACACCGAGACCACGATCGGTCTCGCGCAAGTGAGCGGGATCGTTGCGCACTGGCGCGTGATCACGAGCGCGTCGCGTACGCCGCACGAATTCGCATTGCTGCTGCGCGCTCTGCTCGATCTCGAACAGGTCGCGCACGATGCAGTGTATGGTGCCGCGATCGGCTCGGTCGTGCCGTCGGTCACGGCGCCACTCGCCGAGGGTATCCGCATCGCCTTCGGGGTCTCGTCGTACATCATCGATGCGACGTCCGAGCTGCCGATTGCGCTCGATGTCGACGAGCCGCAGACCGTTGGCGCCGATCGCATCATCAACACACTGGCGGCGAGTCGCATCCACGGGCGCGACTGTATCGTCGTCGATCTTGGCACCGCGACGACATACGACTGCATCACGCGCGACGCGGTCTTCTTCGGTGGTGTGATTGCGCCCGGTGTGCTCACCTCACTCGACACGCTGACGCGCCGGACGTCGAAGCTGCCGGCGACGGACCTGCGCGCACCGCTGCACGTGATCGGTCGGCGCACCGAGGAATGCATCCGTTCCGGCGTCGTCTACGGCGCGGTGGACGCGATCACGGGCATCGTGGGGCGCATCAAGGCCGAATGGCCTACAGGGCGCGACCCGCTCGTCATCGGGACCGGTGGCCTGGCGGCGATGCTCGCGCCATTCTGCCCCGTGCTGGAGATCGTGGACGCCGATCTGACGCTCCGTGGCCTGCAGATGGCGTATGAACTGCTGGCCGCCGGCCCGACGGAGTGAGCGCCCCCGCAGGGTGAATCCACGCCAGTTGCGGTGCCTTAAAGTGTTGCGTGCAAAGGACTTGCGGATTTTGTCTCGCGCGAATCTCCGTCGGGGAATCCACGCTTGACTGGCCTGCGGCAGCGACTAGGTTTGGGGTGTTAGCAGTCAACCACTGCGACTGCTAACAACGGCGCGCGTGTCCTGGTCCGCGCGCTCACATATGTCACACGTCAGGTCTGGAGGAAGGACGATGACCACCAAGAGTGCCATCGGTGCCAAGGTCACCCCGTTGGCCGATCGCGTTGTCGTGAAGCCGCTCGAAGAAGCGGAGCAGATGCGCGGTGGGTTGTACATCCCGGATACCGCCAAGGAAAAGCCACAGCAGGGCGAGATCGTCGCCGTTGGCCCGGGCAAGTACGAAGACGGAAAGCTTGTCCCGATGACCGTGAAGGTCGGCGACCGCGTGCTGTACGGGAAGTACAGCGGCACCGAAGTCACGATCGAGGGCGAAAATGTGCTCATTCTCCGCGAGTCAGATGTACTCGCGGTCCTCGCTTAATCGCTTTCGAGGATAGATACCGATGGCTGCCAAGGAACTGCATTTCAACGTTGATGCGCGCGCTGCCCTGAAGCGCGGCGTCGATCAGCTGGCTGACGCTGTGAAGGTGACCCTCGGCCCCAAGGGCCGGAACGTGGTCATCGACAAGAAGTTCGGTGCACCGACGGTCACCAAGGACGGCGTGACGGTCGCGAAGGAAATCGAGCTGTCCGATCCGCTCGAGAACATGGGCGCGCAGATGGTGAAGGAAGTCGCGACGAAGACCAGCGATAATGCCGGCGACGGCACCACCACCGCCACCGTGCTGGCGCAGGCGATCTTCCGCGAAGGCCTCAAGAACGTGACGGCCGGCGTGAACCCGATGGCGCTCAAGCGCGGCATCGACAAGGCCGTGACCGCCGTCGTCGAAGAGCTGAAGCGGATCTCCGTGCCGACCACCGGTCGCAAGGAAATCGCACAGGTCGCCTCGATCTCGGCGAACAACGACAAGGAAATCGGCGAACTGATCGCCAGCGCGATGGAGAAGGTCGGCAAGGACGGCGTCATCACGGTTGAAGAGGCGAAGGGCCTCGAGACGACGCTGGAAACGGTGGACGGCATGCAGTTCGATCGCGGCTATGTCTCGCCGTACTTCGTCACTGATCCGGAGAAGATGGAGTCGGTCCTCGAAGACGCCTTCATCCTGATCCACGACAAGAAGATCAGCGCCATGAAGGAACTCCTCCCGGTGCTCGAGAAGGTGGCCCAGACGGGCAAGCCGCTCATGATCATCGCGGAAGACATCGAAGGCGAAGCCCTCGCGACGCTCGTCGTGAACAAGCTGCGTGGCACGCTGAAGATCGCCGCCGTCAAGGCGCCGGGCTTCGGTGATCGTCGCAAGGCCATGCTGCAGGACATCGCCGTGCTCACCGCCGGCAACGTCATCAGCGATGAAGTCGGCTTCAAGCTCGAGAACGCAACCCTCGCCGACCTCGGCAAGGCCAAGCGCATCGTCGTCGACAAGGACAACACGACGATCATCGACGGCGCCGGCGACCACGACCAGATCAAGGGCCGTGAGAAGGAAATCCGTGCCGCGATCGAGAAGAGCACCTCCGATTACGACAAGGAAAAGCTCCAGGAGCGTCTCGCGAAGCTCTCCGGTGGCGTGGCCGTCGTGAATGTCGGCGCCGCAACGGAAGCAGAAATGAAGGAAAAGAAGGCCCGCGTCGAAGACGCGCTGCACGCCACCCGTGCAGCCGTTGAAGAAGGCATCGTGCCCGGCGGCGGTGTTGCACTCATCCGCGCCCAGAAGGCGCTGGTGAACTTCAAGCTCGATGATGCAGAAGAGAACATCGGCGTCGCGATCATCCGTCGCGCCATCGAAGAGCCGATCCGCATGATCGTCCAGAACGCCGGTGGTGAAGGTTCCATCGTCGTCGAGAAGGTGAAGGCCGCCGAGTCGAACACGTTCGGCTACAACGCCCTCACGGACACGTACGAGGATCTGGTGCAGGCCGGTGTCATCGACCCGACGAAGGTCACCCGGACGGCGCTGCAGAATGCAGCCTCGATCTCGGGCCTCCTGCTCACGACCGAAGCATTGATCGTCGAGAAGAAGGAAAACTCACCGTCCGCACCGGCCGGTGGCCATGGCGGCGGTATGGGCGGCATGTACTAGTCTCACCGCAGCCGCAGTACGGAACGGGGCGGCGCATCATCTGATGCGCCGCCCCGTTTCACGTGCGCGGCACCGTCGCTGACGTGTCGCGATCACGACTCCGCGGGATGCGCGATCGTGTCGAGCGCATCAGCGAGTGCGCGCAATGCCGGAACGGTCAGCGGCGACATGCCCCGCGCCGTGGCGCTGATCGTCTCGGTGTGGCGACGCAGCGTCGCCACCTCAATCGTCGTCAGCCAGCAGTCGGGCCAGTCATCCTCGCGTTGATCGTCGGCGTATGCACTCAGCCGGTCGAGCAGTGACGCCAGTTCGATCAGCGCCCCACGTTCGCTCTCGTCACTACTGCCGCGGCGCGTCGTCCCGCTGCCTCGCAAGGCGCGCGTGACATCGCGCAGCGCCACGATACCTGTCAGGACCTGCTGCTGCCGCGACGACATCACGTCATACCAGTTGCGACGCAATCGCGTCAGGCGGGAAGAGCCGCGGTGCTGTCGTACACCGCCTCCAGGCACGCTCGCATCGACGACGACAAGACCACCTGCCGACGCGCCATGACTCGTTCGGCCGTCTGGAAGAATCGTGCACGATCGTACCGCACGCCGCGTGAGCCCCACGCGAATGCCGGGACGACACTCGGTACCACATCATCGCTGATCACGTTCGCGCCGGCACCAATGCTGCTGCCTGTCGTGAGGCGCGTGAGGATGCCGGTCTTTGCGTGATCGCCGAGAATCGAACCGAGGAACTGCAGACCGGTCTCCTCACCATTCAGCGAGACGGTGCCGTATGTGTTCTTCAGGTTCGATGTCGTCGTGCCGGCGCCGAGGTTGGTCCAGCGTCCGAGGTAGCTGTGGCCGAGGAATCCGTCGTGGCCCTTGTTCGCATGACCGCAGAGGATCGCGACCGAGACTTCGCCGCTCACCTTGCAGTGATCGCCGATCGACACCGTGCGGCCGATGCCCGTCGCCCATTGCGCGTGCGGGCCAAGAATGAAGGGCCCGTTGATGCGCGAGAAGCTGCCGACGACAGCGCGATCTTCGATGACGATCGCACCATGCGTGGCATCGAGCACCACGAACGGATCGATCGTCGCCGACGGCGCGATACGCACGGGGAATTCGCCGAGCACGCGCACGTCGTCGGGGAGCGTATCGGATGGCAGTGCCGCACGCGCGATGAGCAGCGTATCCGCCGCCAGCATCGCGGGCAGATGACGGATCACGTCCCATGCGTGGTCGAGTCGCCAGCCATCGAGTGGAGCGGAGATTGCACCAGCCACGATGCCCGCAGCGCGTACGTCACCAACGGTCATCGTGCGTGGCAGTGCCGCCGCGATCACAGCACCCTCGAATGTCCATGTGTCGTTCTCGCCACGCCCGATCGGCTGCAGCGACGGCGCGAAGCAGCTGGAGCCGATGATCGTGCCGGCGGCGAGGACGTCGTGATCCTGCAGCACGCGCGCCGATCCCGGTTCGTCGAACCCCGTCAGGCGCCGCGCGGCGATCACACCCGTCACCGTCACGTCGAGTGCGGCGGCCCAGCGTTCGCGAACGAGTCGCGCGCCAACTCGCACTTCGGCGAGCGGACGCGCGGTCGTGATCGGCGCCAGCCCATCCGCATCGGGGTGACCGTGCGGATGGTCGAGCAGGACCACTGCGGTCACCCGCGATCCTTGAGGCGCGCCGGCAGCGCGTCGATCAGCGTCTTCAGATCGGCGGCGTGTTCCTGCGTCGTGACGACGGTCAAGCCATCGATGGCGACGACCACCAGATCCGACACGCCGTACAACACGACGCTCGGTCCGTCTGCATGCACGACATTCCCGGAGGACATCACCGGCGTCACATCGCCATGAATCGCGTTGCCGGCCGCATCGCCTGGACGCACGCGTCGGAGCGCCGCCCAGGTGCCGACATCGTCCCAGCCGAACGAGCCCGGGACCACGCACACGCGGGCACTGCGTTCGAGCACGCCGACGTCCACGCTGATCGACTGCACGGCGCCGAAGAAGCCTTCGAGCGACGTTTCACCATTCGCACGCGAGACTTCGGGACAATGCGCGTCGATTTCAGCGAGGAACCGCGCTGCCCGCCAGACGAAAATGCCCGAGTTCCACAGGCAGCCGGCTGCGATCAGTTCGCGGGCGCGCACACGATCCGGCTTCTCGAGAAAGCGTGACACCTTGAATGCGACCTGACCCATGCGCTCACCAGGCTCGATGTAGCCGAAGCCCGGGTCGGGGCGCGTTGGCGTCACCCCGACGGTCACCAGCGCGTCGTTGGCCTCCGCCACATTGGCGGCGCGCAGCAGTGCGTTGCGGAAGCCTTCCGGATCGCCGATCGCCCAGTCCGCATGGACCGAGAGCATGATCGCGTCAGGATCCTGTGCGCGGATGATCCGCGCGGCCCAGGCCAGCGCGGCGGCGGTGCCGGCCGGCCGCGGTTCGCAGATGATGTTCGCCGCGGGGACTTCCGGCAGCAGCGTACTGATCGCCGGCTGCAGCGTCGCGTTGGTGAGGATGAGCATCCGGCTGCCTGGCACCAGCGGCAACAGGCGATCGACGGCGTCCCGCAGCATGGCCTGCCCGGTGACCAGCGGCAGCAGTTGCTTTGGGCGGGCGGGGGTGCTGATCGGCCAGAAACGCGATCCGACACCACCGGCGAGAATGACTGTCCAGAGAGACATGTTTGAATGAGGGAGACGGGTCCCGCAGTGACGCTCCCCGTGGCCTCGAGGTATCAGGCCAGCGAGGCGATGTGCTGGCGGAGCCGCCGCAATTCCCCAAGCAACGGGGGCAACGCTGCCGTCGGGCGCGCCAGAACGACCAGCAGGGCATCCTCGCTCATCGCGGAAATGATGGCGATCGTGCCTGGAAACTCGAGGACCGCGGTCTGCAACTGGCCGGCGCGGGCGGCCTTGCCCAGGGCATCGGCCGCCGCGAACACGGCCGGGGAGTGAGCCGCCACCTGCTCACCGTCCAGATACGACACCGTGTCGCCATCCACCAGCAGGCCATCGCGGCCCAGTACGATCGCGGCTTCGACACCATCGCGGCGGCGCACAGCATCGACCAGATCTCGGATACTTGCCATGGGGGCGGTGTAGTCAGTGTGGAATTGGCCCAACTATCGGTGCCACAATCGCTTGAAGAGCTTCGCCAAGTCCGGTATTCTATCCTTCGCACTCTGCCGTGTCACCCCGCATCCATCGTTGCATGCCCCGGTTCTTCCGCGCGACGTATTTCCTGGCGCTGACTGCTTGCGCCTTTGCCGCCGCCGCCTGCGGAGACCCGTTCGCCATCAAGGCGCCGTATCAGACGGTCACCGACAGCTTTGCGATCAGCGCGCTGACCCGCACGCCCACCAGCGCGCGCGCGCTCTGGCGCATCGGCGACTTTCTCCGCTACCGACTGGACTCGATCGGGAGCCAGTTCGACCTCGGCTTCGACTTCGACGCGACCGGCAGGATCACCGTCTATCCGGCTCGGAAGATCGCCGTCCCACCTCCGGGCACGCTCGTGACCGGCCAGGCGGTCGGCCTGCTGGCGACCGCCGATGCGTATGCCGACGTCGATCGGGCGCCTGCCAGCGGCTACACGGTGGACACGGCCATCGTCGTCACGAAGGGACAAACGGTGTTCGTCCGCAGTGCGTCGAACTTCTGCGCACTGCAATCCTCGCGGACGGGCGGCACGCTGCTCTATGCGAAATTCGTCGTGGACAGCATCGACACCGTCAATCGCCGGCTGCTGATCCGCTCGACCATCCAGCCAAGCTGCAACTTCCGGTCGTTCGCGACCGGTGTTCCAACCTTCTGAGCAATGCATGATCTCCGGCTCGTTCGCGAGCAGATCCACATCCTGCGCGATGGGTTCGCACGACGCGGCAAGCTCGACACGCTCGCGCCCATTCTCGATCGTCTCGAAGGGCTGGAGCGGGAACGGCGCGCGCTCATCACGGCGGGCGAGGATCGCAAGAAGCGTCGCAACGAACTGACGCAGGTCGTCGCGCAGAAAAAGCGCGCTGGCGAGGATGCGTCGGAGCTGGTGGCCGAGAGTCGCGGTATCGGTGACGAGATCGCGCGCCTCGAGGCCGATCTCACCGCGACCGAGCTGACGATGGACGGCCTGATGCTGGAGCTGCCGAACATCACGCGCGACGGTGTGCCGGCTGGTGACGAAACGCAGAACGAGATCGTGCGCACCTGGGGCGCGCCGCGTGACGCGGAGAGCGTCAAGCCACACTGGGACGTGGCGGCGGAACTCGGCCTCGTCGATCTCGTGCGCGGTGCGAAGATCAGCGGCTCGGGATTCATCGTCTATCGCGGTCTGGGAGCGAAGCTCGTGCGTGCCTTGATCAATCTGATGCTCGATACCCACACCACGGCGCACGGCTACGAGGAGACGTGGGTGCCGCTGGTCGTGAATCGCGCGTCGATGACGGGCACCGGGCAGTTGCCGAAGTTCGAAGACGACATGTACGCGCTGCACGGTGAGGACGGCTTCCTCATCCCGACCGCGGAAGTCCCGGTCACGAATCTCTATCGTGACGAGATCCTCGACGCGGCACAGCTGCCGATGGCGCTGACGGCGTACAGCGCCTGCTTCCGCAAGGAAGCCGGCGCGGCAGGCAAGGACACGCGCGGCCTCTTGCGTGTGCACGAGTTCGACAAGGTGGAACTCGTGCGCTACGCCACGCCGGACGAGTCGGAGGCGGAGCATGAGCAGTTGACCGGGCACGCTGAAGCGATTCTCAAGCTGCTCGAACTCCCGTATCGCGTGCTGCTGCTGGCGGCGGGCGACACCGGTTTCGCGAGCAGCAAGACATACGACCTTGAAGTTTTCGCGCCGGGCGTCGGCAAGTGGCTTGAAGTGTCGAGTTGCTCCAATTTCGGCGACTTCCAGGCCCGGCGTGCGAACATCCGCTATCGCCCGGCCGCGGGAGAGAAGCCACGCTTCGTGCACACCCTGAACGGGTCCGGCCTCGCACTGCCGCGCATCATTGCGGCGCTGCTCGAGCATGGGCAGCAGGCGGACGGCAGCATCGCCATGCCGGCGGCGCTGCAGCCGTATCTGGGGACCGCACGGCTGGGTTGATGGGCGCGCGGCGCGTCGCGCCCGTGCTCTTCCTCGCCAGCGGCGTCGTCGCGCTGCTGGTCTGGTGGCTCGTCTACACGCAGCGCGTCGTCACCGATCTGCGGCGCGAGGCGGCGCGGTCCAGCCAGATGTACGCGCGCGTCTATCAGGCGCTCAGTCAGCAGGGGGACGACGGGACCTCGGCACTACTCGACCTGTCACGCTACATCAACCAGGCCGGCGTGCCGGTGATCGTCACGAACGACAAGGGCGTACCGACCGCGTACGCGAATCTGCCGTTCGATGCGCCGATCGAATCGCCGCGCGTGAAGGAGTACGTGCGCGTACTCGATCGCGCGAATGTGCCGATCACACAGCCCGGCGTCGGCAATGTGCACTACGGTGACACACCACTCGTCGACGGGCTGCGCGTGGTGCCGATCATCACCGTCGTCACGCTCGGCCTCTTTCTGCTCGCTGGAACGTACGCCCTCGTGACGCGTGGCCGTGCCGAACGTGAGCGTGTGTTCGCCGGCATGGCGCGCGAAGCCGCACACCAGCTCGGAACACCGCTCACGGCACTCGCGGGATGGGTTGAGCTGCTCGCCGAGCGCGAAGGCGACCGGACTGCGCAGACGGCGGTGGATCACATGCGCGGTGATCTCGATCGCCTCGAGCGCGTCGCGCACCGCTTCGAGCGCATCGGTCGGCCTGCCCAGCGTGATGCGGTCGACGTCCGCGAAATCGTCTTTCGCGTGGCCGCATATTTCCGCGCACGCGTCCCGACCATGGCCCACAAGGTTTCGATCAACGCCACGCTGCCTGACGAGCCGCTGAGTGTCGAGGGCGACGCCGTGCTGCTCGAATGGGCGCTCGAGTCGCTCGTGCGCAACGCGATTGATGCGCTCGCGGGCCGCGGCGGCGCCGTCACCCTGAGCGTCGAACCAATGCCGGAAGGCGGCGCACGCGTGATCGTCGCCGACGACGGCCCGGGCGTGCCGCGTGAACTGCGCACCGAGATCTTCAAGGCCGGTTTCACCACCAAGCCGCGCGGCTGGGGCATCGGCCTCGCACTCGCACGTCGCATCATCATGGACAATCATGGCGGCCGACTGACGCTGCTCCCGACGGATCGGGGTGCGGCCTTCGAGATTATGTTGGAGCGATGACGGATACCACCGCTTCACCGCTCGCCGGACTGAACCGCGCCCAGTACGACGCGGTCATGCACACGCATGGCCCGTTACTCGTGCTGGCAGGTGCCGGTTCGGGCAAGACGCGCGTGCTCACCACGCGCATCGCCCGACTGATCGAGGCCGAGCGCGTGCCGCCGCATCGTATCCTCGCGGTGACGTTCACGAACAAGGCGGCCGGCGAGATGCGCGACCGGATCGGTCGCCTGATCGGTGGCACGCCGCAGGGCATGTGGGTTGGCACCTTTCACGCGATCGGCGCCAGACTGCTGCGTCGTGATGCGGAGCGTCTTGGCCGCACGTCGCAGTTCACGATCTATGATGAAGACGACGCGCTCGGTGTGATCAAGCGGTTGATGGAAGGACAGCGCATCTCGACCAAGGAGTGGGCGCCGAAAGTGGTGCTCGGCCAGATCTCCGACGCCAAGAACGCGCTCGTGACGCCAGCGGAATACGCGCGCCTCGCGAAGGATCCTCTCTCGCAGGTCGTCGCGAAGATCTATCCGCTGTATGACGAGACGCTGCGCGCGCAGAACGCGGTCGGCTTCGACGACCTGCTGACGTTGCCGGTCCAGCTGCTGCAGGAGAATCCCGCGATTCTCGCCGCCTATCGCGATCGCTTCTCGTTCATTCTGGTGGACGAGTATCAGGACACGAACAAGGCGCAGTATCAACTCGTATCGCTGCTCGCAGGCAGCACCGGCAACGTGATGGTGGTCGGTGATGACGACCAGTCGATCTACGGCTGGCGCGGTGCCGACATCCGAAACATTCTCGACTTCGAGCGCGAGTTCCCGTCGGCCACCGTCGTGCGGCTCGAGGAGAACTATCGCTCAACGCCGGAAATTCTTGCGCTCGCGAACGCTGCCATCTCGCCGAACAGGGAACGCACCGGCAAGACGCTGCGCGCGACGCGCGCATCCGGCGTGCGACCGCGGCGCGTGCGTGCGCTCGACGAGCGTGACGAAGCCGAGTACATCGCCGACGACATCGCCGATCGCCGCGGTCATCGGGCCGTCGAGTTGCGCCAGATCGCGATTCTCTACCGTACGAATGCGCAGAGCCGCGCCTTCGAGGATGCGATGCGGAAGCGAGGCTGGCCATATCGGCTGATCGGTGCCGTGCGCTTCTATGATCGCCGCGAAATCCGCGATCTGATGGCATACCTCAAGCTGATCGCGAATCCAGCGGACGACGAGGCCTTCCGTCGTGCGATCAGCGTTCCGCGGCGCGGGCTTGGCGACGCCACGATCGAGATCCTCGCGGCGACCGCCGCTGCGGCACGTGTCTCGTTGCTGCAGGCGGCCGGCACGCCGGCAATGATCGCGGACCTGCGACCGGCCGCGCGCACGGCACTCGTCGAATTCGCATCGATCCTTGGCGCACTGCGCGAGATGGCCAGCGAGGCCGCCGTCAACGAGTTGCTCGAAGCGTTGATTGCGCGCATCGGCTACATCGACCTGCTGCGCGCTGAAGGGCCCGAAGGCCTCGATCGCATCGACAACGTGCGCGAACTCGTGAGCGGCGCGGCCGAAGCGCTGGCCGATGACGACGGCGAAGTCGGGCTCACGCCGCTCGATCGCTTTCTGCAGAAGGCGATGCTCGTCGCCGGCGCCGACGCGCTCGACCCGACGGCGGATGCGGTCACGATGATGACGCTCCACAACGCCAAGGGCCTCGAGTATCCGCTCGTCTATCTGACGGGCCTCGAGGATGGGCTCTTCCCGCTCGCGCGCGCCTACGACGACCCGTCGAAACTCGAGGAAGAACGGCGATTGTTCTACGTCGGCATCACGCGCGCCGAGTCGGTGCTGATTCTGTCGCACGCGGAAACGCGCCGTCGGAACGGTGAGACCATGATGTCGCGGCCGTCGAGTTTTCTGGAAGGGTTGCCGCCGGAACTGATGGAGTCCGCGACGACTCCACGCGCGCGCAGTCAGGGTCGCAGCAGCTATGGCGGCGGTGGTGGCGACGATAGTGGCGCATGGGGGCGGAGCGGTGCGTCGCACGGACGGTGGACGCCGCGCGAGCCGCGTCCTGCGCCCCAGATCAGCGACGGTGCGTTCGGCGGCGTCACCTCATCGCGGTACTCGGCCAAGCCGACGGCCTTTGATGATGCGCCGACCGATGCGGTGCAGGTGCTGCCCGGCGCCCGCGTCAGGCATCGCAAGTTCGGCGCAGGCACGGTGGCAGAGATCACCGGTGCCGGTCGCGACATGAAAGTCCGCATCGATTTCGACGATGAGGAAGTGGGGCGCAAGACGCTGGTGGTGGCCCAGGCGAATCTCGAACCGGAGCACGAGTAGATGGCCGTTTCTGATGCAGACGTTCTGCACGTCGCCGCCCTCGCGCGGCTGGCGATGCCTGCCGAGCGTGTTCCCGCCCTGGTGCGCGAACTGAATGGCATTCTCGATCACATGGCCGTGCTGGAGACGGTCGATGTGTCATCCGTGAGCGACGATGTGCGCGACCCCATGCCACGTCGTGTTGATGTGGTCGCGCCAATCCCGCTCGTGCGGCCGCTGGCCGAGTTTGCGCCGGCACCACGTGACGGCTTTCTGCTCGTACCGCGACTCAGCACGCACAGCCAGCTCGGTGCGTCCGAGGGCGAGGAATGACGCCCGAAACCACACTCGATCTGAGCGCGGCTGACACGGCGCGCGCGATCGCGAGCGGTTCGGCCGGTGCGGCTGCTGTCGCAAGTGCGGCGCTGTCGCGTGCCGCGTTGCATGCGCGGCTCAACGCCTTCGTCACCCTGGCGTCCGACGCCGATGTGCGATCAGCCGCAACGGGCGCCGCCCCCGGCGTGTTGCACGGTGTCCCGATCGCGGTGAAGGACAACATCGCGACCGTGTCGCTGAGCACGAGCTGCGGCTCGAAGATCCTCGCCGGGTGGGTCAGCCCGTACGAAGCAACGGCCGTCACGAAGCTGCGCGCCGCCGGTGCCGTGATCATCGGCAAGACGAATATGGACGAATTCGCGATGGGCTCGTCGACGGAGAATTCCGCGTTCGGTCCGACGCTCAATCCGCTTGACATCACGCGCGTACCCGGTGGCTCGAGCGGCGGATCAGCGGCGGCTGTTGCGGCGGGCATCAGCCGCATTGCGTACGGCTCCGAAACCGGTGGTTCCGTGCGTCAGCCGGCCGCCTTCTGCGGCATCGTCGGTGTCAAGCCGACGTACGGTCGCGTCAGTCGGTTCGGTCTCGTTGCATTCGCATCATCACTCGATCATATCGGTGTCTTCGGCAAGTCGGTCGATGACGCGGCGCTGGGCCTGCACGTCATCGCCGGCCACGATCATCGCGACGCGACGACGGTGGACGTGGCCATCGATGACTATCGCGCCGAATCCACGAAGCCGCTCGCCGGCCTCGTCGTCGGCGTACCGACGGAGTATTTCCCGGTCACGCTCGACGAGCGCATTCGTGCGCGCTGCCACAAGGCGATCGGCGTGCTGCGCGATCTCGGTGCGGAAATCCGGACGGTCTCGCTGCCGCACACCGATCTCGCGATTCCCGTGTACTACATCCTCGCGCCGGCCGAAGCGTCGTCGAACCTCGCGCGCTTCGACGGGGTGCGATACGGTCCGCGCGCGAAGGCAGACGATCTGCGCGACATGTACGAGCGCACGCGCTCCGAAGGTTTCGGCCCGGAAGTCACCCGTCGCATCATTCTCGGCACGTACGTGCTCTCGCAGGGGCACTACGACGCCTACTACAAGAAGGCGATGCTCGTGCGCGAGAAGATCACCGAGGATTTCACGCGCGTCTTCGCCGGGGGCGTCCACGTGCTGTTCACGCCGACCACGCCGTCACCGGCGTTCCAGTTCGGTACCAAGAGCGATCCGCTTGAGATGTACCTGAGTGACATCTTCACGGCCACGGCGAACCTCGCGGGCGTTCCCGCGATGTCGCAGCCGATCGGTCTCGTCGATGGCATGCCGGTCGGTGGACAACTGCTCGCCGCTCACTTCCGAGAAGCCGACATGTTTCGCGCGGCATACGCGCTTGAGAAGGCGCTGGGTACGGAGGCGCTGTCATGACCGCCGCAACCACGACCGATGTCACGGCAGGCTTCGAGATGGTCGTCGGACTTGAAGTGCATGTGCAGCTCAAGACGGCCAGCAAGGCCTTCTGCGGCTGCTCGACGAACTTCGGTGCGCCGCCGAACCAGAACACCTGCCCGGTCTGCCTTGCGCTGCCGGGTGCATTGCCCGTGCTCAATGCGCGCGCCGTGGAACTCGCGCTGCGCGTCGCGCTCGGTTTTGGTTTTGCCGTCAATCCGACATCCATCTTTGCACGGAAGAACTACTTCTATCCCGATCTGCCGAAGGGATATCAGATCTCACAGCACGATCGCCCGATCGCGGAGCACGGTCACCTCGATATCGGGATTATCGTCGATGGCGCACCCCGAGTGATCGGCATCACCCGCGCGCACATGGAAGAGGATGCCGGCAAGTCGATTCATGATCGCTACGACAGCGCGACGGCCGTGGACCTCAACCGCAGCGGTGTGCCGCTCGTCGAGATCGTGAGCGAGCCGGATATGCGCTCGCCCGAGGAAGCCGGCGCGTACCTGCGCACGCTGAAGCAGATCCTGCTCTACCTCGACGTCAGTGACTGCAACATGGAAGAGGGCAGCCTGCGTGTGGACGCCAACGTCAGTGCGCGCCCCTTCGGCCAGACGACGCTCGGCACGAAGTGCGAAGTGAAGAACATGAATTCGTTCTCTGGCGTCGAGAAGGCGTTGGCGGCGGAATTCCGCCGGCAGTGCGGTGTACTCGTCGCCGGTGGCACGGTCCAGCAACAAACACTGTTGTGGGATGGCCATCGAAATGAGATTCGCCCGGCGCGCAGCAAGGAAGGCTCGAGCGACTACCGTTATTTCCCGGAGCCCGATCTGCCGCCGCTGGTCATCACCGAGGCGGAGCTCGCGCGCGTCACGAGTACTCTGCCCGAATTGCCCGTCGCGCGTCGTGCGCGCTACGCTGCGATGAAGCTCTCCGAGTATGACGTGCAGGAACTGACGGCTGATCCCGTGACCGGTGCGTATTTCGAGGCGGTGCTGGCTGCACACGCTGACGCGAAGGCCGTCGCGAACTGGGTCAACGGCGAAGTGCGTGCGACGCTGAATGACACCGGCACGGCGTGGGACGCGGTGCCTTTGGCACCGGCGCGCCTGGCATCATTACTCGACCTTGTGCGTGATGGCGTCGTCAGCAGCAGCGCGGCGAAGAAGATCTACGCGGTGCTGCTGACAGGCGAAGACTCACCGCGTGTGGTCGCTGAGCGCGATGGGCTCATCCAGGTCCGCGACGACAACGCGCTGGCGGGCTGGGTGGATGAAGTGCTCACCGAGAATCCGCAGGAGGCGGCGCGCTTTGCTGCGGGAGAAAAGAAGCTGCAGGGATTGCTGGTTGGCCTGGTGATGAAGAAGTCACAGGGCCGCGCCGATCCGAAGCTCGTCAATCAGCTGTTGTCGTCGCGCGCAGCGGGATAAAGCGGCACGTCGAGCGTCGTTGCATGCAGCAGCGGCGACGACGGCAGGCCGAAATGACGCTCCGCTTCTTCTCGCACGAACGGATCGCCTCCACGGCGCAGCGACGTACGGCGCAGGCGCTTCGCCAGACGCAGCGCCTCGTCGCCGCTCGGATCGAACTGATACGACTCCGAGCGGTCGAGCCGGTCGAGCAGGTCCATCACATAGTCGAACGATCGGATCAGGTGCACTTCCACCTCCGGCCGTGACAGTCCCCACCGGCTGTTCTCCGCCATGATGCGGTAGATGCGCTGCCAGCTCTCGCTGTCTGTGACGTGCACCATGCCGCGGAACAGCCGGCGGTTCGTGCTGGTGCTGAAGATCGTCGGACTGAGGATGTCGTCGAGATGCGCATCGGCTCGCGAGTGATCGAGCAGGATCACATCGCGCGCTCGTCGCGCTGCCGCGTCGCCGAGGTGCGTCTCGAAGCGACTCTCCCAGTAACTGTGGCCGAGTGCGGACGTGCTGCTCGTGACCGTCAGTTGACGAGGCACGAAAAAATTGTGCGCGACGACGTCCGCAGCGAGATGCGAGAGATAGCCGAGCGCAAATGCGCGCAGCGATTCGTCACCCGCGCGCTCATAGATCTCGAACCCGACGGCCCACGAATGGCAATGGCGTCCAGTCGGCGCGTATTTCTTTGCCATCGAGGTGTCGGCGGCGATGCTGCCGTACAGGAAGTCCTGCGGAAAGGTGCGGAGCAGGGCAGCGGTGCCCGTCGGCAGCAACGTCAGCGAGCGAAGGACCGCCTCACCGAGGTGGATATGCGTGCCAGGCGTCCACGCGAACAGATCCGATGGGCTGAGCGCAATCCAGAACAGCGCCAGCACCACCGGCGCGAGGCATTTGCCGACGGTCCGCCAGGTCACGTGCGAGGGCGGCGGCGGATGCGCGGACCACCGCGACGTGGCTCCGCTTCGTCAGGCGCGCCGGTCACAGGTTCACCGTCGTACGCCTCATCGCCGTCATCGATGTCGTCGCGATCGTCCGCCGCGTCTTCGTCGTCTTCGTCATCATCGACGTCGATATCCGCGTCGTCGTCTTCTTCGTCGAGTTCGTCCTCGTCGTCGGCCAGCTCGTCGTCATCGTCGTCCCACTCATCATCATCCGTTGGCACCGCGTCCGAGTCCGCGCCGGCAACACGCTCCGCCGACATGCCCCGTCTCGGCTGCACGTCATCCTCGTAGTCGTCATCGTCATCATCCTGCTCGGCGAAGGCCGCCTCGAGTGCGGCAAGGCGTGCACGCACGTCGTCTTCATCGAGCGTGCGTTGCGTATCGTCACGACGCGGTGCTGCGGCGCGGCGCCGTGTCGGCTTGCTCGATCCGTTGCGGCCGAACAGGCCGGAGATCATCGCGCCAGCGCCCGTCCGCATTCCGCGCACCAAGCCGGTTGCCGATGCGATGGTCTCCTGCGCCTCATCCTGGACCGCATCGAGCAGCGTGCCGAATTGTGCCAGTCGGTCTTCGCCGGCGTCGATTGCGTCACGTACGGCGTCGTCCACCACCGTGATCGTGCCGGACAGGCGCTTGAGCTCCCCGCGTGCTTCACCTGTCACTTCGGACAACTGTGTCGCGATCTGATTGAGATTGCGCGCGAGGGGAATCAATTCGTCGGCGAGTCCCTGCAAGCGCCCGCCGAGGTTCGTCTCTGCACCCTTGAGTGCCCGCGCCATGCCGAGCAGCGCGACGGCGATACCGAGCAGGAGCAGCGTGACGACAATGCTGAGCACGCCCGTCGCGACGCTGTACCAGGGCGCTGGCACAGCGACCGGTCGGACGAGCAAGGTGTCCGCGACCACCGCGAGTACGAAGTTCGTGAGCATCATCCCCCAAACTACCAGTCAGTTCGGACGCTGCGCACCCCTGTGGCTTGACCTGATGCCATGAGTCCGGCACCTTCACGCGCTCTACTGACCTCGTTCTGGAGCGTGTGCATGGCGGCATTGCGGTATGTGGTGGAAGGTGGTCGCGAGCTGTCCGGAACAATCCGACCCGCCGGCAACAAGAACGCGGCGCTGCCGATCGTGGCGGCTGCTCTGCTCACGGCGGATGAAGTCACGCTCGAGAACGTGCCGCGGATCCGCGACATCGAGACGCTGGTGTTGCTGCTCCGCTCGGTCGGCGCATCGGCGGAGTGGACTGGCCCGAATGCGTTGCGCATCCATGCGAAGGAAATTCACGCTGCGACGCTCGACCCGGTGCTCTGCGAAAAGATCCGCGCGTCCATTCTGCTCGCCGGCCCGTTGCTCGCCCGGTGTGGCAGTGTGACGCTGCCACCGCCCGGTGGTGATGTCATCGGCCGCCGCCGCCTCGACACACATTTCTTCGCCTTCGAGCAGCTTGGCGCCACGTTCACGGCCGGCGAACAGTTCACACTCAGCGCCAAGGAACTGCGTGGCCGCGACATCTTCCTCGACGAGCCCAGCGTCACCGGGACCGAGAACGCGATGTGCGCCGCATCGTTGGCAAAGGGCACCACGATCTTCCGGAATGCCGCCAGCGAGCCGCACGTGCAGGATCTTGCGCACTTCCTCGTCGGCATGGGCGCTAAGATCGAGGGGATCGGTACCAATACCCTGACGGTGCACGGGGTCGATCGCCTGCACGGCTGCACGCATCGCATCGGGCCGGACCACATCGAAGTCGGTAGCTTCATCGGTCTCGCCGCCGTCACGCGTTCCGAACTGCGCATCGCCGATGCCGGCGTCGAACATCTGCGCTCGATGCTGATGGGTTTTGAGCGACTCGGCATCAGTTGCCGTATCGAGGGCAAGGATCTGGTCGTCCCGAAGGAACAGTCGCGCCGGATTCGCGACGACCTTGGCGGACATGTGCCCAAGCTCGAAGATCAGCCCTGGCCTGCATTTCCGGCCGATGTGATGTCGATTGCCATCGTTACCGCGACGCAGTGCGAAGGTTTGATCCTGATGCATGAAAAGATGTTCGAGTCGCGCATGTTCTTCGTGGACAAGTTGATCTCGATGGGCGCGCGCATCGTCCTCTGCGATCCGCATCGCGCGCTCGTCTCCGGACCGTCGCAGCTGCGGGCCGGCAGCGTCGAGAGTCCGGACATTCGTGCGGGCATGGCAATGCTGCTCGCCGCGCTCTGCGCGACCGGGACGAGCACCATCATGAACGTCGGCCAGATCGAGCGCGGCTACGAGCGCATCGATGAGCGCTTGAACGCACTCGGCGCGAGGATCACGCGCATCGAAGGGTGAGTCTGCCGGCGCATCTCAGCATCCCGGATTTCGACGAGTGGGGGCTGACGGCGTTCACGACGTCGCGGTCCGCTGGCTCGTTCGGCACGCAGTCGGCCGAGCCGGCCGCCGTGGTCTTCAACCGCTGGGACAGGCTAGTGTCGGCCGTCGATGAGCTCGGCTGTTCGCGGTTCGCGAACGGCTTTCAGGTACATGGAGCCGAGATCGCGATACACGAGACTGGGTGGCAAGGGTGGCTCCGACGGACCGCTGTCGACGGTCACGCCTGGGGGCGGCCGGGCACAGCGGCGGCCGTCACGGTCGCCGACTGCGTGCCGGTGTTCATCGCGCACCCGTCAGGTGCCGGGGCCGTCCTCCACTCCGGATGGCGGGGCACCGTCGCCGGCATCACCGAGCGCGCGATCGGTTGGTTCGGCCGCCGAGGATTCGGGGCGGGCTCGCTCCGCATTCATCTCGGACCGGCCATCTGCGGCAGTTGCTACGAGGTGAGCCCGGACGTGCATCACGCGGTCACCGGGCGCACCGTCACCACGGCGACGCCACTCGACCTGCGCGCTGCCATTGCCACGCGTGCCCAGACGCTCGGGGTACGCGATCTCGCGATCAGCGAGTGGTGCACCCGGTGCTCCAACGATCAGCTCTTTTCGCACCGTGCCGGCGACGCGGGCCGACAGCTGGGCGTCCTCATCAGCCCCGATCCACGCAAGTGACGCTCTGACAGGTGCTTGAACGCACCTGTCCAGATGGTTATGATCCTCTGAGCAATTCGGTACTACACTGTGAAGTGTGGGGGCCTCCCCGCACTTTTTTGTTTCTGTAAGATTGCGTTCGAGAGGTCGGGATCGTGGCGGCACCCATCGCAGCAGCTGTGCAGCAGGTGGTCGAATCGGCAGTGTCGCAGGCGGGCTTCGAGCTCTTCTCGCTCACTGGCGGTGGAACCCGCAACCGGCCGTTGCTCGAAGTGCGCATCGACCGCCCGGATGGCACGAAGGTCACCATCGAGGATTGCGCAGGCGTCTCGCGCGCGATCGAAGCGGTCCTCGACGGCAGTAGTCTGGTCGCGGAAACGTACCGGTTGGAAGTGTCGTCGCCGGGCATGGATCGCCCGCTGCGGCACGCGGCAGACTGGCGGCGGTTCGCGGGTCGCCGGGTGGCGGTGACCAGCGGGTCGCTGGTCGGTAGCAGGGTGGAAGGAACGCTGCTCGGGATCGACGAGAACGCCGACGTCGAAACCGGCGTCGTGCAGGACGATCAGGGCACAGAACATCGGGTGGCACTCGCCGACGTGAAAACCGCGCGGCTGGTTGTCACCTGGAATCGATAGAAGTTCGAGGCGATCGCGATGGATATTCTGAACGCAATCAAGGAACTCACCAACTCCAAGCAGATGGATCGCGAGGAGCTACGTGCGCTATTGCAGGATGGCATTCTGGCGGCGCTCGGCCGGAAGTTTGGGCCGACCGTCGATGCGGAAGTCGAAATCGACGAGACGAAGGGTGAAATCCGCATCGTGCGCCTGCGCACCGTGTCGGCCGAAGTCACCGATCCGGTCCGCGAAGTCACGCTCGAGGAAGCGCGCTTCCTCGACGAGAGCTTCGAAGTCGGCGACGTGATGGAAACACCGATCGAGTTCGCTGAATTCGGCCGCACCGCGGTGCAGGCGGCCAAGCAGCGTATCCTGCAGCGTGTGCGCGAAGGCGAGCGCACGAAGATCAAGGATGAGTTTTCGGGTCGCGTCGGCGATCTGTTTTCCGGTGAAGTACAGCAGATCGAGCGCGGCAAGCTGGTGCTGATGCTCAATCGTCACCGTGAAGCGGAAGCCATCATCCCGTATCGCGAACAGAATCATCGCGAGCACTATCACCAGGGCGAGACAATCCGCGCGGTGCTCAAGAAAGTCGAGGACACGCCGAAGGGACCGCGCCTCGTTTTCTCGCGTTCCGATCCGCTGTTCGTGCAGGCGCTGTTCAAGCTCGAAGTGCCGGAGATTCAGCAGTCGGTCGTCGAGATCCGCGCCGCCGCACGTGAAGTCGGTAGTCGTACCAAGATCGCCGTGTTCTCGCGCGATGACGCCATCGATCCGGTTGGCGCATGCGTCGGGCTGAAGGGCGCGCGCGTGCAGGCGGTCGTGAACGAGCTCGGTGGCGAGCGTATCGACATCGTGCCATGGTCGGCTGATCCGGAGCGCTTCGCCAAGCTGGCGCTCGCGCCGGCCAAGGTGGCCCGCGTGTTCAGTGATCCGGCGACGAAGACGATTCAGGCGGTCGTCGACGAAGATCAGCTCTCGCTCGCAATCGGACGCAACGGTCAGAACGTGCGTCTCGCATCGGAACTGACGGGCTGGAAGATCGATCTGTACTCGAGCCGTGAGTGGGTCGAGAAAACCGAAGGCGGCCCGGGCTTTGCCCCGCTGCCCGAGGAACCAGTGGCCGATGTGCCGCTCTCGGCCCTCGAAGGGCTGTCGATGGCGACGGTTGCGGTGCTCGAAGCAGGCGGTTATCGCACGCTCAACGATATTATTGATCTCGAGCGCGGTGACTTCCTAAAGCTGCCCGGCATTGCGCCCGCCGAAGCGGATCGCATCATGGGCATCCTCGACGAACTGACCATCGATGACGCGACCGAAGAAGGTGGCACGCCTGGTGGGGCCGAGGGCTGAGCGATTCGCCTGAGCGACGCAAGCTGGCCGCGCTGCTCGGACTCGGGTTTCGGGGTCGGTTGTTGGTCGTAGGTGTGGAGCAGGTGCGCGTCGAAGCGAAGAAGGGCACGCTCAAACTGGCCCTGATTGCGCACGACGCGTCGCACAACAGCCGGGACAAGGTGATCCCGCTGGTGCGCGCGAAGGGAATCGACATCATCGAGGCGATGTCGGCGGACGAGTTGGGCGCCGCTGTTGGGCGCGAGCAGACTGCAGCGGTGGGCATTACCGACGCAGGGTTGGCGCGGGGCGTTCGAGCCATCGGGCTCGACACCGGGCGCTCGGAGTGACATTCGGAGGCTGGGCTTGAGCAAGTTGCGCGTCATGGATATGGCCGGTGAGTTCGAGATCAACGTGGATGAAGTCATCGCCATGCTGCGCTCGATGGACGTGCCGGTTTTAAGCCCGCAGAGCGGGCTGACCGATGATCAGGTGTCACGGATCCGGGCTCGATGGGAACGCGAGAAGCGCGCCCGTCAGGCCAAGGCCGCGGCCCCTGCGCCCACGGCTGCGCGTCGACGCAAGGGCGCTGCTGCGCCCGCCGCGGAGCCGGTCGCGGCTGCGCCTGCCGTTGCCACCGACGTGGCTGCCGAGCCCGAAGGTGCTGTGCCCGCCGTCCGCCGCCGCAAGGCAGCCGACGTCGCGGCGCATCAGGCCATCGTTGACGCCGCGAGTGCCGCCGAGGCCGAGGCGGTCGCGGCCGCCGACGCAGCGCGCGCCGCGGCAATCGCGGCCGCTGCACCGCCACCGCCGCCAGCTGTTGTCGTCGCGCCGATTGTGATCGAGGCACCGGAGCCACCTGCCACTGGTGATGCGCCATCGGCTCCCGCCACCGTCGTCGCTGCGCCGGACCCGCTGCCGATGGCAGCGCCCAGCAGGCCGGCGCCGGTTGCCAGTGCATCGCCGACCACGCAACAGCCGCTGCCGACGCCGTATGCCAGCGCGTCGCCGAGTACGCAGAGTGCCGGTGGCAACTCCGGCTCGCGTCCACCGCTTCGGGCAGCATCAGCCGGACTCCCTGATCGTCCGCGCGCTGCCGGTGCTGGACTGCCGCCGCGTGGTCGCCCGGGGCAGGGTGGTGGAAACTTCAGCGGTCCACGCCCGGTCGCGTCTGCGACGCCGTCGTTCGGTGGACCCGCCGTCCGTCCGCCGGGTGGCGGTGCGCCACGTCCTGGCGGCGGAGCTCCAGGAGCCGGCGGCGGCAACGCCGCGCCGCGCGCCGGTGGTGATCCGCGTCGTGGCGGTGGCAAGAAGGGCAAGCGTGGGTCGGTCGATCAGGCCGCCGTCGATGCCAACATCTCGAAGACGATGTCGGCGCTGCGCGGTCCGGCGCGTCGCGGTCGTCGCTTCGACGACTCGGCGTCGCGCGAAGAGCTCGAGGCGTTCCGCGCGGCTGCGGCTGAGCGTGAGCGTACGACCGTGCGCGTGAATGAATTCATCACGGTGTCCGAACTCGCGCAGATTCTGAAGGTGGCAGCGACGGAAATCGTCGGCTTCGCGTTCAAGCACCTCGGGTTGATGGTCACCATCAACCAACGTCTCGACTTCGATCAGATCGAACTGATTGCCGGCGAGTTTGGCTTCCAGGCCGTGAAGGAAGAGGAGTATCAGGTCGAGGAGGAAGGCGAGAAGATCGTCGATGCCGCGGAGGATCTTGTGTCGCGTCCGCCGGTCGTCACCATCATGGGACACGTTGACCACGGCAAGACGTCGCTGCTCGACTACATCCGCAAGGCCAACGTGGTCGCCGGCGAGGCAGGTGGAATCACCCAGCACATCGGTGCCTACCACGTCACGCTCGCGGGTGGCAAGACGATCACGTTCCTCGACACGCCGGGTCATGAGGCCTTCACGGCCATGCGTGCGCGCGGCGCGCAGGTCACCGACATCGTCGTGCTCGTTGTGGCAGCCGATGACAAGGTGATGCCGCAGACGATCGAAGCGATCTCGCACGCGCGCAACGCTGGCGTGCCGCTGGTCGTCGCAATCAACAAGATCGACGCACCGGGTGCCGATGCGGCCAAGGTGCGTCAGGATCTGCTGCAGCAGAATGTCGTGCTCGAGGATTTCGGTGGGTCCGTCCTCGCCAGCGACATCTCGGCGAAGAAGGGTACGAACGTCGAGCAGCTGCTCGATCAGATCCTGCTGCAGGCGGAAATTCTCGATCTGAAGGCCAACCCGGCGCGTCGTGCGCAGGGTGCGGTCGTCGAAGCGCAGCTCGATCAGGGCAAGGGCCCGGTCGCAACGGTGCTCATTCAGAACGGCACGGTTCGCGTCGGCGATGACTTCATCTGCGGTGTCTTCTCGGGTCGCGTGCGCGCGCTCCTCGACGAGCGGGGCAAGATCGTGAAGTCGGCTGGCCCGGCGATTCCGGTGCAGGTACTTGGCATGACCGGTGTGCCGATGGCGGGCGATCAGTTCGTCGTGGTCGAGGATGCGGCCGAAGCGCGTGAGATCGCGCAGCGTCGTGAGCGTCTCGAGCGCGAAGCGCGTAGTCGTCGTACGACCAAGTCGTCGGTCTCGCTGGCTGATTTCATGGCCGCGGCGTCGTCAGGCGAGAAGCGCACGCTCAAGATGCTGATCAAGGCAGACCAGGGCGGTCCGGCGGAAGCACTCGCCGATGCACTTCAGCAGCTCTCGAATGCGGAAGTGCAGGTCGAAGTCATTTCGCGTGGTGTCGGCGCAATCTCCGAGAGCGACATCCTGCTCGCGAAGGCTGCCGGTGCCATCATCGTCGGCTTCCATGTGCGCCCGGACAACAAGGCGCGCTCGGCGGCGGAACGCGAAGGCGTGGATATCAAGCTCTATCGCATCATCTACGAAGCGGTGTCCGATGTGAAGTCGGCGCTCGAGGGGATGCTGCGACCGGAACAGCGCGAAGTCATCTTCGGCGAGGCCGAAGTGCGCGAAGTGTTCAAGGTGCCGAAGCTTGGCGCGATTGCCGGCTGCATGGTCCGCAGCGGCATGATGAATCGCCAGGGCAAGATGCGCGTCATCCGCGACGGTGTCGAAGTGTACGAGGGCAGCATCTCGTCACTGCGCCGCTTCAAGGATGACGTGAAGGAAGTGAAGGAAGGCTACGAGTGCGGTATTGCGATCGAGAACTTCAATGACATCAAGGTCGGCGACGTGCTCGAGTGCTTCCGCACCGAGGAAATCGCGCGCACACTCTGAGGCGCATGATCCTTTTCGTGGCCCCCTCGGTGCAGCCGCACTGCGGGGGCCACTGCGTCAGGGGACGGCACTCGCGCCCTTCGATGCACTGGAGACACTGATGGCTGGAAACGAACGCCGCCCTGATCGGGTGGCCGCAGCAATACGCGAAGAGGTCGCGCGTGTTCTCACGCGCGACGTGCAGGATCCACGCGTGACGGGCGCATTCGTGACCGTCACCGGCGTCGAAGTGTCGCGCGATCTCCGGACCGCGAACATTTTCGTCAGCATTCTTGGCGACGACGCCGCGAAGGCGGCCGCACGCGAAGGGCTGCATCATCTCGCGCCGCAACTGCGTGGCCCGATCGGGCGCGCACTGCGATTGCGTGCCGCGCCAGAAATCTTCTTCAAGATCGACGAGAGCGTCGCGTACGCGGCGCGGATCGAGACGCTGCTGGCGCAGATCAAGACGCCCGCTGCCGACGGCGATGCCGCGACGAACCCTGCGGAAACGCCCGGCGCCGGCGATGATGACGACCGCGGCGACTGACGGTCTGCTGCTGCTCGACAAGCCCCCCGGCATCTCCTCGCATGATGCCGTGCTGGCCGCACGACGCGCACTCCACGAAAAGCGTATCGGTCACGCGGGGACGCTCGATCCGTTCGCGACCGGCCTGCTTGTTCTGCTCACCGGCCGTGCGACGCGACTGCTGCCGTACATCCCGGGCGAACCGAAGGTCTACGAGGCGACGATCGCGTTCGGCAGCGAGACGGACACCGAGGATCTCCTCGGCAACACGATTCGCGAAGCGGCTCCGCCGAGTGAAGCGGAGGTGCGGGCGGCACTCCCGATGCTCACCGGTACGATCGATCAGGTGCCACCGGCGTATTCGGCAAAACGTGTTGATGGCCAACGCGCGTACGAAGCGGCGCGTGCCGGCGTTGCGCTTGCGCTCAAGCCGGTGTCGATCGTCGTGCATTCGTGGGAGTTGCTCGCCTGGCGCGGTGATGCGTGCGATGTGCGCATCGTGTGCGGCGGCGGGACGTATGTGCGTTCGCTGGCACGCGATCTTGCGCGAGCCGTCCACAGTGCAGCGCACCTGAGTGCATTGCGACGAGTCGCTGCAGGTGCCTTTCACGTCGATCAGGCGCAGTCCGTTCTCGCGCTGCGTGACGAGGTGCCGCGACTACGCCCAGCGCTCGACGCGTTGCCGCATCTGCCGCCCGTCGCGCTCACCAACGATGAAGTGCATCGCATCCGTCGTGGACTCGACATCGCAATCACGACGGCGCCCGTGTCAGTCACGTCCCACGTCGCACTCGTCTCCGATGAACACGGCGGCTTGATCGCGCTCGGTGAGCGCATCGGTGAGCGCTGGCAGCCACGCGTGGTCATGCGCGATGCCTGATGCGTCTACCGAGTCCGGTCTGCCGTCGAACATCCGTGCGGCGGCGGTGACGGTCGGCACGTTCGATGGCGTGCATCTCGGTCACTTCGACGTGCTGTCGCGGCTCGTGGCACTGGCGCGCGCGAAGGATATGGCCAGCGTTCTCGTGACGTTCGCGCCGCACCCGAATGAAGTCGTGCGCCCCAGTTCCGTGCCCATGCTGCTGACGCCGGGCATGGAGAAGTTCGAGGCGCTCGCCACGATCGGCATCGACTACTGCGCGATCCTGCCGTTCACGCGCGACCTCGCATCGCTGACCGCCATCGAGTTCGTGCGGCAGATCCTCCGTCCGCGCTTCCGCATGGAAGCGCTCCTGATCGGCCACGATCATGGATTCGGGCGCGATCGGGCCGGCGGACGAGAGCATCTGATGTCGCTCGGGGCCTCCGAGGGCTTCGCCTGCGAGCAGGTCGGGCCCTTCAGCTTGCCCGATGGCATGGTCGTCTCATCGTCGGCGATAAGGAAGGCCGTTGCCGACGGCGATTTCGACGCTGCGCGACATGGGCTCGGTCGCCGATACTCGCTCAGCGGGATCGTGCAGCGCGGCGACCAGCGGGGACGCGGGATCGGATTTCCGACTATCAACCTCGGCACGCCGCATCCGCGAAAACTCCTCCCGCCGGCCGGCGTGTACGCCGCGATCGTCCAGACGCCCGGCGGCGCGTACGGCGCGATGATGAATCTTGGCGCGCGCCCCACGGTCGCTGATGCGCGGCAGACCGTCGAGGCGCACCTGTTCGACTTCGCCGGCGACCTGTACGGCGCCGCGGTCCGCGTCGATCTGGTCGCCGGCCTGCGCCCCATTCGGCGCTTTTCCGGGCTTGCGGAGCTGACCGGGCAACTCACTCTCGATCGGATAGCAGCCCGGACTGCGTTGACCCGGTTCGCCTGAACCGGCTAGCTTGTACGGCTATCCGTATCTGCTGGTCCTTTCCTTCTTCCGCTGCAGGGCATGAACAGTCTGCGGTCCCGCCTCCTGCTGATTGCCGCCGCCATCGCGCTTTCGGTTTTCGCCCTCTTCCCGCGCACCACTGCCGTGCGCGAGAAGCGGCCTGACGGCACAACCGTCGATACCTCCAAGCGCCTCTGGCCGCTCAAGTACGGACTCGATCTGCAGGGTGGCATGCACCTCGCGCTCGAGATCGACGAGAGCAAGGGCGCAGTCGCTGACAAGAAGGACGCACTCGGTCGAGCGCTGAAGACCGTTCGAAATCGCATCGACCAGTTCGGCGTGTCCGAGCCGGTCGTGCAACAGGCGGGCGATGATCGCATCATCGTCGAACTGCCTGGTATCGACGATCAGCAGCGCGCGCAGGACGTCGTTCAGAAGTCGGCGTTCCTGCAGTTCCAGATTACCGACGAGACCAACGCACTCGAGAAGTCGCTGCCGCGAATGGACGCCGCAATTCGCTCGCAGAAGCTCGACGTCGCCAGCGCTGCAACGGCGGCGCCAAAGGGGCCGTCTGCTGCCGCGCCACTGAGCGGCCTGCTGAGCGGCGACACCACGAAGAAGGCGGCGACCGACACCGCCAAGGGTGCTGCTGCAAAGCCTGACTCCGCCGCGGTGAAGGATGCGAATGGTCCGTTCACCAAGTCCGTGCAGCCTGGCCAATTCCCGGGCCAGTACTACGTGAAGGAATCCGATGTGGCGCGACTGACGCGCTACCTCGCCGACACCGTCGTCCGCGGCGCCATCGCGCCAGGCAAGGTGATCCGATTCGGCGCTGACACCGTCGCTGGCGCACCGGGCCAGGGCGCGTACCGCACCCTCTATGTGCTCGACAGCAAGCCGATCATCACCGGCGAATATCTGACCGACGCCAAGCCGAATCGCAATCAGCTCGAACCCGGCTACATCGTGGAGTTCGAGTTCAATGCGGAAGGTGGTCGTATCTTCCGTCGTGAGACGGGCAAGCATGTGCGCGACAACATGGCCGTCGTGCTCGACGACCGTGTCATGACGGCGCCGACCATCAACAGCGCGATCGGACGCAACGGCCAGATCACACTCGGCGGCGCTGGCCTGCAGCAGGCGCAGGATCTCGCGCTGGTGCTGCGCGCTGGTGCCTTGCCGGTGCCGCTCAAGGTCGCGGAAATCCGGAACATCGGTGCCAGCCTCGGTCAGGACTCGATCGACAAGGGCAAGCTTGCCTTCGGCATCGCGATTCTGATGGTCATCATCATCATGGTCGGCTACTACCGGTTCAGCGGTGCAATTGCCGTCGTGGCGCTCGCGCTCT
This sequence comes from Gemmatimonadales bacterium, assembly GCA_038231095.1. Classification (GTDB taxonomy): domain Bacteria; phylum Gemmatimonadota; class Gemmatimonadetes; order Gemmatimonadales; family Gemmatimonadaceae; genus JACMLX01. The sequence goes on from JBBRLZ010000030.1 coordinate 38,333, forward strand.
ACATCTTCTTCACGCTGGCCGCACTGGCGGGTTTCGGTGCCACACTCACGCTGCCTGGTCTTGCGGGTCTGGTCCTCGGCGTCGGCATCGCGGTGGACGCCAACGTGCTGATTTTCGAGCGCATTCGTGAGGAAATGGATCGGGGTAAGTCGGCGCGACTCTCCATCGATGAAGGGTTCAGGCACGCACTGACCGCGATTGTCGATACCAGCGTTGCCACGATTCTCTCGGGTGCGGTGCTCTATCAGTACGGCACCGGACCGGTGCGCGGCTTTGCCGTGACCCTCGTTGTCGGTGTCGCCGCCTCGCTGTTCACGGCAATCTTCGTGACGCGGACCTTTCTCCTTCTCTGGCTTGACCGCACCGGCGGCACGAAGCCACTGAGCATCTGATGCTGCGAATCTTTCACAACACCAAGTACGACTTCATCAAGTGGTGGAAGGTCGCTGCCATCACGACCCTCGCGTTCATGGTCATCGGGCTCGCGTCGTTCGCGGTCACTGGCGGGGTGAACTACTCGGTCGAGTTCACGGGTGGGACACTCGTGCAGCTCAAGTTCAAGCAGCCGCCGGACGCCGCGAAGATCCGTGCTGCGCTTGACGCGGCGGACATCAAGGGCGCCGAAGTTCAGCAGTTCGGTGCACCGGACGAGTACATCATCCGCGCGCAGGAGACGTCGGTCGTCAGCCAGCAGGCGGCCGGCGCGGAGAAAGTCGCTGACCGGATCCGTTCCACGCTCGGCACGGCGCTTGGCGCGTCCTCATTCACGGTCGCGCGCACGGAGGCCATCAGCCCGAAGGTCGGCGAGGAACTCAGCCGCAAGGCGTGGATCGCGATGCTGCTCGTCTCGATTGCGACACTGATCTACCTCGCGTTCCGTTTCGAGTGGCGCTTCGGCGTGGCCGCGGTCATTTCCACGCTACACGATGTGATTGTCACGATCGCGTTCATCAAGATCATGCATCTCGAGGTATCGCTGACGGTGGTCGCGGCGATCCTCACGTTGCTGGGCTACTCGAGCAACGACACGATCATCATCTTCGATCGTGTCCGTGAGAACCTCAAGACGGCGGGGAAGGAAACGCTCTACAACGTGCTCAATCGCTCGATCAACGACACGTTGCCGCGCTCGATCATGACTCACGCAACGACGCTCTCTGCCTCACTCGCGTTGCTGCTGTTCGCTGGCGAAGTGATCCGCCCCTTCGCGTGGGTGATGGCATTCGGCATTTTCGTGGCGACGTTCAGCTCGATCTACGTTGCCTCGCCGGTGCTGCTGTGGATCGAGGCGAAGTTCCCGCGCAAGGCGGCCAGTGGCGCGGCTACGCGCCCGGACGCCGGTACAAAGCGCCCGGGCGCCGTCGCGACCCGGTGAGTCGGACAGTTCGCAGGACGCTTCGACGGACCGCCGCCTTGCGCGGCGGTTTTGTCGTTCCGGGGATGTCGCGTGCTGATTGACAGCCATGCCCACCTCGCCGGCGAGAAATTCGCCGGTGATCGCGACGCCATGCTGCAGCGTGCGTGGGACGCCGGGCTCTCGCACGTGGTGGTCATCGGGGAAACCTCGACGGCGGCGCGTGATCTCGCGCGCACCGATCCAGAGCGATTGTCATTCACGGCCGGTGTACATCCGCACGAAGCCGACACGTTCGACGCTGCGCGCGATCTGCCGCTGCTGCGCGCGCTCGTCGCCGATGGCGCGGTTGCCATCGGCGAGTGCGGGCTCGACTACTACTACGATCATAGCCCCCGCGAGCTGCAGCAGGCCGCCTTTCAGTGCCAGCTCGATCTCGCCGCCGAATCGAGGTTGCCGGTCGTCGTGCATACACGACAGGCGGAAGCGGACACGATCCGCATGATGCGCGCGGCGGCAGCGAACGGTGTGCTCGGCGTATTGCATTGCTTCACCGGCTCGCCGGACCTCGCACGCGTTGCGATTGATGTCGGCTGGTACATTTCGATCAGTGGCATCGCGACGTTCAGGACGTGGGAGCGCGATGACGTGGTCGCACTTGTGCCCGATCGTCAACTGCTCGTTGAAACCGACTCGCCATATCTCGCGCCGGTCCCGCATCGCGGAAAGCGCAACGAGTCGGCGTTCCTGCCGAGTACCGTCGAGCGGCTTGCGATCGTGCGGGGAACCTCGCCCGAGGCACTCGCGATGGTGACCGCACAAAACGCGATCCGGTTCTTTCGCCTCCGACTCAACCCATCGTCACCCTGACCGATGCCGACCGATCTGGAAATTGCACAATCCGTCACGCTCCGGCCCATCCGCGATGTTGCGGCGGAGTTGGGACTCCACGAGGACGAGATCGATCTCTATGGTCGGTACAAGGCCAAGCTGCCGCTCGACATTGCGAAGCGGCCCGTGCGTGGCAAGCTGGTGCTCGTCACGGCGATCCATCCCACCGCGGCCGGTGAAGGCAAGACCACGACGTCGGTCGGCCTCGCGCAGGCGCTGCGGCGCATGGGCAAGCAGGTCGTGCTCTGTCTGCGCGAACCGAGCCTCGGACCGGTGTTCGGGGTGAAGGGTGGGGCCGCCGGCGGCGGCTATGCGCAGGTGCTCCCGATGGAGGATATCAACCTCCATTTCACGGGTGACTTTCACGCGATCGCCAGTGCCCACGCGTTGCTCGCGGCGTTGCTCGACAACCACCTGCAGCAAGGCAATGCGCTCAACATCGATCCGCGCCGCATTACGTGGCCGCGCACGATCGACATGAATGATCGGGCGCTGCGGAACTGCCTGATCGGGCTCGGTGGTGCGCACAGCGGCGTACCGCGCGAAGAACGATTCGTGATCGTTCCGGCAAGTGAGGTGATGGCGATTCTCGCACTCGCGAGCGATGTCGAGGACCTGCAGGTACGCCTGGCACGCATCGTGATCGGCAGCACGCATGATGGGCGCTTCGTAACCGCGGGCGAACTCGATGCGGCCGGCGCGATGACGCTCCTGCTGCGCGATGCGCTACGCCCGAATCTGGTGCAGACGGCGGAGGGCGGGCCGGCGCTCGTGCACTGCGGCCCGTTCGCCAACATCGCACATGGCTGCAACTCGCTGATGGCGACGCGTTCCGCACTGGCGCTCGGCGACATCGTCGTCACGGAAGCGGGATTCGGCTCCGACCTTGGCGCCGAGAAGTTCTTCGACATCAAGGCACGCATGGGTGGGCTGACGCCGGCCGTGGCGGTCATCGTTGCGACAGTGCGCGCGCTCAAGCTGCACGGCGGTGCTGCGAAGACCACACTCGCAATGCCGGACGTCGCCGCAGTGCAACGCGGGCTTGCCAACCTCGAAAGGCACATCGCCAACGTGCGGCAGTTCGGCGTGCCGGTCGTCGTCTCGCTCAATCGCTTCACGAGCGACAGCGACGAGGAACTCTCGTGTGTGCTGGACGCCGTGAAGCGCTGGGGCGCTCGTGGGGCGCTCTGCGAGGTCTGGGCGCATGGCGGTGCCGGTGGCGAGGCGCTCGGCGCCGAGGTGCTCGACGTCATCGCCACGGAGCCAACTACCTTCGCGCCACTCTACGACGTCACGCTCGGCATTCGCGAGAAGATCGGGACGATCGTCGCGCGCGTGTATGGCGGCGACGGTGTCGATTTCTCGCCGCGTGCGGAGCGTGCCATCCGCGAACTCGAACGGCAGGGGCTCGGCGCAACGCCCGTGTGCATCGCGAAGACCCAGTCGTCGTTCAGCGACGATCCGACGCGCCTCGGTGCGCCACACGGCTTCCGTGTGCACATTTCGGAAGTCTATCCGGCCGCCGGTGCCGGGTTTGTGGTGGCTCAGGCTGGTGATATCATGACCATGCCCGGACTGCCGGCTGTCCCTGCCGCAGCACGGATCGGCGTTGATGGCGCAGGACGTGCCATCGGGTTGTTCTAGCGTGCCACTTCCAGAGGAATCGTCGTGACCAAGCGTGTGATCAACACTCCCCATGCCCCGGCAGCCATCGGCCCCTACTCTCAGGCCGTCGCCGTGGGCAATCTGCTCTTTACCGCCGGACAGATCGCCCTCGATCCCGTCACGATGACGGTCGTGCCGGGTGACGTCGCGGCGCAGGCAGAGCAGGTGATGAAGAACCTGGCGGCAGTCTGTGAAGCGGCTGGCGCCACGCTGCAGGATGTCGTCAAGACGACCGTCTTCCTGCAGGAAATGAGTGACTTTCAGTCGATGAACGAGGTGTATGCGCGGCATTTCGGTGAGAATCGTCCAGCGCGCAGCACGGTCGCCGTGCGCGGTCTTCCGCGTGACGTGCGTGTCGAGATCGAAGCGATCGTGCGTCTGCCGAACGCCTGAGTGACGGTGACCGCGTCAGGAGTCGCAGGACGATGGTTCGGGCGCCGCAGTGCGGTGCGCTCGAGGGTGGTCGTCGCGCTCCTGACGGGAGTCAGCTGCAGCGTGGTCGGTGCGCAACAGCGAACGCCGCCAATCGTTCCGCGCGACACCGCGCGCAGTGACACCACGACCAAGCGCCCGCTGCGCCGGATTCCGAATAGCATCCCTGATTCGTTGCTCCGTCCGCCCATTTCGCCGAAGGCGGCGTTTCTGCACTCGCTGGTGCTGCCGGGCTGGGGGCAGAGTGCGCTGCGTCGCAACACCGCGTCCACGATCTTCGGCTCGGTAGAAGTCGGCGCGATCTACATGGTCGCCAAGTCGCGCGCGGATCTGCGCAACGCGCAGGCGCTGGCGGGACGCGACTCGCTCGTCGTGGATGGATCGACAACCAAGGTGCCGGCGGTGTCGCAGGCGTTGATCAACGCGCGGAAGCTGCACCTCGAAGACTGGATCGCCATCCTGATCTTCAATCACCTGATTTCCGGCGCGGATGCATACGTGGCCGCGAACTTGTGGGATCTCCCGGCACGCGTGTCGATCCGCCATACGCCTGCCGGTCCCGCCATCGGCGCGCAGTTCCGCTGGTGAACGACGCGCCCATCGGAGTGTTCGACTCCGGCATCGGTGGATTGACCGTTGTGGCGGCGATCATGCACTCGCTGCCGCATGAACGCGTCGTCTATGTCGGTGACACGGCACGTGTGCCGTACGGTCCGAAGAGCCCGGAAACCGTCGTCCGCTACAGCCGACAGATCACGGCGTGGCTGCGCGAGCAGCACGTCAAAGCCATCGTGATCGCCTGCAACACCGCCACCGCCCACGCGCTGGAGATTCTGCAGCGTGAGTGCGATTTACCAGTCATCGGTGTCGTGCAACCCGGTGCGCGTGCCGCCGTCGCGGCAACGCATAACCATCGCATTGGTGTGATCGGCACCAGCGGCACGATCAACTCTGGCGCGTACCATCGCGCGATTGCCGCCGAGTCGCCTGAGGCCGTCGTGACCGGGCTCGCGTGTCCGCTCTTCGTGCCGCTGGTCGAGGAAGGGTGGCTCGATCATCCGGCAACTCGAATGATCGCCGACGAGTACCTCACGCCGATGCGCGCCGCCGGCGTCGACACGCTCGTCCTCGGCTGCACGCATTATCCGCTGCTCTCACGCGTGATCGGCGACGTCGTTGGCCGCGAGGTGGCACTCGTGGATTCCGCCGCGGAAACGGCGCGTGCCCTTGAGGGCGTCCTTCGCGAACATCAGCTGACGGCGTCAGCGAATGAAATCGCGCCCGTGCACCGGTTCGTCGCGACCGACGCCCCGGACACCTTCCGTCGCGTCGGGCAGCGCTTCATCGGACCGGTGCTCGACCGCGTCGAGACAACGGTCTTCGCCTGAGCCGGCAAGCTCGAACAGCTCGATGCGCGTGTCGGTGAGTTTCAGGTAGCGCGGCACGTCTCCCCACCCGCCAGGATTCGCGTACACACCGCCGTTGGGCGCACGTGTCAGCCCCGCCACATGCGAGTGGCCGAAGACGACCACATCAGGTCCGCCCTCAGCCGCGATGCGCGCGAGTGCAACATCACGCAACCCGATGCCATTGTCCTCGGCGCTGTGCACACGGCTCGCGGTGGATGTGCCGAGTGCGAGGCGCGTGCCAAAATCCGGATGCACCAGCTTGAAGGCGCTGACCGAGAGCGGTGAACGAAGAATCGGTTTCACGCGCAGGTAGCCGCGGTCTGCATCGCCACGCAGTCCGTCGCCATGTTCGACCAGCACATCCCAGTCTCCAATCCGCTCGCGCAACACCGTGGTCTGGTAGGTGACGCCCACCAGGTCGCGCAGCACGTCACCACCCCAGCAATCGTGATTGCCGGCGATCCAGGTGATCGGCATGCCGGCGGCGCGCAACTCGCTCAGCGCGCCGAGGACGGGCAGTGCGAAGGACGGAATCGAGCGACGCCACTCGAACCAGAAGTCGAGAATGTCGCCGTTCAGGATCAGGGAGCCCGATTGACCGCGCAGGCGTCGCAGAAAGCGCAGCAGCGCATCCGTCGTCTCCGTCGGCGCAGCACCGACGTGAGCGTCGGACAGGATGTAGCAGGGAAGAAAGCGCACTCGTGGAGATTAGTCCGTCATCCTCGCTTTGACAAAAGGGATCGCGGTTGGCCAACTTCGCCCGCACCGCGGAATGACCCCTCACCACCAGATTGCCCGTGTCTCTCGTCGACCCTGCACCTACCTGCGACATCGAACTTCGCGTCCGCTATGCGGAGACTGACCAGATGGGTGTGGTCTATCACGCGAACTATCTCGCCTGGTGTGAGGTAGGGCGCACGGAATTGATCCGGAAGTTCGGTCGCTCCTACGCGGAGATCGAACGCCTGGGCGTCGGGCTCGCGGTGTCCGACGCTGTGCTGCGGTATCACGCCCCGGCGCGCTACGATGATCTGGTGCGCGTGACGACGACACTCACCGAGGTGCGCTCCCGGTCGATGACCTTCGAGTACCTGATTGCGCATGCGGAGCGGGGCACGAAGCTCGTCACCGCCGGCACGACATTGATCGGGCTCGATACCACGGGACGCATTGCGCGCCTGCCACAGGAACTTCTGGCCGCGCTCGGGTTGGCCGATGCGTGACGCACCCATGCACGCCCTGCTGCGCGCGGCGATCGTAGTTGCTGTGGCGGGTACGGTCGGGACATCATTGGTCGACGCACAGGCGCGCCCGACACTTGACGAGCGCGCACTCCGACAGTGGGCGGAAGTGCTCGCCACGCATGACGCACGCAGCAGCAAGACCGCCGCGATCGATAGTGCGCTGGCCTCGCGTATCGCACCGTTGCGTGCCGCTGCCGTCCGCGTGATCGGTCTCAATCGCATCGGCAGTCGCTACGATGCATTGCATTCGCTGATGCTCACCGACGCTGACACTGCAGTGCGCAGCGACGCCGCATTCGCGATCGGCCTTGCAACGGATTCCACCGGCTGTGCAGCGCTCCGGTCGGCACTCGCTCGCAACGACACCGGCGAGGCGGCGGCGTGGGCGATCGGCGAGATGAACGGGCGCTGCGGCGCGTTTCGCGACATGCTCTCCGCGGCGCAGTCTTCCACCACGCGTGCCGCGTTGCTGCGCGTCGCCGGCAAATGGTCGCCATTCCCGGATACCGTTGTCGCGAGCGCGTACATGCGAGCACGTGGTGCAGACGAGCGCTGGGCGGTGCTCTATGCGTTTTCCCGGTCGCGCCGTTCGGCCGGGGCACGATTTGCGCTTGCGGCAAGCCGTGACATCTCGCCGCCTGTTCGCGAAGTGTCGGCGCGCCTTATGGCGTCCGCGATCCAGAGCGGTGGTGACACGCTTTCCATTATCCGGCGGCTCGGTGCCTTGCTGCATGATCGCGCGCCGCACGTCAGGATCGCGGCCGTGCGATCGCTGGCGAGCTATCGCACGGCTGCGCTCCCCGCGCTCGTCGCAGCGTGGTCACAGGAGCGCGACGTGAACGTCCGAGTGACGATGGCGCAATCCGTCGGCGGCATTGCCTCCGATACCGCAGGGCTCTGGGGTGCGTGGTGGACATCGGACACCACGCACATGGTTCGACGCTCGCTGGTCTCGAGTGCCTGGCAGGCTGGCGCAATCAACACATTGCGCGTGGCGAGTAACGGATCGATCGATAGCAACCCTGATTTCCGCATGCGCATCGCCATGATCGATGGTGCGGCGACGGCGGGCGTCGATCGTAATGCGGCAGTGGTTCTTCGATTCCGATCCGATGCCGATGCTCGAGTCCGGACCGCCGTGATCAGCGCGCTGAGTGGTGCCAGCGACAGCCTCGGGCTCGCGCTGGGCTGGATTGCGATACGCGATTCAGCACGCCGCGATCCTGACGTCGGCATGCGCGCGGCCGCGCTCCAGAGTTTCGCACGCTCGGCGCACGCGGACGATGTTGCTGTCGCCTTCGACGGTCTGTCGCGCGCCGCAACCGACGGTGATGGCGATGCGAGAGATGCCGCGATGGCGATCATCGCCAGCGCGTGGCGTCGAGACAGCAGTGCATTCGGCGATACACTCATGCAGCAGCTCGGCCGTCTCGCAGCGCCGAACGACCCTCTCCTGCGTCGCCGAATGGCGACAATCACGCCGCTCGCCCACTGGCGGAATGCACCACTGCCGCCGCCACCGTCGATGGATTTCTACGAGAATATCGTGCGCGCGTTCGTCGTGCCGAGCCTCGCGGGACGCCCAAGATCGCTTCGCATCCTGACAGACCGCGGCGCGGTCCGGATCGTGCTTGATGGGGTACGTGCACCCATGACCGCTGATCACCTCTCGCGCCTTGCACGCAACGGCTACTTTCGCGCGCTGCGCTTTCACCGCGTCGTGCCGGCCTTCGTCGTGCAAGGCGGCGACCCGCGCGGCGACGGAAGCGGCGGCCCGGGATTCGCCATCCGTGATGAACTGAATCGCTCGCGATACCTGCGCGGTGCGGTGGGCATGGCGCTGTCGGGGCCGGATACCGGTGGGTCGCAGTTCTTCCTCACCCTCGCACCGCAGCCGCACCTCGATGGCCGCTACACGGTGTTTGGTTCCGTCACGTCCGGCTGGTCGGTGATGGATTCTCTGGTGCAGGGCGACGCAATCCGTACCATCTCAGCACTGCCGCAATGAAACACCGTCTCAGCATCGCCACGCTCTCCGCGGCCATCGCGCTCACCGGCTGCGCCCCGAAACTGGCGCCGCTCGTCAACGCGATGCCTGTGCCGCGGAGCGAACCGCTCCCGGTACTCGAATTGCCACGTCGCAGCCAACGGATAGTGTTCAACTGGAAGCTCCGGGAATCAGAACTCGAGGTCCACGGTGAGGGCGCTGCCCGGATCGCCGCGCCAGACTCAGCCCGGATCGATCTGTTCGTGGCTGGCGGCCTTGGCAGTGGCGCCGCGTGGGTCGTCGGGAATGACATGCGACTGGACGCTCCGGAGGCGCTGAGGCACGTGTTGCCCCCGCCGGCATTCCTGTGGGCCGCACTTGGCCGGAGTGCGGTTCCAGCTGGCAAGGACACGCTCGTCGCCCGCTCCGACAGCACGATCACGGCCGAGATTGGACCGACGCCGCGGTGGCGACTTGCGATGCGAAACGGTCGCGTCAGCCGGCTCGAGCGGGCCGAAGGTGACAAGCTGATCGATCGCCTCGAGCGCAGGGACGACGGATCGCTAGTTTACTTTCACGCGCCGACCCGACGGCAACTCACGCTCACGATCACGCGGGTGGATTCTGTCGCACCGTTCGATGCCTCGATCTGGAAGCCGTAGCTGGGCTCGCTCGGCGAGCGGTCTCGCACTCGCTTTGACCCTCGGCGGCTGCGTGTACGGCTTCGCGGGTGGCGGCCTGCCTCCCAGCGTCCGCACGGTGGCCGTCCTTCCGTTCGAAAACCAGACACCGTCTGCCGAGCTCCAGCAGGAGTTCATGGCGCGTCTCCGGCGCGAGCTGAGGTCCCGCTTGGGCATCCGGGAAGCAGGAGAAGCCCAGGCCAGTGCGATCGTCCGCGGGACCATCACCCGTTACGAACCGGACATCCCAATCGCCTTCTCTTCGGATCGCGCGCAGTCTGTTGCCGCCCGCCGGAAGCTGATGCTCACCGTGGACATCGAGATCTACGACCAGACCGCGGGACGCGTGCTCTGGACGCGGAAGGGTATGACGGCAGAGGGTGAGTACAACGAGCGGTCGGAAGCCGACGGGCGCAGGCAAGCGATCGAGAAGCTGGTCAACGACGTCATCGAGGGAGCTCAATCACAATGGTGATGCGCCGCGGCACGGGTTCAGGCGGATGTCTGATGGGGATCGCGTTGATCGCGGCCGCCGTCGTCTTCGGCTGGCCGGCGGCGAAGGTGTACATGCGCGCGTATGAGTATGAAGACGCTATGCGGCAGACGCTGCTCCACGCCAAGGCTGACAACGACGAGGGCCTCCAGACGCGCATGCGCGCTTCGGCCGACTCCATCGGTGAACTGCCCGATGCCGCGTATGACATCCGCGTCGACCGCCGTGACGGATTGATCCGACTCAGCGCGACGTACACTGACACGATCAAGTTCCCGGTCGCACCACGCCCCGTGACGCATCGCTTCAGCGTGGAGCGCATGGAGTGACGTCTGCGTCACCGCTCGACCACATTCGCTCGTGGACCGATGCACGATCCTGGCGCGCGACGCAGACTGGCCGTGTCGTCTTCACCAATGGCGTGTTCGACCTGCTCCATCCCGGACACATCGACGTGCTGCTGGGTGCAAGGGCCTGCGGCGACACGTTGGTCGTTGGCATCAACAGCGATGCGTCAGTCCAACGTCTCAAAGGCCCTCAGCGTCCCGTGCGCAACGCCGCGGATCGCGCCTACGTGCTGGCCGCGCTCGCGATGGTCGATTGCGTTGCGGTCTTCGAGCAGGACACGCCGCTCGAATTGATTCAGCTGCTGCAGCCTGACGTGATCGTGAAGGGCGGGGACTACAATCCGGAGACGGTCGTCGGTGCTGCTGAAACGCGTGCTCGCGGTGGCGACGTCGTCATCATTCCCCTCACGCCGGGGCATTCGACCACGGCCACAATCGCCAAACTCCGTTCAGGAAATACCGATGTCTGAGCTTGTCCGTTCGTATGGCCGGCAGCTGCACGAGATGCGTCCGGTCGTCATCGAACGCGCCGTCGCACCGTATGCCGAGGGATCATGCCTGATCAGTTTCGGCGAGACGAGAGTCCTCTGCACGGCGACGGTTGAAGAAGGCGTTCCCGGATGGCGCAAGGGCAGCAAGCAGGGCTGGCTCACCGCTGAATACGCGATGTTGCCGCGTGCGACGCGCACGCGCACGTCGCGCGAGCGTGGGCAGGTTGGCGGCCGCACGCAGGAGATCCAGCGGCTGATCGGTCGTAGCGTGCGAGCGATGTTGAGCGGCTTCGATTTCGGCGAGCGCACGATCAAGGTCGATTGCGATGTCCTGCTCGCTGACGGTGGCACGCGCACAGCCGCCATCACCGGCGCCTGCGTCGCCGTGACAGACGCGTTCAACTGGCTGCTGGCCCAGGGCAGCCTCGCGGTCTCGCCGGTGGTGCATCGGGTCGCGGCCGTCAGCGTCGGCGTGGTTGACGGCTATCCCGTGCTCGATCTCGACTATCCGGAAGATGTGCGCGCCGGTGTCGACATGAACGTGGTGATGGTGGATACCGGAAAGTTCGTCGAAGTGCAGGGCACCGGGGAGCATGCGACGTTCGATCGCGCTGAGCTGGACGCGCTGCTCGCACTGGCGTCGGCTGGAATCTCTGCGCTCGATGCCTCACAGCTTCGTGCGCTGAACGAGGCGCGAGCGTAAGCGTGCCGACCTGGATCATCGCAACACGCAATCGCGGCAAGCTGGCAGAACTGCAGCCGTTGCTGGCTGGCGCAGGGATTGTCGCGATCGGACTCGATGAGGCAGGCGTGGTGGCATCGCCCGAAGAGGATGGGATCGAAGCGTTCGAGACATTCGAAGCGAACGCGTTGGCGAAGGCGCGGTATTTTGCAGCACGAACAGGTCGTCCGTGCCTCGCTGATGACTCTGGATTGCGCGTCGATGCGCTTGAGGGTCGGCCGGGCGTTCGCAGCCGTCGATTCGCCGAGGACAACGGCGTTCCGATCAGTGCGCACGTCGACGAGGATGCCGCGAACAACGACGCATTGATCGACGCCTGCTGGAACAGTGGGTGGGCACCGCCATGGCCGGCACACTACGTGTGTGCGGCAGCGTATTCCGATGCGACACGCGATGAGTGCGCACTCGGTCGCACGGACGGTACGATTCTGCCAGACCGTGATGGTAGCGGCGGTTTCGGATATGATCCGTTCTTCGTCAGCGCAGATCTGGGCGTGTCGTTCGCGTCGGCGTCGCGTGACGCGAAAGCGCGCGTGAGTCATCGTGCGCGGGCGTTTTCGCAGCTGCTGACGATACTGGGTGCCGACACATCATCGAACGGTGCCCGTTGACGAGGCTGCCCCGTCCCGTTACTCTCGGAGTTCGTGCGGGGCGTAGCGTAGTCCGGTAGCGCGCCTGCTTTGGGAGCAGGAGGTCGCCGGTTCGAATCCGGCCGCCCCGATCTGTCTGGCTCCGCACGAGCTCCCGACGTGCGGCAGAATGAAGCGCCAGTAGCTCAGTTGGATAGAGCGGCAGCCTTCTAAGCTGCGGGTCGGGGGTTCGATTCCCTCCTGGCGCGTTTGCAGTATCTGGCTCCGATAGCTCAATGGTAGAGCAGCTGACTCTTAATCAGTAGGTTGTAGGTTCGAGTCCTACTCGGAGCATTCGAGCGGCGGTCATCTCACGATGGCCGCCGCTTTTTTGCATCGATTTCTTCAGATCGATGGGGTGTCAGCCGAGCACTGCGAGGCGCGTGTTGCCGCGACAGACGGTCGGTGCCGACAGCCGCCGGCCGCACGCGCCGATGTGTATGAGGAAGCGTCCGGATCGCTCGAGCAGTCACGGCATCAGCAGCAAAGGACGTACGCGTGCACAGAGCGTCCCGCGCGGCGGTTGGCTCGGCATCGGTGTGCATGCTCGTACGACGCGTTCACGCGCGATGCGAGACCGCGTCGGTGGACCGCAAGCGGCATAACGGATCACTATGCTAATAAGTACCGTGAACGCCCCACCCACCGGTGCCGCGTTGCACGCACTGCGCGGCGAAGTCACGATGCGCGCTCTGCGACGCGTTGCGTTCAGGGGGCGCGGTGCTGTCGGCGCGGTGTGCGAGGTGCTCTGCGTCGGGCTGAGTGTCGCCGGCGGTGTCGTACGCCGTGTGGCAGCGGCGCACGCGCGCGCGCGCGGCAGCGTACGCGCACACTGCCGTGAACGGCTCATCGTCGCTTCGGCCGGGCGGCGCAGAGGGGAGCATGTGTCGCCGCCGGTTTTCCAATGACCGTGTCGATCGCGGCGCGATGCCACGGCCACGGCGTCGGTGGTTGCTCGAGCTCAGGTGCGCATGCGTTGCATCGCGATCCGTGCGGCCCCGGCGTGGGCGGCGGAACCGGCATGTGCGTCTTCGCGAATGGGGAGGCGCATCACCAGCGATCGAACGCGTGCGTAGTGCAGTGATCGGCGTCGTGGTTACTCGGAATGCAGGGAGGGTTGCATTTTTCCCGAATTTCGCCTACTTTCTCCTCCCCACGCTGATCTGGCGACCGTGAACTCGAGAGAGTGAGCAAGAAACCGGCAGCGAGGGCCTTGACGGACTCGGCTACATTGAGTATCCTTTAAGACTCCCGCCGAAACGGCGGAACTGCTGATTGATAATTGAATCGAGAGAAAAGAAATGTGCGAGGCGAACTCGTTTGAGCGACGGCGTGCAGAGCGCCGCGCGAGAGTTTGAACTCTGATTTTTTATTGATTCCGGACCGTCTCATGATGGTCCAGTAATGGGTGTTGTGAGCGGTTCGCGAGAGCTAATTGAATTCTTCTTGGAGAGTTTGATCCTGGCTCAGGACGAACGCTGGCGGCGTGCTTAACACATGCAAGTCAAGGGGGC
>JBBRLZ010000031.1:0-51073 GCA_038231095.1 Gemmatimonadales bacterium
GCAACCATGTTCCTGTTCTGAACGCCGGTTGCAACGGCGGAGCGAGTATGTTGTTGTCTCGCCGTGCCGTGTCGGCCGTCGAACTCGCCGCCAGTGTTGAAATTCCGACTCACATACGTGCGACGCAGCATCTGGCATCACGGCGGATCTGGGCCGAGTGTTCTGCGTCCTTCCCGAATTGCTCCCGGCAAGTACACTCAACGTAAGGAGTCTTGCAGCGGCAGTTAACGTCGCCGCTGATGAGACCGCCGCGCTTCAGCACATTCTCGATTCGGTAACCGAAACAATGCCGTTCGCTGAGACAACGTCGTCCAGCATGTCAGCGCTGGCCGCCTTGAAGGCCGCGACCCAGCTAGAGCATGACGCCCTCGATGCGGCGCTCGATCTGCTGAATCCCGAGCTTGGGGCCGCTGCGTACAAAAGAAGTCTCGAGGCGTTCTTCGGTATGTACGCACCGCTGGAGACCGCGCTCTCAGCCGTCAGCGGATGGCGCGAGAACGGCATCGAGTTGCACGAACGCACCAAGGCGTCGTTGCTGCGTGCCGATCTCATCAGCCTTGGTGTTGATCAACCGGACGCTCTCCCGATGTGCCGGACGCTGCCGTCCCTGTCCAGCATCGCCGGTGCGTTTGGATGTCTGTACGTGTTGGAAGGGGCAAGTCTCGGGGGCCAGCTCGTCAGTCGCTATGTCGAGAAGCGATTCGGCTACACCTCCCTTCACGGGGCACAGTACTTCAACGGCTACGGCGCTCGCACCGGCGAGATGTGGATGTCATTTCGGCGCGCAGCGGATGCCTGTGGTCGCGAATCAGGGCCCAGGGATGCGATGATCAGTGGGGCGCTTTCGACCTTTACAGCATTCAGAGAATGGTGCGTGATGAGAGCAGCAGCGTGAGCGGTGATGCAAGCGCGACGCAGCCGCCATGGGAGGGTCAGGCGTACAGCATCAAGCGATTCGGCACGACGATCACGAACTGCGATAGCGAACCGGTCCAGACACCCGGGTGTGTGCAGGGCCACGGTGCACTGCTCGTGCTGCGTCCGGTCGATTTGACGATTGCGCAGGCCAGCGACAATAGCGCCGCGCTACTCGGTTATCCGCCGGAAGCGCTGCTCGAAAAGCCGATCAGCTTGGTGCTGGGCGAGGCTGGCGCGAAGGAATTGGCGGGATTTCTCGCGCGCCATCCGGTCGATCGCAATCCGTTGTTCGTACTGACGCATCCCGGCCGTGCCGGTCCGCCGCTCGACGTCACCGTGCACGCGATCGACGGCGTATTGATCGTTGAATTCGAGTCAACGGCCCATCTCGCAACGGACGGCCTCGATTACTTCTCACTGATCAAAAACAGTGTCGCCCGTCTGCACGGCGCTTCATCCCTCCAAGCACTGAGTGATGCCGCAACCGCTGAGATCCGCTCGCTGACAGGGCTGGACCGGGTCATGGTGTACAGATTTCACGACGACGGCCACGGCGAGGTCGTAGCCGAGAGCCGCCGCCCGGAGTTGTCGTCTTGGCTCGGCTTGCACTATCCGGCCGCGGATATTCCGGAGCCAGCGCGCGAGGTGTTTCGCCGCACCTGGATTCGGCCCCTGCGCGAGGTGGGTGCGCCGCTGTCGGAGCTCGTGCCGCTGGCCCACCCCGACACCGGCATGCCGCTGACGATGACCCACTGCGCGCTGCGCGGTCCGTCCGTGATGTACACCGAGTACTTGCAGAACATGGGCGTGTCGGCCGGCTTGACGCTGTCAATCCGGCGTGGCGAGCAGTTGTGGGGCCTGATCGCAGGCCATCACTACACCGGTGCCTTCGATCTGCCATACAACATGCGCGCCGCCTGCGAGCTGATCGCGCAGATCGTGTCGCTGCAGCACAAGGCGGCTGAGGATCGCGATCACCTGTCGCGCCAGTTGGCGTTCGATGAAGTGCGGGAACTGCTCGTTCTGCAGGCGGCACACGAGGGAGGCTTGTCTGCGATGGTCGACGGATCGGTGACGCTGCTCGATGCGATGGATGCGCAGGGTGCGGCACTATTTCATGAGGAGCGTTGGTGGCGCATCGGAGAGACGCCGCCGGAAGACGAGCTCGAGCGCATTGCCGAATGGCTGATCAGGCGACCCGAATTCGCGTCGTCCGCCGAACCGGTGTTCGTCACGGATTCATTGGCCAGGCACTTGCCGTGCAGCGCGCAACTGAGCGCCGTGGCCAGCGGGCTGCTGGCCGTGCCGTTGTCGAACCGAGGCCAGAAGCTCGTCTTGTGGTTCCGTCCCGAAACACTGCGCACGATCGCGTGGGGCGGCAATCCACACGACAAGCCCATGGTGCCGGGCCCGCATGGTCCGCGGCTGACGCCGCGCCGCAGCTTTGAACTGTTCAGCGACTCGGTGCGCGAGCAATCGCTGCCGTGGCAGAAGTGGGAGATCGATCTCGCGCTGCGCTTCCGACTGGTCGTCATGCAATCGGTGATCAGCCGTGCCGAGCATCTGACAGAGCTGAATGTGGATCTGGCGCGCAGCAACGATGACCTCGACGCCTTCGCGTATGTCGCCAGCCACGATCTGAAGGAACCACTGCGAGGCATCCACAAGTACGCGCACCAACTGACAGACAGCGCCACACACGCCGATCCGCAGAACGCGCAGCGCGTCGAAGGACTGATACGGCTCACCCTGCGCATGGACAGTCTGCTCGACTCACTGCTGCACTTTTCGCGCGTCGGTCGTGTTGCGTTGGAGGTGGAGGACGTGGACCTCGACGAACTGGTGGGTGAGGCGCTCGAGATGGTCGCCTCGCGCCGCGGCGAGAAGCCAAGTGAAGTGGTCGTGCAGCCGCAGCTGCCGCAGATTCGCGCGGATCGCGTTCGGTTGCGCGAAGTGTTCGTCAACCTGCTCTCGAACGCCTTCAAGTACAACGACAAGCCCAGCGTCCGGATCGACGTCGGCTGGTATCCGCCACACGCCGTGGATGGAAATCCACATTGGCCCGCGGACGTGACCGAGCAACCGATCTTTTACGTGAAGGACAACGGGATTGGCATCGAGGCGCGGCATGCCGATCACGTCTACAAGATGTTCAAGCGCCTGCACGGGCGCGACGAGTATGGCGGCGGAACGGGGGCCGGCCTCACCATCGTGAAGAAGCTGATCGAGCGCCACGGAGGCTCGGTGTGGTTCGACTCGGAGCCCGGCGTCGGCAGCACGTTCTATTTCTCTTTGGGGGCGCCGTGAGTGCTGCGTCGACGCATCATGGCGTCGACTTGCCGATCTGTATGCTGGTCGAGGATTCCGACGAGGATGCCGATACGATCGCGGAAGCGCTACGCCGTTGCGGTATTCCGGGTCGCCTGCAGCGCGTGACGAACGGCGACGAATGCCTGGCGCTGCTCCGGACGGGCCGCGCGACGCGGCCACCGGCACTGGTTTTGATGGATCTGAACATGCCCGGCATGGATGGTCGCGAAGCGTTGCGCCAGATCAAGGAAGACGCAACGCTCAGAGGCGTTCCGGTCGTCATCGTCAGCACGTCGGCCAATCCCCGCGACCTCACATTCTGCTATGGTGCCGGTGCCAATGCGTACCACATCAAGCCAGTGAGTTACCCACAGCATCTCGATGCAATGACGACGGTGCTGCAGTACTGGCTCGGCGCCGTTACGCTGCCGACATACCCTGTGCTGACTTCATGACAGGGCTGCCCCACCGCCGCGTCGTCATTGCCGACGACAGCCTCGACGACCGGCGTGAACTGCGGCATCTGCTGCTGACCGGCAGCGATTCACGCTATGAATTCGTCGAATGCGATTCCGCGGCAGAGGTGCTGCGGCTTGTCATGGCATCGCCGGCGCACAGGCCAGACTGCCTGGTACTCGACTACTACCTGCCCGACATGGACGCACGGGAGTTGCTCCCCGCCCTGCAGACGATCGATGGCGTGACTGCGTGTCCCGTGTTGGTGATCACGGGACGGGCCGGCGTGAGCCACGGACGCGAGGTGTTGCGCCTGGGCGCACAGGATTTCATCGGCAAGGAGTGGTTGACCGCATCGGCGCTGTGGCGGGCGGTCGAGAACTCGATCGAGCGTTGGCATATGGCAGGCGAACTGGTTGCCAGCCGCCGCGAGCTGTTGGCGCGGGAGCGCGAGTTGCACAGTCTGGCCAACAACACACCGGACATCCTGACGCGGTACGATCGCGAATTCCGGCATATGTTCATCAATTCGGCAATGACGCAGGCCACCGGGATGGCAATCGAGGAGATTCTCGGTCGCACCTATCGCGAGTTGGGGATGCCCCAGGAACTGTGCGACCAATGGGACGCGGCGTTGGCGCGAGTGTTTGAAAGCGGCACAACGGAAGAGATGGAGTTTTCGTTTGATGGCCCTGGCGGGCTGGCCTACTACGCGGCACGCCTCGTCCCGGAATTTCAGGTCGACGGCCGGATCGACCGAGTGCTTGGCATCACGCGCGACATCACGCAGTTCCGGCAAGACGCCTTGGCCACGCGCGAAACTGCACAGCGTCTGCAGTTTGCGCTGGCCGCGGCGCAGGCTGGCGCCTGGTCCTGGGACGTGCGCAGCGGTGTGCTTGAATGGTCGGAGGAGATGTATGTGCTGTTCGGCCGTTCGCCGGCACTCGGTCCACCGTCCTACCTCGAGTGGCTCGCGGCGCTGCACCCCGACGATCGCGACGCCGCCGCCGACGCTGTGCGCGACACATTGAGCCGCGCAGTGGCCGATTTCCACGCCGAATTCCGTGTGCTGCGCCCTTTCGAAAACTCGCGCTGGATGCTCGGCATCGGTAAGGCTGAGTTCGATGACGCGGGAGAAGCGGTGCGCATGGTCGGCATCAACATCGACATCCACGATCGGAAGCGGTTGGAGGACGCGATGCGTGACGACGATCTGCGGAAGGACGAGTTTCTGGCGACGCTCGCGCACGAATTGCGAAACCCCCTCGCGCCACTGAGCGCCGGACTCGAAGTGCTCAAACTGGCACCGTCGGGAGCGGTCATATCCACATCTGTGCTGGGTATGATGGAACGCCAGCTCGGTCACATGGCGCGACTGGTTGACGACCTGATGGATGTGTCCCGCATTCGAAGTGGCAAGATCGAGCTGAAGCTCGGGGTCGTGTCGATTTCTGATGTCGTGCGGCTGGCGGTCGAGGCGTGCCGGCCGCTGATCGAGAGGGCGCAGCATCAACTCAGCGTCGTGGTTGAGCCGCTGCAGATTGCGGTCGAGGGCGACGAGGTGCGCCTCACGCAGGTCTTGACGAATGTGCTGAACAACGCTGTGAAGTACACACCGAACGGCGGCCATATCGATCTCCATGCGCGTATCGAAGCCGGGCAGGCGCTGATCCGCGTCGTCGATAACGGTGTCGGCATCGCACCCGCGATGCTGTCCGAGGTATTTGAGTTGTTCACGCAAGTGGATACCACTCGACATCGCGCCGGTGGTGGCCTTGGCGTTGGCCTGTCGCTGGTGCGCAAGCTGGTCGCTCTGCATGGCGGGACCGTGCGCTGCGACAGCCGTGGGCTGGGACTCGGCAGCACGTTCGAGATTCGTCTTCCGCTGCTGCCGGCGCCCGAAGCCGATTCGATAACGAGCACCGACCCCGCGCTCTTACGTCGGCGCGACGTGTCGGGCGATACGGGGCGCCGTGTCCTGCTGATCGATGACAACATCGATGGCGCCGAAACGATGGCGACGATGCTGCGACTGAGCGGCTATCAGGTCTGGACTGCGTATGACGGCGGCGAGGGACTGGAGAAAGCGATGGCGATCCGTCCCGCGATCATGATCGTGGACATCGGCTTACCGACCATCGATGGCTATGAAGTCGCACGCCGCGTGCGCGCGGAGCCTGCCCTGCGTTCTGTGCGTCTGATCGCGATCACCGGCTGGGGCGCGCCGCGCGATCAGGACCACGCACGGGAGGCGGGGTTCGATGTCCACTGCACCAAGCCCGTCGAACTCACGGCACTCGCGCGCCTGATGGAGCCACCGCTCCCGGATCCGGCAGAGGCTTGCGCCACCCCGGGCTGAGGCGTGCCGCAACACAGACGCCGTCACGCGGTAAGCCCCAAACTTTCAGCGCCGCACAGACCTAAGCCGCCCTGCCGTCATCCGCCGATTCTGGAAGCGCGCGCAGTCCAGATGGCCGACGCCGACTGCATGAGCGCCGTGCCTCAAGCGCCGTGCCTCAAGCGCCGTGCCTCAAGCGCCGGACCGTACCAGTGTGGACCGTTCTCATCGGGTACCGACACTGGTAGCGCATTAACAGCACGGACCATCCATCGGGTCGCGACGGGAGGCCACAGAAATGAGAAACCTTTTCGGGCGGCACGAGGCCTGGAGGGTTCGATGGATCGACTTGTATGCGTCATGCGACGATCGGCCGGCGGAGCGCTCGCGTGAACCGTCCTCACGTTGTTGGCTTTCGACGTCACCGGCGCACAGCCGGCGCGCGGCACGGTCACCGGCCGAATCACGGCGGACGGTGATCGCGCCGCCGTCCAGGGCGTCAGCATCGGAATCGTCGGACAGCCGATTGGTGCGCTCAGTCGCGCCGACGGCACGTTCCGCTTCAGTGCGCCCGCAGGCCAGTACCAACTGCTCGCGCGGCTGATCGGATATGCAAACGAGACGCGACCAATCACCATCGCGGCCGGCCAGACACTCTCGCTCAGCATCACTCTGAAAATGGCGGCCGCCTCACTCACTTCGGTCGTCGTGATCGGGTCGCGGCGTCAGGAACGCACTGTCACGACTGCCCCGGTGCCGGTCGACGTGATCACTGCCGACGAGATGAAGCAGACAGGCCGGACGGAGGTCGTGCAGATCCTGCAGATGCTGTGGTGCCATCCCTCAACTTCCCGCGGTCGAGCATCGCCGGCGGTGTGGACGGGCAGCGCCCGTTCACGCTGCGTGGCATGAACCCCGATCAGGTGCTGGTGCTCGTCAACGGCAAGCGTCGCCACATCGGTGCGGTGGTTGCCGTCAACAACTCGGTCGGGCGCGGCGGCAGCGGCACCGATCTGAATGCGATCCCCGCCTCCGCGATCGATCGCATCGACGTGCTGCAAGACGGTGCCGCGGCGCAGTACGGCTCCGACGCAATTGCCGGCGTCGTGAACAGCATCCTCAAGCAGAACGCGCCGACGCAGTTCTCCACCACCGCAGGCCGAGTCAATTCCACCGTCAACCAGATCAACGCGACCGTGGGTCAGGTCCGCTACAACGATGGTGGCGTGGTGCAGGTGGATGGGTCGCGCAGCTGGTCGCTTGGTGACAACGGCTACGTGAACGTGAGCGGTGAGTATCGCGATCTCGGGCTCACCAACCGCAATGCTCCCGATCTGCGTCAGCAGTACTCGAAAGACGACTCGATCGACCGTGTGGCACCGGGACGCCTCTCGCTGGCGCGCAACAATTCGTGGTACGGTGATGCCGCGCTCAAGGAGGGTGGTGCACTCACGAATGCCGCGTACACCCTAGCGAATGGCGTGCAGTTCTACGGCTTCGGTGGCGTGACACGTCGCCAGAGCCAGGCGTTCGGCTTTCCGCGACGGCCGTTCGAGCGCACGGTCGTCCGCGGGCTCCATCCCAACGGCTTCCTGCCGCAGATCCGGGGACTCAGCACCGACGCCAGCGGCGCCGCGGGCATCAAGGGTGTCGCCGACGGATGGAACTGGGATGTGAGCAGCGTCTACGGCGGCTATCGCTTCCGCTTCGACGTGAAGAACACCAACAACCCGACGCTCGGCCTGCAGAGCCCGACCGAGTTCTATGCCGGTCAACTCGAGGCGAAGCAGTTGACGTTCAACGCCGACGTATCGCGTGCTTTCGAGGTTGGCTTCACGCAGCCCGTCAACGTGGCGTTCGGCACCGAGTATCGCCGCGAGCGATACCGCATCATCGAAGGGGAGCTGGCATCGTATCAGGATGGCGGGGTGCGCGTTCTCGACGGTCCCGACAAGGACCAGCTGACGGTCTCCGGCTCGCAGCTGTTCTAGGGCTTCCGTCCCGTCGATGCCGCCGCCACCGCGAACGCGAATCGTCGCAGTGCCGCTGCCTATTTGGACCTTGACGCCACGCCGCTGCCACGCTGGACGCTCGGCCTCGCCGGCCGTCTGGAAAACTTCAGCGATTTCGGGAATGCTCGCATCGGCAAGGTCACGACCCGCGTGGATCTGGGTGGCGGCTTCGCGGTTCGCGGCGCGTACAACACCGGCTTCCGCGCCCCGACACTTGGACAGGCGTACTCCCGCGCCACCGCGAGCAACGTGTTGATCATCGGTGGCGTGCCGACGGCCAGCCAGGCGATCACGCTGGCGGTGGACGAACCGGCCGCACGCGCGCTGGGTGCGCAACCGCTCACGCCTGAACTGTCAAAGTATCTGAGCGCCGGTGTGACGTATGCGCGCGGCACGAACTTCTCGGCCACGGTGGACTGGTTCCGGATTCGGGTGGACGATCGCATCGTGCTCTCAGAAAACTTCACCGGCGCCGGCGTGCGTGCCCTGCTGGCGGCCAACGGCGTGCCGGGCCTCGACGTGCGCCCACGATTCTTCACGAACGCGGTGGACACGCGCACGACTGGTGTCGACGTGGTGGTGCGCTACCTCGTGGAACTCACCGACAAGCGTACCCTCAACACGACCTTCGGCTACAACAACAACTTCACGCGACTGTTGCGCGTCTCGGCGCCGCCGCCGGAACTCGCTGCAGTGGGTCGGACGCAGCTCTTCGGCCGCGTCGAGCGTTCCCGCCTCGTGGAATCCCAGCCGCGCAACTCGTTCCGCGGCGCGTTGACGTATACGCAGGGCAAACTCTCCGCACAGTTACAGCAGGCGTACTTCGGCAGCGTGGTCAGTCGGCCGAATCTCTCGACCGCGGTGCCGGCCGGCCGCGATCCGCTCTCGGTGCGCGATGTGCAGGATCAGACGTTCAGCGGTAAATGGGTGACCGATGTGAGCGGTACCTACCAGTTGGACAAGAAACTGAGTTTCACGATCGGCGTCGACAATCTGTTCGACGTCTATCCTGATCGGATCAGCGTGAACAACCCCGAGAACTTTGGCGGCACGCGCCTCGTCGGGCCGTTCAGCCCATTCGGAGCGAATGGGCGCTTCGTCTTCGTGCGGGCGGTGTTCAATCCGTAGTCCGTTGTGAGCCACCGGTTGCGGACGGGTGATCGTAACCGGTGGCATAACGGCGCGCAGACCGCAATACATTGCGAAATGATTCCGGAGACGACCGGCTCGGAGGTTGCAGTTTCAGCCTGCTTCTGAAGTCGTCGCTCGTGCTCAGAGCGACGTAAACGTGAGATGCAGGCGTGCGCATGATTGCATGGTCTCGCTTCCAGCACCAAGTGGCGTCAGACTGAATCAGCCACGACGCCGCACGACAATCACCGTATCGGGAAGCCCCCCACGCTGCCACCGCACAGTGAACGGGAGCGTATACGGCGCATCGATGCGCACCGCGACCGTGTCGCGGTAGACCAGGGCGATGCAGGCATCGCCACGCGCCGGCGACGCGGCCTGCTGGAACACCGTCACACGGATACCCGAGGGATCGCGCACGATCCGCCGTCGGGCCGTCTCGCACGCGCCGCGCCAGTACGATGCCACGATGTCGAAACTCGCAGGCGGAACGACATCGGTCGGAATCTGCGCGACCTCCAAAATCGCGATGCGTTCGGCATCGGGTGCCGTGCTCTCCTCGCACGCGACGATCGCAGCGCAAGTGACGAGCGCGCCCAGCGTACGACGTAGCGACAACAGGGTCGGCATGCAGAGTCTCGTGGATGGTGACATGCTGCGTACCACGGCGATGCGATGCGAGTCACCATCGGAGACCGCTGAACGGCGCCTGCGTGAATACCTGAAATCGTCTGCGCCCGGGCTGTCGGTTACAGCCGGACCAGATCCACCCGACGATTTTCGTGACGCGATTCAGCCGTCGTGTTCGGACGCACCGGGCGCGTGGCACCAAAACCACGCGCACTGAGCCGACTCTGGTCCACGTTGAAGCGTTCCACGAGGACGGTTGTCACCGCGCGGGCACGTCGTTCACTCAACGCCATATTGGCGGTCGCGTCGCCCACGTCATCGCTGTGTCCCTCGATTGCGAGGCGTAACGCAGAGTGTGCCGACAACATCGCGGCAATTGCTTTCAGGGTCAGTGTACTCTCGGCCTTCACCACCGCACCGTCGGTCGCGAAGAGAGTGGACTGCGTCGACAGGCGACCGTCGGATACAAAGGTGTCATAGAGATGTTTGCCACCGGCCATCACGCGCACATCACCGATCCGTACTGGCGCGGATTGCCGCACGCGACGCGTACGCGTCATCCTCGTGCGCCTCGATCCACGGAACGTGCCCTCTGTCGCTCGATGCCAATGTGGAGAGCAACAGCAGGCTGCTCCCGTGGACCATCGATGCGTCGCTGGCCGCGCGTCGCGAAGCCGTCGCGCTGAATGACGGTCAGCTCACGGACGCAAGACCGTGCCGTTGGATCGTGCACGAATCCCGCGAAATACACCGTCCCGGCAGTGGCACGCTCGCGGGTGCAGTCGCGGTGCTGCAGGACGGCAGCGTGCGCGTGGTCGATGAAGAGGGCGCACGCCGATGCAGCAGGACCGGCGGCTCAGCTGGCATCATGGAGGCGTTTCAGTGGTTCCCAACGCTACTTACATCGGACGGCAGCGTGCCGACTGCGTTGCGAGCGACACCGAAAGCGGTATCGGCCGCCGCCATTGATCTTGAGCACCGCGATGCGCGGCTCGCGATTGGCGAACTGCGCGACGGACGAACCCTCCTCGCACGTACGCGGTTCGACGAAACCTGGCCAACTCCCTCGACGGCTCGCGCCACGAGCCATGCGACTCTCAGGAGCAACGGACCGTCGCCCGCAGCAGTTCTACATCGCCATGTTGAATCAGCTCGGTACGGCGCCGTGTCTGGAGGTGCCTCGACCCGTCGCTTCGTTCAACGGCCCACCGCCGTTTCTCTCACAGTGGCGCTCTGACACGTCCTCTCGTCGCTGGTCAACCGCGCAATCGTCGCAAGTGCAAGCGGCTTGAGAGGGTAGACGATCAAATCCGTGAACTTCACGACGTTGCCGACGACCGCGCCGCAGACTCGAGTGAGAGATCGCAACCTTCGCGTGCCGCTCTGCGCGTTACCGGCCGCTGTCGCCCGTGCCCGTCGACACCGACACGCAACTCGCCGGCGGCGTGGAATCGTTTGTGAAGCGAGCGAGGCATGTACCGATGTCTCGGGCCACCCGTGTCAGCGCCGCATCGAGGCCGGTCACGAGGGCGGCGTAGTCGCCAATGCGAAACGCGCCGCCGCGATCGTCAGTGCGGCCGCGGACCAGCACCGCACCGTCGAACGGACGGATGATGTCCCAACCCGCCATCACGTGCACGCGCCCATCAGTCGACGTGGAGTCGGCGACGACGCCCTCGAAGCGTGTGACGTGCAACTGTACCAGCACGTCGTGACGCGCGCGCGCTGTCCAGGGCGCGATGTCGACGTCACGGATCCGCGGCGATTCCGCGAGGTACGCGCCGACCGCGCGATTGATTCCCTGATCGAGTTCGCCGCCCCATCGATGAAACTCCGACGTGACCAGCTGATTCGCGCCGCGCCGGATCATGACGGCGGGCGTGGACAGGTACGAGGCCAGCTCGACACGTTGCAGGCCGACGCTGAGCGCCCCTCGCGCCGCGGGCGGCGCACCGGTCGTCGGCGTCGCCATTGCGCCGGATGATCCGCCGCCGAGCACGTACCGCTGGAGCTTCGGCGACTCACGCGCAAGCTTGACACATCCGGCGAGCGTGAAGGTATTTGCGATCGCCAGCAGACACATGGCACGGACGTGGGTTCGCATGATCATCTCCTGATCATCGGTTTTGTGGTGGCTTCTTGCCGCGGAGCAGCATGTCGGGGTTCTGTTCGAGTGCGGTGATGAGGACCTTGAGCGCGTCGGCCGCCTCGCGCATGCTCTTGAGCGCTCCCGTGAGCTCGTAGCCCGGCCCTGTATCGGCCGAGAGCAATCCGTGCGTCTCGTCGAGCGTGGTGCGTAGTGACTTCAGCGTGGAGATCGCCTCGGTGGAAACGCCTGTAACCTGTGCCTGCATCGGGTCGATCGCCCGCGTCGCACGCTCGGCCAGCTTCTGCGCCTCGGCCATCGCGCTGTTGAGTTGCGCCGTCGCAGCGGGCATCTGCCGGAGCGTTGCGCGGAGCTCGGGCGATTGCACCAACTGCTGCACGGCTTTCGCCGATTGCACCACCGCGGCGTTGACTTCACGCACGTTCACTTCGCCAAGCATCCCATTGACCCTGTTCATGATCTTCATCACTTCGCCAAGAACGCTGCCGGCACCGCCTCCGATAGCCGCCATCAGCGATGGTGTGATGGGAATTTCCGGCCAGGCGGTCGCACGTTGCTCGAGCTTGGGCCGCGTGGAATCGGTCCGATAACTGAGCTCGATGTATAACACGCCCGTCACGAAGCTCTCCATCTGCAGTTGCGCGCGCAGCCCCTTCGCGATTTGCGCCCGAAGCACCAGCGTGTCGGACAGATCCACGAACGTGCCGCGCGGCGTCGTGAGACGTGCAAGATCGACTTCGTACTCGACGGGTACCTGAAACGAGTCGTCGACACGGTCGATCTCGATGTTGATCGCAGTGACGCGACCTACCGGCACGCCCTGAAATTTTACGGGCGCACCGTTCTCCAGGCCGTTCACCGACTCGGGGAAGAAGCTGATGAACTTCGGACGATCCCGAAACCAGGTCGGCGACGCGAGGATGAATATGCCAGCGATCGCGATCACAAGCGCGCCGAGCAGGAAGAATCCGATTGTGGTCGGGTTGGCGCGCGCACTCATGAAGGACCTACGCTGCTGCGGGTGAGAAACTGGTGCACCTGCGGGTTGGGCGGATGGTCGCGCAGCTCCGCCGGCGGACCGAGGGCCGTCATGGTCTTCTGGTCGATGTCGAGGAACAGCGCCCGATCGGCTATACGAAAAATGCTCTCGAGGTCGTGCGTCACGATCACGATGGTCGTGCCGAAGCTTGCCTTGAGTTCGAGGATGAGGTCGTCCAGTCGACTCGCGCTGATTGGATCAAGGCCCGATGACGGTTCATCGAAGAAGAGCACATCGGGATCAAGGGCGATTGCGCGTGCCAGCGCCGCGCGCTTGCGCATGCCTCCACTGATTGCAGACGGATAGAATTCCTCGAAGCCGCGCAGTCCCACCAGCGCGAGCTTGAACGACGCGGTTTCGGCGATCGTGCGTGCATCGAGCGTCGTGAACTCTTCGAGTGGCAGGGCGACGTTCTCAGACAGCGTGAGCCCACTCCAGAGCGCCCCATTCTGGTACAGCACACCCATGCGACGCAGCACGCGATTGCGCGCCGCGTCGTCGTTGATGTCAAAGCGTTCGCCTTCGAACAGGATCGATCCCTGAGCCGGTCCCTTGAGGCCGATGAGGTGCTTGAGCAGCGTGCTCTTGCCGCTGCCGCTGCCGCCCATGAGCACGAACACCTCACCGCGCTTCACGGTGAAGCTGATGTTCTGCATCACGATGCGCTCACCGTACTTCATGGTCAGGTCGCGAACCTCGATCACCGGTGCTTCGTCGCTCATACGCCGAGCAGTGCGGCGAGCCAGTCGACGAGCGCGTTCGCCGCGATGATGAGCGTGATGCCGAGCACGACGGCGGCGGTCGCGGCGCGCCCGACGGCGCTCGCATCGGAGCCACCCTGCAGGCCTTTCATGCACCCGGCGATTCCCACGATCAGCCCGAAGATCGTGCCCTTGAGCACACCGAGCAGCGCATCGGAGAGCGTGACGGCGGCCAGCAGGCCGTTCGTGAACTGCGTGAAGGAAAGGTCGAGGAGCACCCGTGAGACGAGCATGCCGCCGCTGATGCCGACGACGTACGCGTAAAGCGTGAGAAGGGGCATCATCACGAACAATCCGAGAATCCGTGGCAGCACGAGATGATCGATCGGCGACACACCCAGCGTGGTATAGGCGTCGATCTCCTCGGTGACCTTCATCGTGCCCAACTCGGCCGCGAAGGCCGCACCGGTACGGCCGGCGATGATGATACCCGTCATGAGCGCTGCCATTTCGCGCAGCATCCCGAAGCCGACGAGATACGAGACGTAGTAGCCCGCGCCGAACCGCTGCAACACCACCACGCCAAGAAAGGCGATGATCACGCCAATCAACAGCGCGATGAGTGTGACGATAGGCAGTGCTCCCGAACTGTTGGTCTGCACGACGACCCAGAACTCACGCCACCGCATGTGGTTCCGTCGCGTGAACAGTCTCGCGGCAGACAGCGCCACGTCGCCTGCGAAGGTGATCGCAGCCTGCACCTCGTCCCAGGCACCCAGTACAGCGGTGCCGATGCGAGCCGCGAACGCTGGGCGCGTCGGCGACTCGGCCTGCACGCGCTCGGGCACGGCATTCGCGAGCGCGAGCAGCCGCGAAGCCCGTTCAGGCAGCCCTGACCATCGACACTCGAGCTCGTGCTCGTTGCAATAGCCTTGGCATTGCATCAGGAAGATCAGGAGACTGCTGTCCCACGCACCGAGCTCTCTGACATCGAAGGACAGCGTCCGTACGCCTGACTCCCCCTTCACGCCCTGGGCGATGAGCGCTTCGAAACGTGATTGTGTGTGTGCGAGCGACCAATTTCCTGCGAGTACGACAACCAGCGAGTCGCCCTCCATCCGGAGCTCGGCGTGCGCGTCTTCCGTCGCGCTCACCTCGGCAGTGCGCATGCATTTCCCTTCGGTGTATGTGGTGCGCGCCGGCGAACGGTCGCTCGGCAGTGGTGTGTTGACCATCCATCACGCGCACGCTGCGTACTGATCTGAGCATACGACCGCAAGCGAATGTATAACTCATGAGCAGCTCGCCGGATATCGCGAATCGCAACGCGGTCAGGCTCGTGGCAGCCTCAGCATGAATTCACGCACGTTGGCAGTTCGCATTCCGAGTGGGAGAATCTCTGCAGTTATTGACGTATTGGTACTTTTACTCCTCCTGCATCCGATGGCGCAGCGGCGGCAGCTTGAGCAGAGATGCGTCCGTTCTCATGCTGCCCGGACTCCCGAACGCAGGCTTCGCAATGCACGGCGCATGTGTGCTTCGCGGCGTTCGCGATGCCTGCACCTTGCACCGCAGCTTCAGCGGACCGCAACGCCGCATGTGTGGCGCGTGCCCGAAGGTTCGCTGCCGGTGCATCGTGCGCACGTGGGGCTTACGGCGCACTGACTCGAATGCGGACCGCAGAAACACGGCACGGACGCACCGCCAAGAGGCGATACGTCCGCGCGTCGGACAGAGTCCGAATCTGCAGTACGAAGGGGCGGCAGCTCAGACTGCCGCCCGGGCCATCAATTCGCCGGAACGTTGTAGCCCGACGTCGTCGTGGTCGTCGGCAGCTTGGTGGTCGGTGCCGGGGCCTTGACCGGCGTCGACGCCGGCGCGGCAACCGGCGCGGTGGCAGTCACGGTCGCCGATACGGTGATATAGCCCGACTTCTTTGCGCTCGGTTCCGTGATCCCGTTGCTGCCGCACGCAGTCACGAGAATGAGGCTACCGGCAACAAGGACACGCTTGGCGATCGTCGAAAACGGCTTCATGTAGCCTGGGGCAAGGGGTTCGTTATGCGGCCTATCGAATTACCGCAATCCAATGGATGAGCACGTCATGTGCCGAACCCAACAATTCAAAACCCCAGTCTTTTCCACGGTGCCCGAACTGTCTCGCGGGCGTCGACGGCGCCTGCAACCGAACGCGATCCGCGCTCACAAACCATTGCATACCAATGAGTTAGAGTCATTGGATGTCGGTACATCTGTTTCGGTGCACGTTGCGAATGACCAGCAAAACCACGCAGGGCGATCATCCTCACACCCGATCGATTGCGCAGCGCCAACGCAAACCGCGAGGCTCCCGCAATCTGCAAGACGCTCGACGGCGGCCGAGCGCACGGAACACACCGAACTAATTCGCACGGAGCTGGAGTTCGGCTGCGCCCGGTCGCATCGCAGAAGCGCCGAGAAATCCCGGTGCACGCCATGGCGAAAGCCGCAGCGACCCGTGTGGTATCGCGAGGCTTTCCAACGCCGCCACGCGCCAATAGAGCCGGCGCGTCTACCGGTCAGACCAGGGACGACGACCGCGGGGTGGGTCGCGATTTCGCCGCTGACTGCGGCCGCGGCTTCTCGACCGCCGGCTTCTGCCGCATCAAGTCAGCGTAACGCGCTGTCAGCGGCGCATAGTCGAGCCCCCTGGCGAGCACGGCGAATCGCTCCAACAGCTCGTGCGCGCTCTGGATACCGACGGCGGCGAGCGGCCCGGCCACGTCAGCCACAAGCCAGGCTGCCCCGTACGACTCAGAGGCCTCCGCCAGCACCAGCCCCTCGGTGAACCGAACGCGCGCCGCTGCGGCATCGCCGAACTGCAGATGCACCCGAATGGCCAACGCCTCGAGTAGTTCCCGGCCCTGGAACCACCAGGTGCCGCGATCCCGCACACGGACATTGCACGACTGCAGACAGGCGCGGGCATCCGCCACGCGACCGAGTGCAAGGAACGCGAGCCCCTGCCCGGCGCGCGCACCCATTTCGACGTCGAGCTGGTCCATCGATGTCGCGACTACGGCGGCGTCGCCGTACAGGCGAACTGCGCGATCGTGATCGTTCCGGTCACGTGCGAGGTTCGCCTGATTGTAGAGCGCGGCCAGTCGATGCGGCTCATTGTTCAGGAGCGCAAAGCGTTCCATCGCCTCTGTAAAACAGCCATCGGCCTCATTCAGCAGACCAACCTTCATTTTCAGCACACCGAGGTTGAGTGCCGCGAGTCCCGTGATGTCGGGGGAATGTGTGGTGCGGCCCAGCTCGAGCGCCGTCGCGTAGGCCGCTGCCGATTCATCGTTCGCGCCGCGACGCGACTGTGCAATGCCCACGTTGATGTGCGCACGCGCGAGGCCGATCAGATCCGAGTGCTCCGAGAACATCGTGAGCGCACGCTCATAACAGTGCAACGCCTCGTCGGCCTCACTCTCGATCAGGGCGGACCCGAGATACATCAGCGTCTTCGCCAGCACACCGGGTTCGCCGACACGTTCGGCGACCTCCAGACACAGTCGACCGAGTCGGCGTGCCTCGATCGGGTCGCCGCGCCGCGCGTACACCCGCGACAACATGCCGAGCAGTTCGATTTCCTCACGCTCGTCTCCCAGCTGCACCGCTTCGGCGAGCAGTTTCTGGACGGCATCACACGTCAACTCCAACGCCAGGCCGCGCTGGCTGCGCAACCGCTCGCGCATCCGGCGCACACTGATCAGTGCACCGCGATCACCGATCGATACCCGTTCCGCGATGATCAGGTCGCAGAGCGACTCGGCCGTTTCGTATTCGCCCGCCAGTTCGAGCGCCTGCACGTGCCGGAACCGGCACTGCACGCGATCTTCGACCGAGACGGCGTGGCGCTCGGCCATCGCGTACGACGCCGCCGCCTCCTTGTGCGCGTAGACGCCACCTGCCCGCTCGGCGGCCCGCATCGCGTACTCATACGCCTTTGCTCCATTGCCGGCTGCGTCGAAATGGGCGGCGATGGCGGCGACGGCGTCACCACTCAGCGTCTCCATCGCCTGCGCCACCTGCCCGTGCATGCGCGCCAGTCGACGGCGATTGACGCGACGGCGGATGGCATCGGCGATGAGGCCGTGCGAGAACGAGTATCGATCGCAGCTGCGATCGCCGGTGGATTCCAGCACGTGGGCCGCCACGCCCTCGTCGATCGCATCGAGCAACGCGTCTTCGGACATCGCACCGGCGCTCAATACCATGTCAACGTCGAACGTGCGTCCGACGACCGCGGCCATGGTCAGATGTTCGCGCGCCGTTTCCGACAGGCGATCGATGCGCGCGTCGATCAGGTCCGACACCGCCGTCGGCAGATCCAGATCGGGATTCTCCTTCCACTGCCACCGTCGCCCTGCGTACCAGATACCGCCATTCTCCTGCAGAGCGCGCAGCACATGCACGACGAGCAGCGGATTGCCTTCGGTGTACTTGTGGATGTAGCGCAGAAAATCGCGACCGATCTCGCCCTGATGGAGAAGGGTCTCCAGCCAGGTGGCCAGTTCCTCGGGCGAGAAGCGATTCAGGTACAGATCGCTGAACCGTTCATCCCGCGAGAGGTGGCGGCGGCGTTCTGCAATGATTCCGATGTCCTCGGCGCGCATCGTCATGCAGATCAGCAGCCGTTCATCACTGAGATTGTGGCGGACGTATTCCGTGGCATCCCAGGTCGAGCTGTCAGCCCACTGCACATCGTCGATCACAACGGTGAGCGGGTTGTGCGCACTCGCCTGCCGCAGATACTCCGCGAGTTCCGAGAGCAGTGCGTATTTGCTGCCGGCGGCCAGCGGCACGCCGCTATTCGATGCGAGCGCTGGCACGAGACGTGACAACTCCCGCCACTCGCCCGGCACGACGATGCCCTGCTCGTGAATCGCCTTGACGATTTCCGCCCACGCGCCGTAGGGCGGTTTCACATCGCTCGCAACACACCGGCCGAACACCATCGCACCGCCGCGCAGACGCACTTCGGGCTGCAACTGCCGGACGAGCGATGTCTTGCCGATGCCGGCCTCGCCGACGATCGCGACCAGCCGCGGTCGACCCGCACAGGCGTGTTCAAGTTGTGCGAGCAGACTGCGCAGCTCGCGCACGCGGCCCACGAAGCGATCGAAGCGCAATGCGTCGACATGCGACTCAGCGGTGGCTTCGTCGGCACTGGCGACCTGATTGCGGCCACGACGCTTGGCGACGTACAGCGCACGGTCGGCCGCCGCAAACATCGACTCGAGATCACCGGTGCGATCACCGGTGCGATCATCGACCGTGACAATGCCGATCGAGAGCGTGACGGCAATCGTGCCTTCGCGGCGCTCGCGAATTGCGAGCCGGTTGGACGCCACCGCTTCGCAGAGCCGCGATGCAAGTTCGCGCGCCTCGTCTTGTGCGGTGTCGGGAAACAACAACACGAATTCATCGCCGGCATAGCGACCAACGAGGTCGTTGCGGCGCACCGCGTCGCGCAGCTGACCGGCCACCGACCGCAACACGTCATCTCCCTGCAAATGCCCGAACGTGTCGTTCACGGATTTAAAGTGATCGACGTCGAGAACGGCCAGCGTGACCGGCTGGTTCTTCTCCGCGGCCTCCGCCAGCAGCTTGCTCGCCTCGGACAGAAATCCCTTGCGCAGCATCAGGCCGGTCAGGTCGTCGAGCGCGCTGGCCTGGTCCGTGGCGTGCGCCCGCTGGCGCTGTCTGGCCGTCGCCTCGATGGTGCGCGGTTCCGACTGGCGCGCTACATCCTCAAACAGCGCGAACAACGCGGGATCGAACTGGCGTCGCACATCGCGCCGCATCACCTCGAGCGCGGCGTCAGCCGGCAGCGCGGCCTTGTAGCTGCGATCGGACGTCAGCGCATCGTAGACGTCCGCCAGGCAGACGATCCGTGCCCACAGCGGAATGCGCTCACCGACGAGCGCGTCCGGATAGCCTGTGCCATCCCAGTTCTCGTGATGATGCCGCACGATCGCATTCACATCATACGGAAAATTGATTTCCTTGAGGATGTCAGCGCCGGCGCCGGGATGCAGCTTCATCACGTCCCACTCATCCGCCGTGAGTTTCCCCGACTTGTTGAGAATATCCGAAGAGATCACGATCTTGCCAACATCGTGGAGCAGCGCTCCGACCCGGAACCAGAAAATGACTTCTTCCTCAACCCCAGCGCGCCGCGCCAGTGCGCAGGCGAGGTCGGCGACGCGCTCGCAGTGCCCCTGTGTGTACGAGTCCTTTTCTTCGATCGACTCGCCCCACTGCCGGACCACGTCGAGCACGTCGCGTTCGAGGCGACGGATCAGCGCCGTGACCGCCGCCATTGCCTGATTCGCGCGCAGCTGAGTGAACAACTGATGCGCGCCGTTGAGTGACTGCAGCAGCTCACGCGTCCGACCCTGGCCGCGATACATCTCGGCACGTTCGCGCGCGATCTGCGCCTTGAGCAGCAGATCTTCACGCTTGTCCGCGATCGACTCCGCGCGCGCGAAGTGCAGTTCAGCCGACGCGATGTCCTGCTTTGCGAGTGCGATGGCGCCCAGAATCTTCTGCACTTCGCCATCGGGTTGCGCGTCACCTTCCGAGGTCGATCGCGCAAGGACGCGGTCACAGATTGCGCGCGCATTGTCATAGTCCGACCGTTGCACCCACATATCCGCCAGATTGATCTCGACCATCGTGGCGGTGCTCGAGTCACCGACGGAGAGCGCCAGCGGCAGTGCCGCATTGAGCTCGACTTCGGCCGCGTCCGAGTTGCCATGATCGAGATACAGCCGCCCCAGATTGTTCTGCGAGATCGCCGTTTCACCTGGCAAGCCGAGTGAACGATAGGCCGCGATACTGGCCCGGAAGTGATGGAACGCCTGATCGAACGCGCCGCGCGCACTGGCAACGACACCGAGATTCTGCGAGGCCACTGCGGCCAGTCGCGCGTCACCGACTTCATGCGCAAGGTCCAGCGCGCCCGTATACAGCACGACGGCCGAATCGAGATCACCGCGCTGCCAGGAGATGTTTGCGCGCACGATGCGGCAGTGCCCGAGGCCCGAGCGGTCGTCGATCAGCGTCGCGAGTTGTTCGGCGGCTTCGACGAAGGTCAGCGCCGGCTCGTACTCTGCATCCACCTGATGGGTGCGCGCGATCCATCGCAGCACCGAGACTTTCCGCTGTGCCGCATCGGGCGTGTCGAGGAGCGGCAACGCGCGTTCGTACGCTACGCGCGCTGCGGCACGGTCGCCGTTGCGCTCGTGCATACTGCCGGCTTCGATCAGCGCATCGGATTCCTCGGCAGACCAGCGTGCCGCAGCACCCGATGACAGCGCAGCGTTGAGCGGTAGAGCCGAATCGGACATTGCGTGGGTGGTACGAATGGATGGTACGACTGGGTCGCGCGAGGCCGCGTGCGGATGGACCTGGTGCGGTTCTCCGCTGCACGCGAACGTCTTCGGAGCATCGGCACCTGCTTGACGGTTGAGGAGCGCATCCGGTCACGCGGTACTACGGTTGCGCTTGCCAGCCTCCGCCCGCGAAACGACACGCGGACGTGATGCCGGTTGGCATCACGTCCGCGTGGAGAGCAAGGTGCAGTCGTCAGTCTGCCGTGACGTTGTAGCCTGAGAAATGGCGGAGCGTGCGGTACACCCAGTACCCACCACCTACCAATGGTGCCACGTACGTCTCGAGCAGCGGGTCGGTCGTCCCTTCATTCACGCAGACGTTCGACGCGTTGCAGTAGGGAATGTACACGGAGCTGAAATTCTCGAGATCCCGGTCCTGAAAGTACAGACGGACTCGCTTCGCATTGTCAGGTACAAAACGAATCGCCGGCATGAATTCGGCGTGTGGGCGACCCGAACCGTCCTTCCACGTCTTGACCTTGAAGTTGATCGGCTTCGTAGCCACGGTGCACGGCTTCAGCCACTCAGTCGGCCCGTACGTGTTATTTGTCGGGTCACAAAGCGAGTTCGCAGGCATCGCGATGATGTGCTGGGTCAACGTGCCCAGAATCACGATGCTGCCGGTCGTCGGGTTGACGGTGAAACTCTCGACCGTGGTGTCTGCGACCGTGGTGACGGCCGGATACTGCGTCCCCAGACCCGGATACAGCACAGCGAAATTGATGTCGATCATCTGCTTGACCGCGGCAGACGTCGTCAGATAGCCGGAGCGACTGCGCACGGCGTCGACCTGATCCGGACCAGTGGCGTCGGAGCAAGCGGTGACCGTCGCCGCGAGGACCAAAGCACTCAGGCCAAGGAAGCGACGGGCAGACGTGGAAGGGTGTTTCATGCGGATTCGGGTGTGAGCGGTTGGACATCCGATGGAAAGTTTGAACGCTTCAATGGTTGAGCACGTCATGTGCCGACCGGGCTCTTCCATTCGTGGATCCGGCGCGGGCATCACGCATTCTCTTGGCGCCACGGCCTGATTTCCCTCGGGAAATCGCCGTTTTCGCTCCACAACCCGCGTGCCGGTCGGCCCTCAAACCGTCCCGGACTTTCACGGTGGCACAATTCTCGCATAGCAGACTGAACCATTGCCGATTGCGATTCTTCGGGCAGGGCGCAATACATCAGTCCGCCTGATTCAGGCGTTGACGCGGCCGCTCTTTTGCGCTGGCCACGGCCGGCGAAGCGTCGAGAACGGGCTGGGGCATTGGTGATCTCCGCCCCGAGCATCCGGCCATCGATCTGTCGGTTTTCTCAGCCTCGGAGCCGCGGTCGCTCCAGCCGGTCGGCGATCGCCGCGGCGCTGAGCACTGTCACGATCAGGAGCAGTGACGGCACGGCTGTCAGCCACCACGCTGACTGCATGTACGGCAGGCCGTCCTGGAGCATGCTGCCCCAGCTGGCCAGCGGCGGACGGACTCCGAGCCCGATGAAGGAGAGCCCCGCTTCGACCGCCAACAGGTCTGCGAGCAGCAAGGCACCAGCCGCCGCGATCGGATCGATCAACTGCGGCAGCACGTGGCGCCGGAGACTGTGCCACCTCGACGCGCCCATCGCGCGCGCGGCCTCGACGAACGGCTTCGCATTGATCTCGCGCACGAGCACGAACACGAGCCGACTCACCCCAGTCCATGCCGTCGCACCAAGCACGAGCGCCAGCGTGACGGTGCCCAGCGGGCCAAGCACCACGGCGACCGCGAGGAAAAGCAGCACGCGCGGCAGACTGCGCATCACGTCCACGATCGACATCAGGCCGTCGCCAAGCGCCGCATCGATGGACGCCGCGCCCGCGCCCCAGGCGCAGCCCACGACTATCGCCAGCGTTGTGGCGAGTGCCGCGACACTCAGCGACGTCCGCGCACCGAACAGTGCCCGGCTCAACACATCGCGCGAATACGGATCGGTGCCGAACCAGTGCGACAGCGAAGGCGCGGCATTCTTCAGCGTGATGATGTCGAGCTGTGCGGCGGGATCATGTGGCGCGAGCCATGGCGCAAGGAGTGCCGCAATCGCCAGAAGGGCGACCAGAATGATCGGCGCTCGACGAACCATCGCGACACGCATCGTGTCGCTACGCGGCGCGCTGACGCGGATCGGCAGCGCGAATCATCACATCGATCAGCAGACTGCTCGACGCAACCAGCAGCGCGATGACGAGTATTGCGCCACTGACCACCGGCACGTCACGCTGCGCCACGGCATGCACGACGGCGACCGCAAGACCTGGCCACGCAAACACGACCTCGATGATGAACGACCCGCCGACCATCGCCGGCAACATCAGACCGATGATGGCAATCACGGGTGCAATCGTTGCAGGCATCGCATGCCGCAACAGTGCGGCCCGATCGCTCCGACCCTTCGCGCGGGCAGTACGAATGAAATCGTCGCCAGCGCTCGCAGCGATCGCGGCGCGCTGTTGTCGTGCCACGGCAGCGCCCCAACCGAGTGCGAGAGTCAATGCAGGCAACAGCAGATGTCGAGCAGCGTCCGTAAAACGTTCCGACGCGCTGCCCAGCAGGCGTGTGACGGGATCATTCATTCCGCCGACCGGAAACCATCGGGCGCCGTAGGCCAGCAGCGCGATCAGCGCGATTGCAAGCACGAACTCGGGCACCGCGTAGAGCGCCGTCAGCGTGCGTCCCAGCACTCGCCACACCCGACTGTACGGATACCAGCCCTGCGCGCTGCCGACCCCGAGCCCGAGGAGGATTGCCGCCGTGAGCCCAGCAGCCGACAGCACGAGACTGTTCCGGAGCGCAGCACCAACGATCGACACGACTGGTTGATCATTGATGAATGAGCGCCCGAGATCACCATGCAGCGCCCCACGCACGAATGTGAGGTACTGCGCGGCGAGGGGCCGGTCGAGTCCCGCCCTGGAACGCAACCGGTCGCGCGCGTCGCTGCTGCGGCCGGCCTCCGTCGCACTGCCGGTCATCGCGTCGCCGGGCGCAAAGTGCACGAGCGCGAATCCGAGCGTCACGGCAATGACCATCACCGCCACCGCGTGCAGCAGCCGACGCATCAGGAACGAGGCCATCACGACGTCAGGGCTGCGCCGCCTCGGCGACCCGCCAGTTCGGCAACGCGGCCCACCACGCATCACCGCGCATGCCGACCGGTGTCACACGGTTGTTGACGACGGCAAAATTGCGCGGCTCATAGAGCCAGATCGCGGCGGCATCGTCCACGATGCCCTGATAGGCACGCGCATAGTGCGCTCGGCGACGTGCCGGATCGAATGTCGACGCCGCGCTGTCGATGACGGCATCGAAGCCAGGATTCGAGTAGTGGCCGAAGTTGGCCTGCACGTCGCTGCCGTGCACACTGGCCCAGACCTGGCGGATGGTGGCAGGACTCGGATCGGTGCGCCACGTGTTCAGCGCCGCGTCGAAATCACCCTTCGCGAGTCGCGCTACGTACACTTGCGACTCGACGGCATCGATATCGATCTGTATACCGGCGGACTTCAGTTGTGACTGCAGCAGCACCGCGATGCGCCGACGCGTCGCGCTCGACGCGGGGACCATGACGCTGAAGCGCAGCAGGCGTCCGTTCCGGTGGCGCAGACTATCCTTGGCGTCGCGTGCCCAGCCGAGTGAGTCGAGAATGTGGCCCGCCATCGCCGCGTCGAACGCGATCTCACGCATCGTGGTATCCACGCCATCCGTCGCGCGTGTGAAGGGACCGAGCGCCACACGGCCAAGCGAGTCGAGCGCGTTCGCAACCACGGATGCGCGATCGATACTCTGCGTGAGTGCAACGCGCAGTGCGCGATCAGCGAACAGATGCGGCGTCCCGGCGACCGAACGCGTGTAGTTGAAGAGCATGTAGCCGTAGTCGAGCGAGCTGTACTCCACCGTACGCACCCGCGGCGACTTGCGCGCCTGCGTGAATGCGTCACCGCGCACGAACTCGAGCACATCGGCCTGTCCAGCCAGCACACTCAAACTTGCCGCGGTCGGATCCGCAGCGACGACCCAGACGATACGTGCCGCCGATGGCGCGCCACGATAGTTCGCCGTATCGGCTTCGATCACGAGATTGTGCTGACGCTCCCACTGCGCAAAGCGATAACGGCCCGAGCCCACCGGATGATCGGCGAATGCGGATCGCAAGAGCGAATCGCGCGGAATGCTGCCGAGCAGATGCTCGGGCATCACGGCGAGATTGTACGCGATCTGGAAGAATTGCTCCGGCGCGCGCACGTGCCACCAGACGACAGCCGTGAGCGAATCGCGCACGCTGACGGAATCGATGCCGACGAAGTCGCTGGCGTGCATCGACGCGACTTTCGGATCGGTGTACAGCGCGAATGAGAAGCGCACATCGCTGGCGCGCACGGGGGCGCCGTCGTGCCAGCGGGCGCGTGGATCGATCGAGAAGGCGATGGAGAGTGAGTCAGCGGCCCACTGCCAGCGTGTCGCGAGCTGCGGACCGAACCCAGCATCACCGGTGGTGGAAACAGGCGTCTTCGCCTCGGCGAGGTAGTCGAACAGCATGTCGACGGCCTGCTTGCCCTGCGTCGTGCTGACGAGCGGCGGAATGAGCGCGTCGGCGTCGGCGGCGGTCGAAATCGTCAGGACGCTGGCGCGTGCACTGCTCTTGCCGGCATCCGCTCGTGTGCAGGCCGAGATGGTCAGGCAGGAAACCAGCGCGACCGACAGCCGGCGGGTAGAGGAGAATCGCATGACCAATCGGTTTCGGTAGGTGGGCGCACGAAGTTGAGCCGATGCCGTCTTGCCGAGCTCCGGCGCATCGCGAGCCTATAACGACTGGAGATTCCAGTCGGTCACCGAATCGTGGCGATGCAGGTCCGCTGTCGGGTTTTCGCCTACGGCAATTCCCCGGTGCGCGCACCAGCGTAGAGCAGACACTCATAACCGCCAAGGAGCCTGCCATGCGCACGATTCCCACGACAATCGCGCCGAACACGTTCACCGGCCTCGTCGGTGGCGATCGGTCCGCCCTCCATCTGCTCTTCGACGAGTACGCGCCGGCGCTCGCCGACTCGGCCGACGACGAGGTCCATGTCGAGACGGCAGCCGCGCATATCGTCGAGCATGTCTTCGAGCGCGCATGGCAGGAGCGGCGCGATTTCACATCGCCAGAAGGGCTGCACGACTGGTTCGTGCGCGAAACGCATGCGATGTCAGTGCGTGAACAGGTGCGACGCGCCGGACTTCGACGTTTTGACGCGCGCGAAGAGGTCACACGCGCGACCGGACCCTCCAAACCGCACGCGGACTACGACGTCGCAGCCGGCTGGGCGCGTCTGGCGCATCGCCTCGACCTTGCCGAGGTCGATCCAACGGCGGCGGCCGCTCTTCGCTACGAGGCGTCGCGCCACGGTGCGGCCGAGCACATTGCCCACGTCGGCGAGGGATTGCCGATCAAACGGATCGTGGGCGGTGCAGCAGTCGTGCTCGTAGTCGGCGCCGCTCTGCTCTGGAAGATGCAAAGCGCCGGCGCCGACTTCCGGGTCACGCGCGCACTGGCCGATTCGAAGGCCCATGCGATCGGGACGTCCGTCGGCGAACGCTCGCGCGTGAAGCTGGAAGACGGTACGCAGGTGACGATGGCGGCCGATGACAGCGTGACTGTGCCCGAGGCCTTCAATCAGGATTTTCGCGCGGTGAAACTGCGCGGTGCTGCGCGGTTCGAAGTCGCGAGCAATCCGAAACTGCCGTTCGAGGTGCGCGCCGGCGCGATGCAGATCGTGGCGACCGGCACGACCTTCACCGTCAGCGCGTATGCCGGTGACCCGGTGGTGGTGACGGTGCAGGACGGCGCGGTTCGCGTGACGGTTGGCAAGGAGGTGCGCACGGTGTCGAGCGGGTCCGGCATGATGCTCTCGAGCGACAGCGTGCTGTCTGAACCGACGGCGGCCCAACGGGACGAGGCCACGACCTGGGTCGACGGTCGGTTCGTGATCGCGGATCGCACGCTGCGCGCGTCGCTGCCGATGTTCCAGCGGTGGTTCAGCATGGATCTGCGACCGGAGACGCGGCTGCTCGAGCGCCGGGTGTCGATGTCGGTGCCGCTCGACTCGGGGATGAAGGCGATCGCGGCACTGGAGCATGTCGCCCACGTGAAGCAGATCTGGGTGCGGAGTCAGATGGTCGTGGTGGACGC
The DNA here is from genome assembly GCA_038231095.1 of Gemmatimonadales bacterium. Taxonomy (GTDB): domain Bacteria; phylum Gemmatimonadota; class Gemmatimonadetes; order Gemmatimonadales; family Gemmatimonadaceae; genus JACMLX01. Next base: position 27,264 of record JBBRLZ010000031.1, read on the forward strand.
ACCGGCGGTGGCAAGACCGACGAAATAGGCAGACGGCCGGCGTCGGTCGAGGCGCACGTGACGGACGGTTTCTTTCGGCGTCAACGTCCGTCACAGGGGAGAGGCAGATGGCGACGGCGCAGCGACGGCGTTGTCGTCGGCGAGCCACTCCGCGTCACCGGACGCGTTACCGGCGACCGCTGTCAGTTTCCGCGTCGTGTCTCGGGATCTGGCGCCCGGTCCGGCTGCGGTCGGCCAAAGCTTTAATCGATGTTCGGCAAGAGGCCACGAATCTGTCGATGCCGTTCTGAAAACTGCTTGAAGCGCGGATCGATCGTCGTCGAGCTCTCGTGCGACCAGTTGAACGGATCGATGACACGCGGTATCACGCTTATCAGATCGCGGCGTTGCTCACCTGCCGATACGCACGCGTGCCCGCGAATAGGGTCAACCGGCCACCGCGCAACGCCACCGTGAAATCGGTACCATACGCGTCGCTCGTTGCCACGTTGGCGAACGTCCTCGTCGCCACGCCGAGCGAATCAATTGTGCGAATTGTCCGAATTGTATCCGACGTGTGGAGGAAGAAGGGTGTCGCCTGCATGGTCACGCGTTCGGTGGAGCGCTGCAGGCAGAGTTCGACCGACCGGATGTACTCCGGCCGGAGATCTGGATTGCCACGCGACGCGTTGAGCGGATCGGTGTAGTGCAGCGTCTGGTCGAACTGGTCGGCGTCATCCGGGCTCCGGATGTGCGAGGAGTAGCTCAACTTCAACTGTCGCGCGTCGTCAACATGCCAGGCACGGCCAGTCGACGGTTTTCGCCCCACGCCGACGTTGCTACAGCCACGTCCGCCGGCGATAACTCAGATACTGCTCACCGAATGCGGCCTCGAGCACGGCCTCCTCTTCGCGCGCACGCCGACGCTGTCGCGCGATGCGAACGATGGCCAACAGCAGCAACGGATACAAACCCATGAACACAAAACATCCCGACGTCAGCACCTCCGCGCCGATGTACGTCGGATGCCGCAGGTATCGATACACACCGTCGGTGACGAGTACACGTGCCTCCGCGCGCGGCGTGAATGACGCACCGAGCCACCATCGCGCTCCGAGCCACAGCGCGGTGCCCGTCGCGATGAGCGCGAGTCCAATCGTGTGGCGCGTGTGCCAGACATGCTTGTCGCGCACCACGTACCAGAGCACGAGTGGCAGCGGAATCAGCAGGACAATAGGGAGCGCACGGGCCATTGGGTGTCGCATGCGCGAAGCTGCTCCTTTTGTGGTATGCAAGCGCCTCGCACGCCGGAGAGACGTCCCCAGCCGTGAGTGTGAACTCGGGGAAGAACCGACCGAGCCCTCAACCGACAAGCATGCCTTCCATAACGGATGCGCACGTCATCGTGTCGCGGTGAACCGAGTCGCGCACGGTGCCGCGATGACGCCGCGGGACTCCGGAGCATATCCGGCGTCCCCCCTCGCTAGACCGAGTCGAGTGCCGCGATCAGGGCGCGCAATCGGCTACATTCGCACGGTGCCACAGAGCGCGAGACGGATGATCTGCTGTAGAGACACGTGGCGTGCCCGCAGTGCGCACCCGACCATGGGTGATGATCCTCCATGCGAGAATATTCCCATGATGCAGAAGATCGGTCTCGCCGCTGACGCCAACACCGGCAGCACGACGTTTGGTGCGTGGACATCGATATCCCGGTCCGCTGCGCTCCTACTCGTCGGTACGCTGCTCGGTGGCGTTCTGTCCCGTGGTGTTTCCGCGCAGAGGATCACGGTGACTCTGCTCGGCACGGGCTCGCCGCAACTGATTCCTGAACGATTCGGTCCGAGCATTCTCGTCTCTGCGGGGGGCGAGCAACTGTTGTTCGATGTCGGCCGCGGCGCCACCATCCGACTCTGGCAAGCCGGCGTTCCACTGCGGCACGTGTCGGCGGTGTTCTTCACGCATCTGCACTCGGACCATGTGACGGGCTTTCCGGATCTGTGGCTCACGGGGATGCTCCCCCCGAAGACGTTTGCGAACCGCACCGAACGGATGCACGTCTACGGGCCGACCGGAACGCAGGCGATGATGGCGCATCTCGCGCTGGCGTACGAAGCGGACATCCGCATTCGTCAGGCGGACGAACACACGTCGCCGGAAGGCGCGCTGATCGCGGCGGTCGATATCACGCCGGGAGTGGTGTATGAACGCCATGGCGTGACCGTCACGGCATTCGACGTCGATCACGGCGATCTGATCAAGCCTGCATTCGGCTATCGCATCGCCTACGGCGGGCACTCCGTCGTGCTCTCGGGGGACACGCGACCCGATGAGAACCTGATCCGTATCGCCACGGGGACGGACGTGCTGTTCCATGAAGTCGCGGCCGCGGTCCCTGCCCTCCTCGCGAGATCCGACGGGGCGCGGCGCATCATCGGGCACCACACCACGCCCGAGGCAGCTGGCGTCATCTTCAGCCGCGTGCACCCTCGCGTGGCCGTGTATACACACATCGTCCCGTTGACGACCGAGTCGGATATAGCGCCACCCACGCTCGAAGAGATCGTTCAGGCTACGCGACGAACATACGCGGGCCGACTGGAGCTCGGGGAGGATCTGATGCGCGTCGAGATCGGGGATTCGGTCACCGTCCGTCGCGTGGCGCCGCCAAGGAAGTGAAAGACGCCGCGCGCCCACTTGCTCGTCGTCGCGCGCGACAATTCTTGAAACGGTGTGCAGGACATTTCGGGGCACAATTCTGCGGCCCATCGAAATCATGCTGCGCGACGACGTTGCTCAGTTGATTGCCGTCGACGTCCCCCCGGAAAACGCGAGCGCGTTAAAAGTAGGGTACCGAGCGGTAACGTTGGCGGTCCAGCGCCCCGGATTGGGGAAGGCGTTGGATCGATGAAAAAGTCGGAATTCAGTGAAGAGCAGATCGCGTATGCATTGCGTCAAACGGAGAGCGGCACGCCGTGTGCGGTGCCGATGCGCCTATCGACCACGGATGCTACCATCCATACATCCGCATCCTGCTGCGCATGGCATCCGTGAATTCACGGCTCCCTTCCGCTCTTGAGGCCCTCGTATGGGCTCCGCCGTCGCTGCGATTCTCGTCCTGAAGGAAAAGCAACTCGTCGAGCATTTTCGTGAGCGCGGCGCGCTCAGCACGGCAACCGCATTAACATTGAACTCGCTCTCGATTTCAGATGATGTGGTGTTCCGTCGCCTCCGCGTCCGCGCCGTCGTCAGGGAGGGAACGGCGGGGGCATACTATCTCGACGAGGCCAGTTGGTCGGCGGTCCGGAGCGCAAGGCGCCGGCTGGTCACGGTCTTGCTGATCGTGACGGCGGGCGTCCTGATCGCGTTACTGGCGTTTGCGCGCGGGTGACGATTCACTGTCGGGCGGCGACGGCAGCCTATGCCGCCTTGCCACTGAGTGGAGCAGCACGCATCAGCCTGATGCTGCAGCGTCCTTTGCCGCAGGGCGATCGTTCGGTGCGAGCAATCGCGTCGGAGAACACCGCGCGCGGCATGCGCGACGCAGCGCGTCGGCGGAAGAGGCAAGGCGCAACCTCGAGGAGCGCCGAGTCGAACTCCGGGAACCGTTCGCCATCGACTCATTCCTGACGACGCTCCTGACATGTGGCGCACCGTGCCATTGACCACCTTGCCGCTGGCGGCGTATTGCCGCCGTCAACTCGAGCGTGAGCGTGCAACACGGAATGCGCCCGAGGGGCCGGATCAGAACACCATGCGCCTATCCCTTCCGACCGGCACACCCACCGCCACAGTGGCCGTGAGCAGAAGCTCTCACCGACGACGCGCATCGCTCGCGATTTGGCCCACGTTCGGCGGCGGTAAACGTGCCGACTCCCACCCAGCGTGCACACCTCATGCGCACACAAACGACAAACGGCCCCACCATGTGAGGCCGTAGTTCGTCGATCTGGACAATCGGGACGGCGGGATTCGAACCCGCGACCCCCTGAACCCCATACTCCGGTTCGATAGCGCAAACCGTTGCGGCACAGGGGGTTACGTGCCAGAAGCGTGGATACGTTGCGCCAATTCATGGGGTCGCTGGTCCGCTGGGGACAGGTTCGGGGACAAAACGTCGCCGGAAGCGTCGCCGCCGAGGAATGCCAGACACGCCCGTGGGCGAACAGCTCGGCCGGAGCCACGTGCACATGGTCCGACTCCGGACCTTTTTGGTGGCATCGGCGGACAAGGCCGGCAGCGTGAGAGCTCCATCGCGCGCGCGCAACGGCACGGACGCGCACGCCCCTCTGAGACTTGCCATTCAGCGCCATTTGCGTATGATTTATACGTCATATGGCGCATGGAGGCCGAATGGTCGCAGGGGCAATCGTGAGTTTCCTGGGCGGGACAGCGGTGTTTCAGAAGGTGATCGACTCGGACTTTGCGCTGGCCCTCGAGGTCGAAGCGGGGTTCCCATCGTCGTCGCTCGACTTCGTCATGCAGGGCATGCAGACGTCCGGCGCTGAGCAATCCGAGGTGTACGCCGTCGTGGGCAGTTCGCGCACGCTCCAGCGAAAGCGCAGGCTCCACAAGACGCTTTCGCGGGATGAGTCTGACCGGCTGGCTCGGCTGGCTCGCATCGTGGTGCGGGCGGAGGAGGCCCTCGGGTCACGCGCGAAGGCCATGCATTGGCTGCAGACCCCGAATCGCGCGTTGGACGGTGTGTGGCCGTTGCGCATGCTCGGGAGCGATGCCGGCGCGCTGGTCGTCGAGCGCATTCTCGGGCGCATCGAACACGGAATCGTCGGCTGAGCCGCGCATTCCGGCTGGTTCGCGCGAAGTATCAGGCTCTCGACGGCGAAGGCGCGCGTCTTTACGGCGGCCGATGGAATTCGCCGGGGAACGCCCTGATCTACCTCGCGAGTTCGGCGTCCTTGGCGGCGCTGGAACTGCTCGTCCACACGAACCCGGAGGACGCGCCAGACGATCTCGTGATTCTCGAGGTCGATATCCCGGACGACGCAACTATCGACCGCTACCTCGTGAGTGCGCTGCCGACCGATTGGCGCGCCGTCAGTGCTCCGCCCACGTGCCAGGAGCTGGGCGATGCCTGGGTCGCAGGCGGGCACTCGCTCGGTATTTCGCTCCCCTCTGTCGTCATGCCGACGGAGCACACCATCCTCGTCAACCCGGCGCATCCCGACATGCGCCGAGTGCGCGTGCTGTCAGTGACTCCGTTCCAGTTCGACCCCCGGCTCCTCGGCTGAGGGGCGCATTACTCCGGCCGTCGCCATCGTCGCGTCCCGTCGAGCAACGGTTACACCCATCCTGAGGCGCTGGACCGTCACCGTTCCGCTCCGTTCCCTATTTTTGACCTGCCCAACTACTCGGGCGGGGACGTCAAAGGATACGAAAGCGGTGTTGAGGCGAATGCCACGCCAGCGGTACCCAAAACAACAAACGACCCCATGCAGTGAGGTCGTAAGTCGTTGGTACATATAATCGGGACAGCGGGATTCGAACCCGCGACCCCTTGAACCCCTTACTCCTGATCGGCAGCTCAGAGCTGTGCCATACGGGGGGGGTAGCTGTCAGAAATGTGGCAACACGACACCGATTCACGGGGTCGATGGCTCGCGGGGAACAGGCTTGAGGGGTCGGAGCGTCGTCGAAAACGTCGTCAGAACACCATGCGCAGCACCCGCATCGCCAGAGTCACATCGACTCCCCGCTGCGACCCGTCGTCTCCACCCGGTGACCCGGCTCATACACACATACACACAGGGTGAACGCCTGCACCGCCCCCCACGGCGTGACGTGCGCCTCCCGTCGACTCTCGAGCAGCCGAAAATCCGCGCCGAACTCCGTATGCAGTTCGCTGGCCGAATACCGCATCGTGTCCAGTCCGCTGCAGCGCACCGGGCCGTCCTCTGCGAAGGTTGCGATCACGGCCAACCCGCCCGGTCGAAGTGCGCGCGCCACCTGCACCACATACCGATGCCGCTCGTCTGGTGACAAGAGAAAGTGGAAGACCGCGCGGTCATGCCACAGATCGAATGATGCCGGTGGAAGGTCGGCGATGAGCACATCGCCAACGAGCCACTCGACCCTCGCCGCGCGATCACCAAGGCGCTGTTGCGACTGCGCCAGCGCAGCGGCAGCGAGATCGAGCGCCGTCACCCGTTGGTAACCCGCGTCGAGCAGGTCGTCGATGAGGGTCGACGCACCGCTGCCAACGTCGATGATCGCGACATCGCGCTGCGGCAGTCTGTGTGTAATGATGGACAGCGCGACCGCGGCCGTCGGTTGAAACCAGCTGACCTCATCGGGAGACTTCGAGTGATACACCTGTTGCCAATGCGAGGCAGTATCCACGGTGGCTGCTCCGGCGTGAGCGGTGGGCATTCCCTCGGATGATCGTGCAATTGCGGTAACGAGGAGTATTCTGACACTCGAGTGTCTGACCGTCGATTGACACGCGTTACGGCGATTTCTGGCATCACATCAGTGCACCTGCGCCTGACAACCTACTGCTCCGCTCGCGTCCCATGAGCACACCGTCCGTGACAACGTATTCGACGCTGACATGCCCCGTGTGCGGCGTGGCGGAGGCGCTCGCCATGCCGACCGATGCGTGCGTGTTTTTCCACGAATGCGTCGGGTGCCACACGCTCCTGCGACCGAAGGCGGGTGACTGTTGCGTCTTCTGCTCATATGGATCGGCGCCGTGCCCACCGATCCAGGCTGACGGCGGCAATTCGACCGGCTCGCCGGGGTGCTGTACGACGACGTCGCTCCCGCATCTGCCGTGAACAGTCCATCGAGTGACATGGCATCGGAGGCGACGACGCGCGGCATCACGCCCATTCCCCGTCCGCGCGGGCTCGTCGGCAATCGCGATGGGAACGCACGTCGGGTACATGCACTATCTTGCAACCATGAAAGCGCTTGGACGCGTGTCTCTGATCGTCGGATTCCTTGCACTCCAGCTGACGTCGTTGGCCGGCGGTCCTGGCTGCGCGCTTTCGATGGGCGAGAGCACAGAGACGGGTTCCACCATGCGCGGCATGGCGATGGACCGAACTCCGGCCACGGACGCGCCTGAATCGCCGCGTCCGCACGCGCCAGCACCCGTGCAGGCATGCACCACCATGGCCTCGTGTGTGTTCGCGTCCGCCGCCGCAGTCGTCGACGCGCCCGTCACGCTGATGCGTGCGCCTCGACGCGTGATTGTTTCTGTCCGCGACGCTGCGCCCGCGGAAGTTGTCGTTGCACCGGAAACACCGCCCCCACGGGTCTGACGTGTGTGCGCGACTGGTCGCGCGATGCCGAATGACCGAGTGCGGCGAGTCACGCAGCACTTGATGCACCGCTGAGAACCGCGCCCACGTCAGGGCGCTGCACAGTCAGCGCGTGTCACTGTAGCCGTTGCCGTCATGTCATCCAGACCGTCTGCCGCGCATCCCGCGCCGGTGGCGTCGTCAGGCTGTCGCGTGCGTACATCGCATGGACCGCCCGCGTCGCCGCTGCGCCACGTCGCGCTGATCATTGCACTCGCGCCGTGGCGCCCGATGCCGGCACAGGCCCAGCAGCCCGTCACCCTCGCCGCACTCCTCCGCGACGCCGACAGTGCCAGTCCGGTGCTACGCGCGGCACGTGCCCGCTTGACCGCGGCGCGCGCCCGGATCGAACCAAGTGCCACGCGGCCGGATCCGACGCTCCAGGCTGGCATTCTCAATCTGCCGATCACGCGACCCAACCTCCGCGACGACGAGATGACCATGAGCATGCTCGGGATCTCGCAGTCCTTTCCCGCGGCGGGACGACTATCGCAGCGCCGTCGGGTGGCAACGGCCGACGCCGAAAGTGCCGCGGCCGAGTATGCGAGCGCACGTCTGTCGGTGCATACAATGATCGAGGGACTGTACTTCGAGCTGCTTTTCGTCAACGCGTCACGCGCGCTGGTGGAACGGCAGCGTGACGCGCTGAGTGCGATCGTGCAAGCGACGGAATCGCGATACTCCGCCGGTCAGGTGCCGCAACATGAGCTTCTCTCTGCACGGATCGCCGCACAGCGCATCGCAGAGACCGCGCTGCTCGTGCGCGAGCAACAGCGCACACTCAGGGCGCGGCTGAATGCAACGCTGGATCGCGACGACAGCGGCAGTCCGGCGCTTGCAGGCACGGAAATCGACACGCGCGCGGATTCGGCGCTCTCGGTCGTGCGATACGCCGACACGACGCTCGGCTCGCGCGTGGCCGACTCACCGCTCTTGCCGCTCGACAGCCTCCAGCAGCTTGCCGACGCGCGCAGCCCGATGTTGGCGTCACACGAGGCCCTGATTCGTGCTCAGGCGGCACGTGTGCAGCTCGCGCAGGGGGCCGGCGCACCGGACATCGACGTGTCACTGCAGTATGGCAATCGCCTCGGTCGGCGCGACATGGTGACCGCCATCGTGGCTATTCCGCTGCATCTGCAGCGCGCGCGCAATCTCACACCGGAACGGATCGCAGCACAGGCGGACCTCGACGCCCTGGTGGCCGAGCACGATGCGCAGCAAGCGCAGTTGCGTGCCGACATCGCAACACTCACCAGCGATGCTGAGCGAGGGCGTGCACAGACCGCACTGTACGCGCAGTCGATACTGCCGCAGGCGCGAGCCGCCGTGACGTCGGCATTGACGAGCTATCAGGCGGGCCGCACGGAGCTCGCGACGGTCCTCAGCGCGCAGACGGCGGTCCTGACATACGAGACCGCGCTGCTCCGATCACGCATCGACGTCGCAATCGCGGTGTCACGCCTCAGGCAGACGGTCGGCGCGGAGGTGCTGCGATGACGCGCTCACGTCGAATCATCACTGGTGGCGTGCTACTGCTCGCGATTGCGATCAGCGGCGTGCTGCTCTGGCGCGCACGCCGCTCGCCCACTGATGGCGCCGGAACGCGCGCTCCGGTGGCGACGGACGGCATGGCCGGGATGCCCGGGATGAACGTGTCGCCTGACGGCGCGGTCGTGCTGAGCGCATCCCAACTCACGCAATTCGGAATCACGTTCGCGACCGTTGCACAGCGGATGCTCACCGACGAGACGCGCGCGGTGGGGACCGTCGAGGTGGATCAGTCACGACAGTCGATGATCACGGCGCGATACAGCGGCTATGTCGACACGTTGTTCGCGAACGTCGAGGGTCAGCGCATTGCCATGGGACAGAAGCTCGCGGCGATCTTCTCGCCAGAGCTCGTCGCAGCACAGGAGGAGATGCTCGTCGCGCGGCAGCTGGACGCGACCGGCACTCGCGCGGCGATTCCCGGCGTCCCCGAAAGCAGCACGGCACTCACCGCATCATCGACGCGAAGATTGGCCGCGCTTGGTATGAGCGACGCGCAGATCGGAACGCTGCTCCGAACCGGGCGTGTGCAGCGCACCACGACGCTGACCGCGCCCGTCAACGGGATTCTGACGACGCGCAGTGTCGTACCGGGCCAGGCTGTGACGGCCGGTATGCCACTTTTCACAATCACGGACCTGTCCACGGTATGGATCGAGGTGCAACTGCGGGCGAGTGATGCACCGCATGTGCACGTGGGCAGTTCAGCCGAAATCACGCTGACCGGAGCGAGCAACAGCAGCGTCACCGGTGTCGTGTCGTACATCTATCCGACGGTCAACCCGACCTCGCGCGCGGTGACCGCACGCGTCAGTCTGCGAAATGCCGACGCGCGGCTCAAGCCGGGCATGTTTGCGACGGTGCGCCTCGCATCTCCAGCGCGCCAGGCGCTCGCCGTTCCGGAGTCGGCCGTCATCACGACGGGCGAGGGCGCCGTGGTGTTCGTGGATGTCGCGGGCACCGACGGATCACCGCGGCTGATGCCACGACACGTTGAGCTGGGGCGGCTCGCGGGTGGGTACGCCGAAGTGCTGTCCGGTTTGACCAGCGGTCAGCGCGTGGTGACATCGGCACAGTATCTGCTGGAATCCGAATCGAATCTCGGCGAGATCATGCAGGGCATGGTCGGAATGAGTGCGACCGTGCCGCGCGCGAGCCGCGCAGCGGCTGCGGGCACCGCGACTGGCGGCGATACCTCATCGATGCCCGGCATGGCGATGCCACCCACGCCCGTCCCCGCCACCGAGCGTCGTCCATGACGCGCGTGATCGCATGGTCGGTGGCACATGCACGAACGGTGATCGGCATCACACTGGCACTGCTCGCCCTGGGTGGCTGGGCCGCGATGACGACGAGCGTGGACGCGATCCCGGATCTCTCGGACGTGCAAGTGATCGTCATGACTGAATGGCCCGGGCAGGCGCCGCAACTCGTCGAAGACCAGATCACGTATCCGCTCGAAACCGAACTGTTGAAAGTGCCGCATACGAAGGTCGTACGCGGCATGAGTCAGTTCGGACTCTCGGCCGTCTACGTGGTCTTCGAGGATGGCACGGATCTGTATTGGGCGCGCTCGCGGGTGCTCGAATATCTGAATGGCATCCGGAGTCGGTTGCCGGGCACGGCGATGCCGACACTCGGCCCGGATGCGACGGGTGTCGGCTGGGTGATGCAATACATCCTCGCCGACACCAGCGGCCGGCTGAACCTGTCGGACCTGCGCGCATTGCAGGACTTCCGTGTGCGACCCGCATTGACCGCCGTCGGCGGTGTCGCCGAAGTGGCATCGCTCGGCGGATTCGAGCGCGAGTATCAGGTGCAGGTGGACCCGATACGATTGCAGGCGCTGAACGTGACGCTGCCGATGGTCGCGACGGCGGTCCGTGCGTCGAATCAGGACATCGGCGGTCGCGCACTGGAAATGGGGGGGACGGAGTACGTCGTGCGTGGCCGTGGACGGTTTGCCTCGCTCGACGACATCCGCGGCGTCACCGTCGCCACCGGCAGTGACGGCACACCGATCACCGTGGCCGACGTCGGCACCGTGGCATTGGGGCCAGCGCTGCGTCGCGGGATCACCGACGTGGCAGGCCGCGGCGAGGTCGTGACCGGGTGGATCGTGATGCGGTCGGGTGCAAATCCCCGGGACGTGATCACGCGCGTCAAGGCGAGCATGTCGTCGCTGCAGCCATCGCTTCCGGCAGGCGTGGTGTTCGTCACGGGCTATGACCGATCCAGTCTGATTGACCGCGCCGTTCGGACACTCCGGGACAAGCTGATCGAGGAAAGCGTGATCGTGGCGCTCATCGCACTGCTCTTCCTGCTTCACGCCTCGAGCGCGCTCGTCGCAATTCTGACGCTGCCGGTGGCGATTCTGAGCGCCCTGCTCGTGATGCGGCTCGCCGGGCTGAGCGCGAACATCATGTCACTCGGCGGCATCGCCATCGCCATCGGAGCCATGATCGACGCCGCGATCGTGATGGTCGAGAACCTGCACAAGCACATCGAACACGATGCGGCGAGCGGCGGTGCAAAGCGTCGGACGACACTGGTCATCGAGTCGGCGCAGGAAGTCGGTCCTGCCCTCTTCACGTCGCTCCTGATCATCACCGCGTCGTTTGTGCCGGTGTTTGCCCTTGGCGATCAGGAAGGCCGGCTCTTCCGACCACTGGCGATTACCAAGACGTTGTCGATGGCGGCGGCCGCCTTCCTCTCGGTGACGCTCGTGCCCGTGCTGATGTCGCTGCTGATTCGTGGCCGCGTGCGCACTGAGGCGGCGAATCCCGTCAACCGCGTTGCGATACTGCTGTACCGTCCAATGATCCGCCTCGTGCTGCGGTATCGATGGACGACCATTGGCGTCGCGGCGCTGCTGCTGCTCGGCACCAGCGCGCCTTGGCGCCGCATCGGCAGCGAGTTCATGCCGCCATTGCACGAAGGCTCGATGATGGACATGCCCTCACTTGCACCGGGGATCGGATCCGAACAGGCGAAGGCGATCCTGCGACAGCGTGATGCGGCACTGGCAGCGATTCCGGAAGTCGCGACTGTCCTTGGCAAGATCGGGCGCGCCGAGAGCGCGACAGACATGGCGCCGATGTCGATGATCGAAACCGTGGTGACGCTGAAGGACGAGCGACTGTGGCGGCCTGGCGTGACCTACGACTCCATCGTGGCCGAGGCCAATGCGCGTGTGCGAACGCCCGGCGTGGCGAACATGTGGAGCATGCCGATCAGAAATCGCCTCGACATGCTGGCGACGGGCATCAAGACACCGGTCGGCCTGAAGATCTTCGGACCGAATCTCGACACGCTGGATCTGATCGGGAAACGGCTCGAGCAGATCATCTCTGGTGTGGCGGGCGCCAACACCGTCTTCGCCGAGCGCATCATCGGCGGCCGCTATGTCAACGTCGTGGCCGACCGTGAGGGCGCGGCGCGATATGGGATGACGACGGACGACGTGCAGGCCGCCGTTGCAGACGCTGCGGGAGGCACTGACGCCGGGACGGTGCTCAGTGGGCGCGAGCGCTTTGCCGTGCGCGTGCGCTACCTGCGTGGCCTGCGCGATACGCCAGCGGAATTGAGCGCGATCTCGATCCGAACGCCGGCCGGTGCGACGATCGCCGCCGGCGACGTCGCCCGCATCGAGGTCGTGCGCGGTGCGACGCTGATCAAATCGGAGGATGGCTTTCCGCATGCGGTGGTCTATGTCGATGTGCAGGGGCGCGACATCGGCGGATTCGTGGCCGACGCACAATCCGCAGTCGCCACCACACTGACGCTCCCGTCGGGGTACCGCATCGTCTGGTCCGGACAGTTCGAATCGCTGCAGCGGGCGTCGCAACGGATGCTGCTGGTGGTGCCGCTGACGCTGCTGATCATCATCGGACTGCTGTATCTCAACTTCCGGAATGCGGCCGAAGTCGGGATCGTTCTCCTCTCGCTGCCGTTTGCGTTGGCCGGCGGTGTGTGGATCATCTGGATCCTCGACTACAACATGAGTGTGGCGGTCGGGATCGGTTTCATCGCGCTCGCTGGCGTCGCGGCGGAAACGGGTGTGATCATGCTGCTGTACCTGGATCAGTCGTATCGCGCGGCGAGTGGCCTCGACTCGCGCATGGACCGGGTCAGTATCGACGCGGCCGTGGTGCACGGTGCGGTCGAGCGCGTGCGACCGAAGTTGATGACCGTGACGGCGATCATGGCCGGTCTGCTGCCGATCCTGTGGAGCCAGGGGACTGGTGCGGACGTGATGAAACGCATCGCCGCACCGATGGTGGGCGGGATGGTGACGAGCACCATGCTGACGCTGCTCGTGATCCCGGCGATTTATTCGTTGTGGAAGGAGCGCGCACACCGCGCTCGCCCGACGCCTGATCCGTGACCACTGCTGAGCGCACTCGCAGACACAGGCGGACCAACGTCGCACGTTTCGACTTTCACGCATCACCGGCACGTTGTGTCGATGCGCGGGAGCGCGCTCATCAAACCGCTCGCGGCGCATCGCCAGCGCACAGCCAACCTGTGTCGCAGAGGCAGGTGGACCTGCGCGCCGCGCAGATCGCGACCGCAGGCTTGTGGGATGCCGTGGTTGACTGGGTACTCCACAATCCCGTGCAACTCTGGGACGTCGACGTCGCTGACGTGACGGTTATGATGCCGGCGCACCGTGCGCGGGTGCTACGATTGATGGCAATGCATTCCACGATGCTGCCACCCTCCATACCGTAGCGCAGTGTGCCCACATCGGATACAGCTTTCCCGTTGACGCGACGCACGCTCCTGACGCGCGTGGCACTCGGCGTCGGCGCCCTCTTCGCCAGTATCGCGGCGCTGGCGGTCGTGGATGCGGACCGTGCCGAGACTGATCAGCCGCTGTTCACGCGCGCGCTTGGCGCAACCGGGCCGCAACTCGTGTTCCTCCCAGGGATCGGTGCGACGACGCGGTACTGGGAACTCGTCGTCGGCGCGCTCGCCAATCGCACGCGACTGTTGCTGGTGGACCTGCTCGGCTTCGGCCGATCACCCAAACCATGGACCGCGTATACGGTGGATCGGCACATTGCCGAATTGCGTCGCGTGCTCGCGCCAGTCGGGGCCCGTGGGCCCATGACACTTGTCGCGCACTCGCTCGGCGCGCGGCTCGCGGTCACGTACGCCGCACGTTATCCGCATGACATCGAACGGCTCGTCCTCGTCAGCCTGCCGTACTTCGGCGGTGAGGAACAGGCGAAGCGCTTCATCCGCAGTCGGCACAGCAGCGGATGGCTTTGGACACACATGATTCCGTTCGCGTTGGCGTGTCTGCTGGGGCGGCGGTTGCTCGGGTGGGCGGCGCCGCTGTTTGCGGGTGACCTTCCGCGCGAAGTCGCCGAGGACATGAACCAGATGACGTGGCGGTCGTCGACGTCAACGATGTGGGAAGTGATCTACGGACATGATCTCGCCGCCGATATCGCGCTGCTCCCGACGACGCTTCCGGTGCTCTGTCTGCATGGTGATCGCGACGAGAGCGCGCCATTGGATCGGATGGAGGCGCTGCGCGCAATCCATGCGAATTGTGAAATTCGAGTGTATCAAGGTGCTGATCATCAGCTTCCGTTGCGACACCCGCAGTGGCTGCGCGATCAGCTGATGTCTGTCGTCATGACAACCGCGCCCGCCGAAGGAGTTGCGCATTGAGCGCGACGACGATGGTGCTCACCGACATCAGGATCGCGCCGACCGCCGGTGTGAGCAGAATTCCCCACGGTGCCAGCACACCTGCGGCGAGTGGAATGGCGATCACGTTGTAGCCCGCGGCCCACCACAGATTCTGTCGCATCTTGGTGTAGGTCGCTCGCGAGAGCTTGATGATGCGCGGCACGTCACGCGGATCGCTGCGGACCAGGACGATATCTCCTGCTTCCACCGCCACGTCCGTCCCGGCACCGATGGCGATGCCGACGTTGGCCGTCACGAGCGCCGGCGCATCGTTCACGCCGTCGCCGACCATCGCAACGCGCTTGCCTTGCGCCTGCAACTTCTGAATCTCGGCCGCCTTCCCTTCCGGCAGCACCTGCGACAGCACCGTCGTGATGCCCACGTCGTGCGCCACGGCGTCGGCGACGGCCTTCGCATCGCCCGTCATCATGACCACCTCGACCCCCGCGGCCTGCAACTGCTTCACGGCCTCGGCAGCCTCGGGCCGAATCGCGTCGGCCACCGCAAACGTGGCCAGCACGGTCGTGCCCTCCACGAGTGAGATCACGCCTTGCCCGTGTGCCGCAGCGTCAGCGGCAAATGCCGCGAGTTCAGGTGACGGAACCGCCTTCAATTCCGACAGCAGATTGGGGCCGCCCGCCGAGAGCGCGCGGCCGGACACGCTTGCCTTGACGCCGCGGCCAGGAATCGCCGTGAAGTCTGCGGCGGCCGGTACGTCGAGCTTCCGATCCGCCGCGCTCTGCACGATGGCTCGCGCGACGGGATGCTCGGCGTCACGCTCGATGCTCGCGGCGAGACGCAGCGCGTCGTCCTCACTGAGTCCGGAAGTCGTCCGCATGCCGACCACGCGATGCTGACCCAGCGTCAGGGTTCCGGTTTTGTCGAACACGACTGCCGTCAGATTGCGCGCCTCTTCCAGACCACGCCGATCACGCACGAGTAACCCATTCTTCGCGCCAAGTGTCGTTGAAATCGCGAGCACGAGCGGCACGGCGAGGCCGAGCGCATGTGGGCACGCGATCACGAGCACCGTGACCAGTCGTTCGACGGCGGTCGCGAGTGTGGCGCCGGACAGCATCCATGCGGCAAACGTGATGGCGCCGGATCCGAGTGCAACCCAGGTCAGCCAGAACGCGGCGCGATCCGCCAGCACCTGCGCGCCGGACTTCGACTTCTGTGCCTCGGCCACCAGGCGCATGATGCCCGCCAGCGCGGTGCGATCACCGGTGCCCGTCACCCTGACGCGGAGTGACCCGGATCCGTTCACCGTGCCGGCGATCACTTTCGCTTGCGCGGTTTTGTCGACAGGCGCGGATTCGCCGGTGATGAGTGACTCGTCGACCTTGCTCGTGCCGGACAGCACGACGCCGTCGGCCGGCACATTGGCGCCGGGACGCACCAGCACTGTGTCGCCATCGTGCAAGTCGCCGATGGGCACGTCCTCAGTCTTCTCACCGCTGCCTTCACCGAGCACGCGGACGGCCGTCGTCGGCAGCAACTTGGCCAGCTCGCCGAGCGCGCCCTCGGCCTGCGCAATCGAGCGCATTTCGAGCCAGTGCCCGAGCAGCATGATCGTGATCAGCGTTGCCAGTTCTTCCCACAATGGCATCGCCGGAAATCCGAGTGCCACGGCCGCGCTGAACACGAACGCCACGCTGATCGCGAGCGCGATCAGCGTCATCATGGCGGGCTGTCGATCCGTGATTTCGCCGACCGCACCGCGCAGAAATGGCGCGCCGCCGTAGACGAACAGCGCGGTGCCGAAGAGTGCCGGAATCCACTGCGACCCCGGGAACGATGGCGGCGTGTATCCCAACGCGTTCGGGAGCATGTGGCCCCAGATCAGCGGCGGGATGGTCAGCGCGAGCGAGATCCAGAACTTGTCGCGGAACATCGCGACGGAGTGGCCGGCGTGCTTATCGTGCCCAGCGTGCATGTCGTGGCCGCTGTGTCCGTCGTGCGCGGCGTGTGAACCCGGTGCTTTGTCCTTGGAATCGCCGCCGGGCATGCCGTGACCCGCGTGCGAGTGCTGCACGGCACCGGCTTCCGCGCCGGCAGGTGCTACCGCATCGGAGTCTCCACCATGCCCGTGGTGATCGGCCTCTGGCGGCGCATCAGACTCATCGGCGGACGGCTTGACGTCGAGTGCGTGCGGTGCTGCATCTGGTTCGTTCATCCGCTCACTTCCGGAACGAGAACTCGATACGTATCACGGCAACAGCGAATCTGGTGCGTGACGGCGTCGATACACTCAGTTTACCGGATGACGACACGCGCCCTTGGCTGTGCTTGCCATGGGCATGTGCGGAAGCACATCACTGCGGTGTGTCGGTGCACAACATCCACGCGCCGACTTGAGCGCGCGTGTTGACCGATGTTACCAGGTGGCAATTCGAGCCTGAGCCCTCCGGCACGCTCGGTACGTCATGGCTTCGCGCGCGCGTACAAAAAACCTGCGCATGCTCGCCAGCGTGCCGAATACGCTGATGATCGGCACCGTGACCAACTCGCCGCAGAATACGCCGCGGCCTGTCGCGGCAACTCCCTCGGCCACGTTGCTCCGTCTCGTCACGAGCGAGTTGATCCGCAGAGTCATGGACCTCCTCACGCGATCCCTTTCACGTGTCACGCGACGTGTGCGTCGGAGCACACTACGGACGCACGAGACCGACGCAGTGGTCGAGCCCGATTGCGCCCACAACACTTCTCAGATTGCGCGGTTCTGATGTTCGCTGTGTAATTGCGCAGCATTCACAGTGCGGTGAGTTCGTCGCCATCGCGCGTTGAGGTCGAACCGAATGACCTATGACGCACCGCGAGGTCCGCGTCCGACGTCAGCCAACGGCATGCACCGGATGCCTGTACGTCTCGTAGGGTGCGCATCGTGCCGCCAGCGGCAGCGCCGCCGCCCGTCCCACGTCTGCCTGAGGAGTCGTCGCGATGCTGCATGTTGCCGAACGTCATATAGGGGCTTGGGCGCTTCTGCTGGGCGCCCTCCTGTCGAACGCGTGTGCAGTGGCGCAGGCGCCCACACGCGCGGTGCCGGCGAGCGCGACGCATGGCGTCATGCTGATGAACCGGATTGGCCCGACGGCGTCGACGCTGTACGTGGCGGATGCCGATGGCACACACGAACGTGCGCTCGTGCCATCGGCGGGCTTCGACTATCACGCGACGTACTCGCCCGATGGGCGCTGGATTGTCTTCACGTCCGAACGCGACGGACGTGGTCAGGCGAACATCTATCGTGTGCGACCGAACGGCACCGGCCTCGAGCGGCTGACGGATGACCCCGCGCTCGACGATCAAGGCGTCCTGTCGCCGGACGGTACGCAACTCGCATTCGTCTCAACGCGCGTGACGCATCGCGCGAACGTGTGGATCCTCGACCTGCGCACGCACCGCCTGCGCAACGTGACGGGGCAGGCCGCGATCCAAGGAGATACGACGAAGCCGGATGCATTCCTTCGGCCATCCTGGTCACCCGACGGACGGTGGCTCGCCTTCTCGTCAGACCGCAACACCGAGTGGAAGGGTCACGGCAACGGCTCTGGGTGGGAGCATGTCCAGGAGCTTGGCATTTACGTCGTCCGCAGTGACGGCAGCGGCATGCGCAAGCTCTCACCGGAGGGCATCTGCGCCGGCACGCCGAACTGGTCGCCCGATGGGACGCGGATCGTCTTCTACGAACTCCCAGTCGAGCAAACGTGGGACGCACGAATCAAAGCCGGTCGCGGCCCGGGTGCGACCTCGCAGATCGTCTCCGTGGAGATCGCGACGGGTGCGCGCGTGGTGCACACGACCGGTTCTGGGCTCAAGGTGCAACCACAGTACGTCAGCGCGACGGAGATCCGGTATCTGGTGAAGGGCGGGCCCAACGGCGGCCTCGCCAGCACGACCGGCGCGACGACCGTGCCGCGTGCCGTACGCTCCCCCGCGTGGTCGCCGGATGGGCGCACGGTCGTCTATGAGAAGGTCGACTTCGCGCCGCTGGCGCAGAACACGCCACTCTACAGTTGGGACGCCACCGCCGAGTATCGATACAGCGACGTGTTCCCGACCATCGCGCGCGACGGGAAACTCGTCGTGACGGAGAAGGCGGTCTCGGACGGCGCCATCTCGATCATGGACGCGGATGGTGCGAACAAGGTGCGCATCTTCACGGCCAGCAGTGGTGCCGCGTTCGCGCCGGCTTGGTCGCCGGACGGTGACTGGATTGCGTTTGGCGTCGGCGGATACCTGCAGAATCGCAAAACCCAATCGGCGACACTCATGCTCGTGAAGCGCGACGGCAGCGGCGCGCGCGCGCTGACGGGCGACACGGTGAACGCCGGCTTCCCGAGCTGGTCCCCCGATGGTAAGCACATCGTCTACCGCGTGTGGGGCGGCAGTACGTGGGGTCTCCGCATTCTCGATCTCGACGAGCAGCGTATCCGCGTACTCACGACGGAATACGACAACCTGCCCTTTTGGTCTCCCGACGGCTCGCGCATCACGTTCACGCGGAAACACGACGCCAATAACTTCGACATCTATACCATCCGGCCGGATGGCAGCGATCTGCGTCAGCTGACGACCAGCGCGGCCAACGACGCGCATGGAATCTGGAATGCGGATGGCACACAAATTCTGTGGAACAGCGGCATGTTCGGGTTCAAGGACGAAGCGGCGCTGTACGACAACACGTTTCAGCCGTACGGCGCGATCTTCATCATGAATGCAGACGGCACGGCAAAGCGACAACTGACAGACAGTCCGTGGGAAGATGGCATGCCGCGCTACGTGCCGAGCCGCGCACCGTAAACGCGGTCGTCATGCGTCAGCGCTGAACTGCGCTGGCGCAGCGCGTACGCGATCTGCTCTTCGCTGAACTTCGACTTTTTCATCGATCCAACTCCTTCCCCCGTCCGGGGGCGCTGGACCGTCAACGATACCGCTCAGTTCCCTACTTTCAACCTGCCCACGTTTTTTGGGGGGACGTCACTGCATCAGTGGCTAAGTCCAGTCAGGCGCGAATGCTGATTGTCGGGCGTGCGGCGCTGGGTGCGTGCAAGGCCTCATGTCGCCACGATAACACGCATTGCGCTGCCACCCCCGTGGTACCCCGAACGACAAACGGCGCCCGCGAAGGCGCCGTAAGTCGTTGATTTACATAGTCGGGACGGCGGGATTCGAACCCGCGACCCCCTGAACCCCATGCTCCGGGTCGGTAGTGCAAGTCGTTGTAGTACAGGGGGTTAGCTGTGCAAAACGTGGAGACGTTACGCGGATTCAGGGGGTCTGTGGTTCTCGGGGGACAGGTTCGGGGACAAAACGTCGCCAGGAACGTCGCCACGAATCGGCATCGCTTTTCGAGCCGACCGCGTGACGTCACCGTTGGCATCTTGACTCCCTTGGCCGCCACAGATTTGGTCGCAGGCGCCCTGACAAACCAGGCGTTGACTGTTCTGTTTTGAGGCGTATGTTCTTTTATAACAGAACATGCAGCCATCTGACGAACAGCCAATCCGGCCCACCATAGCGGCGCGTGCGCTCGTGCTCCTCCGCAGCGCGGTTGCGGCGTACGCGACGGTCGAGACCACCGGCGATCCCACCGTCGTTGCCCTCTGCCCCACCGAACTCGCGTCGCACCATGCCCAGGTCAGCTTGCTGCAACTGCGCGCCAGATTCACTGGGCACACGCACGACCGACAGGACAACTTGCCAGTCGTCATCGTCGGCCAACGACTGAGTGCCGCTCGGCGGGACATCCGCGAGGGAATGGCGCACAACGTGGTCGGCTGCATCGACCTCGCGGGCATCGTGACGCTGCGCCTGCCGGGGCTCTTTATCGACCGGTCGGATCTCAAGGCGAAAGCAGCGCACGTGCCGTCAGCGGCCTTCGTCAGCAGCACCACGGATCCGTTCGCCGACCGCAGTTCACTGGTGTGTCGGACACTCATCGCGCACGCGACACCAACGTCCGGGTGGCATACGCGAGAGCTCGCGCGCACGACCGGGTTGGCTGTCAGCCGCGTCTCCGCCGTCCTGAACGAACTCGTCGCCCGCGGGATTTGCCGTCGCGAAGCGGATGGTGCGAGAAAACGACTCGTGACGAATCGTCGCGCACTATTCGAGGCGTGGACATCGGCCTACCGCTGGACCGACAACACAACGCTGACGGTGGCGGCACCCGTTGGCGACGTTGACCGATTCACGCACACGCTGCAGCGCCTCGTGCCGACAGGCGTCGACTGGGCGCTCACACTGACCGCCGGCGCGGCCCGTGTCGCTCCGCACGCGCCGGTCGACAAGATCCACTGCTATATGCGCAGCGCGTTGCCAGATGCGCTCAGCGACGTGCAACGCGACGTACACACGCCGCTCTCGACGCTCAAAGATATTGCCAGCGTGTGCAAGTGGCCCGAAGCGTCGGATGGCCGACTCGTGCTCCTTGCACCGCACTATCGCATGAGCGTGTGGCACGACATGCGCCGGCAGCATGGGATCAACGTGGTCAGCGACCTCCAGCTGGCACTCGACTGCTGGTTTTATCCAGTGCGAGGGCGGGAACAGGCGGAGCATCTCCTGAGTGCGCACCATCTGCTGACGGACGACTGGCGATGAGCGCGATCCGCGACGACGAAGTCCAGCTTCGGCGACTGCTTGGCGTGCTGTCTCCCTACGCGCGCGACGTCCTGCTGATCGGCGGATGGGTCCCAACACTGTATGCGCGCTACGGATCAGACGCGCCGTGGCCGACGCGCAACAGCCTCACGCTGGAGCTGGACGTTGCCGTGCCGGGATCGGGGATCACCGCCGCACATCGCCCGCTGCTGGCGGAGTTGATGACGGCAGCGGGTCTAATCCCGCATCCCAACGCGCCGATCAGTCCGGCTGGTGCACCGGTGTGGGTCGGCGACATCACGAGCGGCGCCATGATTGAGTTCCTGATGCCGCACCGCGGCCCACACCGCGCGAAGCCAGCGGCACAGGCGGTAATTGGGCAGCGTGGGATTGCGGCGTTGCCGCTGCACGGCGTTGCCCTGCTCTGGCGCGCTCCTCGCTGGCTGGAGCTGAGCGGGACGCCAGCCATCCACGTGCGGGTGCCCGCGTTGGGCATGTATGTCCTCAACAAAGCGACAACCTTCGCCCAACGGGTGCCGCCAACAGGAGAGCGACGCAACCCAAAGCAAGGGAAGGATCTGGTGTATCTGCACGATTGCGCGCTGGCGGGCAGCGCCGTGGTGCAGGCGATAATTCAGGATATCGCTGCGGGCTGCGACGAGGATGCGCAGCAGCAACCAGACATCCCACGCGTGAGCGACGCGGTGAACAAAGCGGTCAGTCACCTTGAAGGCATCGCCGACGGACGGTTCGCGCCCGCGATGGAAGAGGCGACGCTGTTACTCAGTGAACGCGACGATCTCTCGGCCACTGCGGCGCGGGCAAAACTGCGCGGTGCGCTCGACGACCTGCACGACATCCTCGCGCCGTTTCGTTCGCCAGCGCCCATCGTAGACTGGGACTGACTGCCGCCGCGATGCACGCGACAACCGTGAGGGCGCGTTCGCCGACGGTACTTCGCACGTCTCAAGCACGGAGTGTCGTGGCGCCTGTCATTACCAATGCGCACCGGCGGCGGACGTGATCGCCGAGCTCACATCGCAATATCGTCAGATGGCGTCCACGTGGTTCAAATTCGCGGGTCTTGCGCCGCGACGGTCGCCGCGCGACACCGGCTAGGCACTTGTTCCATAGAAGCGCTCCCCTCCACGGTCCGAACCAGCGATCTATCTTCCGCCCCAGCGACCCGAGCCGTCCGGCCGTGGTCGCCCCGACCCACCCCGCCGTCCCCCGCATGGCCGATCAGAACCTCTCCGCCTTCATCTGGTCCGTCGCCGACCTGCTCCGCGGCGATTTCAAACAGTCCGAGTACGGCAAGGTCATCCTCCCCTTCACCGTCCTCCGCCGACTGGACTGCGTCCTGGCCCCCACCAAGGCCGCCGTCGTCGCCGAGCTGGCGAAGCGGACCAAGGCCGGCATCAACCCCGACCCGTATCTGGTCAGGGAAGCGAATCAAAAGTTCTACAACACGTCGCCGCTGGATCTCAAAACCCTGATGGGCGATCAGGACCACATCGGCGAGAACCTGCGCTCCTACTTGCAGGCCTTCGCCCCGGCGGTCCGGGACATCTTCGAGCGGTTCGAGTTCCACACGCAGATCGACCGGCTCGACAAAGCGGGGCTGTTGTATCTGGTGACGGAGAAATTCGCGACCATCGATCTGCACCCGACCGTCGTCAGCAACGCTCAGATGGGCGCGGTGTTCGAGGAGCTGATCCGGAAATTCGCCGAATTGTCAAACGAGACGGCCGGTGAGCACTTCACGCCGCGTGAAGTGATCCGGCTGATGGTAAATCTGATCTTCATCGAAGACGACGCGGCGCTGACGAAGCCTGGCGTGGTGCGGTCGCTCTATGACCCCACCGCTGGCACGGGCGGCATGCTGAGCGTGGCGGACGAACATCTGACGTCCATCAATCCCGGTGCGCGGCTGGTGATGTACGGCCAGGAGCTGAACGCCGAGTCGTACGCGATCTGCAAGGCGGACATGCTGATCAAGGGGCAGGACATCGGCAACATCATCTTCGGCAACACGCTCTCGGCCGACGGCCTACCGCGCGAGAAGTTCGACTACATGCTCAGCAACCCGCCGTTTGGTGTGGAATGGAAGAAAATTGAGAAGGAGGTGCGGCGCGAGGCGGAGCAGAAGGGCTTCGACGGTCGATTCGGGCCGGGGCTGCCGCGTGTCAGTGATGGGTCGCTGCTCTTCCTGCTGCACCTGATCTCCAAGATGCGCCCTGCCGTGGATGGCGGCAGTCGCATTGGCATCGTGCTGAACGGCTCGCCGCTGTTCACCGGCGGCGCGGGGTCGGGCGAAAGCGAGATCCGGCGCTACGTGCTGGAGAACGATCTGGTGGAGGCGATCATCGCGTTGCCCACCGACATGTTCTACAACACCGGCATCAGCACCTACATCTGGATTCTCAGCAACCGTAAGCCGGAGTCGCGTCGCGGCCGCGTGCAGCTGATCGACGCCAGCGCGATGTGGCAGAAGATGCGGAAGAGCCTCGGCAGCAAGCGCAAGGAAATGTCCGCGGCGCACATCGACGAAATCACCACGCTGTTCGGCGCATTCGAGGAGGCCACGCGCGACGGGAAGCCGATCAGCCGCATCTTCTGCAATGAAGACTTCGGGTACCGCACGATCAC
>JBBRLZ010000032.1:0-50732 GCA_038231095.1 Gemmatimonadales bacterium
CAGGATCGCGGGCGCGACACCGGCTGCGGGTCAGCGTGGTGTGGCGACCGTCGCCCGGGGCGGCGTCAGCGTGTGGTCGAGATGGTTCGTATCGCCGGACCAGTCCGCAGAACTCGCGCGGTCGCTTACGCCACTCGCAGGGAGGCGGATCGTCGAGCGTCGAGCCGCGGCCCGCGTTGCGTTTGGCGGGCTGTGGCGGATCGATATCGGACGGCGGCCCATCCGCGCGCGAGTCGAACGGACGCGCTGAACCGATTTGCGCGGTCATGTTCTCGACGCGACGTGAATCGTCGTGGAATTCGTGTGCTTCCACACAGATCACGTATAGCGCCGCGCGCGGATGCGGCGTGACGGTGGCGACTGCGCGAATCAGTCGAATCACATTTCGTATGAAGTCGGACATATCAGTTCAGACTGCCAATTGGAACACTGCAGCGTGCGCCGCCAATGCACCGCCAATGCGCTGACAACGTGAAACGAGGCGCGCAGGACGAATCGGTCGAGTGACGACGCGTGGACGCGACAGCGAGGGTGATCCGCCAGCATGGAGCGCGTTGCTCGCCAGCGACGGAGGCAGCGCAATTTGTGGCACACCGTTACGAGAACGCGAAACCAGAAGCAGCTGACATGTCGTGGGATTGCATCTGCGTTGTACCGAGTGAACGTTGCGACGGTGAATCGCTCACACTGTGGTGCACTGACGGTGTTCACGCGGCTGCTGGCCTCGCTCGGTATGCTTGCGTGCGCGAAAGAGCCATCGGCAGCCGACATCGAACGTCAGTTGCAGCAGCATCCGGACATTCTCTATCGCGTCATCGAGCAGCACCCGGCGGAGATGATCGCCGCGTTGAACAAGGCCGCGCAGGTGGCGCAGGCCGAGTTGCAGAAGAACGCGGTGCGCGACGCGAGTGCGAAGATGGAAGCGGAATTCCTGACGCCCAAGGTGCCGTCGCTGGATCATCGCATTGCATTCGGCAATGAGGCAGCGCCGATCACGATCGTCGAGTATTCCGACTTTCAGTGTCCCTACTGCCGCCGTGAGCGCGACGTCCTCGTGGCCGTGATGCGCAAGTATGGCGACCGCGTACGACTCGTCGTGAAGCAGACCCCACTCGAGATGCATCCGCAGGCCATGCTCTCGGCACTCACCTACGAAGCGGTGGCGCGTCAGGATCCGGCGAAGGCATTCAAGCTGTACGACGAACTGTTCAACAATCAGGCCCGACTCAGTGCGCAGGGCGCGGCGTATCTGGACGAGGCAGTGAAGGCTGTGGGTGCCGACGCGGCGCGCGCGAAGACCGATGCGCAGTCGGATGCCGTGAAGGCGACGGTGGCCGCCGATCTGGCGGAGTTCCAGCAGTTCGGCTTTGTCGGGACACCAGGATTTCTGATCAATGGAGTGTCGCTCGAGGGGTCGCGGCCGGCCGCGGAATTCGAGCGCATCATCGACCGGCATCTTGCCGGCCTTGCGAGTGGCAGTTCGTCACCCGCTGCAGTTCCCGCCCGCCAGTAGCGTCCTCTCCCCAGGAATGGAGCGTGTCGTATGAAGCAGCGCATTACCGCTGTGGTGTCCCTTGGTCTGCTCGCGGCCTGCGCAGCACCGGACAACACACCAACCGACATCAGCAAGAACAGTGACTCGCAGGTGTCGATGGCGGTGGGTCCGAGTCCGGAACTGAACACGCCGTACAACGCGAGAGTGCATCACATCCGTGGCTGGCAGGCCGGCGCGGGACAGGCGGGCGCGGCGCGCGTGCGCCGCTCACCGAACATGACGTATCACGGTGGCAAGATCATGCCGACGTCGATCACGCGCACGGTGTTCTGGGGCACGTCATGGGCGTCGTATACGGGCGACAAGATCACCGGCATGGACACGTTCTACTCGGGATGGGGCGGTACGGCGATCGCGCGCACGAACATCGAGTACACCGGGACCAACGGGACTGTTGGTTCGTCTTCGTCGTACGCCGGACACATCATCGACGCCACGACGGCGCAGGGTGGCGCGAACACGACCACGATCCTGAATGAAGTGTGCAAAGTTGTCGCGGCGAATGGGATTGCCGTCGATCCCGCTGGCAATGACTACATCGCCGTGTACACGGACGTCCCGCGTGGCAGCGCCGGCTATTGCGCATGGCATTCTGCCGGCAGCTGCGGCGGGAAGGCGTTGCAGTTCGCGTTCTTCTGGAAGCTCGATGGTGACGCGGGCTGCGATCCGGCAGACGCGTCGGGCCTCCACTCGCAGGGTCTCGCGGCGATCGCCAACGTCTCGGCGCATGAACTCTCCGAGGCCGTGACCGATCCCGCATCGCCAGGCGCCTGGTACGACGCCAGCGGCTACGAGAACAGCGACAAGTGCGCGTGGATCTTCAACGCGACCTCGCTGCAGACTTTCAACAACGGCTCGATGTTCAAGGTACAGGGCAACTGGTCGAACAGCGCCTATACCGCCGGCACCGGCTACGCGAACTCGAGCGGTCAGAAGGGCTGCCTGAATCAGTTCTGATCGTCGACTGACTTCGCGGGTGTTGTCGCACAGCACGGGCGCCGGTCTTCACGACCGGCGCCCGTTTTGCTGCACGAATTTCGCGGCGTTTTGCACACCGGTCGCCGCTTACTCCCCCGACGCCAGCATCTCATTCGCCGACCGCTCGAGCAACCGGCGCAACACCGGCGACTGATACTGCCGGCGCACGGTGATGGCATGAAACTCCTCGTAGAGATCCGGCACGGTGCAGTACTCGTGGAGCAGCCCGTCCTGCAGCTCATCGCGCACCACCACCGCCGGCACCAGCGTCACCGCATCCAGCTCGCGCGCCAGCACACGCAGCATGGCCATGTCGTCCGCTTCGGCGACGACGTTCACCCGCAGCCCCTGCTCATCACAGAAGACATCGAACGCGCCGCGAATCTCATGATCAGGCGTGGGCAGCAGCATACGCACCGTGGCCAGATCGTCGGGAAAGCGAAACGGTGTCTCACGCGCGGGCCCCACCAGACTCACGCGCTGCCGAGCCAGACGTCGGCTGCGCCAGGCATGCTCAGCGTCCTCCGGCACCCGACGGTTCGCGAGGACCACATCCAGGGTGTGCGCGCGTAGCTGGGGAAGCAGCTCAGCCAGCGACCCGGAGTGCAATACGAGCACCACATCGGCGTCACCGAGGATCGGTGCCAGAAATGCCCGCTGGAAGTTGCGGGACAACGTCGCGACCGACCCCACACGCAACACCAGCCGTTCATCGCGCCGTCCCTCGCGCAGCGTCCCCACCAGCTCGTTCCCCGATGCCACGATGGTATCGGCGTAGTCGAGTGCGATACGGCCCGCTTCGGTGAGCTGCAGACTGCGGCCCTGCCGCAGAAAGAGCGACTGCCCCAGCTGCTGCTCCAACTGCCTGATCTGCGTCGACAGGGCTGACTGCGACACGCGGAGATGCTGGGCGGCCCGGGTCAGGTTTCCTTCGCGCGCGACGGCCCAGAAGTAGTGCAGATGATGGTAGTTGAGCCGTGCTGCGATACCGGACACGGGGGGCTCCACGGGAAGTTAGAAAACAGAACGATTACGTATATTATATGTATTTTACAGAACTATGCTTCGTCGCCACGTTTCCTGTATCCCTGGTCGGCACGTGCCACCTCTACGGAACTCCTCCGAATGCCCTCGCTCGGTACGCTCTTGCTGCTGCTGGTGCCGATTTTCGCGCTCCTGGCCTCCCCGCGCCCGGACGCGCTCGGTGGCATCATGCTCGCGCTGGTCACGTTTATCGCGCTGGTGATCAACCGCTACTCGATCCGCTACCTCGACGGACAGGCATCGGAGGCGCACTATCGGCGCTGGTTCCTGCTCACGATTACCGCTGTCTCGCTCCTGGTGCTTGCCAGGGACCTCCGAGTCCTCGCTGTGGCATGGACCGCCTCGAGCATCTCGCTGCACCAGCTGCTCTCATTCTTCGCTGACCGCGCCGCGTCGCAGGTCGCAGCGCACAAGAAATTTCTTCTCAGCCGTCTGGCGGATGTCGCCATCTACGCCGGCGTCTTCCTTCTGGGCCGCTCGCTCGGCACGTACCAAATCAGCGCACTGGGAGCGGCGGCCACGGCGCTTCCCGCGATCCCCACCGCAGTCACCGCCGCTGGATTTCTGCTCGTCACCGGCGTCATGCTCCGCTCGGCACAGCTTCCCTTCCATGGCTGGCTGATTCAGGTGATGGAAGCACCAACGCCTGTCTCCGCGCTTCTCCATGCCGGCGTCGTGAACATCGGTGGATTCGTGATGATCAGGATGGCTGACCTGATGGGGTTGCTTGCCGGTCCGCAAACACTGCTCGTGATCGCAGGTGCGACAACGGCCGTTGTCGCCGGTCTGGTGATGACGACGCGGGTCAGCATCAAGGTGATGCTGGCGTGGTCCACCGCGGCGCAGATGGGCTTCATGCTGATGGAGTGCGGACTCGGTGCGTACGACCTGGCGCTGCTCCATCTGATCGCGCATTCGATGTACAAGGCGCACGCCTTCCTCGGCTCTGGCGGCGCAGTCGCGCGCCATATCGCGCGGCGACTCGCACCGGCACGCCCCACGATGTCGATCACCCGCTGGATCGCCGCCGGCGTCGCGAGTGGCATCCTTGCGGTCTCAGTCGCCCTGATTGCGTGGAGTGGAGTCGGTGTCGAAGCCCGCGCCTGGGTGGCCGTCGGAATTCTGGCCATTGCACTGACACCGCTGTTCGCCAGCAGCTCGGCTGCTCGCGGCTGGAGGCCGCCAGCCATGCAGATCGGCGCTGCCGTGGCGGTCGCGTCACTGTACGTGGTCTGGCACGGCCTGGCGGCGCGCATCCTGCCCACGCAGTCGATTACCGCGCCCGATCTATTGCGGTTGAGCTGGGCGGCCGGCGCCTTCGCGCTGCTCTTTGTGCTCCAGACCATCATCTCGGTGTATCCGAACGGCGCGCTCGCCCATCGCCTGTATCCGTGGGCCTTTGGCGGATTCCACCTCGATGAACTGTTCACCCGTGCCACGTTCCTGTTGTGGCCGCCGCGGCATGTGCGTCGGCAGCGCGCAACGATGTCGGCAGCTGCAGCACCCCGGGCGCTCGGGCGGGCTGTCTGATGGCGACGACCTCACAACCCGCCAATCGCATCGACGTCGATCCTCCCCTGCAGCAGCGCATCGACGCTGCCTGTGCTCGCATCGCTCCCGCGTGGCCGCTCGACCGGCTCATCGCCGTCAATCCCTACTGGGGTTTTGTTCACGAACCGATTGCAAAGGCTGCCTCGCGCTTCGGTGCGTTGTCCGGCGCGCGGCTGACGATGTCTCGTGAGTGGTTTCGGGCGCAGCATGCGAACGGAGCGTTCGCAGACGCGCATCTGGAGCGCGCTGCTGCGCTGGCAGTTACTGGTGACGAGGTGGTCACCGGCGCGCTTGCTGCCGCACGTGCCGCGCTTGTCGGCGCTGATCCGGAGCTGCCGCGCTGCGAGCTCATGCCGGAACTGCTGGACGATATTCGGCCCGATGCCGCGCATCACGCGCGCTGGACCGACTACGTCACACAGAATGTGAGCTGGGCATGTGGTGCCTATTTCGCGGATGGTCAGGCCAGCTGGACCGCTGATCGAAACACCGGCCTCTACGCACTCTGGCGGACACTCGCGAGCAACGATCCCGGACCGCGACTACTGATGGGACTGAAGGGTTTTGCCGAGGCAGTGAAGGCGCTTCCCACAGATCCGCGAGAACTCATCGCTGCGGCGACCGCAGGCCTCGACGTACACGAGAGCGGACAGGTCACGTATTTCAGCTCCCTGCTCATGAGTGTCCCGGGCTGGGCCGCAGCGTGCGCGTTTCAACGCTGGGAAGCCCGTCTGGCAGGCAACGACGACGCGGTGATCGAGGAACTGCTGGCAATCAGGCTGGCCTGGGAATTGGTGCTGTATCGGCTGCATGAAAGTGCCGTTCTCACCTCTCGTTGGCGGCAGGCCCGTCAGGAGTGGCAGCACCTTCCCGCAACGATTGAGCGCGACCAGACAGGCGACTGGGTCCTCCAGCGCGCGATCGAACTGGCCTATCAGGACACGCTCAGCGCGCAGCTTGTCGATCGGCCAAATGCTGGCGCATCCAATGCACCCTCCGCTCAGGCGGTGTTCTGTATCGATGTGCGCTCGGAAGTGATCCGACGGGCACTCGAGGGCGCGGCGCCGGACGTGCACACGCTCGGCTTCGCAGGTTTCTTCGGACTACCGATTGCCTATGAGCCCGCCGAAGGCGGTGCGCGACCGCAGTTGCCTGGGTTACTCGCGCCAACACTGACCGTGCGTGACAGCGGCGCCGGCGCCGTAGCGCACGCAAAAGGTGTTGAGCGCCGTGCCAGCTTCGCAAACGAGTGGAAGCGATTCTTCGGCACCGCTGGCTCAGGATTCTCGGCGGTGGAAGCTACCGGTCTGGCGTACGCCTACGCCCTCGTGCGGGACTCACTCACGATGCGTGCGGCGCCCCTCGATCCGCTGCGCGGCGATCTGGCCGATGCACAGGGCGGTGGAATTGCGCCGCGCCTTCCGGCATCGGGCTCCGAACATGGCGCACCAGCGACCGCAGAGCGCGTCGCGTTGGCGACAGCCGTCCTGCGAGGCGCGAGTCTCACGCACGATTTTGCTCCAATTGTGGCCTTTATCGGCCATGGTGCCACCACCGCCAACAATCCGCAGGCAGCGGGACTTGCCTGTGGTGCGTGTGGCGGACAGAGCGGCGAGGTGAATGCACGGGTTCTGGCCGCGCTGCTGAATGAACCGGCCGTGCGCGCGGGGCTGGCCGAGGGTGGAATTCGAGTACCGGACGCCACACTGTTTGTCGCAGGGCTGCACAACACCGTCACTGATGAAATTACGCTCTACGACCTCGAGGGTGCGCCAGCGGCACATGCTGCGCCACTCGCCGCGTTTCGGACGGCACTGGTGACGGCCGGTGCGTCTGCTCGCCGAGAGCGTGCGGGGTTGCTCGGTCTGGAAAGGGAAGCGCGCGACGACGACCGCCTGCTGCGTGCTGTGCAGAAACGCGCCGCGGATTGGTCGGAGGTACGCCCTGAGTGGGGGCTGGCGCGAAACGCCGCGTTCATCGTGGCGCCGCGCGCTCGTACTCGCGGCGTGATGCTCGACGGGCGGACGTTCCTGCACGAGTATCGATGGGAAGAAGACGCCGGTTTTGCTGTGCTCGAGGCGATTCTCACCGCGCCGATGGTCGTCACCAACTGGATCAACATGCAGTACAACGCATCAACGGCTGACCCGGATCGGTTTGGCAGTGGCGACAAAGTGCTGCATAACGTCGCCGGAGGGCATATCGGCGTCTACGAGGGCGCCGGCGGCGATCTGCGAATTGGCCTGGCTCGTCAATCGGTGCACGACGGCACCGATTGGGTGCATCAGCCACTTCGGCTTTCCGTGCTGGTGGAAGCGCCAGCGGACGCTATCGACGGCATCATCGCCCGACACGCGGTGGTGGAGCACCTGGCGTTGAATGGGTGGCTGCACCTGATCCGGATCGACTCGGTTAGCGGTCAGCACTCTCAGCGTGTGCGCGAAGGCTGGATCTCGCTGGTCTCCTGATGCCGTTCGCCAACCGCCGTATCGGATGTGCGCCACGGGCGAGGATTACGCCGCGGCGCCACGGCGGCTGACGACGGGCAGGCCCTGAGTTGTGCGAGCGAGGCGGATCAGCTGGTCGGCGAGGACGCGGGCTTCTGTTTCACTCACGCCATGATCGCTGGCATGATCGACGATGCGCTGAATGACATCGTGCTCGCGAGTGCCATCGATCGGCGGGAGGGCCGCGGCGCGTTTGGCGGTTCCGACGGCACGGGCGAGGCGCTGCCGCTCGCCGATGAGCGAGACGAGCATTTCATCGATGCGGTCGATCGACGCACGCAGCGAGTCCACGCGTTCTCCGGCGCGAAGCTGTTCGGGCGTGCGCTCTGCGGAAGTGAGCTGGGTCTGCATTGGCGGGGCTCCTGTGCCGTGAGGCGAGGTGGGAGGAGAGTCCGCAGCGTCCGGGCATCGCCTGAAAAAGCGAAAGGCCCGCATCGCTGCGGGCCTCGGAGGAAAGTCAATCGCGGTGTTACGCGCGCGCTTTACCACCTTGGTCCGCGAAGCGGCCAAAGTAATAAAAGCTGGTAAAGCGGGCGCGGACCGTGTGGCTCATGGCTTCAAGACTGTTCGGGGCTGTGGAGGATGTCAACCCCCACGTCCATCGACGACTCGGATTCGCATTCGTCAGGCGCACTGCTCAGGTCGAGATCGTGACGGTGGCACCCGCGGCATCCGGCGTGACGGTCAAGCGTACCAGGCTGGAAGTCTGCTGCGCACCGCCGGTGAACATGCCATCGAACGAGAACTCGGCGCCGTGGTTGGGGCAGCGCAGCGTGAAGTTGTTGTTGATGTCCACCACCGTGCCCTGGTGCGGACAGACCAACGAATAGCCAACGATGCCGGTTGTCGTGCGCGCGAGTGCGATCGGTGGCTGACTGCTCACGCGTGCGGCACCGCCGACGCGCGCAAGCTCCGGAAAATTGCCGAGCGTGATGACGAGTGGCCCGCTCAGCACTGGCGGCTGCTGCCCGGTGGACGGACCGGTGGTGCCAACACCACCGCCGCCGCACCCGGCGAGTGCGAGCGCGACGGCAGTCAGCGTTGCCTGCGAAACGAAATCACGGCGAGAGACTGCGGCGGCACTGATGGCGCAGCCACCGCAGCTCCTGTTATCCAGCGACATCTGGTCTGCTCCCTGCAGAGGAATGGATCCGGCCGAGTGGCCGCGTCTGCAGCGAGGACCGCACGAAGCGGTGCGCTATTCCCAGCGTCAGCCGGTTTACAGTTCAACGCCGCAGCGATTACATCCGCCGCTTGAAGAAGTCGAGCGCGGCCTCGTATGCGCGCATCCACGACTCATGTCGGAGGAAGCTGTGCACTTCATCCGGAAACACGAGCTGCTCGACAGGCACGCCCTGCGCGCGCAGATGCTGGATCAGTGTCAGCGTCTCGATGAACCGCACATTGCGATCGTCGTCGCCGTGAATGAGCAGCACAGGCGCGCGCCACCGTGATACCTGCGCCAGCGGCGACGAGGTGAACGCGAGCTTCGTGGCGGCGGGATCCTCGTACACATCGTAGTCGGGCCTGAACGTCGCAATGCCGACGTTCCAGTCGTGCACGCCGTGCACATCGACGCCGGCCTTGAACAGTTCAGGATTGCGCGTGAGCCCCATCGCGGTGAGGAAACCGCCGTACGAACCGCCCCAGAGTCCGATGCGCTTCGCGTCGACATCGGTGCGCGCACCGAGCCACTTCGCGGCAGCCACGACATCGCCATACTCCGACGCACCAGTCGCGCCGTAGTGCAGCGCTTCGCGGAAGTCGGTGCCGAAGCCGATGCCGCTGCGATAGTTGAGCTGTACGACGACGTAGCCGCGCAGCGCGAGTGCCTGATTCATGGCATACGCGTGGTGGTAATAGCTGCCGTAGTTCCAGCCGAGCAGCATCTGACGCCGCGAGCCGCCGTGCATGAAGATCGCGGCGGGGTGCTTCTCGCCCGGCTTCATGTTGGGTGGCAGGAACAGCTGGCCGTACGACTGCACGCCGTCGAGCGCGCGGAAGGTGACTGCGGTCGGAATCACGAGTGACGACGCCGGGAAATCTGCCGGCATCGTCTCTGGTGCGAGCGCACGCCACGACTTCGTTCCGCTGGCGGCGTCCATGACCGCCGCATGCGCCGGCATCCGCTCGTCACTCACGAGCGCCGCGATCGTCCCGTTGCTGGATTCGACGGCGTTCCAGGCGATGTGCGGACCCGTCACCGTCGGCGATGGCGTGCTGCTCGCATCCGGCGTGATCGTGAACACGTGACGACGATTGATGTCGCCGATGTTCGCGTTGTAGATGATGCGCTTGCGATCCGCGCTCTGCGACACGAACTCCACTTCGCCATCGCCGGGCGTGAGTTCGACGGGCGTGCCGCCATCGACCCCGATGCTGTAGAGATGTGCCCAGCCGGTACGCTCCCACGCAAACACGATGCGATTGCCGGCGGTCCAGAACAGCTGATTGCCCGCCACGATCGCCCAGTACGCACTGCCGCGACCGGCGGCCGCGTGGAAGACCTCCCGCGTCGCGCCTGACGCAACATCGGCCACCAGAATCGACCATGGCTGTGCGGTGCGCTCTGGCGTGAAGAGCATGCGTGAGCGCTCATAGGGAACGCGCAGGAACGCGACGCGCGAGCCATCCGGCGACCAGACCGGTGAATTGTCGCCATCGGTGCTCGGCGACATCCACTTGAGTGCCTTCGTAGCCATTGTGTACACGCCGACGAAGCTGTGCGTGCCACGGTTCGACACGAACGCGAGCTGCGCGCCACTCGGTGACCAGGTAAGTGAGCCGCCGGCGCCGCGCATCTTGAGCAACTGCGCGACTCTCGTCGAATCACCGCCCACGCTCGCCATCCAGATCGCGCCCCGGCGGATGAACGCGAAGTTGTCTCCGCTGACGGCGGGCGCCGGCGACGAACCCTCAGTCACACGTACGGCCGCCGAGCCATCCAGCTTCACGCGCCAGATGCTCTGATCGGCACCAGCGGGATCGCTGGTGGGATTCGGCGATTCGCCAGTCCGATTGGGTCCGCTGCCGCGCACGAAGTAGAGTGTGCGCCCATCGGTGGTGAACGCGAGCGACGTGATGTCCTGCCCGTCGTCCTGCGTGAACGCCGTCACCATACGTGCGGCGGCGCGGGTGGAATCCGTGACCCAGATGTTCCGCACGCCGCGGGCATTGAGCACGAACGCCACGGCATTCGCACTTGGCGCGGCCACGAGCGTCGCGGCGAACGGGGCGCCGTCGATCTCGCGGATGGACGGTTGGGCAAACGCGCTGACTGGCGCGAGCAGTGCGATGGCGAGAAGAAGTCGGCGCATCTGGTGTGCAGTTGTGAGAAGTCGCGCGGTGTCGGGGCTCACTCGGCCTTGGTCCGCGGCTTGACAGGCTTCACGAATTCGTCGAGCCAACTCACCATCTCGGCCAGCGTATGCCCGACGCTTTCGCGGCCGAGGTAGCCGTGGGCTTCGCCGGGGAGCTGGACGTAACGCACGATGGCGCCGTTGCCCTTGAGTGCCGCGTACATGCGCTCGGACTGGATCGGGAACGTACCGCTGTTGTCGTCAGCCATGCCGTGAATCAGCAGGATCGGCGTCTTGATGCTGTCGGCGTACGTGAAGGGA
Source organism: Gemmatimonadales bacterium (assembly GCA_038231095.1). Classification (GTDB taxonomy): domain Bacteria; phylum Gemmatimonadota; class Gemmatimonadetes; order Gemmatimonadales; family Gemmatimonadaceae; genus JACMLX01. Next base: position 11,256 of record JBBRLZ010000032.1, read on the forward strand.
CTCATGCGAGTGTAGATGCCGTTCGCTTCCCAGTACGGACGCTCCTCCTGCTGGAAGCCGAACGGTGTCAGCGTTCGGTTGTAGGCGCCGCTGCGTGCGATGCCGGCGCGGAAGATGTTCGTGTGCGCGAGCAGGTTTGCGGTCATGAAGGCGCCGTAGCTGTGGCCACCGACACCGATGCGCTCGCGATCCGCGACGCCCATGTCCACGACCTTGTCCACCGCAGCCTTCGCGCTCGCGACAAGCTGTTCGACGTACGTGTCGTTCGGCTCCTTGTTGCCTTCGCCGACGATCGGCATCGTCGGACCATCGAGCACACCGTACCCCTGCGTGAGCATGAACAGGTGACTGGCGCCGGTCGGACGCACGAACAGATACGGTGATCCGCGCACCTGCGCGGCAGCCTTTGCACTCTTGAACTCCTGCGGATACGCCCAGAAGAAGAACGGCAGACGGCCATCCTTCTCCGGCTTGTAGCCCGCCGGCAGATACATCGTGGCCGAGAGCTGTACGCCATCGGGGCGCGCATAGGTGACGAGCTTGGACGTGATGCCGGCGAACTGCGGCGCCGGATCGGCGAACTTCGTCAGCTGCATTGGCGCGATGCGCGCCACGAGGTTGCGCACCCAGTAGTTCGGCGGCTCGAGTGTGCTCTGTCGGCGCGTCAGCACCTTGGCGCCACGATCATCGAGCAGCGCGATCGGCTCTTCATACTGCTCGCCCTGTGAACGCCAGAGGCGCGTGGCCTTGCCGGTCGCGAGGTCGAGCTTGTCCACGAACGGCTGCGCACCCATCGGACTTTCGCCCTCGCCGGTGAGGAAGATCGCGGTGCGGTCGGTCGTGGTCTTCGCGACCATCGTGCCCTGCGCGGTCATCGTCATCACCGGTGATCCCGGATCGCTGTACGCATCTTCGGCGCTGCGATCGAACAGCAGGCGTGGTGCGGCGCCCGGCGTGGACGGATTGAAGATCCACGTCTTCGTCATGCGAGTCTTCCACCAGTACTCGGTGACCATCGCGACGTCGTTCTTGACCCACGTGACACCACGCACGCGCGTCGCCACGGCAAGATGCTGCGTCGGCTTGGCGGTGAACGGTGCATCGAGCGTGACAATGCGATCGCGATTGGGTGCTGCGGTCGCCGGATTGCCGCCGTCCAGCGCTTCGACCCATGCCAGCGTCGCTGGCGCGTCGGCGCGCCACGCGATGTTGCGCGGACCGCCGTCCACAGCGTCGAACGCGGTGGACTGCTCAGCCGCGAGTTCACGATCGTACAGCGTGCGCACCTTCGTGCCATCGATGCTCCACACATCCGTGACCAGCGGGAATCGCGCCATCGGCACGACGTAGCTGTACGGTGTGTGCATCGCCGACGTCAGGATGAACTTGCCGTCTGGTGATGGCGTCGCGGTGGAAAAGACCGCCGGTGTCCCGATCGTTCGCACTGCACCACCGAGTGCCACGACGGTGATCTGACTGGTGCCGTAGTACGTGAACCGCGCCTCGTCATAGCTGTCGGAGAGCAGGTCCTGATAGGTGCGCTCGGGCGACTTCTTGCCGAAGGATTCCTGCACCACCGGACCGCTCGGTACCGCGGCCTGCTGCGGGGCCGCGCCGCGCGTGGCCGGAATCGTCTTGCAGACCAGTGCGTCGCTCGACGGCATCCAGGTGCATGGATCACCGAACGCGCCGTTCACATGCACGTTCGCCATCGTTGCCACGGTCCCACTCGCCAGATCGAGCACGCCGAGCGTGGCACCGTTGTCGGTGATCACCGGAAATGCGGCGCGCTTGCCATCGGGACTGAAGCGCATGTTGCCGAGTTTCGTGTTCGCCGGCAGCGTGACGTCGCGCGTTGACCCGGTGGCGATCGACATGATCGCGAGGCTGGTGCTGGTATTCGCGCGCGTCGGGAAATTCGTGTTCGGATTGAGGCGCTGACCGGCCATCGGGATGTACGGTGCGGCGACTTCGGCGATGCCTGGCAGATTCGGCCGGCCGAGCAGCAGCAGGAGCGTGTTGTCGGGACTGACGGCGACGCGCGGTGTCGGCGTCGCGTCGAGAATGCTGCGGATCGGTTCAGGCGGCTGACGATAGCCATCCTGCGCAGATGCCAGCGCGGGAACCAGCAGTGCAGCGAGAGCGAGACGGCGGAGGAGTGCGGCGGCGTGGCGCATGTGATGCCCTGGAAAGCGATCCACTGAAAGGCGGCGATGACGACCGAAGTGTACGCGGGACGAATGCAGGGTGCTGACGGACGGTAACCGCGCGTTCCTTGCGATCGCGTTCATTCCGGGATACTCTCACCTCACAATTCTGACGTGATCTGGCCATCCGGAAGTCCGGTGAAACACCGGCGCGGCCCCGCCACTGTAAGGAACGGCCGACTCAGGTCGGCGACATCGAGTGCAACGCCACTGCCGCGAGTAGCGCGACGGGAAGGCAACTCGGTGGTTCCGAGCCAGGAGACCGGCCCTGATCACGCCCGCAGCAGGACCCTCGAGGGAGGGTAGCGGGGTGATCGGTCGTGACGTGGTGCACTGCCTGTGCACCGTGTCGTGGTCGCCTACCCCCGTTCAGTCCACAGTGTGGACGGACGGGTTTTGTGTTTCGCACCGGTGCGCCGGTGTGCATGCGAGCCTGTCCGTCATGTTGCGGCGCTGTGCGCGGGCATTCCGGTAGCGCGCGGCTGCGAGGGACGCTGCGTGTCGAGAGACTGATGTCCATTCAACTCCGCGCCCTCGTCATTGCGACGATCAGCGCCACCGTCCTTGGCGCACAGCAGCCAAGGCCCGACTCCGCGCGCGTACAGCGCCTCCCGAAAGTCATCACCACCGCGTCACGATATGACGCGCCAGCCGATTCACAGCCGCGACGTGTCGAAGTCATTTCGCGCGCGGCGGTGGATGCCACACCAGCGCTCGACATGGTCGACCTGCTGAAGAAGCGCGCCACACTCGACATCGTGCAGTACCCGGGTCTGCTCGGTGGCATCGGCATTCGCGGCTTCCGGCCGCAGGTCGGTTCGATTCAGCAGCGCACGATGATTCTGCTCGACGGTCGGCCGAGCGGCATCACGAACGTCGGCATGCTCGACGTGCAGGATGTGGAGCGCATCGAAGTGCTGAAGGGACCGGCGTCCGCGCTGTACGGCTCGACGGCGATGGGCGGCGTGGTGAACGTCGTCACGCGCCATCGCAGCGGTCCGCTGAGCGGCCAGCTGCAGGCCTTGGGCGGCAGCTTCGGGAGCAGCGAATTCCGCGTGCAGGGCGGCGGCACGCTGTTCGCCGGCATCGATGCTGACTTGAGTGCGCGACGCTACGACCAGCGCGATGATTTTCATATCGGCAGTGGCACGTTACTGCGCAGCCTGTTCGGGCGCGACAGTGCGTTGAAGATCTATCCGACCGGCTCGCAGCCGAATCGGTTTGTGAGCGACACGAACGGCTTCGGTTTCACGCGCACATACACCACGTTGCACACGACGAGCGGCAACCTGCGCGTCGGCGGCTCACTCGGATCACGCGTCCGCATCGACCTGCGCGGCGACCTGTTCGACGCCGGGGATGTTGCGTCACCTGGTGACATCTTCTCGGCCAACTCGCCGTATCCCGGCAACGGTCGCAAGGACGTGCGCCGCGGTGGCGGCTCACTCGACGTGGCCGGATCGGTCGGTGCGAATGCCCTCCTGGCGCGCCTGTACACGACCAATGAGACGAGCGCGTACTACGACCGTCCCGACAGTGTGCGGTACGTGAATTACGATGGGGCTGCGCGCACCACCGGCGTACAGTTGCAGGACGTGCTGCATGGCAGGGGCCAGCAGCTCGTGTTCGGAATCGACGCCACGCAACAGCGGGCGTCGTCGCACGCGTACTCGGCGGCGAAGATCGAGACGGGCACCTACAGCCCGAACAGTGAAGTCCGCTCGGTGGCTGCGTTCGCCGAAACTCGGCTGACGGCGCTCGGCGGTCGTTTCGTCACGACGCTCGGTGGGCGCGCGGATCGCGTCACGCTCAAGCTGCTGCAGACCAATCTGCGCCCCGATGTCGTTGCCGGCGCCGACGCGTTCACTGTCTTCAATCCGAGTGCCGGCGTCCTGTATGCGTTCGGCGGCGGCGTGCGCGCACATGGCAGCGTGGGTCGTGCATTCCTGGCGCCGGATGCGTTCGGTCGAGCGGGCCTGACGCAGAGCGTGAACGCGAATGTCGCCTCGATCTCGTTCGGCAATCCGAATCTGAAGCCTGAGCATTCGGTGACGGCGGACGTCGGACTCGGCGTTTCGCAGCTGCAGGGCGCGTTCGACCTCGATGTGACGTATTTCCATACCGACGTGTCGGATCGCATCACGCAGGCACGCACGTCGTTCGCGGCGGGTGCGCGCCCGACGTTGGCGAGTGGTGTGCAGGTCGGACGGCTGACGACGTCGGTCAACGCCGGCGAGGCACGCATCCGCGGCATGGAAGCGAGCGTGCGCTACGACGTGGGCGCGGCGATGCACCACACCTGGTCGCTGAACATGTTCGCGAACATGACACGCATCTTCAGCGCGACCGAGATCACGCCGACGGTGACGGTGGCAGCAGCGCAGTTCAATGGCGCGACGAACTTCTCGCCGACGTCGATCTTCCGCGGTGTGCAGATCGGTGCGCCAACGCGCGAAAATCGCATCAAGAACGTCGCCTCGGCCAACTGGAACGTCGGCCTGGAATACGATGATCACACGCGCTTCCGTTTCTCGGTACTCGGCCGCTACGTCGGCACGCGCCGCGACGATGACTTCAGCGACTTCTCGGACGTGTCGGACATCGAGTATCCGCCGTTCGCGGTGATCGACCTGTCCGCCGGCACCCGCCTCACACGCCGCGTACGCGCGGATGTGCTGATCAACAATGTGACCGATGAGAACTATTACGAGAAGCGCGGATACAACCTGCCCGGGCGTGCGCTGTCGTTGCGGCTGACGACGGCGTTCTGAGTTGGTTCAACTGCTGCATTGCTTCACGGCTGTGTCGCAGAGGCGCGAAGGCGCAGAACAGAACTGCCGCACAAGGGCAACCGCGACCGACTGGGAACTGCGCTCCTGAAGTGGAGTTCACCTACAGACCGTCAGTTCTGCAGTTCCGGAAATGAGGACACTGGTCGCGGCACGGACTTGCGCTCACGGTAGCCCAAACCCGGCGGTTCGGCGGCAGTTCTGTTTTGCGTCCCTGCGACGTTGCGTCAGAGGCGTTTACGGTCTCGAAGGACCATCTGAGCCCGTGAATCGTGACGAAGGCGTCGTGAAACTCCGAAGGCGGTGGCGTCGTGTGATATTTCGCGCGACGTCACTGCCTTGCGACCCTCTCCATCCTTCCTTATGTCGATTCGTTACCAATCCGCGCTGTTCGCGATTGCCCTTGCCGTTGGGCCGCTGGCCGGACAAGTGGCGCCGAAGGCCGCTGCCAGAACACTCATGGCCCCGGTGAAGGGCGCCACGGTGGAAGGGATCACCGAATACCGCCTTGGCAACGGGCTCAAGGTGTTGCTGTTTCCGGACCAATCGAAGCCGACGGTCACAGTGAACATCACCTATCTCGTGGGGTCGAGGCACGAAGGGTACGGTGAGACCGGCATGGCGCACCTGCTCGAGCATCTGCTCTTCAAGGGTACGCCGGCGCACAAGGACATTCCGAAGGAACTCACCGAGCGCGGCGCGCGGCCGAATGGCACCACCTGGCTCGACCGCACGAACTATTTCGAGACCGTGCCGGCGTCGGATGCGAATCTCACGTGGGCGCTCGATCTGGAAGCCGATCGCATGGTGCACTCCTTTGTGGCGGCGAAGGATCTCGAAACCGAGATGACCGTCGTGCGTAACGAATTCGAGATGGGCGAGAATGATCCCGGCAGTATCCTGCGCGAGCGGATCATGAGCACCGCATTTCTCTGGCACAACTACGCGCACAGCACGATCGGCGCGCGTGCCGACATCGAGAATGTGCCGATCGAACGGCTGCAGGCGTTCTACCATCGCTACTATCAGCCGGACAACGCGGTACTCGTCGTCGCTGGCAAGTTCGACGAGGCAAAGACGCTGCAGATTGTGAACGCGAAGTTCGGTCGCATCGCGCGCCCGGTGCGTTCGCTCGATCGCGGAAACCTGCTCTACACCACCTACACCCGCGACCCGGTGCAGGATGGTGAACGCTCCGTCACGCTGCGTCGCGTCGGCGACAATCAGGTGGCGATGGTCGCGTATCACATTCCGTCGCTGTCGCATCCCGACAACGCACCGCTGCAGGTGCTCGCCACGCTGCTTGCCGCGAGTCCGAACGGCCGGCTCTACAAGTCACTCGTCGAAGCGAAGCTGGCCAGTGACGTCTCGGCCTTCACCTTCGACCTGAAGGAACCGGGACTGTTGTTCGCGTCGGCGAGCCTGCGCGCGGAACAGAACCTCGACACGGCCCGGGCGGTGCTGCTGCGGACGATCGATGGCGTCGTCACCACGGCACCGTCGGCTGAGGAAGTCGATCGCGCCAAGAACGAGCTGGTGAAAGGCGTCGAGCAGTTGCTCGACAACTCGGAGCAGGTGGGCTACGCGTTGACTGAAGCGCAGGCGAGTGGCGACTGGCGTCTGTTGCACATCTCTCGCGATCGCCTGAAGGCGGTCACGCCCGCTGATGTGCAGCGTGTGGCGGCGGCGTATCTCAAGCCGGACAACCGCACCGTCGGCGTGTTCATCCCGACGCCCAAGCCGGATCGCGCCGAGATTCCGGAGGGGCCTGTGGTGGAGACGCTGGTGCGCGGCTATACCGGCACGCAGACGGTGGCACAGGGCGAAGCGTTCAACGCGACGCCGGCCGTGATCGACGCGCGCACGCTGCGCAGTGCACTGCCGAACGGTATGCGGCTGACGATGCTGCCGAAGAAATCGCGCGGCGGCGTGGTGTTCGCACGCGTCACGCTGCGCATGGGCACCGAGCAGTCATTGATGAATCGCAGCAACGCCGGTGCGTTCGCGGCGCAGCTGTTGAGCCGTGGAACGACGTTGCGCTCGCGTCAGGCGATGAAGGACACGCTCGACAAGCTGAAGGCGACGGTCGCTCCCGCTGGCTCCGCGGTGTCGGTGAGTGTGGTGGTGCAGGTGAAGAAGGAGAACTTCGTGCCCGCGATGCAACTCGTCTCTGAGATGCTGCGCACGCCGGCGCTCGACTCGGCGGAGCTCGAGACGCTCCGCAACGAGCAGCTCGCGCAACTCGAAGCCGGTCGCAGCGATCCGCAGGCACTGGCGGTGCTCGCGATGCAGCGCGTGATGTATCCGCGGCCGAAGGGTCATCCGGAATACGTGCCGGAAACGCTCGACGAAGCCATCGCGCTCACGAAGGGCGTTGCGCTGGCCGATGTGAAGGCGTTCCATCGTGACTTCTACGGCGCGCAGAACGGCGACATCGCGATCGTCGGCGACATCGAAGCGGCTGAGGTCACGCCACTCGTCACGAAGCTCTTCGGCGACTGGAAGGCGAAGATTGCGTGGGTGCGCATTCCGAATGCGTATGTGCGCTCCGATTCGACGCTGGTGTCGATCGAGACGCCGGACAAGGCGAACGCGATCTTCTTCGCCGTGCAGCGGCTCGACATCAACGACGGTGACTCCACCTTTGCCGCCGCACAACTGGGTACGGAGATCCTTGGCGGCGGCTTCCTCAAGAGCCGCCTCGCCGATCGGATCCGGCAGCGTGATGGCTTGAGCTACGGCGTCGGTTCGCAGCTGAATGCACCGCCCTGGGGCCGGAGCGGTGCCCTCTTGTCGTACGCGATCTATGCACCGCAGAACATCGACCGCTTGCAGTCGGCATTCCGCGATGAACTGGATCGCCTGCTGCGCGATGGCGTGACGCAGGAGGAACTCGATGCGGCGCGCAAAGGCTGGCTCGGTGCGAAGGATCAGGAGCTTGCGAACGACAATGAACTCGTCGGCATGCTGACCTCGCGTCGCGCGTATGATCGCACGCTCACGGGCTACGATCAGGCGCTTGCGGACCGCGTGAAGAAGCTGACGGTCGCTGACGTGAATGCGGTGATCCGTCGGATGATCGATCCAAAGCAGATCGTGATGGTGCGAGCGGGAGATTTCGCCGGCGCGAAGAAGAAGGCGGCGACACCGACGCCGTGAGTGTGGCGTGGGCATCGCCGCGTGACGGAGACCTGACGGGGCGCGCGATCATGTGTGCGCGTGTGGTGCACGGGCGTGCACCGTCAGGATCATCCCGTCCCGGAGGTTCGATGTCGGCTGGCATTCCGTTCCGGTCCCGTCATGGGCTGCAGTGGCAAATCGTGCTGGTGGACCCTGTGCTCCTGAAGGCGGCGCAGCGGCGCTTGCAAGCCAGCGGGCCGTCGCATGCGATCGAGGAGGCGCTGAAGGCGGTGCTTGGCGTTCCCGAGCCGCGCGAGTTGGACCGGCGGAGCGCGCGCAGGCTGCACTAGTCGGTGTCGTCAGCCGACCCTGCGCGACTCAGCCAGTTCCCGTAAGTGCCGATATGTGAATCGGTTACGAGTATCGGCCTGATGCTGTGTAACCGTTTGGCCAAGCCGGACTGATGCGCACGCAAGTACCTACTTGCTTACAGGACCGGTCGGTTCTATTGTTGGTGTATGTCAATCGATGTCCGAGAGAAAATCATCACCGCCGCCATGACGGCGTACGCCGAATCCGGCTTCCAGGGCGCGACCACGCGCCGGGTTGCCGAGATCGCTGGAGTCAATGAAGTCACCATTTTCCGCAACTTCGGGTCGAAGGCCGCCCTCATGGATGAGGCGCTCTTCCGCCGGGTTGCCGCACTCAAGATCGTGGACCCACCCCTCCCGGCGGTCGCCGTCGATCCGCTCGAGGAGCTGACCGCCTGGTGTCACCAGTTCCTGACGCAGATGCGCGGCTCACGCGAACTGCTCCGGAAGGCCATGGGCGCGGCCGAGGAACGGTTCCACGAGATGATGAACGGCTTCGAGCCGGCGCGCTGCGCGGACCGCGAAGTCCATGACTACGTCCGCACGCTGGTGCGCGACGGCTGGGTGAGTCAGGACCTGCTCGACGATCCGGATCGGGACGAGATCATCACCGCGGCGCAGACCTGCCTCATCGGCGCGCTCTGGGGCGATGCGATGGCCCGCGAGCTGAAGGACGACGTCGAGTTGTGGGTTCCGGAAACCCGCGCCGCCCGTCGCTACGTACAGGTGTTTCTTCGCGCGCTCGGTATCGCCCATGCGGCGCACCGTGAGTCGGCTACGGCCGGCAGCGCACTTTCCACACACACCACGAGTCTCACGTGAACCGTCCGGCTCTGATGGGATACGCCCGTCATGCCGCGTTGTCTGTCCTGCTGGCGACAATGCTGCCTGCGCTGAGTGCCGCGCAGTCACCCGCGCCCGCAGCGCGTCCGCTCACGCTCGAGGATGCGTTCCGCCTCGCGGAACCGTCGAGCGATGACGTGCGCATCGCACAGAACGCCGTCACCCGCGCCAAGGGTCAGTACCTGCAGACGCGCGCCAGCGTGCTGCCGCAGCTGACGGCCTCGGCCAATTATTCGCATATCATCCAGAACCAGTTCGCGGCCATCACCAAGCGCTTCGCGCAACCGGTGAACCCGAACGCACCGAAGGACACCACCCCCCAAGTCGCGAATCCGATCTCGATTCTGTTCGGGTCGCCGAACACGATCACGCTCGGCCTGCAGGCATCGCAGCCACTGTATCTCGACGGACGCTTCCAGCTCGCGAATCGCGTGGCAAAGGCCAACGAGGATGTCTACAAGTACGGACTGCGCACCGCCAAGGCGAAGCTGCGCTACGACATCGCGTCGGCGTACTTCGATGCCGTGATCGCAGAGAAATTCCTGCAGATCGCTGAGAGCTCGCTGGTCCAGACCGAGCGCACACTCCGCCAGACGACGCTGCAGCGACAGGTGGGCACGGTGGCCGAATACGATCTGCTCCGCTCTCGCGTGGCGGTCGATGCGCAGCGCCCGCTGCTGATTCAGGCGCAGCAGAACCGCGACATCGCAACGCTCCAGCTGAAGCAACTGCTGAACCTTCCGCTGACGGAAGCGCTGATGCTCGCGACGCCGATTCAGGATGCGGACATGCAGAAGGCGCTCGACGTCGCACGCATGGACACTGACGTGCGTCCGAGTGCGGGCTCGGGGCTCAGCACCAACGGCGCGATGACGATGCCGAAGCTCAACCCGCGCGATACCGCACCCGATTCGCGATCGGCGGTGCAGCAGGCGCAGGCGTTGCTCGAAGTGCAGAAAGGCGCGCTGCGTCAGGCACAGCTGGCACAGGTGCCGGTGCTCAACCTGACGACCAACTATCAGCGCTTTGCGTACCCGACGAACTCGGACATCGTCCCGCGAACGCTGGCGGACTTCTATCCGGCGTGGACGGTCGGTCTCGGATTCACGGTGCCGATCTGGACGAGCGGACGCATCAGCGGCGACAAGATGGTGGCGCGCGCCAACGTGGCCGATGCCGAAGCGCGTGTGCATCAGGGACAGCGCGCCGCATCGCTGGATGTGCAGCTCGCCCTCAAGAGTCTCGAGCAGGCGGAGGCGAACTGGCTGGCCAGCATCGGCACGGAGGAGCAGGCCGACAAGGCACTGCGCATTGCCGATGTGCGCTACGCCAACGGCATCTCGACGCAGCTCGAGCTGAGTGACATCCGCAATCTGTTGATCCAGTCGCAGGCCAACCGCCTCACCGCAGCGAAGGCGCTGCAGCTGGCACGGCTTCGGATCACGCTGCTCCGCGATCTCCCCATTGGATCGGGCGCCGGGGCGGCAACCGCCGCCGGCGGTTCAGGCGCACAGAGCGGCAGTGCGGCAGGCAGCGGCACGACCACGACGACCACCGGCACGACTGGCAGCAGCACCGGCACCGCCGGCCGCCCGGAGTGATTCACATGCACACACCAATGACTGATACGAAGATTCGCGCCTCGCGCGCCACGTACGCTGCACGACCACTGCTGCTTGGCCTCCTGCTCGCCGGCGCGTCGGTGGGTGTCGCGGCCTGCGGCAAGAAGGACACCGCCAACGCACAGACGGTCGAGCAGCCAACGCTGATCTCGCCCGAGAACGTCGGCATCGTGGATACGATGCGCATCGCCAGTGGTCCGGCACTCTCCGGCGAACTCTCGGCTGAGCGGAGCGCCTCGGTGCGCTCGGAAGTCGGGGGAAGCGTGATCCAGGTGTACGTCGAAGCCGGTCAGCGTGTGGCGGCCGGCGCGCCGCTCGCCCGTATCGACGCGACGACGGCCGCGGCGGCCGAACTCTCCGCACGCACCGGCGTCACGGCGACCGAAGCGTCCGCCGCTCAGGCGAAAAAGGAACTCGATCGCGCTGAACGTCTCAACACAGCCGGCGCAATCGCCGATCGCGATCTGGAGAATACCCGCCTCGCGTATTCGACGGCGATGGCGCAGCTCGCGAACGTGAAGTCGGCGTACGCGCAGGCGAGCAAGCAACTCAGCAATGCGACGGTGCGCGCGCCGTTCGCCGGTGTGGTGGCGGGCAAGGTGATCAGCGCCGGCGATGTGGTGTCACCGGGGACGGCATTGTTCACGGTCGTCGATCCGAAGAGCATGCGTCTCGAGGCGTCGGTGCCGGCGGGTCAGGTGGGTCAGATCCGCATCGGCATGCCGGTGGCGTTCAAGGTGAGCGGCTACACCGACCGTTCATTCACCGGTTCTGTCACGCGTGTGAGTCCGGTCGCGGATCCGACCACGCGCCAGGTGATGATCCTGGCCTCGATCCCGAATGGATCCGGCACGCTGGTTGGCGGGTTGTTCGCCGAGGGGCGCGTGAACGCGGAATCGCGCTCGGCGCTGGTGCTGCCGGCGACGGCGATCGATCAGCGCGGCGCGAAGCCGGCGGTGATGCGGTTGCGCGGCGGGCGTGTCGAGCGCGTGACGGTCGTGCTGGGCATCCGGGACGATCAGCGTGAGAACTACGAGATCACGCAGGGTCTGCAGCGCGGCGACACGGTGCTGATCGGCGCCGCCCAGGCGATCGGAGAAGGAAAGCAGGTGCGCATCACATCAGTGAACGACAAGGCAAGTGCAGCAGCTCCCGCCAAAGCCGCAACCGGCTCGAGGTAAGCAGACATGTGGATTTCGGATTTTGCCATCAAGCGACCACTGCTCACGATCGTTGCGATGATCGTGCTGGTGGTGAGCGGGTTGTTCGCGTACAGCAAGCTGCAGACGGACGAGTTTCCTGAAGTTGCGCCGCCGGTGGTACTGACGACGGTGGTGTATCCCGGCGCGAGCCCGGATCAGGTCGAGCGGGAAGTGCTTGATCCGATCGAGGAAGCCATCACCGGCATCTCGGGCGTCGACAAGGTGCAGGGTGAGGCACGTGACGGCTTCATGACCGTCGTGACGTTCTTCAAGTTCGGCAAGAACATGCAGGAAGCGACGACGGAGATTCGCGATGCGATCAACCTGAAGCGCAACGAACTGCCGGCTGAAATGAAGGAACCGATCCTGCAGAAGTTCAATCCCACTGATCGTCCGGTGGTGCAGATCGCGTTGTCATCCAAGGAACTGACGGCGCCACAGTTGACGCTCCTCGCCGACCCCGGCGTGACGCGCGAACTGCGCGCGATTGCCGGTGTGGCGAAGGTGGATGTGGTTGGTGGCGTGAAGCGCGAGATGATGGTCGAGCTGAAGCCGTCGGCGCTGCAGGCGAACAACGTCAGTGTGAATGAAGTGGTGACGGCGCTGCAGCAGCAGAATCTGGCGGTGCCGGTCGGCAGTCTGACCGGCGTGCTCGATGAGCGCACCATCCGACTCAAGGGTCGCCTCGAGGACGCGCAGGATTTTGCGAACATCGCCGTCGCGCAGCGCAATGGCCAGCTGATCCGACTGGGCCAGGTGGCCGACATCCGCGATGGCACCGAAGAACAGCGCACGCTCTCGCTGCTCGATGGCGTCGAAGCGGTTGGTCTGCAGGTCAACAAGTCGACCGGCTACAGCACCACCGAAGTCACGACCAAGGTGGTCGCCGCGGCCGCGCGCATTCAGAAGCGCATGCCGAAGGGCGTCGAAGTGCGCGTGATCAAGGATTCGGGCAAGCGCGTCGAAGCGAGCGTGGCGAACGTGCGCGGCACGCTGATCGAAGGCGCGCTGCTGACGGTGCTGGTGGTGTTCCTGTTCCTCAACTCGTGGCGCTCCACGGTGATCACCGGTCTCGCGCTGCCGGTGTCGGTGGTGGCGAGCTTCCTCGCAGTGTATGCGTTCGGCTTCACGCTGAACACCATGTCGCTGCTCGGACTTTCGCTGGCGATCGGTATTCTGATCGACGACGCCATCGTGGTCAGAGAGAACATCGTGCGCCATGTGGAGATGGGAAAAAGCCATATGCAGGCGGCGATGGACGGCACAGCCGAAATCGGGCTGGCGGTGGCGGCGACAACGTTCTCGATCGTGGCCGTATTCGTGCCGATCGCGTTCCTCGAAGCCGAAGCAGGGCAGTGGTTCAAGCCGCTCGCCCTCACGATCGCCTGCTCGGTGATGGTGTCGCTGTTCGTCAGCTTCTCGCTCGACCCGATGCTCTCGGCCTACTGGCCCGACCCGCATCAGACGGAAGACCAGAAGTGGTTCATCACGAAGTGGCTGGACAAGTTCAACCACTGGTTCAACCGGCAGATCGAGAAGTATCGCGGCGTGATCGCGTGGGCACTCGATCATCGGGTGGCGATGATGATCCTCGCGATCGGTGTGTTCTTCGCGGCGTTCTCACTGCCGATCTCCGGCTTCGTCGGCTTCTCGATCGCGATCGGACTGATCCTGCTGGGTGTCTGGCTCGACACGCGCAAGTCGCTGTCGGGTGCGACGCGCGCCGTGCTCGGCGTGGTGTTCCTGCTGCTCGCCATCGTCAGTATTCCGACGGTGCCGCGCGTTGCGCAGGCTGCACTGGGCGCCGAGAAAGGCGCCGCACTGCTCGAGTTCGGGAAAGTGGGCGTGAGCTTCTTCCCGGGTGAGGACAACGCCGAACTGAACGTGAAGATCGAAACGCCGCCGGGGTCGAATCTCGATTACATGCGCCTGAAGGTGCTCGAGGCGGAGCGTATCGCGCGCAAGTATCCGGAGGTGGTGTTCACCTTCGCGACCATCGGTGGCGCGAGCGGTGCAGTGGATGCCGGCAATCTGTTCGTGAAGCTGCTACCGAAGAGTGAGCGCAAGTCCAAGGGCATGAACAGCGCTGATGACGTGGCGGCGTTGCTGCGTGTGGACATGGCGGCGATCGGCGGTGCCCTCGCCAGTGTGTACACGAACGACTTCAACGGTGACATGAAGCAGATTCAGTTGCAGCTGCGCGGGGACGATGCGCGCACGTTGCAGGCGTACGCTGAGAAGCTTCTGCCGCAGATCCGTGCGGTGAAGGGTGCAGTGGACGTGGACCTGAGCACCAAGGGCCAGAAGCCGGAACTGACGGTGCAGGTGGACCGCGGCCTCGCCAGCTCGCTTGGTGTGACGGTGGGTTCGGTGGCCAACTCGCTGCGTCCGGCGTTCGCCGGTGTGGAAGCGGGCGACTGGGTCGATCCGATGGGTGAAACGCGCAAGGTGCGCGTGCGCTTCACGCCGGAATCGCGCGAACGGTTGATCGACCTGACGCGACTGCCGCTGGTGATCCCCGGCAAGAACGGCGCACCGTCCACGACGCTCCCGCTCGGCCAGGTGGCGACGATCGAGCAGGGCCTCGGCCCAGCGATCATCAGTCACCTCAATCGCGACAAGCTGGTGACGGTGCAGGCGAACGTCGCCGGTCGTCCGAACAGCGATGTGCTGGCGGACATCAACAAGGTCATGGCGTCGGAACCGATGCCACCGGGCGTCGTGCTGAGCCAGGGCGGTGACACCGAGAACCAGAACAAGGTGTTCGGGTCGATCCTGTCGGCGCTCGGCATTGCGATCGTGCTGATGTACATGATTCTGGTGGTGCAGTTCGGCAGCTTCCTCGATCCGATTGCGATTCTGATCTCGCTGCCGCTGTCACTGGTTGGGGTGTTCGGCGCGCTGGCGATCACGAACACGACGATCAACCTGATGTCGCTGATCGGTGTGATCCTGCTGGCCGGTATCGTGGCGAAGAATGCGATCCTGCTGATCGACTTCGCGAAGTGGTCGCGTGAGGAGAAGGGCGTGTCGCTGCGCACGGCGCTGATCGAAGCCGGTGCCATTCGTCTGCGGCCGATTCTCATGACGACGTTCGCGCTGGTGGCCGGCATGTTGCCGATCGCACTCGGCACCGGCGAAGGCGCCGACTTCCGCAAGCCGCTCGGGACAGCGGTGATCGGTGGTGTGATCACGTCGACGATTCTGACGCTGATCGTGGTGCCGACGATTTACGAGATCATCGACGGCGTGCGCGCGTGGTTCGGCGCGCGGCTGGGCTTCAGCACACCGCAGACGGGTGAGCACCAGATCCCGGCCGGCGCGATGCCGACGCCGGTGATGGGTGACTGAGGATGTAGGACGCGGTGAATGAGGAAAGCGGGGCGAGCCGAGAGTGGCTCGCCCCGCTTTGCTTTATATGGCGCGACGCGACTTCGTGTGCGCCGGCTCAGTCAACCGCGGGAATACGTACCTCAAACCGCGTTCCCCGCCCCTCGCGACTCGTGACCGCGATGTCGCCGCGCGCCTGACGTACCACCGACTGCACCGTCGCCAATCCGAGCCCCGTACCGCGATCGCCCTTGGTGGTGAAGAAGGGCTCGAAGACCTGGTCGAGCTGATCGGCGTGGATGCCGTGACCCGTGTCTTCGACGCGGAGCCGCATGACCGGACCGTCGGACACTCTGGCGGCGTCACGGACTTCCCCCGAAGGCCCGACCACCACGCGGTCCACCAGCACCGAGATGCATCCACCGGCGGGCATCGCATCGCGGGCGTTCACGACCAGGTTGAGGAGTACCTGATCGAACTGCGACGGATCCATCTCGATGGCGACGTCCACCGCGCTTGAGGCTGTGGTCTCGAGCGTCACGCCACTTCCGAGCAGACGTTTCAGCATTGGCGCGATCGCCTGCACACGGTCGTCCGCTCGAAACACCTGTGGCGCCAATGGCTGTTGCCGGGCGAAGAGCATGAGCTGACGCGTCAGCTCTGCGGCGCGATCCACGCTCGCTTCGACTTCCTGAAGTTCCATCGCAACGTCCGATGGCGCGTCATTGCGTGCGAGCGTGATCCCGCCGCGAATGGCGGTCAGGACGTTCGCGAAATCGTGCGCAATGCCGCCGGCCATCTGACCGAGGCTTTCGAGCCGTTCCGTCCTTGCCAGACGCGCGCTCGTCTGCCGCATCTGCTCCGCCTGCGCTTCGATCGCAGTGCGCTCCTCGAACATCAGCGCCGCGAGCAGAGCGACGCCGTTGAGCACCGCGGTCATCGCCTGCACGAAGACGAGCGACTGTTGCGATGAATCACCGCCCGCTGTGACTTGCAGCGCGACCGCGATGCCATACAGCTGTCGCAATGCCAGCGCCGCGAACGATACCGAGACGAGGCGCAGGGCGATGGCGTTCTGCGTCGCGGTGCGCGACGTACGCCATGCGAGAATGGCCGACGACGTGACGAAGAACAGGATCAACGGACGCGGTGCCCATCTGGCAAGCAGTGCGGCAGCGATTCCTCCCACGGGAAGGCGCGGCAGCGCCAGGACCACGACCGTTGCGACGACACCGCTCACGAGCATGTGGGGCACTCGCGGCCAGCGTTCGCTGGTGTGCCCGGCCAGCGCGGCCACCGCATGTCGGTTTGCGGACCAGTACGCGGCGATGCACATCATGGAGCCCGCCAGAAACACATTTGACGCGAAAGTTGGCCCGTCGACGAGCAATGTGAGCGAGAGCGCACTGCAGATGCTCGCAACGGACAGCAGCGTATAGATCACCGCATACGCCCGCATCCCCGGCCGGCGGAGCACGACAGCCGCCCCGATGATTGCGAGCAGGAATGGTCCCTGAATCGCCAGCGAGAGCGGGTACGAGGCCGACTGCGCCTTGATCAACTGCGACGCCGAGGTTGGGGCTTGTTCGATCGTGGCGATCATCGCAGGCTGAAAGCGTGAGACAGGTAGGATCGCCGGAGCGTACTGTATGCTCGCGCTTAAGGCTACCGATCGGTGGCAATGTTAACGCCGACGGCGCGTCGGAACGGGACGCACCGGGATCCTGAAGTAAAGCGGAGGGAGGCTGTGCCGTCTCAGGCGCCCAGGGTCCAGGCGCGGCGTGAGAGCAGGCCGCATACTTCTGTTACCCGGAGTGCCGCTGCCACTCAGGGCGCATGCGGACGAACGCCGAGCTGCACGCCAGCCTGCCGTACGCTGTCCCCCCCATCCGCCTGCCAATGCGTCTGATGCCCGCCACGGTCGCTTCCGTCGTCATCGCCGCCTTCACACTCTGCGCTCCAGTCACCGTGGCCACCGCGCAACTCCCGGATTCCGCGCGCGCACGAATCGACGCGGTCTTCGCGCGCTACGATCACACCGACTCTCCGGGCTGCGCGCTCGGCATCTCCGAGCATGGTCGCGAAGTCTACACGCGTGCCTACGGGATGTCGGACTTTCAGCACGGGCAGGCGATCGCGCCGTCGTCGATCTTCCACGTCGCGTCGATCTCCAAACAGTTTGCCGCGTTCTCTGTGGCGCTGCTCGCCAACGACGGGCGACTCTCGCTCGACGACGATGTGCACAAATACATTCCGGAACTTCCCGAATACGGAACGCGCATCACGGTTCGCCAGCTCATGCAGCACACCAGCGGACTGCGCGATCAGTGGCAGCTGCTGGGATACGCCGGATGGCGCTTTCCCGACGATCTTATCACCGAAGACGATGTACTCGGAATCGTCTTCGCGCAGAAGGGACTCAACTTCAAGCCCGGCGACGAATGGATCTACTCGAACACGGGCTTCACGCTGCTCGCCGTGATCGTGAAACGGGCGTCTGGAAAGTCATTGCACGACTTCGCGCAGGAGCGAATCTTCACTCCGCTCGGCATGCGCGACACGCACTTCCACGACGATCACACGATGATCGTTCCGGGGCGAACGTCGGCGTATGAGCCGCGCACAGGCGGGGGATGGAAGATTTCCATTCCAGTCTTCGACACATACGGTGCAACATCGCTCTTCACGACAACGAACGATCTGTTGAAGTGGATGGCGAACCTGGATGCACCGACGGTCGGGAGCGCGGCGCTCGTCGCTGCCGCACAGACGAACGGCGTGCTGAATAACGGAACCCCAATTGGCTACGGCTACGGGCTGACGATCGGGAAGTATCGCACGCTCACCGCCATCGGACACGGCGGAGCCGATGCCGGATATCGCGCACAGGTCGAGCGGTATCCCGATCGCGGAATCGCAATCGCAGTGCTGTGCAACCTGAGTACGGCGGTGCCGGTGGTTCTGCTGCATGCCGTCGCCGATGTGCTTCTCGGTACGAGCGTGCCGAAAGACGTCGCATCGATCGACACCGTCGCGCGCACCACGACGCCTGCATCCAAACTGCGATGGGTGGGAACGTATCGCGATACCGTCAGCCAACAGGTGCTTCGGGTGAAACTGCGCGGCGACTCACTCTTTCTTGGCGACGGCCGGCATCTGACGACGACGAGTGACACCTCCGTGCGCATCGCGCGGAGCGGCAGTGCGCTCACACTTCGGGCCACCGGCGGCACGGTCATCGGGGTCACGATGCTGCCGCGCACGACGCGCACGCTGGCCTTTCGTCGTGAGGCGCCCTTTGCTCCTGATCGCGCGGCGCTCGCAGCCTTTGCAGGTTTGTACTACAGTGAGGAGTTGGATGTCACTTATGAGCTCTCGGTCACCGACTCCGGGCTGGTGGCCAGACATCGCAAGCTCGGAATCATGCGGCTGAATCCCGCCGCCGCTGACGCCTTCACGTTCGATAATGGAGCGGCCGCACTCTTCGCTCGCGATCGCGCGCGAAAGGCGGAGAGTTTCACTCTGACTGACGGGCGGGTACGGGGGGTACGGTTTACCCGCGTGAAGTGATCGTCGTATCCGTCAACGCCGCCGTAAACTCCTGCGATGCCACCGGCGCTGAGTCTGCGCGGAACAGCAGACGCCAGTCATGCTACGGCGTCACGCGAGGCGCGCGCACGAGCTTCAGGTCCTGAAAGTCGAACGAGAAATCCACCTCGTCGCTGAACGGCGCCATCTTCGCACTTTCCACCTGCCCATCGGGCGTCAGCTGGAATGTGATGAACGCGTCGGCGCGGAGTGCGCGGTCTTTCCAGCGCACCACGAACGTGTCGTACTGCCAGTGCTGCAGTTCACCGACGAGTTCGGGCGTGGGCAGCATTGCGAGTGTGAGCTTGCCGTTGTTCACCGTCACGGTTGCGTCACCGTACCAGGTGTCTGAGTAGCGACCAGCGTAGCGCTGGATCGGCAGCGACGGCTTCGACAGCGAGTCGCGCGTGACTGCGGCGCCGGTGACCTGCGCGGCGACGGCAGCCTGACCGGCCTTCTGTACACTGTCGAGCACTGCGCGCCAGTCGATCGGTGCTGCCGCCAGGAAGTGATCGAGCACGCGATTTGTCACTGCACGGAACGCGGCGCCACTCTCCTGATTCGTGAGTACGCCGATGCCCAGTTTCAGTGACGGCACGAAGGTCACTTCCGAGACATAGCCCGGCAGTCCGCCGGTGTGCGTCGCGATCTTGATGCCGCGATAGTCCTGCACATCGAAGCCGAGCGCATACAGCTTGAACTGCGGTGCCACGATGCCGAGCGGGCCATGTGGTGTGCCGACAGGCATCGGCGTCACGCCGGTCCAGAGATTCCGCTGTGCGCGCTGACTCCAGAGCCGCGAGGTACCGATGCGTCCCGAATCGAGTTGCACCATCAGCCACTTCGCGATGTCGTCGGCGGTAGTGTTGATACCCCCGGCGGCATTCGTGTTATTGCTCGTCAGTGGCTTGATGCGCTGCAGTGTGCCATCCACGAACGCATGTGTCGAGGCAACGTTGCCGTCGATCGCAGCGTCGGAATGCTGTGTGCGAGTTTGCGACATGCCGAGCGGCGTGAGGATGCGCGCGGCGATGAAATCCTCCCACGTCTGGCCGCTGACCGCCTCGATCAGTTCACCGGCGACGATGTAGAGCACGTTGTCGTACGCGTAGGCACCGCGGAAGCTGGTGCTCAGTGGAATATCGCGCAGGCGGTGCATGATCTGCTTGCGATCGTACGTCGATGCAGGCCACCACAGCAGGTCACCGGCGCCGAGTCCGAGTCCGCTGCGATGTACGAGCAGGTCGCGAACGGTGATCTGTCGTGTGACGAAGGGATCGGACAGCGCGAACTGCGGCAGGTACTTCACCACTGGTGCATCCCACTCGACCTTGCCCTCGTCCACCAGTATCGCGAGCGCCGTGGCGGTGAACGCCTTGCTGTTGGATGCGATGCCGAAGCGTGTGCTCCCGGTGACGCGTGCCGTGTCGCCCAGAGTACGCACGCCATACCCGCGAGCCACGAGCACCTTGCCATCCTTCACGATCGTGACCGCCATGCCGGGCACGCTGAAGGTGCGGAGCACCTGCGTGACGTAGACGTCGAGATCAGCCGGGACCACGGTGGGTGTGCGCTGCGCCGAGGCACCCTCGGCGTGGCACACCAGCGCGACGAGGACGAATGCGCGCGAGACACTCAGACGCATGTTGGTGCTCTCCTGTGAGTGTGTGGCCTGACACCGGCATGCTGGCGGAACCCCGTCACGCCTGCGACGCCATCATCCGGGTGACGTCGCTGACGCTTGCGCGGCTCATGTCGCCGGGACACCCAAGCTTGAGCGCGCCGGAGGCTGTGGCAAATCGGATGACGCTGGCATCTGGCATTCCGGCCAGGATTGCGTGAAGAAGCCCTGCCGCAAACGCGTCACCACCTCCGGCACGATCCACCACGTCGGCAGTGTACCGACCTCCGTGATGCAACACGCCGCATACAGCTGTGGACAACCAGGCCTGCCAGGTGTGTCGTTCGGCCGAGTGTACTTCGCGCTGCGTGATCGCGACGGTGGGCGTCCCGTAGGTGTCGCGCAGCGCTGACACGGTTGCGCCAATCGCGTCGCCTGACTCTGGCGCAGTACCCGCGGTGCGAATGCCGAGCATCACATCGATCGCACCCGGATTGCCGATCAGCAGCGACACGCGCCTGGCGAGTGCCTGCATGATCGGCTTCGGATCGCGCCCGACCCACAGCGCGGGCCGGAAATTCAGATCGAGGCTCACTGGGACATCGAGCGCCGCCGCCGCATCGATTGCTGCGTGTACGCTGCGCAGCGGGCCGTCACCGACGGCGGCGGAAATGCCGGTCAGGTGCAGCCAGCGTGCACTGCCGAGGATCGTAGGCCAATCGAACTCATCTCCCTGCTGGAGTGCGAACGCCGATCGCGCACGATCGTAGACAACGCGCAGCGGACGCATGTCAGCGCCGGGCTCGACGAAATACAAACCCATGCGATCGCCATGGCGCAGGACTCGACTGCTATCGACACCTTCAGCCCGCAGCGCGCTGCCGGCCGCATCACCGATCGCGCCGTGCGGCAGGACCGTCACGTGTTGCGACGCGGTGCCGAGATGCGCGAGACCAACCGCGACATTCGCCTCGGCACCGCCCCAGTAGGTGCGTAAGGCAGGTGACTGGAAGAGCAGTTCGCGAGCGGGCGGTGACAGGCGCAGCAGCACTTCGCCGAAGGTCACGACGGGCTTCACAGCGTGCGTCACGTTGCGCCCCGTATCGCGCGTGCTGAAGCAACGCCGTCCGTAACGGTCCGTGCGCGCGCCGTGATCACGTCGAAGTCACCTGCACTCACCAGCTTCGGATCGACGAGTGCCGAACCAAGTCCGACCGCGACCGCGCCAGCACCCATCCACTGTCCGACATTCTGTGGTGTCACACCGCCAGTTGGCATCAGTTCGAGAAACGGCATCGGCGCCAGCACACTCCTGATGTAGCCCGGACCGAGCAAGTCTGCGGGGAAGACCTTCACGAGATCCGCGCCGGCGTGATGTGCGGCAAGGATTTCCGTCGGTGTGTACGCGCCGGGTAGCGCTGGGACATTGTGCGCGTGCGCCACCGCAAGCACCTCGGCGTCGAACACCGGGCTTACGATGTACCGTGCGCCAGCGTCGATCGCCTGTCGCGCAGTGTCCGCATCGAGCACCGATCCGGCGCCAATCACCACGGTATCGCCGAATGTCGTCGTCAATGACGTGATGAGCTCGAGCGCGCCCGCCGTGGTGAGCGTGATCTCGATCGCGCGCATACCGCCAGCGAGCAGCGCGTTCACGAGCGCCTCTCCGCGCGACGCATCGGGCAGGCGAACCACCGCCACCGCGCCGGCCATGATCAGCTGGTCCACGATGGCGCGTCGCGCCGCCGCATGCCTCCGTTGCGCACCACTGTCGGCATTTCCTGCGTCGCTCATGTCGTTCCCGATGTGAGCAGTGTGCCAAGCGCACGCTCGGCGCCAAGCGAAATGATACGCGAGAGATGGAGTGTGACCGAGTCCACGAAGGTCGGAAGCAGCGTGAGGTCGGTGCCCCACAGCTCGCCGTCGCGCAGGATTGCACGGACCATCGTATGCAGTGCGACGCGATCTGATTCCGGCGCGTGGGCAATCCATTCAGCGAAAATGCGTGCACCGAGTTCGTCGGGCGGCACCGCCTGTCCCGCGATCAATCGGCGGCGCTGCAGGTCGCCGCGAAGGAAGAAGAGATGCGCCGCAAAGCCGAACGCCAGTGAGTCCGGCACCGCACCGCGCATGGCGGCGGCGCGCAGCACCGTCGGGACGATGCGCACGCGCAGCTTGGCGGTGCCGTGCAGCGTGATGCCGAACAGGTCATGCCGGATGAACGGGTTCTCGAAGCGCTCGAGCACATTGCGCGCGAACTGCACGGCGTCGGGAACATCGAGGGTCGGGAGGATATCATCCATCAGCGCGCGACGGATGTATGCGCGGACCGCCGGATTGGTCATCGCATCGTGCACCGTGACGCAGCCCATCAGCAGCGCCGGGACCACGCTGATCGAGTGGGTGCCGTTCAGCAGTCGCACCTTCCGCTCGCGATACGGTTCGAGATCGGCAGTGACGACGATGTCCGCGTTCGCGTTCACGAAGCCAAGGCGCTGAGCCAGATGCGTATCGCCTTCGATCACGAATTGCCGGAACTGTTCCGCGGTGGTCAGAAGCGCATCGCTGTAGCCCAGCGTATCGGCCAGTGCTTCCGCATCCGACCCCGTTGGCGCGCCGGGCACGATGCGATCGACGAGTGTGTTGCAGAACGTGACGCCGGCGTCCAGCCAGGTCGTGAATCGCGCGTCGAGGGCCCACAGTGTCGCGTATCGATCAACCAGTCCGCGCAGCTGCACGCCGTTCTGCGGAATCAGCTCACACGGCACGACGATCACGCCGCGCGCGGCGTCGAAATCGACGCTCTGTGCACGTTCGTACAGGAAGCGCGTCAGCTTGCCGGGGAACGACAGCGGTGGGTCAGCATCGACGCGATCGTCGGCGTCGAAGAGAATGCCGACTTCCGTCGTGTTCGAGAAGATCAGCGCAAGGTCGGGGTTGCGTGCGCATTCGAGCACGGCGTTCCAGTCCGTAGCTGCATTCAGCGACCGGCTCACCGAGCCGATCACGCGACGCTCTTCACTCGATTGGCCGCGTGCCGTACCTCGCGACACGAGTGTGTAGAGTCCATCCTGTTCACTGAATGCGCGATCCCGGCCGCTGCCTGTCGACCCGATCGCCACCGCGCGGCCGTTGAACTCGCCGACGGCATTGGCGGCATCGAGGAAGGCATCGATGAAGCCGCGCAGGAATGCGCCGGTGCCAAACTGCACGGCGCGCTCCGGCAGCGTCAACATGCGCGCGGTCGGAGCGGCGACCGCAGACGAGGCGCGCCAGGCCGGATCAGTCACCAGCGCTCGAGACAGTCGCGGGCGGTTCATCAGCTCACCGGGCAAAGCGATACGTCGTACTGGCGAGGCCGTACGCGAGCTCGTGACCGAGCCGCATCGCATCGGAACGGTCGATCACGTGCCGCGCGACCAGTCCACCGAGGAAGTTCGCATCCATGCGACGCGCCAGATCGTGTCGCGCGGGAATCGAACAGAAGGCGCGCGTATCGTCGTTGAATCCGGCGGTGTTGCACAGTCCCGCGGTCTCCGTCGTCTGCTCGCGAAAGCGACGCATCCCCTCGATGGAATCGTGGAACCACCACGGCGGTCCGAGTCGCACGGCGGGATAGTGACCGGCAAGCGGTGCGAGCTCTCGCGCATACGTCGATTCGTCGAGCGTGAAAAGAATCAGCGTCAGGCGCGCGTCATGCCCGAACTCGTGCAGCAGTGGCTGCAGGTTGCGCGTGAACTCCGTCGCGACGGGAATGTCCGCGCCTGTGTCGGCGCCGAAGCGCGCGAACACACCCGCGTGATGATCACGCAACGAACCCGCGTGCAACTGCATCACGAGGCCATCTTCGGTACTCATCCGCGCCATCTCGATCAGCATGTGCGCCTCGAATGCGCGCTGATCGTCCGCCGTCGCCGTACCAGCGAGCGCCGTGTCGAACAGCCGGTCGAGCTGTGCGCCGTCAAGTCGCTGAGTGAATGGCGTGACGACCGCGTGATCGGTCGCGGTCGCACCGAGCGATGCGAAGTACGTGCGACAGGACGCGAGTGCGCCGAGAAAGTCGGTGAAGGATGGAATTGCTGATCCGTGCTGCGTCTCGAGCGACGCCAACGCAACACGCCATTGGGCGCTCGCAATGCGGAACACCGCATCGGGACGGAACGTCGGAACCACTCGCCCGCTCCACCCGCTGTCACGAATCATGCGATGCGGTTCGAGTGTGTCGCCAGCGGCATCGGTCGTCGCCAGTACCTCGATCCGGAAGCGCTCGAACAGCGCCCGCGGCAGGAACTCGGGCGATGCCAATCGCTCGGCGATCTGATCGTAGATGCGCGCGGAGTTCGTCGCGGTCAGCTTCTCGCGCACGCCGAACAGTTCGTGCAGCGTATGATTGAACCACACGCCGGTCGGTGTTCCGAGGAAGAGATGAAAGTGCGCGGCGAACCGTTGCCAGATGATGCGCGGGTTCTGCTCGACCGCAGACCCGTCGATCGTCGGCACGCCCATCGAATCCATCGACACACCCTGCGAGCAGAGCATGCGGAGGATGTAGTGGTCCGGCGCGATCAGCAGCGCGGTTGGTTCCGGGAAGGGTGCATTCGTCGCCAGCAGCCACGGGTCCACATGGCCGTGCGGACAGATCAGCGGCAGCGTGCTCGTCGCCGCGTGGATGTCACGCGCGGCGCGCCGGATCGCCGGATCGGAATCGAAGAAGCGGTCCGGGTGCAACGACAGCGCCTCAGCGCCCGCCGGAGCCGGGTCTGTGGACGAATCGGTGGCGAGTCCGGCTGAAGTCATCAGGACGAAGTGGTCAGACGCGATGCAGGCTGCGCGCTTGGTGCGCCGCTGCCGACAGGTTGCAGCGACAGGCGATGCACTGCGGTCAACGCTGGAACAGTAGCGTTCGTGCAGCGCCTGACAATTGCCGCTGCGCCGCAATGCGCGCGCTCCGTCACATATCTACATTCACCCCGTTCCGCACCTGACCAACACCGCCATCCGCTCGACATGCCCGTTCGCGCCGCGATCCCGTGGGTTGCACCATTCGCGCTCTTCATGGTGCTGCTCGCGGTGCTCAAGCCGCTTGCCATTCCACAGCCATGGAACGCCGTGCTCTGGATCGTCGTCCTGGTGGCGGCGCTGTTCGCCTTCAGTCGTGACGTGATCGAGCTGCGGCCGAAGCAGCTGCTGCTCTCGACGGCGGTTGGCGTCGGAGTCTTCATGTTCTGGATCGCACCGGATGCGCTCTGGCCTGGCTATCGATCACACTGGCTGTTCAACAATGCCGTGGTGGGTGTCCCGGCCAGCGGCCTCGATGCAGCCGCGCAGGGTGATGCACTGACGCTCTGGCTGCGCGCCGCACGCGCCGTGCTGCTGGTGCCGATCATCGAGGAGCTGTTCTGGCGTGGTTGGCTGCCTCGGGCGACCGACTCGTTCGACGATTTTCGTCTGCGTCCGCTCGGCAGCTTCACGCGGCTGTCATTCTGGGCGACAGCGATTCTCTTCGCGAGCGAGCATGGGTCGTACTGGGACGTTGGCCTGCTCTGTGGCGTCGTGTACAACGTGTGGATGATCCGGACCAGGTCGATCGCCGACCTCGTGTGGGCGCATGCTGTCACCAACGGGTGTCTGTCGGCGTACGTCGTGTTCGGGAGGCAGTGGCAGTACTGGGCGTAGTCCGTTCTCGTTCTGCCTTGTGTACCGCCGCATCGCTCCGTTCGCTTGTCGAACTTCCGTGACATAGTGGGGGGCGGGAGAACACGGAGAACACCGAGTGGCGTCGTGAGCGTGCGTTCTCGTTTCGCGTGACTGTTGTTTTTGGTGGGTGGGATTGGAGGGTCGGTGCGCGACTGCGGCGCGTCGTGCGCGAATGCACGCTGGAAATGCTTTGCAACTGCAGTTCCTTTCTTCCGGCAGATCGCGCGCATTCGAACGCCCCAGACTCGCAGCCATCTCCGGCTCCAGCAGTTGCAGCTCGCAGTTCTGTTGCCGTTCCCCTGAAAAATTGGCTCGCGACGCACCAATGCTGGCCAGCGACGCACTTAGTGTTCTCCGTGTTCTCCCGCCCCCCACGAAGCCGCCGAAGCCCCGTCCGCGTACCGTACCAGAGAACGCAGACGTAGTTGCATGACTCTCATCACCCCGAACCGGACTTTCGATGCGCAAGGCTGACGAAATCGAATACCGCCTCATCGGCGACGACCTGCAGGCCGTGATCGTGACGCTCGACCCGGGCGAGGCGGTGACCGCCGAAGCCGGCGCGATGATGTACATGGAAGACGGCATTCGCCCGATCACTACGCTCGATCCGAACAACGAAGGCGGCGGCCTGCTCGGCAAGTTGATGGGCGGCGCCAAGCGGGTGCTCTCCGGCGACAGCTTCATGATGACCGTGTTCATCAATGAAGCGAATCAGCGTCGCGACGTCGCGTTCGCGAGCCCGTTTCCCGGCAAGATCCAGGCGGTGAACGTGCTCGACTGGGGTGGCACGATCATCGCGCAACGTGACGCCTTTCTCTGTGGCGCGCGTGGCCTCGATGTCACCGTCGCGTTACAGCGGAAGATCGGCGCCGGCTTCTTCGGTGGCGAAGGTTTCGTGCTCCAGCGCATCAGCGGCGACGGCCTCGCATTCCTGCACGCCAGCGGGACACTGGTCTCGCGCGACCTGGCTGCCGGTGAGACGCTGCGTGTGGACACGGGCTGCTTCGTCGCCATGCAACCGAGCGTGGACTACGACATCGAGATGGTGAAAGGCATCAAGACGGCGCTCTTTGGTGGTGAAGGCCTCTTTTACGTGCGCTTGCGCGGACCGGGGCGGATCGTGCTGCAGACCCTGCCGTTCTCCCGCCTCGCCGACCGTATCATCGCCGCCGCCCCCCACCGCGCCACCGGCGGCAGCGGAGGCACCGGCGGCACCATCGGATCCCTTGGCGCCTTCTTCGGCGACGAGTAGAAAGAGAACGAGTGGGGCGTGAACTGATTTACAGTCAACAGAAGGTCTCGCGCAGAGACACAGGGAACGCAGAGACGCGCGACTGCCCTGTCTGAATGCAGGTGCCAAAGCTCGTCACTGCCCGGCTGTGGTTGTTCCCTGCGTTCTCAGCGTCTCTGCGCGAGCGCCTTCCGTCCGAATCTGCGCATCGAGTGGAGTGTTGTCGTGGCGCGGACTCGCCGCGTGTTGAAGCTCAGCCCAGGCGAGATCGATGTGCTCGCGCGCAGTGAGAATGTTGCCGATCGCGAGGCGCAGCACGTAGCGTCCGTGGAGACGCGTGTGCGAGAGATACACCTTGCCCGTACTGTTCACGGCTGACAGCATCGCCGCATTCTTCGCATCGGCGTCCGAGTGACTCATGCCGGTGGGTGCATAGCGGAAGCAGACGAGTGAAAACGGCACCGGCGCACTCAGCACCCAATCCGGATCGGCCTCGACACGCGCCGCAAACTCGCGCGCCATCTCGCAATGATCGCGCAACCGCGTCGCCAGTCCGTCGGTGCCGAAGGCACGCATCACCATCCACAGCTTGAGCGCACGGAACCGACGGCCAAGCTGCACGCCGTAGTCCATGTAATTCACCACCTGTGAATCGCGTGCCGTCACCAGATACTCGGCCACGAGCGAGAACGCATTGCGCAGGACGTCCTGATGCTTCGTCCAGAACGCGCTGCAGTCCATCGTCGTGAACAGCCACTTGTGCGGATTGGTCAGCATGCTGTCCGCTCGCTCGACACCGGCCAGCGCCCAGCGATACTCCGGTGCGATGCCCATCACGCCGGCGTATGCCGCATCCACATGCAACCAGACCTGCTCGCGCTGACACACGTCCGCGATCGCCGGAACCGGATCGACGCTCGACGTACTCGTCGTGCCGACGGTCGCGATGACAGCGAGCGGCCGCATCCCCGCCGCACGATCAGCGGCCATTGCCGCCTCGAGCGCATCGACCCGCATGCGGAACGCGTCATCCACAGGGATCTTCACGACGTTGTCACTGCCGATGCCAAGTGTGATGCAGCCCTTGGCGATGGAGGAGTGCGTGTGGTCGGTGCAATAGACGCGGAAGACCGGCAGGTCACTGCGACCGGACATGCCCTTGGTACGAATCTCGAAACCAGTCGCTTCACGCGCGGCCGCGATCGCGAGCAGCGTGGACGTCGATGCGGTATCCGTGATGATGCCGAACCACGACGACGCGTCGGGCAATCCCATGGCCGTCCAGAGCCACTCCATCACGCGCTGTTCGAGCTCGGTCGCCGCGGGACTGGTGACCCACAGCATCGCGTTCGCGTTCAGCCCCGACGTCAGGAATTCGCCGAGCAGCGATGGCACGCTCGACGAATTCGCGAAGTAGGCGAAGAACGACGGATGATGCCAGTGTGTGATGCCCGGCACGATGATGCGCTCGACGTCGTCGAGAATCGTCGCCAGTGTCTCGCCGGTGGCCGGTGCCGTTGGCGCCAGCTGTGCCGAGATCGCGCCGGGCGTCACCTGACTCAAGACGGGCGGCAGCGCACCCTGCTCGTGCAACCGGTGGAACAACGCCAGGATCTGATCCACGCCCGCGTCGAGCACCGACAAGTCGAAGTCGCCATGCGCCGGTACCGGCGACGAGAGGGGGGAAAGCGTGGTGGTCGTCATGGGTCCATTCTAGTGCCCGCGTCCTCGGGGTTCCGTGACCTGTCCCACCCGCCGCTCCTCTCCTGACGGCACTGCGACACGGTAATGATGGGGAGGATCGGGACGGAATTTGCTCGGAGTCACCCCTCCCATCCCGAACTGGGCCGTGATAGCTTCATGGGCTACAAGACAAGTACCCCGCGAGGAGCACGCATCATGGCCGCTAAGGGCAAGCGCATCAATATCAAGCTGCGCAGCACGGAATCGCCGTACACGTACCACAAGACAAAGAACGCGCGTCTGCATCCTGAGCGGATCGAGATGAAGAAGTACGATCCGATCGTGAAGAAGCACGTGCTGTTCAAGGAAACCAAGTAACGGTTCCGCGCAGTGCGGAGCCCGGTACCTGCGCCTGCGAATGGCTGCGGTACCGGGCTCCTTTTGCGTTCCAGCATGCCGTCGTCGCGTCAGGTGAATCACTGACAGCTGGGCGACCGACGCCACCCGAAATTCGTTGGTGAGGGTGCTCGCTGATGCGTACCGGCACCGCTCGCGACGAGATCGACGGAGAGCCGCCGATCAGCCGCATCCGTACGCACCGCCGCACGCGGCGGGAGCCAGGATGATCTCCGCCGCCGACCGCTCCTCACTCACGACGTCCAACACGCGCCGATTCGAGCCTTTTGCGCGCGCGCTGATCGCCACCGACGCCTCGCGCGCCGCGGACGGCGCGATGCGCGTCGGTCGCGCGCTTCGGGCCCGTGATCGGACCAGCACGAGCGTGATCAGCGTCGTCGAGCCAATTCCGTATCCCATGCCCGTGAACGATCTCGCACTCGCGCCGAGCGATGTGCCGTCGCACGACGACGAGTTGATCCGCGCTCGGGTGCAGAAAGTGATCGCGCAGTGCGACCGCCTCGGCATGGCGCTGCCGGACGATCTCCTCGTGTCATGCAGTGTGCCGCTGAGCGGCATCCTGTTCCAGGCGACGCTACGGAAGTCGGAGTTGATCATCCTCGGCCTGGGTCGGCACGCGGCAATGGATCGATTCTTCGGCAGCGAGACCGCGTTGCTCGCCGTGCGCCAAGCAGCTGTCACGACGCTCGCCGTGCCGGGCGCGATGACGACGATTCCACATCGCGCGATCGTGGGCATGGACTTCGACGCAAGCAGTCTCGCCGCAGCGCGCGCCGCAGCACGGCTCATCGGACCAAACGGACAGATGACCCTCGTGCACGTAGACCCGCTGGTCGATCCGATGCCGGCGATGCTCGCCGACTGGCCGCCGCATGTCCTCGATCGGCTGAATGAAGCGTTCGAGCGCGCGCTCGCGCTCCTCGAATTGCCGGAAACGATCGAGATCGAGACGGTGTCGCTGGCCGGCAATGTGGCGACGGAACTGCTCGCGTACGCCTCGCGTGCACGTGCCGACGTCATCGCGGTCGGTCGCCACTCGCGCAGTCTCGTGGAACGTGTCGTGCTCGGCAGTACCACGACGCGCGTCATCCGCTCAGCCCCCTGCGCTGTGATGGTGGTCCCACGCGATTCGTGACGCAGTCGCGGCGTTTCATCGGCGAGTACAGCCCGCGTTGATCTTGCATCGGGCGCAGCCCGGCTGCATCCATGAGTGCAGGGTTCGCGAACAATTGTGGTCCGTGGTCCGTTCGCTCTACGATCGGACCGCTCGAGTATCCGCCACGCGATCCAATGCGCTCATCCTGTGAGGTTCGATGCGCATCCGCGCATTGCTGTCGTTTTGTGCAGTGCTCCATTACGCACCGCCGCTCATCGCGCAGGTCGCCGGGCCGTCAGGGCTGATTGATGGTCGGGTGCGATCCGGGCCGACGCAGCAGCCGATCAAGGGCGCTTCCATTCGCGTCGGTGGCACTGACCTCGCGGTGATCAGCGGCGAGGACGGACGCTTTCTGTTGCGCGCAGCGGCTGGTGTGGTGCGGCTCGAGGTCCGCGCGATCGGCTTCGCGCCGATCGTGCGCAGCGACGTCGTGGTCAGTGTCGGCAAGCCCACCACGGTGGTGATCGAGCTGCAACCGCGCGTGGTGCAGCTGGCCACGGTGGACGTGAAGCCGACCTACTTCGAACCGACGCGCCAAGCGCCGGTCAGCACACAGCAGTTCACCGCTGAGGAGATCCGACGCACACCCGGTGTGCAGGAGGATGTGATTCGCGCCGTGTCTGTTCTGCCGGGCGTCGGTGTGACGACGGCAGGCCGCAACGACCTCGTCGTGCGCGGTGGAGCACCGTTCGAGAACCTGTTCGTGGTGGACAACATCGAAGTGCCGAACGTGAACCACTTCGGCACACAGGGCTCCACGGGCGGACCCGTCTCGCTGATCCCGATCGAGTTCGTTCAGAGTGCGACACTCAGCGCTGGCGGTTTTGGCGTGCGGTACGGCGACCGCACGTCGAGCGTGACGTCCATCGCGCTGCGCGAGGGCAATCGTGAGCGCCGCGCCGCGACGCTGAACCTCTCGGCCACCGGCTTCGGCGCGATCGCGGAAGGACCGCTGCCGAATGGCGGATCGCTGCTCGTGAGTGCCCGGCGCAGCTATCTCGACCTGATCTTCAACGCCGTCGGCTTTCCGTTCATCCCATCGTACACCGACCTGACGGTGAAGGCCGTGCAGCGCCCGACGCAACGCGACGAATTCTCGTTCCTGTTCGTTGGCGCGATCGATCGGCTGCGCTTCAAGAACGAGTCCGCCGACAATCGCTACGACAACTCCAGTATCCTCGGCACCTCGCAGGATCAGTACATCGCCGGCGCCACCTGGAAACGACTGCTGCCGAACGGCGTGCTGACGACGACGCTTGGGCGCACCTGGAGCCGGTACGATGCGGCGCAGGGTGACTCATCGAACCCGCCACGCCAGATCTTCGGGGCAAAGTCCACTGAAGGCGAGACATCGCTGCGCAGTGACCTCACGATGGAACTCTCGCCGCGCGTCGAGTTGTCGGCCGGCGTGATCGGGAAGTACGCCGGGACACTGCGGTACGATATCACGTTGCCGGGTGACGCTCGGCAGGACCAGAACGGCATTCCGCGAGCGTTGCGCGTGGACACCTCACTGGCGACATATCGTCAGGCCGCATATGCGCAGACGAGCTTTCAGCTGAGCGACCGGTTGCGGCTCACGCTTGGCACGCGAGGCGACTGGTACCAGTTCCTGCGGAACGCAGTGCGGATCGCGCCGCGCGGTGCACTCGCGTGGAGCGCGAACGAGACGAATACGCTCACGCTGGCCGCAGGTCAGTACTACCAGGCACCGCAGCCGATCTGGCTGGTAGGTGATGTCCGCAATCCGCGCGAGCTGAAGCCACTGCACGCCGACCAGATCGTGGTTGGTTGGCAGAAATTGCTGCGGCCGGACCTGAAGCTGCAGATCGAGGCATACGGTAAGTCGTATGCCGACTACCCGTCCCGCGTATTCCGGCCGCGCGCGGTGCTTCAGCCGAGCGGCTTCGACAACGTCACGAACGACATCCCGTTCGGCCTCGAGCCGCTGCTGGCGCAGGGCACGGGCTCCGTGCGTGGCGCTGAAGTGCTGCTGCAGAAGCGGCTGAGCGAGATTCCGGTATATGGGTTGATCAGCGCCAGCTATAACCGGACGCGGTTCCGCGGGCTCGACGGGCGCACCTCGATCGGCGCATTCGATTCGCCGCTGGTCTTCAACGGACTGCTGGGCTGGCGACCGAACGCGCGCTGGGAATTCAGTGGTCGCGTGCGCACGGCGGCGGGACTGCCGACGACGCCGTTCACGAACGACGGACGGCTGGACTTCACGCGGTACAATGACGGCGACCGATTGCCGACGTTCTTCGCGTTGGATCTGCGCGTCGACCGTCGCTGGGTGTTCCGGCGCTCGCAGCTGGTGACGTATCTCGATGTGCAGAACGCGACATCGCGCCAGAACGTTTCGCAGATCGCCTGGGACGCCCGGCTGCGCGCGCCGAAGGCCGATGCGAGTATCGGAGTGCTGCCGAGCATTGGTGTGAACTGGGAGTTCTGAGTCCGCGCATCATGCACGTCGTTTCGTCCGCAGCAACTGCAGCCGCAACTGAAAACGGAACTGAAACTCTGCTCTCGCGGAGCCGCGGAGACTTGCGACGGCTACTGCGTTGCAACAGCCACAGCGTCAGCCACAGCCACAGCCAGAGCCACAGTCACAGAAACTCTGCTCGCATGAAGCCACGGAGTCGTTCAAGTGCTACAGATTTGGAACCGCGTCTCGCGAACGCAGTTCCCAAAGCGCTCTTGCCAGACTCCGTGAATCCGAGGCTTCGTGCGAGTAGAGTTGCGGTTGCTGTTTTTTTGTTCGTGCTCCCCGCACGGCTCGTCAGATCAGATACGCGTCGCCGGCTTCAGGCAGGATGTACGCGACATCCAACCGCGACACCATCTCCGACAGCTGCGTGCGCAGTGGCTTCGGAATCGGATTCGAATCGGCAATCAACAACTGCGTCTGCTTGAGCGCCTTGAGCGTCGCGTCATCGATCGGCGTCTCGACCAGCGCACGCGCCTGCGATAGCGTGAGCGTGAGCGAGTCGGGGTGGTAGCGACCGATGGCCCGCACGATCGAGGTAGGCGACGGCGTCACTTCGCTCGGCAGCACCATCACCTGACGTGCCGCGATCCCTGGAAGCAGATCGAGCAGGATGCCAACCGCCGACTCCGCCGGTGCGGCGCAGTAGCGGACACTCTGGCGCTTGATGCCAAGCTTGCGCCGGATCGTGCTGCCGAGGCGTCCGATCGTCTGTGCGTTGATCGCGAACGGCGGCAGATCGTAGACGCCGTCGGCCAGCACGCGCACCTGCGGGCCCGCCGGAGCCATCGCATCGCGCAGCTGCACCGAGAGTCGCATCGGCATCGCGGCCGGCGGTTCGTGCGGCAGGCCTGGCGACAGTCCGACGCTGACGAGCGGATTGAGGCGCCAGATCAGCTGCGCGCCGGAATCCGATACAAGCGGCCCTTCAGAGATCCGTTTGTGGTCGGCGCACGGCCAATACACGAAACTGCCGAGGACCGACGCCAGCGCGTCGATCACACGGCTCACACCGACGGAATCGCTGGCGAGGACATCCCCGCGGCGCATTCCGGCTCGTTGCAACGCACCGACACGCTTTCGAATCAGTTCCAGCAGTGCGCTGCCGGCGACCATCAGATCGCCGCCATCCTCCCGACTGCGGGCGACACAGACTGTCGGGGCCGGCGAGGCTTGCAGGATCGCGACGAGGCGGCGCTGCAGTCCGGACGGGTCGGTCGGCGACAGGCGGTCGGCTGCGCCAGGAAGGGAAGGCTCATGCTCATGCATACTGCGACTCGGCGAAGGGACTGCAGCAAAGCGTTCGACGTGTAGCTGAGTATCGGCGCTCTGTGACACGACCTGCAGACCGGTTCCGGTTTCCGGCGGCCAGGATGGAACCCCGATTGGTGAACGCTCGTATTGGCCTGCGTCGCCCGTGATTCCTCCTCCGAGCCTATGCTACTCCCAGCCCTCCTTCTGCTCCTGCAGCAGCCGACCGCCCCAGTGGCCCCGCGCACCCCTGAGCCCGCCCGTCGCCGCGAGGTGACGAGCGCGATGCAGTCGAGCGCCTTCGCCGATAGCGCGACCCGCGACCTCCTCCTCCTCGCGCGCCGCGCCCGCGTCGCGCAGGACTCGGCGCTGCGCGGTTACGACGCGAAGACGCAGGCGCGCATCACCGTCGGGATGGGCACGTCGCTGCTGCTGCGCAACAAGCTGCTCTTTCGCACCGAGAACGTCTCGAACGTGAAGTGGCGCCGGAGTCAGGGCATGTGGATCGAACCGCTCGCATCGCGGACCACGGTGCCAATGGCGAAGAACGTGAACGTCAGCGGGGTCGCCGCGCAGCTGATTCCGGTGCCGTACTTCCCCGGCCGCGAACAGCTCTGGATGCCGTCCACGAACATGGCGACGGTGCGTCGTGATGTGGACGAAACAGAAGGCTTCGTGCATCCACTCGCGCAGGGCAGCGAGGCGTACTACAAGTATCAGATCGGCGACTCGATCCGCATCAAGCTGCCGAGTGGCGAATCGCTGACGCTGCGTGAGCTGAAGGTCGTGGCGCGCAAGCCGGAGTGGCGCAGCTTCGTCGGCAGCTTCTGGTTCGACGAGCGCAGTGGGTCGCTGGTACGCGCGGCCTATCGCTTGTCGGCACCGCTCGAAATCTGGAATGAAGCAATGGCCGATGTGAAAAGGGATATCGCCGAGGCGGAGCGCGACACGACCGCAAACCGGGCGAAGCGCGTCAAGGATGCGAAGGAGGACGAGCCACCGGGCTGGGTACGCGGCATCATGAACCCGATGCGCTTCGACATCAGCCTTGTGACGGTCGAATATGCGCTGTACGAGGGGAAGTTCTGGCTGCCGCGCGTGAATCGCGCCGAAGGCAACACGCAGGTCACGTTCATGCACATCCCGATCCGTATCGAGGAGAGTTACAAGTACGACGATGTGGATGGCACGTCGCCGCTACCGCCGATGCCGACGCTTGCGAGTGCGCGTCGCACCAGCGCCAGCATGCAGGTGTGCGCGCCGGCGTGTGAAGATGTGGTGATGGACGAAGTGGATGATCAGCGTGTGCCTCGCGCGCGCCGGAAGCTGATCACCGATTCGCTGCTCAAGGCGAACGGGCTGCAGCCGGCACTGGTCGCGGATACGAGCGCTCTGGCGGTACGCACGCGCTTCGTCGGCGACTCGCTCTATCGCGGCTATCGTGAGTCGATCATGACCGTGTTACGCGCGGAACGGAACGCCTCGCGCGACTCGCTGCTCCGCATTGCCGGGCGCACACCACCGGCGCTGACAGACTCGTCGCGCGAGGCACGACGCACACGACGTTACGGCGACTCGCTGTTTCGCGCGGCGACGTACACGGCGCGACGTAAGGTGCGTGACGCCGAGTGCGCATCGAATGGCGGCTACTACACGCGAATGGAAACGCGCTACGAGGGCGCGCTGCGGTACGCGGTAAAGCTGCCGTGCGATTCGACGGTGCTCGCGTCGTCCAGGGAGTTGCCTGATTCGCCGTACGATCCGAATGAAGAGGCATTCTCGCAGCGCGACGCGGCGTCGCTTGCGAGTTCGCTCGGACTGGGCCTGCAACCGGCGTTCGGCCCGCAGCCGCTGCAGTTCGACTACTCGCTCAGCCAGCAGCGCTACAATCGCGTCGAGGGGCTGTCGCTGGGCGGTGAGGTGAAGTGGCCGCTCGGTGCGGGCTACACGGCGTCGGGCGCCGCACGCATCGGCATTGCAGACTGGCAACCGAACGCTGAAGTACGGCTGGCGCGCAGTAACGGCCGCACGACGGTTCAGGCGGCGGTATTCCGTCGATTGAGCTACACGAACGACTTCGGCAATCCGTTGTCGCTCGGCGCGTCTCTCGCAACGGCGCTGTACGGTCGCGATGAAGGCTTTTACTACCGCAACCTCGGTGGTGAACTGACGTGGGTGAAGCAGACGGCCACGGGGCAGATCAGCTGGCGTGCATTTGGTGAGCATCACACTGGCGCGCAGAAGAACACGAACTTCAATATCGCGAACGCGTTCAGCAGCAATCGTTTCATGCCGGCGAACATCGTGGCCGAAAAAGGCACGATCGGTGGCGGCAGTGGCGAGTGGCACGCGAGCTACGGCCTGGATCCGAGGGGATGGCAGGTGGTCACCGACATGCGAGCGGAAGCAGCGGGCGGCACGTTCAACTATGCGCGTGGCCTGGCTGACATCACGGTGGCTCGGCCGCTGTTCTGGAAGGTGTCGTTCGGCCAGACTGTGAGCGCCGGCACCGCCACCGACAGTGTACCGGTGCAGCGTCAGTTCTACATGGGCGGTTTGCGCACCGTGCGCGGACAACTTGCCGGCACGCGCATTGGCAACACCTACTGGCTCTCGCGATCAGAGCTTGGCTTCGGCTCGTTGGCGGCGAAGCGCACCGTGTTTCTCGATCTCGGCTGGGCGGGTGATCGCGCGGACTTCACGAAGCCTGGTCGCCCGATCGCGGGCTGGGGCTTCGGGACGTCGTTCTTTGATGGATTGTTCCGCTCCGACATCGCGCGCGGCATCTATCCGCGAAAGGGCACGCGGATCGATCTGTCGCTTGGCGCGCGATTCTGAGCGTCGTGTTCTGTGAGCCGATGTAGTTTTGAACCATGCAGCGCACTATGATCGGGGCCATTGCTGAGCGCGTGATCGTCACCGACCGCTTCGCGTCCACCAGCGGTGGTCGGTAGCCGCGTGCCGCCGCGTGCACCGCGCCGGCGCACCACCGCAACGCCCGCGTCGGGCTGGCGTGACGGTGCGCCGGGGCTGCTGAGTGTCACCCACATGCACCCCGACTGGTCGACGAAGCGGGGTGGATTTCCGTTCACCGTGCCGACGATCGCGTCGTTGCAGACGCTCGATCTCGACGCGCCGGTGGTCTGTTTCGTGGGCGAGAACGGCTCCGGCAAATCGACGCTGCTGGAAGGCATTGCGATTGCCGCCTCGCTGCCATCCGCCGGTGCGGCGGGTCGCGCGCAGGATGATCCAACCCTCACCGAGCAGCTGTGGCTCTCGCGCGCGCTCAAGCTCACATGGCGGACGCGCAACAACCGTGGCTTCTTCCTGCGCGCCGAGGACTTCTTCGGATTCCAGAATCTCCTGAAGCGCGAACGTGCCGAGTTTGTCGAGACGCTGGCGCGGATGGAAGAAGAATACGCGGACCGAACGGCGCATGCGAAGGCGCTCGCAATGGGGCCACTCAAGGCGAGCCTCAACGACATGGAACGTCGCTACGGCGCAGATCCTGACGCGAAGTCACATGGTGAAGCGTTCCTCAACTTCTTTCAGCAACGTCTGGTGCCGAAGGGCCTGTACCTGATGGACGAGCCCGAGGCCGCGCTCTCGCCGCAGCGGCAACTGGCGCTGCTGGCGATGATGTTCGATCTGGTGGCGGATGGCGCACAGTTCATCATCGCGACGCACTCCCCGCTGCTGCTGGCGTTTCCAGGGGCGAAGATCTACTCGTTCGATGACGATCCGATCACCGAAGTACCGTGGGATCGCACCGATCATGTGCGGCTGACGCGCGAGTTTCTGGCGGATCCCGAGCGCTATCTGCGCAATCTGCGCGGCTGATGACGCACTACGTTGATCGGTCGAGATCTGTAACGACAGCGACACGGGCAACGGCGACAGCGGCTCGCGAGGAGACGCGGAAGTACGCGGACTTCGGGCCTTCAGGGGCTTGGCGAACGGCGCCTCGCGCAGAGACGCAGAGATCGCAGAGAACGGCAAGACACTCGTCGGAACCAGACATTGTGCACCGTTCATTTCAACGTTCCTGCTGTTGTCGTTCCCTGCGGACTCTGCGTCTCTGCGCGAGCTGCAGTTCCCGATGCCAGCAGACTCGAGTCAGCCGACGCGGAGCCGGCCTTCCATCATCAGCACGGCACTGCCGCCCACGCGTACAGCCGTGATGCCACCGGCGGGCTTGTCTACCTCGATCTCGAGCCGCGACGGTCGGCCCATTTCGATGCCCTGCTGCGACACCCAGCGCAGCGTGCCGGAGCGCGGTGTGCGCGTCGCGAGGTAGCCGCCAAGGGCGGCATTCGCACTGCCGGTTGCCGGGTCTTCCGGCACGCCGTCGTCGGGACAGAACACGCGACAGTGCACGTCCACACCCGGGACATCGCTCACCATCGTAAAGACCATCACCATCGCGCACGACGTGCCGCGCAACGTACGCCCGAATGCCGCGTCATCGATGCGCGCGCGTGACACTGCAGCGCGCGTGGCCAGCGGCACGATCAGGAACGGCAGACCACACGACGCTACCGCCGGCGCATAGCCGTCGGCGGTCATCATGTCATCGGCGCTCAGCCCCAGCATTGCCGCAACCACATCGCGATCCATCGGCGGCTCTTCCGTCGGCAGCTGCGCCACCGACAATTGTGCCCAGGTCGGCACGCCATCGGTGAGACGCACCGTCACCGGCACCGGTCCGACATTCTCGCCGAGCACGACGTGCAGTTCGTCAGAGGTGACCGGCACGTCGCCGCTGAAGATCATCGCGATCGCAGTGCCGATCGTCGGATGGCCAGCGAATGGCACTTCGCCGCCGGGCACGAAGATGCGCACGCGCCTGGTCGTGTCC
>JBBRLZ010000033.1:0-49036 GCA_038231095.1 Gemmatimonadales bacterium
GCGCGGTGGCGCAGTCACACCGACGCGTAGCTGATGTAGCCGGGATTGATCTCCACGAGCTTCCGCGTGAGGCGATAGACACCACCGCCTTCGCGCGTCTTGCTGGCGTCGGTGTTGCCTTCGATCGTCGCGAGCAGGCCACCGTTCACGCGTTCGATGATGCCGGTGTGCCCGAAGCCGCCGCCATGATCCATGATGAAGATCATGCCTGGCGCGAGGAGGGACGGATCGGCGATGGCTCTGGCGCGGGTGATCCGCGTCGCGCCGGCACCAACAGCGCCGCCCCAGTGATTGATGCAACTGGCCGTCTTGAGCATCGGGTTGGCGCGACCGGCGGCCTTTGCCGCTTCGTCATAGCACCAGTAGACGAATGAGCAGCACCACGCGAGCCCGGTCGGTGAGCCGGCTCGCGACTGGTACTGTTGCACTCGGGGCCCACGGTTCGAGTTCGCGGGCACTTCACGCACCTTGTTGTCAGCTTCGGCGCCTGCGATCTGGACGATGCGCGCGAAGTAGTCGCTCGGCGCGGCACTCACGCTCGGCACCGTCTCGTGACCGAACAGAATACCCCACGTGATTGGGCCGATCTGTCCGTCGGGCTTGAGCGGTCGCCCTTCCGCATCGACGTGCTGCGCCTGAAAGAGCTTCACGGCCTGTGCGACCATTGGCCCGAACTCCGGATTACTCTCATCGAGCTTCGGTGCGCTGCCGTTGGGCAGACTGAGCGCCGTGTTGAGCTGCGCCTTGAGAGCCCTCACGATCACGGCGTCGCTCTCGCCGGCCTTGATGACGCGTCCCGGGAAATCCATATGGGCTGTCCTCTCCGCCTCAGGTGACCGCACGCCGGATGCGTGCCCCGTATCCATTGACGAAGCAACGACGCCGTTCCGCCACAATCTCACGCCGCCTGCGGCCTCGACGATGTCGCCGGCGCGGAGCGACCGCGACCGTCGGCTGGCAGGGTGGGGCTCACGGAGCGATCTTGTTGCGACCTCTTTTCCCGGACCTGCCGATGACTGCGACCGCCCCGCTGCCAGCCGCCACTCCGTCCGCGCATGATGACGCGCTCGACGCTTTGTGGATGCCCTTCACGGCCAACAAGGCCTTCAAGGCCAGGCCGCGGCTGCTGGTCGCGGCGAAGGACATGCACTACACGTCGGATGACGGTCGCCAGATTCTCGACGGGGCCGCGGGGCTGTGGTGCGTGAACGCGGGGCACTGCCGCGCGCCGATCGTCGAGGCGGTGCAGAAAGCGGTGGCGACGATCGACTTCGCGCCGGCGTTCCAGATGGGTTATCCGGCCACGTTCACGCTCGCCAGCGAACTCGCGAAGCTGCTGCCAGACGGTCTCGATCGTGTGTTCTTCTCGAATTCCGGTTCCGAGGCGGTCGACACGTCGCTGAAGATTGCGCTCGCGTACTGGCGTGCGCGTGGTGAAACGCAGCGCACACGCTTCGTGGGTCGCGTGCGCGGCTATCACGGCGTCGGGTTCGGCGGCATTTCCGTCGGCGGCATCGCGCCGAACAAGGATGCCTTCGCCGGCCAGCTGTTACCGCACGTGAGCCATCTGCCGACCACGCACGATCTGGCGCGCAATGCGTTCTCGCGCGGGCAACCGACGTACGGCGCGGAGCTCGCTGATGCATTGCTGCCGATCATCGCCGAGCATGGTGCCGACACCATCGCAGCGGTGATCATCGAACCGATGGCCGGATCCACAGGCGTGCTGGTGCCGCCGGTCGGGTATCTCGAGCGCCTGCGCGCGATCTGCGATCAGCACGGCATCCTGCTGATTTTCGACGAAGTGATCACGGGCTTCGGCCGGCTCGGTGCGCCGTTCGCTGCGCAGCACTTCGGCGTGACGCCCGACATGATCGCGATGGCGAAGGGCATCACGAACGCGACCATTCCAATGGGAGCGACGGCGGTGCGTCGCGAGATTCACGATACGGTGGTCTCGGCCACGGAACGCGGCATCGAACTGTTCCATGGCTACACGTACTCGGGGCACCCGGTTGCCACGGCGGCCGCACTCGCGACGCTCACGCTCTATCGCGACGAAGGAATCTTCGAGCGCGCGGCGGCGCTGATGCCGGTGTGGGAGCAGGCGGTACACTCGCTGAAGGGCGAGCCGAACGTGATCGACATCCGCAACATCGGCATCGTCGGCGCGATCGAGATGGCCACGCGCGACGGCCTGGTCGGCGCGCGGGCGATGGATGCGATGAATGCCTGCTTCTGGGACGAAGACCTGCTGGTGCGCATCACCGGCGAGATCATCGCGCTGTCACCACCGCTGATCGTGAGCGAGTCGCAGATCCATGAGATCATCGAGCGCGTACGTCGGGTGCTGCGCAGCATCGCCTGACGCAAGGCTACTTGGCCGAGATCCACATCCGGCCAGCGACGACGACGAGGAAGATGGCAAAAGCGCGCTGCAGATCCCGGGTCGGGAGTTGCAGCGCGATTTTTGCGCCGATGAGCGCTCCGAAGAGCAGGCCCGGTGCCAGCAGCAGCGCGGCGCGCATGTCGAGCGCGCCTGCCTTGTAGTACTGCCACGCACCAAGGGCGCCGACTGGCAGCAGCAGCGCCGCCAGCGACGTGCCGGTGGCGGTCTTCTGCGCCATGGCGGCGACAAAGACGAGGGCCGGCACGATGACGATTCCGCCGCCGATACCGAACAGGCCGGAAAGCAGCCCAGCGCCGAGTCCGATCAGGAGAAACTGCATCGCGCTTTCAGGTCAGGGTTACGAGCATTTTGCCGGTATTGGCACCGGTAAAGAGACTCAGGAATGCCGCGGGGGCGTTGTCGATGCCGTGGACTGCGGTTTCCAAACCCTTGAGTTTGTTCGCGGCGAGCAACGCGGTGATCTCCGCCTCGAATATGGATCGCTTGGGTTCGGAATCGGTGACGATGAATCCCTTGATCGTCAGCCGCTTACCGATGATCATCGCCATGTTGCGCGGACCCGGCGTGGGCTCGTTGTAGCCGGAGATCGAGCCGCAGGCGGCGATGCGCCCGAACGGCCGAAGGGCGGAAATCGCGGCCTCGAGATGGTCGCCGCCGACGTTGTCGAAATACATGTCGATGCCCTGCGGTGCCGCGGTCATCAGCTGTGTGTAGACGGAGCCGTCGCGGTAGTTGAATGCCGCGTCGAAGCCGAGGACGTCAATGAGCGTTTTCACTTTCTCCGCCGACCCCGCACTGCCGATCACGGTGCACCCACGCAGCTTCGCCAACTGGCCCGCGATCACGCCGACGCCGCCAGCGGCACCGGAGATGAAGACGCGATCGCCGGCCTTCACTTCGACGAGATTCAAACCGGCCCACGCCGTGAGTCCGGTGACGCCGAGCACACCGAGCCAGGCGGACTTCGGCTCCACGGTCGGGTCGAGCTTGCGCACGCCGCGCGTGTCAGCGACGAAGTATTCGCGCCAGCCGTACATCGACGAGACGATATCGCCCTCGGCGAATCCGGACGCGCGGGAGGCAAGCACGCGTCCAACGGCACCGCCTTCCAGCGGAGCGCCGAGTTTGAACGGCGGCACATACGACTTCACATCATTCATGCGACCGCGCATGTACGGATCGACGGACATCACCAGATTCTGGACCAGGACCTGCCCGTCCGCCGGGTCACCGATCTCCACCGTCGCGTGCTCGAAGGTGGCATCGGTCGGCGTGCCGGTGGGGCGTGAGGCGAGACGGATTTCGCGGCTGGTCGGCACAGGAATCTCGTGGAGGAGGAACGCACGGGTCGGGACAGCCAAGAATAGCGGCGGGGCGCGGAACACGTCGGCTGACTGAACCGTTTCGTGCGACGCGTTGTAGGCTTCGTGACGGAGGCGAGGGTCGCCACCGTGGTGAGCGTCGCCACTGCAGCCGACATCAATCCAGGAGCCGTGCGTGACCCCACGCGTGTCTGTGTACATCGCGGTCAGTCTCGACAATTTCATCGCCCGGGACGACGGATCACTCGACTGGCTGGCGGACGTGCAGGATGCCGGCGGCGATGACTACGGCTACGCGGAATTCATGGACACGATCGACGCGGTCGTGCTTGGTCGCGAGACGTACGATGCCGTCCGTACCTTCGATACGTGGCCGTTCACCGGCCGGCGCGTCGTCGTGCTGACGAATCGTCCGATCGCGACCGCCTTTGGTGAAGAGGTCTACGCAGGCGCGCTCGCACCACTGATCGCGGCGCTGGGGCGTGATGGTGTGCGCCGCGTGTATCTCGATGGCGGCGCAACGATCCGTCAGGGGCTCGACGAGAATCTGATCGACGACTTGACGCTTTCGATCATTCCGGTGGTGCTGGGATCCGGCCGGCCACTGTTCAGCCGCGGG
This sequence comes from Gemmatimonadales bacterium, assembly GCA_038231095.1. GTDB lineage: Bacteria > Gemmatimonadota > Gemmatimonadetes > Gemmatimonadales > Gemmatimonadaceae > JACMLX01. Next base: position 4,352 of record JBBRLZ010000033.1, read on the forward strand.
CTGCCGGGCAGCCGGTGGTCACTGACCGGCGCCGACAGCTATCCAACAGGCCTCGTGCAACTGCACTGACACCGCGCCTGACACGACACCGTCGGTGCGACGCCATCCACCGCGTCGCACCGACGAGTACATGCCTGCTACGGGCGCTTGCCCCACGTGGCACCTGGCGGCTCCTTCATCAGGCGCACCGGGTTTGCCGCGAGCAGACGCAGCGCTTCCTGCACGGCGCGCTCGAGCTGCGGATCGCGACCCGCAATCACCTCGCGCGGGAAGTTTTCGACAGCGATGTCCGGCGCCACGCCTTCATTCTCGACGGCCCACTTGCCATCGCGATCGAAGAAGCCAAGTCGCGGCGCAACCAGGCCACCACCATCCACGAACGGTGCCTGGTCGGATGTCGCCACGAGACCGCCCCAGGTGCGCGCGCCGACCAGCGTGCCGATCTTGCGACGGTGGAACATGTACGGCATCAGGTCGCCGCCGGAGCCAGCCATCTCATTGATGATCATGACCTTCGGGCCCCAGATGCCGGCGGCGGGGCTGGCGAACGGCGTGCGATCACCGACGGGGTTGTTGAAGTAGCCGTCGAAGTCGCGGCTGAGCAGTTCGATGATGTAGTCCGCGGCGGAACCACCGCCGTTATAGCGCTCATCGATGACTGCGCCCTGCTTGTTCTGCTGTGCGAAGTAGTAGCGGTTGAATTGCGAGTAGCCGCCCTGCCCGGTGTTCGGCAGATGCACATATGCGAGCTTACCGCCCGAGAGTGAATCGACGATGCGGCGATTGTTCTCGACCCACGCACGCGTGCGCAGCCCGATGTCCTGCGCGATCGGCACCACCGTGTAGCGTCGCGCGCCGTCCATCGTCGGCCGCGAATTGACCGTGATCACGATCTGCTTGTTGGCCGTGCCATCGAGAAAGCGGTCGACGTTGTCGGTCCCGCGGAGCTCGACGCTGTTGATGGCGAGCAGATAGTCACCGACCTTCACGTCCACGCCCGGAGCGGCGAGTGGCGCGCGGAGATCCGGGTTCCAGCTTTCCGCATCATAGATGCGCGTGAACTGGTGACGGCCGTTGGTGATCGTCATGTCGGCGCCGAGCAGGCCGGCCGTGACGGTTGCGGTTTCGGGGAAATCGCCGCCGTTCACGTACGAGTGACCGATCGCCAATTCACTGCCCATCACGTCGAGCAGGTAGTTCAGATCGCCGCGCGATGCGACGAACGGCAGGAACTGTTTGTACTGCGCCACGACCTTCGGCCAATCGGTGCCGTGCAGGTTCGGCACGTAGAAGTAGTCGCGCACCTTACGACGCGCCTCCTCGAAGATCTGCGCGTACTCGAGCTTTGGCTCCCACCACATGCGAAGCGTCGCGGCGAGGCGACCGGTGCCGGCGGCGGGTGCTGCCGGTGCTGCGGCATCGACGAGGTACAGCGCGGCCTGCGCGCCGCCGCTGCGATAGAGCAGCTTCTTGCCATCGGCACTGACCGTGTACGCCGTCACGCCGCTGGCGAATGAAATCGCCTTGCGCTCCTTGAGCGTGTAGCGATAGAGCGGGCCACCCGGCGCCGTCGATTCAGCGGGGCCGGTTGCATCCACGTTTTCCCAGAAGAACACCGTGCCCGACGCGCCCGCCTTGAGCAGCGCGTAGTCGCGCGCGGCGACGGATGGCACGGCGATGATGCGGCGCGCAATGTTGTCGAAATCGATCGTGACGGTCGGCGTACGCTGTGCCTCTGCGGTCGTCGCAGGCACCGGCGGCTTTGCACCGTTATTGCCGGCTGCGAAGACGGCCGGCACCGGTGTTGGCGCGACCGCTGGCTCATCGTCGCTCTCCGGCGTGAACGGTGTCGCATCGCCGGTTTTGAGCACCGCGACGTACAGCGCGTTGGTGCGCGGGCGCTCGTACGACGTCATATCGAGCCACTGCGACCGCAGTGCGAAATCGGTGCTGGCGAGGAACCAGAGATACTTGCCGCTCGCATCCCATGCCGGCGATGTCGCGTCGGCGAGACCGTCCGTGATCTGCTTCTCGTCGCCCGTCTCGGTATTCAGCAGCACGATGACGTGGTAGTAGCTCGCGAGACGGCGCGCGAAGGCGATCCACTTCGAGTCGGGGCTCCACACGGGATCCATGCTGCGTGCCGGCACCATGAAATGATCGCCGTCATATTTCTTCGACGTGCCGGTCGCGACGTCGACCACCCACAGCTTCAGACCGACATCGGTGAAGAGAATCTTCTTCGAGTCGGGGGACCACGACGGGGTGTACGGGAAGCTCATGCCGGGCAGCGTGATGGCGCGTGGCTCACCCTGCCCATCCTGCGGCGCGATCATCAGCTTGTATTCGCCTGATGCATCGCTGAACCAGCTCACCGAGCGACCGTCAGGCGACCAGCCTGGTGCCCGTTCTGCACTGCCGCTCGCGTGCGTGAGATTCCGCACGTCGCCCTTCTCGGCGGGAATGCTGAAGATTTCGCCGCGGGCTTCGACGAGCGCGCGCTTGCCCGTGGGCGAGAGTGCGAGTGCGGCGATGCGTGTGGAGACGTCCTTCCACTGCGGCATCATCCACGGGAAGTCACCGCGCACCTGCACCGAGACGGGCGTCGCCTTACCGGTCTTCGGATCGAGAATGTGCAGGCGTCCTGCCTGCTCGAAGACGACGACACCGGCGCCGGCGTCCATGGTCTTGACATCGAAGTCGGTGTACTTCGTCATCTGCGAGACGGCCTTCGACCGGCCGTCGTACTTCCAGACGTTCTGCACGCCGTCGCGATCGGAAAGGAAGAACACGTCGTCACCAACCCACGCCGGATCGAGCTCCTTCGAGTTCAGCGGGCGCGGAATCGTGTCGAGTGCATACGACTTCAGGTCGAGCACCCAGATCGGCTTGTTCTGGCCGCCGCGATAGTTGCGACGCTCGTCGTCCCACGAACTCGCCATGCGATAGGCGACGTGCGAACCCGAGGCGTTGATGTGCCCCTGAAATGCGCGTGGCATCGGCATCGCCGTCTCCGCACCACCATCGACGGACACCGTCCAGAAGCGCAGCGTCGGTGTCGGTGCGCTCGATTGACGCGAGCTGGTGAACACGACACGCCTGCCATCGGGCGTCCAGCCGGTCACGCCGTCGGGACCCGGGTGCCAGGTGAGGCGCGTCGGCTCTCCGCCATCCACGGGCACCGTGTAGACGTCGGCGTTGCCGGCGTACGTGCCGGTGAACGCGACGGTCTTGCCATCGGGCGACAGCTTTGGTTGCGACGCGGCACCCTGGAATGAGGTCAGACGACGCGCCTGGCCGCCAGCGCGATCGACGATCCAGATGTTGCTGGCGTACGCGAACGCGATGTGGCGCTCACTGACGCTGGGTTGGCGGAGCAGCAGCGTCTCCTGCGCGGTCACGCGGAGGGCCGCGAGCGCGAGGGTGGCGGCGGTGACGAACGTGCGACGAAGCATCGGCAGTCTGGCGAAAGGGAACGGCGATTGGGCCCGGCAGTGTACGGCGCGCGAGCATAATGCGTTCGCGCACCGCGCATTTCCACGCGGGCTGTGGTGCTGCGAGGATTGTGAGGGGGCAGCAGTGACGCCGACGACCGTTGTGCGGCGGGGACGGCCGAAAGCGCCGCCGGACCGGCGCGTCTCAGTCGGTCCGGATCAGCCGACGTCCCCGTTCGCGGTGCTTTTGCGATCGAGCCAGGTGAGCGACTCTTCGAGTGTACGGAAGACCTCGATCAGATCCGGATGGCCCTCGCCGCGAATCGTCTGAAACATCCGCGAGACACCGTAGAGCACATCGGTCGGCGCGTAGACTGCGGTGCGCGTGACATATCCGGGTGAATCCCGCTCATCGAACATCGCGACCAGGCGGTGCAGTCCCGCGCTCGTGACGCCCATGTGCGTGACATCACGCAGATCGATGAAATCGTCCATCGACGCGTCATATCCGGGATCAGCGAGCAGCGACTCGTACGCGTCGAGCAATTCGCGATCGAAGATGGCGCCGCGGAAGGTGACGATCCGCCGGTGTGCGCCGACGTCGTACGAGAACGTGATCGGTTCGGACAGAACGTGGGAGTGCTTCACACATCCAGACTAACGAGATCAGGTGTTTCGAGGCAAGCACGCCGGCAAACTTTTACCGAAATACCACCTTCTTAGCAAGAACTAATTCAATGCAGGTCCTCGTCCTTTTTCGTGACTGCCATCATGGTGGCCTGCATGATCGCGACCATCCGCGACTGCGCGCCCGTGACGGCCCAGACTTCGCCCGTGCAGACCGTGATCGTGCGACCGGCGCGTACGACGCGGCCGATCGCGTTCAGTGCGTCGCCGGTGGCGGGTGCAAGCAGGTTCACCTTGAACTCGACGCTGACGGGCTCCAGGCCGTCCGACATCCGTGTCGCAGCCGCGAAGCCGCAGGCGCTGTCCACGATGGACGTGACCACACCCGCGTGCACGACACCCGTGTGCTGCGTGAGTGCATCGGTGATCGGGAGTGTGATCTCGACCTCACCTGGCTCGACACGCCGCAGCGTCGCGCCGAGCAGCGTCATGAATCGCTGACGTGCAAAACTGTCACGGATGCGCGTCTCCATCGCGTCAGCGCTCGATGACGGACGCCATCAGCCGCTGTACGAATCCATCGAGTGCGTTGTTCTCGATCCAGCGTACGACCGCGACGACGTCATGCTCCGGATCGACGATGATCACGTTGGTGCCATTGCCGACGTGCACGAAGACGGACGCGGGCGCGGACGGCACAAACTTGCGATCGGTGTTCAGAAACCAGTTCATGAAACCGTACGTCGGCTGCGCGGGTGTCGGTGTGAGCGCCTTGCCGACCCACGCGTCGGAGAGGATCTGCTTGTCCTTCCACTTGCCGCGCCGCAGCGTGAGATAGCCGAAGCGCGCCATGTCGTGCGCGTTGATGAACAATCCGCCGCCCCAGTGTCCACCGCCGGACACCGACTGCACCGCCTGGCCGTCCACGATGACCCAGGATGTTTCGTAGCCGAGCCACTGCCAGGTGCTCGAGGCACCGATCGGTTCCATGATGTACTCGCGCAGGACATTCGGCAGCGGGCGACGCCACACTTCGAGTGTCGCGAGCGCCAGCGCATTGACACGCACATCGTTGTATTCGTAGACGCTGCCAGGATCGACGCGCGCGCGCGTCTGCCATTGACCCGGATCACCGGTCGGGCGATCGGCCCACTCCGGCTTGCCCCACAACGTACCCTCCCAGTCGCTCACCTGGCGCAGCATGTGATCCCACGTGATCCGCTTGTTGTGCGGCGTGGCGAACAGATCGAGCAACGTGACCGCACTCGTGCCAGGCCCACCGGGCAGCGCAGGGATCGGGCCGACGTAGCGGAAGACGGAATCGTTCAGGCTCCGGATCATGTGACGGTCGTACGCGAGTCCGACGACCGATGACAGCACACTTTTCGTCACGCTATGCGTCATATCCACGCGATCCGGCTCGCCCCACTCGGCAACGATGTAGCCGTGGCGCAGAATCACGCCGGTCGCGTCGCCACGATCCTTGAACGGACCGACCGCACCGCCGTATGGCTCACGCCCGAAGGTGCGATAGTGATTCTCCTCCATGCTGCGCGGATTCTTCACTTCGCTGGTGATGGCGAAGGCAATCGCCGCGGCGAGCCTGATGGAGTCCATGCCGACCTGCGAGGCGGCGCGGTGTTCCCACGCGCTGTTGCCCGCGTCAGGGTAGTAGATCGCCGCGGCGGTGCGCGGTGTGCGCTGCGCGTGGAGCGTGATGGCCGAGCAGACGGCGCCGCCGAGCAGCGTGGTGCGCAGCGTGGTGCGCAGCACTGCGGTCGTGGTTCGAATCGTCATGGTGGTTAGATCATCCTGTGCGAAGTGACAGTCTGGCAGCGCCGCTACTCCCGGTCGACAGCGTCCCGGACACAAAACGGCGCGAGCAGTCATTTCGCTCGCGCCGTCAGTGTCTGGAGAATTTGCCCGGGCAGTCCTCAGGCGGACGTCGGATCGGCCGCGGGCACGTCGCCATCGGTGTCGGCGCCATCGTCCGGCGCAGCGTCGCCATCGTCGGTGCCGCCCGAGCGCTTCCGCGCGAGCCGCTCATCGCGCTTGGCGTCCTTCTTCTGTTTGCGGTCGAGTTCCTTCCGGCGCTTCTCAAAATCGTAATTCGGCTTCTTCGCCAACGGCGTACCCTCCGCTACGGTGATGCGGCCGGGTGCAATCGCGGCTGCTGGGCGTACCGGTGTGAGGCACGCGTTGAAGACGCAACATAGCCGGTCGCCAAGGCCCTGCCGGTGCGGATTGCCGGTCTCCGCGCATACACCGCGGCCGGGTCAGGGCCGCGACGACCCACGCGCGAGTGCGCGCTTCTGGCGCGCTCCTTCGTCCGACTCCATCTGTTCCTGCTGATCGAGCAGTGCGCGCACGTCCGGGTAGGCGCGCAGTTGGTCGCTCGCACGCGCGACCGTGCGTTCGTCGAGACCATCGAGCAAGCGCAGCGCCAGCTCGGTGCAGCTGCGACGCTGCGTCTGGTACAGCCACTCCCCCAGTTCGAGCGTCGCCGAGCGCGGTGAACCGACGTAGCCGGGCCAGTCGGTGCGCTGCGCGACGCGCGCCCAGGCCGCAGCACCCTGCGCCGGCAGGTCAGGAGCACGACGGACTGCGGCGGAATCGACGAGATCGGGCCGCACATACCAGAGCCGCGAGGTCTCGAGTGCCCCCCCGTGCGGCGAGTCGGCGTCAGCCGTCATCACGGCGGCGCTGAACATCGTGATTGGTGGCGGCTCGAGACCGCCCGCGTGGCAGCCACGCCGGCCGAGCAGGTGGATCATGAAGCCGCGATACGACGCCGCGAAGTAGTCGCCGGCCAGATCGAGCGCGCGATCGTGATTGGCGTCCGCGTGCCCGTTGATCACGAAGACGTTGCGAAATCCCTGCGCACCGAGATTGTCGGCGACGTCGGTGAAGACCGCCCGGATCGTGGACGCGCGCACGGACAGCGTGCCACTGACACCGGCGCGACCGGCACGCCGATCGAAGGCCCCGCTGCCGAGGGGCACCGTTGGCAGCATCACGACGGTCCAACCCGGTCGCGTCGCGATCTCCGCTGCGAGCTCGGTGGCGACGCGCTCATTCTGAAAGATCTCACCACCGATCGGCAACAGCGGGCCGTGCTGCTCGATGATACCGGCCGGAATGATCACCACGGTCCGCGACCGATCGAGCGCCGCGAGTTGCGCGGATGTCAGGTCGGTCCAGTGCACGATCTGCTGCGCGCGAACAGTGGTGACGACGAGCAGCCCTGCGAGCGTCGTGATCGTGCGGCGAATGGCGCGGTAATGGAGCGACACGGATTCCGGAGCGAAAGGCGGGAGCGGGTGGAGCGATGCTGCCACTCCACCAGACGACTCACGGCCGCGCCGCGTATCGTCGAACGCTCAGGGGTTCGGCTGACGGGCGCGCACGCGCAGCAGATCACCGTACATCGTCTCCACCTTCGCGCGGGCCCACGGGGTCCGGCGGAGGAACTTGAGGCTCGAGGCGACGCTCGGATCGCTCGTGAAGCAGCGGATCTCGATCTTCTGCCCCATGGCGTTCCAGCCATAGTGGGCCACGAGCTCGTTGAGGATCATTTCGAGCGTGACGCCGTGCAGCGGATTCGGGTTGGCAGGCTCGGAGGGCATAGGCGGAAAAGGGGACGAGCGGTCGGAGTGCGGCGGTCGCGCGGACGCGGGTGTCGGGGGAAAGATGGCCATTCAGCGTCGCGCGTGCGCGGCGCGGGGGCACGGAGTATGCACACGTCGCTCTGCAATTGCGACGCAGTCCATACGCGTGACGCTTCGGCGTGCGGTGCGTCAAATCGTTGAAGCGGAATATGGCTTCACAGGACGTTTCGATCATTCAGGCACCGTGACATCGCACACTCGCGCGAGCGAATCGACGTCACTGCTTCGGCCAATCCCGAGAAGGAAGGAGACGCATGCTGCGTTCGCGATCAACGCTCCCGGCTTTCGCTCTGCTGACGCTCGCCGGTTGCGGCGGCGCGGCTTCTGGCGACAAGATGACTGGAGTCGCCGCCGAGAAGTTCTCGGCCACGCTCGCCGGCTCGACTGTCGTTCCCGCCACGACGTCCACGAGCACAGGCACCGTCACGTTCACCGCCTCAGGCGACTCAACGCTGACGTTTTCGCTGTCGGTCGCCAACATGGCCGGTATCACGCAGGCACATCTGCACACCGCCGCTGCGGGGGCAAACGGCACCACGATCGTGTGGCTCCTGCCCGTGAACGGGAATGCGGCGCAGAGCCCGAGTGTCACGCTCGATGGCGAGATCAGCATCGGTGACATCTCGCCCTCCTGGGTGCGCGGGACACCGCGGCTGGCGATGGATTCGGTGAAAGCTTTGATGCGCACGGGCAAGGTCTACGTCGACGTGCACTCGTCGGCGTTCACGAACGGCGAGTTGCGCGGCCAGATCGCAAAGGCGCCGTAAGCGCGACACTGCTGCCGTTCGGGCCACTCACCGAAACGAACCGCGCCGACAATCCGCAGGAATGGATGTCGGCGCGGTTTCTGTTTATCCGTCCTGCTGTTCCCGCAACCACTCGCGTCGCGGTGCAATGCAGCGCGCACCGCAACGCACCCATCAGGTGCGTCGCGTGTCGCTCAGCGTACCTTCACGAGACCAGCCAGTCCGGCGCTGACACTCGACGTGTAGCGGAAGTCGCCGACGGTGCCGAACTGGCGGTTGACCTCGCCCGTCGTGGTATTCGGCACGTCAGTTGGCGCACCAGGGAACGCCGTGCTGAACGTGACGTTCTGCTGCACACCGGAGAACACGAATTTCACGGTGCCGTACTGGCGAACGGTGACGGTCGCCGGTGAAAACGCCGCATTCACCTGCACCGTCACGTTGTAGCCCGGCAACGCTTCGACGGTGACGCTCATCGACGCCTTCTTGCCGGCGATGGTCGCCGTCAGCGTCGCACTGCCGACCGACATGGCCTGCAGCAAGCCGCTCTCGCTGATCATCGCAACCTCGGCGTTTGACGAGGTCCATGTCGCGTCGCCGGCGGCCAGATCATTGCCCGCGTCGTCCTGCGCCGTGGCGGTGAGCTGAATCGACTGACCGACGAACAGTTCGGACGCCGGCACCAGAATTTTCACCGACGCTGGCTTCGGGAGGCCGGTGACACCGCCCCCGTCGCTGGCGCCGCCGCAGCCCGACAGCAGCAGCATGGCACCGACGGCGACCAGTTGAACATGCCGACGGCCGATCATAGCGTGACACCTCGGACCGTCGGGACGTACGACGGGAAGATGACATCGAGATTCGGATTGCCGAGTCGTCGCGACACGATCTCTGACAGCACATCGCGATGATCGATCGTGACCTTCAGATCCTGACCCGACTCGAGATTCTCGCGCGCCAGCGGTACCCAGTTGTTCGTCAGCACGCGACCACCGGCGATGCCGGGGCCCATCACGAACATGCAGGACCCGCGACCATGATCCGTGCCCTGCGTGCCGTTCTCGCGAACGTTGCGCCCGAACTCGGACAGCACGACCACGGTGACGTTGTACTTGACGCCGCCGGCAATCACATCGGAGTGGAATGCGGCGAGCGATGCCGCCAGATCCGTCATCGTGCGTGCCATGCTGCCGGTAGTCTGCACCGGACCTTGGCCGGAGTGCGTATCCCAGCCGCCGACGTCGAGCTGAATGGCTTCGATCCCGATGTCGGCTTTGATCAATGCCGCGGTGGATCGCATGCCGCGACCGAAGCCGGAGTTCGGATACACCGCACCACCGGACGCCGCGTACCCGTTGAAGTCGATCGCGTTGAGCAGCGAGACGGTGTTCAGCGCGTCGAGTGCCGGTGCACCGATCGACGTATCGACGTCAGTGTAGTCGCTGCGCAACCAGGCGGACCGCTCGACCTTGGTGGCGGTGCTGCCACCAAGTCCGAAGCCGGATGGACTTGGAATCGGCAGCGTCTTCGGTGCGCCGACGAGTGTGCGCTGCAGCCCCTGGCTCAGTCCGAGCGCACGAAGTGGCGCATTCGTGCGGATCGGCGTCGACGTGGCGAGATGCCGACCGAGCCATCCCGTCACGAGATTCACGTCCTGCGCCTTGCCGACTTCGATGAACTTCTGCGCGTCGAAGTGCGAGCGCGTGTTGTAGACCAATCCTGCGCCGTGCACCACCAGCAGGTTACCCGCCTGGAAGGCCGGCACCAGTGAACTCATGGCCTGCGAAATCGCAAACTGCCCGTTGAGCGCGGTGCCACGATTGGCGCTCGTGCTGTCCGGCCGCGGAATCGCGATGCTTGGGCGGCCAGTGTAGTAGTTGGTGTCGGTGAACGGGTAGACCATCGACAGGCCGTCCGCGCCACCGCGCAGGAAGACCGACACGATGATGTCGCGCGACGATGCACTCTGCGCGAGCACGACCTTCGGCAACCACGCCGGCAGCGCCAGCGCTGCCGCCGCGAATCCGGCGGCGTGGCCCACAAAACTGCGGCGCGTCAGGGAGTTGTACTCCTCGCACCCTGTATCCTGCACATTCTTGGACATCAGAAAAACCTCAGAGATCGAGGGCAGCGTCGCCCGTCAATACCACTGGAACTGCGAGGAGGAGAGTGCAAGGCCGACCGCTTCGCGCACGCGCGCGGTGTTCGTCGGCGCGGAGCGCAGGAAGTCCTGCAGCCGCGTACGGAACGACTCCGGGACTTCGCCGCCGAACAGCCGCTGGATGATCAGCGTGGCACCGGTTTCAGCGGTGGTGCCGACGAACGGCGTGACGTCGAAGTTGAACGCGGCACCGGTCTGCGCGACGAGCGCCGTGGCGGCATTCCAGCGCGCCAGCACGAGTCCCGACCAGAATTCCATGCGGTCGGGATAGCCGTCCGGCGTGTCCCAGTTGAACAGCGAGTGTCCCATGTTGTCGAGCAGCCCCCGCATCACTGACACGCTCGTCACGCTTGGGCCCAGTGCCCGAACGGCCGACACGGCGAAGTGGAACGGCCGCTTGTACTTGGGCGGCGCCGCCATGAGGTTCTGCTCCGTCAGGATCACACGAATCATGGCCGGGATGTCACCACCGGTCTTCGTGAATTCCGCCTGCACCGCACTCACCAGCGCATCGGTGGGATCGTACTGCAGGAGGAACTTGGTCAGCTTCCAGGCGATGTAGTGCGCGGTCTTCGGGTGCATCGCCAGCATCGCGATGATGCTGTCGGCTTCCGATTTGCCCGCCAGGCCAGTGGCCGGCAGCGTCGCGGGAATCGTCGTGCCCATCACGCGCTTCGGTCCGAAGTCATGAATCTGCGGATCGTACGTGAAGATGCCGTTGCCGCTGGCTGTCCACCCCGTCAGCACGCGCGCCAGTTCGTTGACGTCCTGCTGCGTGTAGCCGCCATCGACGCCGACGGAATGCAGTTCCATGATCTCGCGCGCGTAATTCTCGTTGATATTGCCGCGCCGGCTGGCCGTCTGATCGAGATAGTTCATCATGGCCGCGCTGTGCGCACTGGCCTTGAGCAGCGTCGGGAACTTGCCGAGCGCGTACTTCCGGATCACGTCGCGATCATCGGTCACCTTGAGCACGCCGACCTTGTCGCGATCGATATTGAAATGATCGCTCCAGAACTCGACCATGCGCTCGTACAGCTGCCGCTTGGAGAAGGCGGCGCGATAGAGCGTCGCTTCCTGGATTTCGGTGAGGACCTTGTTCTGGTCCGCCCCCTTCATCCCATCGGGCGTGAGGGCGATCGTCGCGTAGTTCGCGGCGACGAAGGCTGCGGTCTCGCGATCATCGATGCGCGACGGCTTGAGCTGCTCCTCCAGATACGCGGAAAACCCGAGCTTCTGGGCGCGCGTCAGCTCGTCCTTGGTGATGCCAAGGGAGGTGCGCCGCACCAGTCGTGCGATGGGATCGCGCCAGACGTTCAATTGCGTGTCGGGCGGCGTCGGTGCCTGCGCGAGGGCCAGCGAGACGCCCTTCACAGGCTCTGGCAGCTTGCGTTTTGCGCGACGAATCGACTGCGCCTTTGCTTCGCGCGTGTTCAACACCATCGCGGCGGCTGCGGCCGCGACGAAGAACTTTCGTCGCGATGACACCGATGGCTCGGCAGACGATCCCTGCCCTGTGCGCGCCGCTTCGGCTCCGTGCACTTCGTCGTGCTCGAGAGTCACTCCCATCCATCCTCCAGTCGTTGTGTGCGCCGCACGCCCGGAAGGCGCGCGCGCTGACGCGATCGGCAGACTGTCCGTGAGCCAAAGACGAGCGAGCTCAGCAGAAGTAAAACCAGATGAGCTCGGTGCAAGTTTCTGACCAGCGTTTCATGAAACGCCGGCCCGCGACCGGTTTCGGCCTATTTCGCCTTGGCCGCCGTCGGTGGGCCGCCCAGATCGGCGTCTTCCCCGCTCCCACCCTCCGTGCCGTCGCGCCCAAGGGAGCGCAGTTCGTAGCCCTCGCCGCCGCCCCTGGCAGGCGCGAGATACAGATAGGGCCGACCCCAGGGATCGTTCGGGACGGCCTTTCGCAGATATGGTCCGCGCCAATTCAGCGGCACCGGCGGACGTGCCGGTCGCGCCGACAACGCTTCGAGTCCCTGACCGGTGACCGGATACGCACCGTTGTCGAGGCGATAGCTGTCCAGCGCAACGCCGATCAACTCCATCTGCGTCTTCGCGGTGGTCGCCTTCGCTTCACCGACGCGGCCGAACAGCTGCGGTCCGATCAGCCCAGCCAACAGGCCGAGCACCACCAGCACGACGAGCATCTCGAGCAGCGTGAAGCCGGCGCGCGCCGCCTGCGCGTGCAAGCGAGACATTCGAATTCGATTGAGCATCACATCCCCGCGTTGACGGCGTAGATCGCCTGCAGCATCGCCAGAGCGACAAATCCCACGATGGCACCAAAGAACAGAATCAGCGCTGGCTCGAGCATCGAGGCGAGGGTGCGCAACGTGCGGCGTACCTCCTCGTCATGTGATGCCGCGGCGCGCAACGCAAGCGTATCGAGACGACCACTTTCCTCACCCACCGCAAGCAGCTGCACGGCCATCGGCGTCAGTACCCCAAGCAATGACGATGCCAGACCGTTGCCACGCACCACATTCTGCGTGGCACGCTCCAACTCCGCCGCCATCGCCAGATTCCCGACGCCGGCACGCGCAAGACGCAATGCGGGCAGCAACGGCAACCCCGCCTGCAGCATGAGACCGAGTGCCCGCGTGAATCGCGCCGTGGACAGCGAGCGGTCGATCGCGCCGACCAGCGGCAGCGTCAGACGACGCGCATGCCAGGCGCGCTGTGATTCAGGTGACGCAAGCGCCGTCCGTACGCCGATCACCGCCACGCCCGCGACGAGCGCGATCATCCACCAGCCGTGCGTCACCGCGCCACCCACGAACACGAGAATCCGCGTGGACATCGGCAGCGTGCCACCCATGTCGGCCAGCAGCGTCGCAAAGCGCGGCACGACGAACAGCAGCAGCACGAGAATGCCGAGCGATGCGACGATCGCCATCAGTGCCGGATAGAGCAGTGCCGACGTGAGCTGCGCGCGCAACGCCTCCTCCTCCTCGAGATAGCCGGCCAGCGTGTCGAGCGACTTATCGAGCGAGCCGGAGGCTTCACCCGATCGGACCACGCCCGCATGCAACGACGAGAAGAGCGCGGGCTGCAACCGCATCGCCTCGGCCAGCGACGCGCCACCCTGCACGGCGCGACGGATCGATTGTGCGGCGTCAGTGACCTCGACGTGGATGCTCTGACTCTGCGCGACCGTGAGCGCGCGATCGAGCGGCGCGCCGGCGTCGAGCAGAGTCGCCACGGTGCGCGTCCATTGCGCGACGGCGCGACGCCGCGCCGATGCTCCGCCGACCATGCGTGGCGCGGACGGCGCGCGTGCGGCGACCGGATCGACTGCCACCGGCCAGAGTTGCTGGCGCCGTAGCTCACGCAGCGCAGCATCGCGCGTGGCGGCCCGCAACACACCTTCGACCATCGCACCGGTATCCGTCGATGCACGATACCTGAACGATGCGGCCGACTCCATGACTGCGACGCCGGTGCTCATCCGTCACTCTCCCCGATGGCTCGCACGAGTTCCTCCGGCGTCGTCACGCCATCACGCACCAGTCTCCAGCCTTCATCACGCAGCGCAACAGTGCCGATCGCCGCTGCCCTCGTGCGCATCACATCCGGTGACGTGCCGGCGACGATCGCGGACCGCAGCGCTTCGTCGGGCACGAACAGTTCATAGATCCCGCGCCGGCCGCGATAGCCGCTGCCCGCACACGCGTCGCACCCACGTGGCGCACGAGGCGAGGCCGGCGCATTGCCCCACCGCAAGACTTCCGCCACCGTCGAATCGCGCGGAACGGCGCACGTGTCGCAGAGCACGCGCACGAGACGCTGCGCGATCGCGCCCTGCAACGTGGCGGCCACCAGATAGGGCTCCACACCCATGTCCACCAATCGGGTCACCGCGCCGACCGCATCGGTGGTGTGCAGCGTGCTGAGGACGAGATGTCCGGTCAGCGCGGCCTGAATCGCGATCGTCGCCGTCTCGGCATCGCGCAACTCACCAACCATGATGATGTCGGGATCGTGACGCAGGATCGAGCGCAACGCGGCGGCGAATCCCATTCCGGCGCGCACATTCACCGGCACCTGTGTCACGCCGTCGATGCGGTACTCGATCGGATCTTCGACCGTCACGATCTTCACCGCCTGCGTATTGAGCCGCGCCAGCGCTGCGTACAAGGTGGTCGTCTTGCCGGAGCCTGTCGGACCGGTGACCAGCATCAAGCCGCCGGTGCGCGCAATCAGTTTCTCGACCACCAATCGCACATGATCCGGCATGCCGAGCGACGTCAGCTCCGGCGTAGTCTCGCCCGGATCGAGGAGGCGCAACACGATGCCTTCGCCGTGCAACCCGGGCAGCGTCGAGACGCGCAGATCCACTTCGCGGCCGCCGAGCTTGATGCGGATGCGGCCATCCTGCGGCTTGCGACGCTCGGCGATATCCAGTCCGGCCATGATCTTCACGCGACTCACGACCGCCGCCTGATACTGCCGACCGACGCGCGTCATCTCACGCAGCACGCCGTCGAGGCGATACCGCACGCGCAGTTCGGTCACCAGCGGTTCGAAGTGTACATCGCTCGCGCCGGCCCGCAGCGCATCGAGCAGCGTCACATTCACCAACCGGATCACCGGCTCCTGCTCGGCCAGCGCGCGGAGATCGTCGAGCGGTTCGTCATCGACATCGCTGGCAGCGATTGCCAGTGCCGTGTCTGATGGCGACTCGCGCTCGGCGGTCAGCAATGCGGCCTGGATTTCACCGATCGGATGCTCGACGATTCGAATCGGGCGCTCGAACAGTCGGCCGAGTTCATCGAGGACCGTCGAATCCGGCTGCGCACCGACGGCCAGCACGAGGATGCCGGCGTCGTCCACGCCAAGCGGGAGCACGCTGTGCTCCTCGAGGTAGCGTGGCGACAGCTTGCGGGCGAGCACGCCGATCGCGGCGTCGCGCAGATCGCGCGCGGGCGGCGGGGCGTCCTCATGCAGCACGGTCACGGCTTCTTCACCGGCGTCGCCGGCTGTCGCAGCGTCCGCGCGTCGCCACCTTCCGGATCGCGTGTCCGCTTGCGCGCGCGCTCGAACAGTGCGTCGGCCTCTGCATCGGTGCGCACGATATATGGCGTGATGAAGATCGCGAGTTCAGTGCGCGTCTTCGACGTCGTCTGTCGCTTGAAGAGATAGCCGAGCAGCGGCAGATCCTTGAGGAGCGGTACGCCGCTGTTTGCGACCTCGGTGGACGTCCCGATCAACCCGCCGATGACGACGGTCTGGCCATCGCGCACGATCGCGCGCGTGGACGCCTCACGCGTGGTAATCACTGGAGCGTTGAGCGCGGCGGCGACGGTCTGGTTCGACAGGCTGCTGACTTCCTGGAGCAGCTGCACGCTGACGTAACCATCGTCGTTGATGGTCGGGATCAGCGTGAGCTGCGTGCCGACGTCCTGATACTGCACCGCGCGATCGATGGCGACGTCATTCCCGAGCCGCGTCGAGGCGATGAACGGCACCTTGCTGCCGACCAGAATGCGGGCCTCACGATTATTCACTGCCAGCACTTCCGGTGTGCTGAGCACGTTCACAGTGGACTTGGATGAGATCGCGCGCAGCACCGCACGCACATCGACCTTGCCAAGCCGCGTGACGCGGCCGAGGAAATCGCGAATCGGATCGAGGGAGTCGGGGACGATCGGCTGGCCGAACTGTGCGCCGCGATTGTTCGTTGCGCCGCCCGTGGCCGTCGCCCAGTCGATGCCGTATTCGGTGCCCTGACCGAGCGTGACTTCCGCGACGGTGACCTCCATCAGCACCTGAATCGGGCGATGATCGAGCGAATCGACCGTTTCGCGCAGGAGTGCGATGTTCGATGGCGCGGTGCGGATCACAAGCGAATTGCTCGGTGGACTCGATACGACCGTGGTCTGTCCGACGAGCGACCCCGGGCCACGTGATGAGTCACGCTGTGCAGGAGCACTTGACCCGCTGGCCTGCTGCAGGTTCTGTCGCTGCCGCATCGTTTCCGTTTCGCGCTCGCGGAATGCACCGAGGTTTCGCGACAACGCCTGCTCATCCATCGAGTTGCGACGCGCGCTGGCGACGGTGGCCCCGTAGAGCTGGCCGAGCACGCCGGCGAGGTCGTCGGAATTCGCGTACTTCAGCTTGATGACGTACGTGCGGAGGCCGTCTTCACTCTGCGTCGCCAGGTCGAGTCGGCGCAGCAGATCCAGATAGCGTGCGACGTTCGTGCCGCGATCGGTGATCAGGATCGTGTTCGAGCGCGCAACGGCTTCGAAGCGCGCGTTCGGGCCGGCAATCGGCTTCAACGCGGCCACCGCTTCATCGGCGCGGATGTGTTGCAACGGCACGAGGCGCGAGATGACGCCGACTGGTGCCGGTTCCGGCATGTCGAAACCCACGCCGAGCTGACTGCCGGCTGGCGTCTGGGCTGCCGGCACCACCTGTGCGACCGTGCCATTGCGCACCATCACAAGCCCATGCGATTCGAGCAAGGATTCGAGGATCGCGCCCAGTTCCGCCGTGCGAACGGGCGTCGCGGTGTTGAGTGTCACCCGCTTGTCGGGCACGTCTGTCGAGACGATCGTGAGACCGATCATCTGGCCCATCGCGATGATCACATCCTCGAGCGGCGCATTGGCAAAGCGCAGCGTGCTGGCCGGGGCGCGAACCGGCAGCGGTGTCTGCGCCCGCGCGAGTGGCGCGCTGGCGAGCGTCAGTGCGAACGACAGCAGCGTCGCTGTGCGTCGGTTCATGGAGTCTCTCCCTTCGATGTCAGCGTCAGCACAACGGCGCCGGATGGCCCGTCGAGTTCGACGCGATCCACACCGATGCCGCGCACACGGAATCCCGCAGCGCCTTCACCGATGTGGAACAGTCGTGATCCCCTGCGCGTGGGATCGAGTCGCAGCAGCACGGCCGTTCCGAGCGGCCCATTCACGACGCCATAGAGATGCGGCACCGGATCGCCATTGGACGTCGCGAGCGAATCGCCCACACCAGCGTTGGCGGTATAGGAATTCGTGGGCGATGCATCGGCGGTCGGATCGACCGGCGCCGCCACGAACGTGCGGTTGTCGGGCGCCTCGCGCGTGAGCGAGAAGATGTTTCCGTTGACGATGCTGTCGGTCAGCGATGTCGCCGTCGTCGGCAGCACCGGTGCGGCCGCCGCGAGCGCGGGCAGCGTCGGCTTGATGGGTGCGACGGTCACGTCCGGCGGCCACGCCAGCAGCACGGCAGCGGTGGCAAGTCCGGCCACGGTCAGGCCCTGAAGAATCGGCACCAGCTTCATCGGCGTGCTCATTCGATCACGAATGGTGCACGGACGACGAGCGTGACCTGCAGCAGTTCGCCGCCGCCATCAGCGCGGCGTGACGGATTCACCTGCACCGTCAGCTCGCGCACTTCCATCAGCGTCGTGCCATGCTGCACGCGCGCCAGGAGATCCGCCACGCCATACACATCACCCAGCGCGATCAGGGTACCCGGCAATGCGGCCAGCGGCACCGCGGTCGAATCCGGTTCGCCGGACACATTCAATTCGCTCACGCTCAACTGACTCTCGTCGGCGTAGCGCTGCAGCACGCCCTGGAGGACACCGGCGGCGAGTGCAGCGGTGCCTGCGCTGACAGGTCGTTGCGGAAATTCCGCCGCGCGCGTGGTTCGCGCGTCGAGCGCCGTCCGCAGAAACGACTCGGCGCCTGCGACGCCCCGCAGCCGCGCGAGTTCGCCGCGACGCGCACTGATCAGCGCTTCGCGATCACTCCACTGGCGCACGACCGGAATCGCAAGCCACAGCGTGAGCACGCACGCCACAGCCACCGCACCCCATGTCAGGGTGCGGCGCTCGCGGGGCGAGATGCCGTCAGCGGAGAGCGAAGGCAATGGCGAATGTCTCCCGGTCGTCGGTACCATCACGGAACCGGTTGCTCGGCGCGAGGAAGCGTACCTTCTCGAAGCGTGGCTCGGCGGCCAGCGACGCGAGGACCGCGGCAGCCGTCTTCGTGTTGCCTTCGATCTGCCAGTCTGAACCAACCACGCGCACCCGCTGCGCAACGGCTTCGACGGGCAATCGCACGCCGAGTGCGGCCAGCGCCGTCACGACGTCGGCACGGGATGTGGTCGTCGCGCTGATGGCTGCCATTTCGCGATCGATCGCCATCGCGCGAAGTGCGAGCGTGCTGCCGGTCCTCGAGGCACCGCGTGCCGACACGACTTCCGAATCGAGCGCCGTCAGCAGCCGATCGCGCGACACACCGGCGGACCAGATCGCGATGACGACCGCGGCAACCGCAGCGACGGACCACGTCGACACGCGCCGACGGTGCGCCGACACGAACGCGCGCTCGAGCGCCGGCGTGAGCAGCATCGCGTCGAGCGAGTCGTCAAAGCCGAGCGCTGCACCGAGCGCGACGCCGTACACCGGATCGAGACCGTCCGCGACGTTCGCCGCTCCGATCGCGGTCATCAGATCGGCAGCGCGCGCGCGGCGCACGGTGCGCAGCAGGCCATCCTGCGTTTCGATCAGGCCGACCTCACCGGCCGATGCGTCGAGCGCGCTGGACGCGCTGCGCTTGCCCGAGGCATTGAGCGCGCGCGCGAGTGCCAACGGCGCCGGTTCAACACGCAGCACAGGCGCCCACAGCGTCAGCGCGCGCACGCAGGCGTCGACCAACACACCGTCGGCACCGAGCGCGATGTCACCATCGGCGGTGAGCGAGACAGCGGTCGGCGCGCCGCGGGGCACGGCAAACCATCGCTCCGGCTCGACGCTCAGCATCTGGCGACGTGCGGCATGCGGCACGGGCGGCAGCTTCACCTGCTTGACATGCAGATGCGCCAGACCGATGGCGAGGCCGATCCCGCGCACATCACCGGCGGCAGCCGACAGCTGTGCCACCATCTCATCCAGTCGATCGGGCGAGTACGCGATCTCGACGGTGTGCAACGCGCCGCCGCGTGTGCGCACCACCGCGCGCACGCGATCGGCGCCGATCTCGATGCCGGCGAGTCCACTCACAGGTCGCGCTCCCGCCAGCGCACGAACGCCAGCTGATTTCCCTGAATTGCGTAGACGGCCTGCACTTCATGCGTCAGCGGATGTCCATGCTGCCAGCCGCGTGCGATCAGCAGAATGCGCGATGGTTCATCGATCAGACTTCCCCGCGCCACGCCGAGGACCACCGGCGGCGCCGTCGCGCGATTCACCTGTCCGTCACCATCGACCGTCAGCCACTGCGATGCTGCCGACATCAACGCTCTGCCGACCGCCGGCAGCGCCGCAACCTCATCCAGCGAGGCGAACAGATTCGCCTGCCCGGGGATCGAATCGATGTGACGACGGATTGCGCGCGCCGCATCAGCGGCAGTCCGCGCCTGACCCGCACGGGCGAACAGCGCGGTGAGCGCCTCTTCGGGCGCCACATTCACATCGATGCGCGCGCTGACATCGATCATCACGACGCGGACTTCGGCGTCGCCCATCGCGAAGCTCGCGCTGGCTCCGAGTGCGTGCGTGGCGTCGTTCAAGGCGGCCTGCCGCTTGGCCAGGTCGTCGGCGGTCCGATCCATCGTCTGGCGCAACACTGCCGTCGCGGCGACGATGCCGCTCTCCGCCGCGTAGCGTGCGATCGTGCGTGCGCGCGCATTCGCCGTCACCTCGCTGGTCGTCCGCGAGCCCGCCGTCACCGCAGCGGCCACGCCACCGAGCACCACGATGATCCAGAGCACGAGGATCAGCGCCACGCCGCGTCGCGATGAGGAGCGCATGATCACAGACCGCTCACCGGTGCCGTGCGCGCCACGAGCGCCGCCATCGTGTCGTGTCCCTGCGCGTCGAGAAAGCGCACTTCCACCGCTGCCGGCAATCGCGCCGGATCGTCCCACTGCGTGCGCCAGGTCGCGTCTTCGATCGCGAGGAATCGCACGGCGAACGTCTGTGCCCCGCGCGACGTGAGGTGCAACGGTGCGCGCGACGCGTCGAGCGATGACGCATCCAGCACCACGCCGCTCGAATCGCTGCTCAATCCGACCTGCCATGCCGCGCTACCGCCAAGTGGTGCGGTAATGCCGCGCGAGATGAAACTGAGCGTCGTCGCACGGCCGCTGACGTCGCTCTCCGTGTGCAGGCCGCGCATGTCGCGCGCATCGCCGGCAACCGCATGCCGGATCGCATCGCTCAGCATCGCGCGCATCGCCGTCGTCGATGCGTCAGCGTCACGCGCTGCGGACACTCGATCCTCGACATCCAGGCCGGCGCGCAGCGTCGAATAGGCGAGTACCACGACCACGCCGCCGATGACGAGCGCGATCATGAGTTCGATCAGGGTGAATCCAGCACGCCGAATCATTGCGCGGTCACCAGGCGGTGCAGCACGACACTCGCGCCAGCCGGAGGTGGTACGTCCACGGTGACGATGATCTCCCGCAGCCCATTCGCCCACGGCCGTACCTCGATGCGGCGCGCGAGTCCATTCAGCGTGTCGCGCGACGATTCCGCACGCAGTACCGCGCGCTCCATCGACAGTTCAGCCACCGCCACGGCGCGCGACCAGGCCGCCGTGTCGCGCGTGGCGACCGTGGCGCGCTGAAACAGCTCGAGAAATCCGACGGCAGCGAGGCCGAGGATCACGAGCGCGACGATGGATTCGAGAAGGGTCATCTGTTTCCGACGATCAGCGGCGAGCCTCGACACATCGCGTGGGATCCCACGCGTGCGTGCCGACAGCGGCTCGACTCTCGGGCAGACAGCTCCCGAGCGCCGAGATCACCAGTGAGTGTGCGACTCCAGCGCCGGTCGCCGCTGCGCCCGTGCCGGACAGGAGGATCGTGCCGGTAGTGTCGGCAGTTGGGACGACGGTCCAGTCGCCGTTCGGCGCGATAGCCAGGCGGACGGCTTCGCCCCGCCGGATCGCCGTCGCACGAGCTCGCTCGAGCGCGCTGCCCTCACCGGTCGAGGTCGCTGGCAGGCGGAGCATTGGCAGCACGAAGGCAGCAGCCAGCCCCAGCAGCACGAGCACCACGAGGAGCTCGAGCAGCGTGAAGCCGCGCCGGCGCCTGGGTGGAGGAAGCCGAAGCAGGGAGTGCATTCTCAGTACGGCTGTGGCCGTGCGGCCGGGTGGGTTTCGCACGGCGGTCTGAACGACCGCTATTGCTGGCAGACTCGTGTAGCAAATGAGGGGCCGTGGCACGTCACTGCGTTACGAGTCCACCCCGCAGACGATCGAGGCGCGCCTTCGTCTCAGATGTTTGCTCAGCTGTCAGCCGGCGTCGGCGACGGCGACGGCGACGGCGACGGGGTAGCGAAACCCGGCCTGACGGGTCACCGTACTCGAACCATGCCGCAACAGCCCAGCTCTTCCGACGTGCAGGCACCCGCCAGCGCGACCCCAGTCACGTCTGGCGCAGCCGGTCGGACTGGCGTCGCGGCAATCCCGCAGCAGCTCACGCCCGATCAGGCCAGCTTCCTCCGCGCGCGCCGCGACGCGCTGAGCAGGCAGCTCGAGTCGGCGCAGGGACGGCGGCAAGAAGTCGCTGAGGCACTGCGCAGCGACGAAACGCAGGCGGCGGAACGTCCGGGACTCGAAGAGCGGCTCAAGGTGCTCGACCAGCGGCTGGTGCAGATCGAGCAGGAGATCGCCGTCAACGGCGAGCAGCTCGCGAATGCGCCGCCGGAGGCGAACAACGAGGCATTCGCCGCCGTATCGCAGAGCCGCGGCTTTGACGGTTTCATCGAGCGCGCCAGTCCGAACAAGGTCCTGTTTTTCTCCTTTCTGCTGCTCCTGCCGGTCGTCGTCCGACTGTCGCGCCGGTTCATCGCGCCGAATCGCAAACCGTCCCGGGCCGAACTGGCGGAACTGGCTGCGATGCGCGAGCGGATGGACAAACTCGATGGCGCCCTCGACGCGGTCGCCATCGAAGTGGAGCGCATCGGTGAAGGCCAGCGCTTCCTGACGCAGGCGATGACGGAGAACATTCCGCGCGTGAATGCCCTCGGCGCCACGTACGAACCGGTGCCGGTCCGCCAGCGCGACGCGGCCGAGCGGCGATAGGTACCCTCACGGTCGGCAGCGGCGCCGGCCGGCGGTTGGATAGAATTGGGGCAGATGACTCCGCCTCACGCCGCAGCACCACCCGCAAGCCAGCCTGGCCTCGCGCGCGAGATGGGCCTCGTGGCCCTCACCGCGACTGGCATCGCGTCGATGGTCGGCGCCGGGATCAACATCATCCCGTTCATGCTCCAGCGAAACGTGCCCGGCATTGGCACCTGGGTGCTGCCGGCCTTTCTCTTCGCTGCGGTGCCGGCGTTCTTCGCCGGACTGGCCTACGCCATCCTCGCCTCGGCGATGCCGCGCGCCGGTGGCAGCTATGTCTACGCGAGCCGCGCCCTGCATCCCTATCTCGGTTTCATCGCGAGCTTCTCGCAGTGGTTCGCGCTGAGTGTGGCGATCGGCGTCGTCTCATACGTGCTCGTGCCATTCCTGCACGACATTGCGATTGCCGCGCAGTGGCGGAACATCGCCGAGCTGCTCGACAGCGGCGGGGCGCGACTTTGCATTCCGCTCGGCGTGCTGTGGCTCTTCACGCTCGTGAATCTGCTCGGCATCAAGTCCTACGAGCGCATCCTCGTGCCGCTGCTCGGGCTGACATTCATCCTCGGCGGCGTGGTCATCGTGGCCGGATTTCTGTTCACGCACGAGGATTTTGCGGCAGCGGTGCTGGCCAAGGAGCATCGGACGCTGCTCGCGTCGCCGGACACGCCACTGTCGCTGCGCGTGTTCTTCACCGCCGCCACGGTACTCTTCAGCGGCTTCATCGGCTTCGACGCGATCGCGCAGGCCGGTGGTGAGGCGAAGGATCCGAACCGCACACTGCCGATCGCGATCGGACTCGCGATTCTGTGCGCCACGGCGTTCTACATGCTGTTTGCCGCCGCCGTGCTGCACACGGTGCCGGTGGGCTACATCATCGAGCAGTCCGCGCTGCGTACGGTGAACGCGCCCGGGTTGCTCGGGCTTGTGCTGCCGGCCGGATGGACCGTGGTGATCGTTGCGGGTGGCGCCGTCGCGCTGGCGAAAGATGTGCCGGCGATGCTGCTGTCCGTGTCGCGCTTGATGTTCGCGTGGGCGGAGGACGGCATCTTTCCGCGCGTGGTCGCGACGTTGCATCCGCGCTATCGCACGCCGCACATCGCGATCCTCGCGAGCGCCGGGATGGCAACGGTCTCGATCGTCGGATGTCACCTCGCTGGCGACTTCTTTCTCGGCGTCGACATTCTCGTCACCGCGATGCTCGCCAACTACATACTGATGTGCGTCTCGGTGCTCACGCTGCCGACGCGCAATCCGGCGCTCGCGCGTGAGGTGCGCGTTCTCCCGAATCGTGCGGCACAGATCATCGTCTCTGTCACCGGTATTCTGGTGCTCGGCGTTTTCTTCGGTGTGCACACGTGGAAGGACCTGACGTCGCCCGCCGCGGCGTGGTATTTCCGCTCGACGCCGATGTGGTTTCTGGTGATGGGCGTCGGCACGCTGATCTATCGGCGCGAGGTTGCCGCACTGCGTCGCCGCGGAGCGAACGTCGACGCCATCTTCGCGACGCTGCCCCTGAACTGAGCCATCGAATGAGCACACCCGTCGAACGCATTGCCCTCGCGCCCGATCTGGAGATTGCGCGCGTCGTGACCGGCCTGTGGCAGATTGCCGACATGGAGCGCGACGGCCGGACTCTCGATCTGGCGAGGACCGCCGAGTCGATGACAGCGTATGTCGACGCCGGCTTCACGACGTTCGACATGGCGGACCACTACGGATCGGCGGAGTTGATCGCGGGGTTGTACCGCACCGCGCATCCCGAGACGCCGGCGCAACTGTTCACGAAGTGGGTACCGAAGCCCGGTCCAATTTCGAAGAACGATGTGCGTGCGGCCGTCGAGCGCGCCGCCGAGCGGCTGCGTGGCACGCCGATTGACCTGATGCAGTTCCACGCGTGGACCTTCGCCGATGCGCATTGGCTCGACGCGCTCGCACACCTGAATGATCTGAAACACGATGGTCTGATCCGGCACATCGGCGTGACGAATTTCGATGCCGCACATCTGCGTATCGCGCTTGCGAGCGGCATTCCAGTGCTCACCAACCAGGTCTCGTTCTCCCTGCTCGATCAGCGCGCAGCGGGGCGTCTGTCCGACGTGTGCGCACAGTACGGCGTGAAGTTGCTGGCATACGGCACGGTCGCCGGCGGGCTGCTCAGCGCGCGCTGGCAGGCGCGCCCCGAGCCGCCGAAGGACGATCTGACGACATGGTCGTTGATGAAGTATGGGCGCTTCATGCAAGCGGCCGGTGGGTGGGATGCGTTGCAGCGCGTGCTCGCGGTGACCTCACAGATCGCGAAGAAGCACGGCGTCTCGATGGCGAACGTGGCCTGTCGGCACATCCTCGATTTCCCGGCGGTGGCCGGCGTGATCATCGGCGCTCGACTCGGCGAACGCGCACACATGGACGACAACGCGCGGCTCGCGACGCTCCGTTTCGGCGACGATGACCGCGCAGCGCTGCGCGACGTACTCGCGACACTGACGCCGATTCCGGGCGACTGCGGCGACGAATACAGGAGGCCGCCGTACCTGACGGCGTCGGGCGATCTGAGTCATCATGTCGAGTCGTTCCCTGCCCCGTACGCCGTGCACCGCGTGAGCGACACACGGTCGTACTGCCTGAGCGGCACGGTGTGGGAGCCGATGGCCGGTTACAGTCGTGCCGTGCGCGTGGGCAATCGCATTCATGTGTCCGGCACCACCGCGACGCATGGCCCTCTGATGATCGGTGGCGCAGATCCCGCGGCGCAAACGCATTTCGTGATCGACAAGATCGAGGGCGCGTTAGTCTCCCTCGGTGGCACGCTCGAGAATGTCGTGCGCACGCGCGTGTTCGTGAATGACATCGCGCAGTGGGAACCGATCGCACGTGCTCACGGCGAACGGTTCGGCACCATTCTACCAGCGAACACGATGGTCGAAGCAAAACTGATCGGGTCGGGCTACCTCGTGGAGATCGAAGCGGACGCCGAGTTGTAGCGGACGCCCGCATCGGATGACGAACGGTTCGTCACGAACTGCACGACAACATCGACGCGCCAGCCTTGTCCCGCGCCCACTCGGGGCGCCGCTGCATCAGTGCCACGTGCTCCGGCTGCTCGTCATACGGCCGACGCAGCACATCGAGCAGCGTGTGGATCATCGATTCATCACCCGCTTCCGCCCGCTCGATGGCCTGTTGCGCGACATAGTTCCGCAACACGAAGCGCGGGTTGACTGCATGCATGCGCTCGCGGCGCGACACATGCGAATCGACGGCTGCATCGATGCTGCCGTGCCAGCGCCGAATCCACGACTCCAGTGCATCGCGATGCACTTGCACGCGCGCCGCATCGTAGGTGATGTCGCCGAGCAGCGCGACGACCGACTCGTGCTCCGGCAGTGCCTCGGGCAGATCCGCCAGCGCGCGGAAGAACAGCGTGTAGTCCAGCTCACACTCCTGCAGCAGCGCGTACGCTTCCGCCATCATCTCCTGTGCTGCGTCGGTATTCGCGGAAAATCCGAACTTTGCGCAGGTCATCGCGGCAAAACCGGCGCGATACGTCTCGGCGTAGTGGTTCAGCCCCTGCTGCAACGGCTCGGTGGAGTCGAACAGCGGCACGATCGCGTTCGCCAGCTGTACGAGATTCCACTGCGCCACGGCCGGCTGTTGCCCGTATCGATAACGCCGGCCGCCGGCATCGGTCGTGTTCGGCGTCCAGTCGGGATCGTAGTTGTCGAGCCAGCCGTACGGCCCGTAGTCGATCGTGAGGCCAAGGATCGACATGTTGTCCGTATTCATCACGCCGTGCACGAAACCGACGCGCATCCAGTGCACGATCATCACGGCCGTGCGCTCGCACACGTCCCGGAACCACGCCGTGCGCTGATCCGCGGGCGAGCCGGTGAGGTGCGGAAAGTCGCGCGCGATCGTGAAATCAACGAGCTGCGTGAGGAGGCCGATATCGCCGCGCACCGTGTGAATCTCGAAGGTGCCGAACCGGATGAACGACGGCGCGACGCGACAGACCACCGCCCCGGGCTCGAGCTTCACATTGCCGTCGTAGAACATGTCGCGCAGCACCTTGTCACCGGTTGCAACGAGCGACAGTGCACGCGTGGTCGGCACACCGAGGTGGTGCATCGCCTCGCTGCAGAGAAACTCACGGATCGATGAGCGCAACACCGCGCGACCGTCGGCCGTCCGCGAGTACGGGGTTGGTCCAGCGCCCTTGAGCTGCAGTTCGAGGCGTTCACCGGCCGCGTTGATCGTCTCACCGAGCGTGATCGCGCGACCATCGCCGAGCTGGCCGGCCCAATTGCCGAATTGATGTCCGCCATAGCATGCCGCGTACGGCGACATACCATCGAGCAGCGCATTGCCGCCGAACACCGCCGCGAATTCAACGGTGCTCGTATCCGCCTCGGAGAAACCAACGGCGTCGGCCACATCACGCGCGACCGCGATGACGCGCGGTGCCGACACGGTTGTCGGTTCAATCGCGCTCCACGCGGCGCCGAAGACCTGACGACGCTCAGCTGTGGCATCGGGATCGCCCGGCAGCTCGCGGACGAAGCGATTGTCGAACGTGAGCTGCGATGTGATGCGGGAGTCAGGCGCTGGAGGCATACCGTGAAGTTAGCGCGCAAGCCGCTGACCCTGACATCACCGGAGGAGTCAGAGCACGCGATGGTTGAGCGCGGGCAGCTGGCGGCGCACCTCGGCCAGCCGCGCCCGATCGACGGTCGCAAGCGCGATGCCTTCGCCCTCGTCGACCACGGACAGGATATCACCCCAGGGGTCGATGATCATGGAGTGCCCCCACGTGCGGCGGCCGTTACGATGCCTGCCACCCTGCGCCGACGCGATCACGTAACAGAGATTCTCGACGGCGCGCGCGCGGAGCAACAGCTCCCAGTGCTTCTCGCCGGTCGCATATGTGAATGCCGACGGAACGCAGATGAGGTCGAGCGGCGGCTCGCCTGCCGCAAACGTCATGGCGCGATACAGCTCGGGGAAGCGCAGGTCGTAGCAGACACTCAGCCCGACGCGCAGGTCGGCGGCATGCAGCGACACCGGCTCACGCCCTGACTCGAGCACCGTGCCTTCGTCGTACGCCTCGCGTCCGTTGTCGAACGCGAACAGATGGATCTTGTCGTACCGCGCCGCCCGCGAGCCATCCGGCGCGAACAGGCAGCTCGCATTCCGGACGTGCGACCCATCGCTCGTCGTGATCGGCACCGTGCCACCCAGCAACCAGATGCCATGCGCGCGCGCCGTCGCGGCAAGAAACGACTGAATCGGACCGTCGCCGACTGGTTCACCGATCGCCAGCCGGTCGCGATCGGCCTCGCCCATCAGGCAGAAATATTCCGGCAGTGTGACGAATTCGGCGCCCCGGCCCACCGCCGCGGCAATCAGCCGCGCGGCCGCGGCGAGATTCTCCTCGACGATGGTCGTGGAGACCATCTGAATGGCGGCGAGCGTCGTCATGCCACAAGGCTACACGTCCCGATCGCAACCTGCCAACGCGAATGCGGCGCCACGCTTGACGCGCGCCGCGCAGCCGGGCTTCGTACACCATGCATCGACTGACCCTTGGCGCACCCGTCGCCCTGCTCGCTCTCCTCGCCGCCTGTGGTGGCGGAACGGATTCCTCCGGCGGTACGCCGGTCACGCCACTGCCGCCGGTGGTCCAACCACCGGTCCTCGGCAGCGCCTACGTGTCGAGTGGTCGTGCTGCCGCGGGAGGGGTCTTCGTCCATCTCTTCGAGTGGCGCTGGACTGACATCGCGCGCGAATGCGAAGTGTGGCTCGGACCGCGCGGCTACACCGGCGTGCAGATCTCGCCGCCGTCCGAACACGCGATCGTCCGCGATGCACAGAATTTCTTCCCGTGGTGGCAGCGCTATCAGACGGTCAGCTACAAGCTCGACAAGTCACGCTCCGGGACTGCGGCCGAGCTGCAGGACATGGTGCAGCGCTGTAAGACACAAGGTGTGGACATCTACGCCGATGTGGTGATCAATCACATGACGGCCGGCAGCGGCACAGGCAGCGCCGGCACCGTGTACACCAAGTACAACTATCCCTCGGTGCCGTACACCCAGCTCGATTTTCACGCGCCATGCGGCATCAACTCATACGCCGACGCGCAGCAGGTGCAGAAGTGTGAATTGGTCGGGCTGTCCGATCTCGCGACGGAGTCTGACTCCGTGCGCAGCCGGATCTCGCGCTATCTGATTGCACTGAACGAACTTGGGATCGCCGGATTTCGCGTCGATGCCGCGAAACACGTCGCCGCCGCCGATCTCGAGGCGATCATGACGCGCGTGAACAACGCCGCCGCCGCCGCCGGCCGACCGAAGCCATACGTGTTCTTCGAGATCATCGCCGGCACCGGTGACGCTGTCACACCGCAGCAGTACTACGGCGTCGGCTTCGCGTCGGGGGGATCGTCGGATATCACCGACTTCACCTACGGCAACCGCATGTCAGACGCGCTGCTCGGCCGTGGCGGTCTGACACTCTGGTCCGCGTTGCAGGCGTTTGCGTCGGACCTCCTGCCATCCGACAAAAGCGTCGTGTTCGTCGACAACCACGACACGCAGCGGGGATCGAGCCTGTACTACGCCGACTCGACCTACGAACTCGGCATCGTCCTCATGCTCGGGCACTCGCAGGGCTACCCCAGCGTCATGTCGAGCTACGGCTTCGATCGTTCGTCGCTGCAGGGGCGCGACGCCGGTCCGGCATCGGACGGTTCGGGCAGCACCGTATCGACGTTCAATCCGGATGGTTCATCGAAATGCACTGTCACCATCGGCGCGCCGCAGGTCACGCAGTGGATCTGCGAACATCGTCGGCCGACGATTGCGAACATGGTCGCGTTCCGAAAGGCGGCCGCAGGCACACCGACCACGAACTGCGGTCGTGGTGACTGGAAGATCGGCGCCGATCCGAACGCCATCGCATTCTGTCGCGATGGCGCGGGCTTTCTTGCCATGAGCACGAGTGCCACCGCCAGCACGACGGTGTTGCCGACGCGTCTTCCGGCCGGCAGTTATTGCAACGTCGCGCAGTTCAACTTCACGGCAGCATCGGGTGCGACACCTGCCAATTGCAGCGGTGCGGCGATCGTCGTTGCCAGTGATGGGAGCGCCACCATCGCCCTGACCCGGCGCACGGCCGTGGCACTGCACATTCGCGCCAAGCTGAACTGACCCCGCACTCGACGGAGACACCGGGGGATCAGGTCGCACCGTGCGCCTGATCCCCCAGCGTCCTTCTGCGAGGCGCCCGTGCGCTACGACGGCTTGTACGTCATGCACCAGAGGGACCAGAACAGCGGTACCGCAGCGATCCAGCCCCCCACATTCCAGCGCTGGTAGACACGCCGCAACTCGTCATCCTGTTCGGCGCCCAGCCGCAACATCCGACGCTGCGCGGGAATCAGCAGCAGCACCCAGATCGTCGTCGACACGAGCAGCCCGACGATCGCCCAGCGAATCCAGCGTGTCTCCCAGATCGGAAGGCCCCGTCCGATGGCGATGGTCACCCCTGACACGACGAGCAGCGCTGCGCCACCGACGGTGAACACCCAGTCGGTGACGACGATCGCGCGTGCAGCGAACCGGAAGTCCAGCGCCTTGCGCTGCTGAAACAGCAGCGCGCTCCAGACGCCCGTGACGATCACATTGCCGACGAAGAGGATCGCCGACAGCACGTGCGCGGTCCGCAATGCGCGCAGCACGGTGTCGGTCAGCATTGGGCTCCCGTGAGCTCAGGAGTCGGCGGCACAGCCACTACGGAATCGGGTGCTGTACCACCGGCCTGATGCCATCGCCGAACGTCACCGCCAGCAACAGCACGAGCTTCGTCGCCGGCAACGCGCTCGGCGCATCGGCCCACTCGGTCAGCGTGTGCTGATTGCCGCCGTAGGAACGCCCGATCGCAATGCTCGGCACACCACGCACGACACCGACGTTGCCGTCCGTGCTGCCCGTGGCAATCGCTTCCGGCGCGCCGGGCATGCCGGTGATGCCAAGCTGCGTCTGAATGTCCACCGCGGTCTGAACGAGTGGATGACGACGCGCCGGCTCGAGCTGTGCCGTCGTGCCGCCAGCCTGATTCTTCTGTTCGACTTCAACGCGCAATCCGACTTTCTCCTTCGTCGCGGCGTCCTGCACCAGTCGGCCGATGGTCCGATCGAGCGAGTCGAGCAGGATCGGATCTGGTGAACGCAGATCGACGGTCAGGTACAACTCCTGCGGCACACCGTTGTAGATGACGCCACCGTGCACCTGACCGATGTTGATCACCGCGCCCTCAGGCAGCGCAGAAAACTGGAGGGCGTAGATGCGCTGAATCGCGTCCGCGAGTGCCTTCACCGGCGTCGGCTTGCCGCGCGACGTCACGGTGTGTGACCCGGGACTCGTAAAGACGTACTTCGTCCAGAAGATGCCCAGTGCGCCGTAGTTGATCGGCCCTAATCCACCGTCCATCGAAATCAGCAGATCGGGCTTGGGGTTGTGCTCGAACCAGTAGTTCATGCCGCGCAGTCCGAGTTCTTCCTGCACGGTGGCAATGAAGACGAGGTTGCCCTTCGTCCTGATGTGCGCCGCATTCATTGCGCGGATCGTCGCCAGCATGTTCGCGACGGAGGCGCTGTTGTCGAAGATGCCAGGGCCGTGCAGCGAATCGCCGGCGCGGCGCACCTTCAGGTTCGTCTCGAGGGCATGCACGATGTCCATGTGCGCGGCGAACGCCACCGTCGGACCACCGCCGGTGCCGGCGCGCACGCCGGTCACGTTGCCGATCGAGTCCACGCTGACACGGAGCCCTTCCGACTCCATCGCCTTCGTCACGTACGCCGCACGCTGTGCCTCGCTGCGCGATTTACCCGGCATCTCGGCGATCGCGATCCACTCCTCGATGTGCTTGGGCATGCCCTGCTCCACCAGTGCCAGTGCAGCACGCACGTCCGGACGACGCAGCAGCGCCGGATCCCAGGACGTCGGATACGGCGTTTGCGCCGTGGCGATCATCGTGCTGATCGTGCTGCAGATGACAGTGGTGAGGATTCTGGCGGAGAGACGGAAGCGCATGATCACGCGAGCTCGGCTGAAGGGTTCAGTGTGGTGCGGCGACTGCAGCGCCGGTGCACTTCGGCAGACGGAACGCTCCGATGCGGGATGAATACCCCGTCGCGCCGGCGCGCAGGTAGTCGCCGACATACCAGATCGTGCAGTCATCGCGTGGATCAACGGCCGTCTGCGTGTAGTCCTGCCAGCGGAGCGTGGTGGTCTGTGACGCAGCGCCGTCAACAAGCACCTGCTCGCGCAGCGTCAGCTGCCCACGAGGATCGTTACGTCGGCGCGCAGCGAAACGCTGCCCGGGGAAGAACGGCGCGCCGCCGAAGGAGTAGCCGATACCGATGTTGCCGAAACGATCCATCGCCGGACTGCCCATCCATCGGATACTGGTATCCGGCGCGTACGTGCCCTGCTGCGCGACACGCAGCGAGCGATCGCGATTCAACTGCAGTTCGTACCAACGCACACCTCCGCCAGTGCTCGCGTTCACCGAGTGCACGGCGACGATCGACTCACGCTCACCGATTCGTCGATACACGACTCGCGCCATCAACTTGTCACCCTGCGCATCCAGACGGCGATCGGTGCCGGGCTGCGTCACACAATTCGTCAGCTGCCCATCACACAGGTAGTGATACGGTGCAACGGGAATCGACACCGGACCGCTCACACGCGTCCCGGCCATGTCGCGCCAGTCGACGTGGAATGTCCACGCCAGCAGCACACTGTCGCGCATGCGCCCACGCAGCTGTGAGCCGCCGGCGGCGAGCATGATGTTCGGTGCCCCGGGTGGCGGCAGCGAGGTCCCGTCGAGGTCCACGTTGTTGAGGAAATTCACGTCCGCGATCACGACGCACTGTTCCGTCGCGTCCTCCCCACGCAACATGCGCGCACGGTCGACCACGCACGCGTGTTTCTCGATCACGTCGTCGCCGGTGCTCGTCGGCACGTAGTAGCCGTCGGGCCACACGGCGGGCCGCGGATAGTCCGGGAACAGCGGCCGGATGAATTCGTAGTGATACCAGGCTCCGAGCGGATCGGCCGTTGCGCTGACCGCGTAGCACATGGCATACGCACCCGAGTCGCGCGGTGCGGGTGGTCGCGCGCGGACCGTATCGAACACCGGCGCCGGCACGAACAGCGGCACTGCTGCACTCGGTGGTCCACGCCGGAACGGCCGACTCTGCACGACCGGTCCACCAGCGCGCGGCGCAACGGGATCATCCGCGTGCCACACGCTGCGCTGAAACACGGGCATCACAATCAGCCAGCGATCGGCGAGCTGATCGTAGCGGACGACAGCATCGCCGCTGTTCCGCGCGTCGCACGCGCCGCCTTCACCGTGGAAGACGGTATTCGTGGCGACTGGTCCGTACAACACGCGGCCCGTCGTGTCGAATGTCGCCCCGGCACGACTGAAGACCGCCAGCCGACTGTTCACGATCTGCACGATGTGATCGCGTCCGACGGCGAGCGAGTTGTCGGACGGGTTGCGCAGAACGGAACGACCCTGCGGCCCACTGAATCCGAACCCGAGACCATCGAACGCCTCGACCAGCCGCGCCGGCCCCGCGTTTCCCATGCGCGTCTGCTCGATGCGTGCGGTGGTCGGGACGACATCCGGCGTCAGATGCGTGGTGCACGCGCCAAGGAATGCCGTCCCGAGCAGTGCAATCGTCCGAAACACCATCTCGCGGCATCGGCGACATCGCACGACATTCCCAGTGTGCCTGCCGCAGATCGTTCCTGTCACGTCGCGCTCCGGATGAGTCAGGTGGGTCCTCATCGCGGAAAGTGCCTGAGCGCGGCAGCTGTAGCCAGAGCTGAAAGGCTGAGGCTGGCACAAACTGAGAGCCTATTCCGGATTGCCGCATTGACGAGTCGTGTTCCGCGCGGCAGTCTCCACTGCACGAATCGCTGTCCGGGGCCACCCGAAGGGAGGTACGACATGTTCTCTGCTGCACGCACTACGGTTGTCGCTGGGTTTCTCGCCACGCTTTGCGCGGCACCGCTCATCGCGCAAGCCACGGCAGCCGACCGCGTTCAATACATCAAAGTGGTCGCACGCGACTACGTCTACGACGCACCATCGTCCGTTCAGTCCGGTATCGCCGTCATCCACCTGCTCAATCAGGGAACGGACGTGCATCAGGTGACGGTCCAGGAACTGCCGGAAGGCAAGACCGTCAAGGACTTCTTCGATGGCACGCGCAATACCGGCCGGCCGCCTTCCTGGAGCAAGAGCCTCGGGCAGACGAGCACGATTCCGAACGGTGGTGAAGCCTTCCTCTCGTTTCGCATGCCGGCCGGCCGATACATCCTCTCCTGCCTCATCCCCGCCAAGGATGGACGGTCGCACGTTGCCAAGGGTATGTATCAGGTCATCACCGCCGTTGCGCCGGCGCCAGCCGCACGGAAGCCGGCCTGAGTCTGTGTGGGCGGACATGATGCAGGTTGGTCATGTCAGCAATGGCTGCAGCGTCAGTGCCGTGCCCCGCGCGTGACCGGTCTGTAGCAGGACCGCGGTCACGCGGGCCACGGGCCCGAAGCACACGTGCGCCGTCAGCCCGTCAGATTGCCGCGTTGATGGCAAGGGCTTCGCGTGTGGCGGCGACGTCGTGCGTGCGTATCAGGCGCGCGCCACGCTGCACCGCGATCACATGCGCGACTGCACTGCCGATCACGCGCCGCGACGGCTCGGTCACGCCAGTCAGTTCGCCGATGAAGCGCTTGCGTGATGCGCCAACCAGGACCGGAAATCCAAGCGCTGTGACACGCTGAAGCTCACGCAACACGGTCAGCGAGTGTGCCGACGTCTTCGAGAAACCGATGCCAGGATCGAGCACGATTGCGTCGTGCGCAATCCCGGCACGCGTCGCCAGCGTCACCTGCGCGCACAACTCGGCACACACGTCGCCGGTCACATCGTCGCCGTACGTCGCATGCGCGAACGACGCCATGTCGGACACGCCGCCGCGCGAGTGCATCAGCACCACTCCGGCGCCGGCACGCGCCACCACCGTCAACATCGCCGGATCGAGCCGCCCCCCGGAGACGTCGTTGATCGCGTGGGCTCCTGCCGCCAGCGCGTCGCGCGCCACACCCGATTTCACGGTGTCGATTGAAATCAGCAGCTCCGGCCAGCGTTCCCGCACGGCCTCGAGCACTGGCATCACGCGCGCGAGTTCTATGTCGGCAGGAACCGGCGTGGCACCGGGACGCGTGGACTCGCCGCCGAGATCGAGGACCGACGCGCCCTCACGCATGGCCGTCTCCACGAACCGCAGCGCCAGATCCAGCGAGTAGTGCTCGCCGCCGTCGCTGAACGAATCGGGCGTCACGTTGCAGATCGCCATGATGCGCGGCGACGACAGATCCAGCGTCCTGTCACGCAAACGCCACCGCGCCGCAGCAGCGGCCGGTGGCGTTTGCACCCTACTCACTGCATCACCCATTCATCGGTCGGCGATGCGTGTCGTGCTGTCGTCGATCACGCCGGCTGGATGCCGGGTCCGCCAAGGAGCGGCGGTGCGATCGGCTTGCGCTCCGGCAGCGCCACCACGACCGGCGGCGTCACCACCGGCGGCGTGAGGCTTGACGGCGGATCAACACGCGGCGGCAGAATCTGTCCCTTCACCAGCAGACCGATGTCCTCACGCGTCAGCGTCTCGCGCTCGAGCAGATTCTTCGCCAGCGAGTGCAGCAGGTCGATGTTCTCTTCCAGCGCTGCCCGCGCGCGGTTGTACGCGTCCTTGATCACGCGGCTGACTTCCGCATCGACCAGCTGCGCCGTCTTCTCGCTCACTTCGCGACGGCTCGTCAGCTCGCGACCGAGGAACATCTCCGATTCGTTGTCGCCCACGAGGATCGGACCGACTGCATCCGAGAGGCCCCACTGCGACACGTAGCGACGCGCGATGCCAGTGGCCTGCTGGATGTCGCTGCTGGCACCGGTCGTCACATGATCGCGCCCGAAGATCAGCTCTTCTGCCGTCCGACCACCGTACGCCATCACCAGACGCGCTTCGATCTGCTCACGCGTGACACTCACGCGATCGTCTTCCGGCAGCGTGAACGCCACGCCAAGCGCACGGCCACGCGGCACGATTGTGACCTTATGCAGCGGATCGTTGCCCTTGATCTTGATGGCGCAGACGGCGTGACCTGCCTCGTGATACGCGGTCAGACGACGCTCCTCTTCGCGCATCACGAGCGACTTCCGCTCCGCGCCGAGCTGCACTTTGTCCTTCGCTTCCTCGAGATCGGTCATGTAGATCTTGTCGTGGCCGCGGCGCGCCGCGAGCAGCGCCCCTTCGTTCACGAGGTTGGCCAGGTCGGCGCCCGCCATGCCCGGCGTGCCCTTCGCCAGCGTGATCACATCCACGTCGTCGGCGATCGGCTTGTTGCGCATGTGCACGCGGAGAATCCCTTCGCGACCGCGCAGGTCCGGCGCATCGACCACGATCTGGCGGTCGAATCGACCCGGGCGCAGCAGTGCCGGATCCAGCACGTCGGGACGGTTCGTGGCCGCGATCAGGATCACGCCTTCGTTCGACTCGAACCCATCCATCTCGACCAGCAGCTGGTTGAGCGTCTGCTCGCGCTCATCGTGACCGCCACCCATGCCCGACCCGCGATGGCGGCCGACGGCATCGATTTCGTCGATGAAGATGATGCACGGTGCACTCGCCTTGCCCTGCTCGAACAGATCGCGCACACGACTCGCGCCAACGCCGACGAACATCTCGACGAAGTCCGAACCCGACATGCTGAAGAACGGACGACCAGCTTCACCGGCCACGGCGCGGGCCAGCAGCGTCTTACCGGTGCCCGGAGGACCGACCAGAAGCGCGCCCTTCGGCAGACGGCCACCGAGCTTCGTGAACTTCTGCGGATCCTTCAGGAATTCGATGATCTCCTGCAGCTCGACCTTCGCTTCATCGGCACCGGCGACATCGGCGAACGTCACCTTCGGGGTGTCACCCGTCAGCAGCTTCGCCTTGCTCTTGCCGAACGAAAAGGCCTTGGCGCCGCCGGCCTGCATCTGGCGGAACAGGAACAGCCAGAACCCGAACAGCAGCACATACGGCAGGATGTTGATCAGCACCGACGCGATTGACGTGCGCGCCTGCTTGGCACTGACGTCCACACCGGCGTTGCGCAGCTGCTTCTTGTCGTCTTCCGTGATGTCACCGACGAGGGCGGCAGAGAAGCGCGTCACGTCCTTGCCATCGACGGAGATCGGCTGTTTCGTCTCGACCTGCACCTCACGGCCCTCGACGACGACAACCTTCTTCAGGTTGCCCTTCGTGAGTTCACGATCGTATTGCGTCCACGTGAGGATGGGCGCGTCGGAATTCCCCCCCTTCGTGAGCGTGACGAACGTCACCGGGATGAGGATGATGAGGACCCAGAAGGCAAGTGTCTTCGAGAACTTGCCCCAGTTGAATCCGCCGCCCTTGTTCGGGCTCGGGTTGTTCGGCATGACGGGCATTACAGCAGACTCGCAATGTAAGGAACGTGACGGAAGCGCTCGGCGTGATCCAGGCCGTAGCCAACCAGAAACTCATTCGGCGCATCAAAACCAACGAACCGCACCGGGTGCGACAGTTCGGTCGCGATGTGCTTGTGCAACAACGCGCAAATCTCGAGCGACGCCGGCTTCCGCTCACTGAGCAAAGCAACGAGGCGCGCCAGCGTGCGTCCCGAGTCCACGATGTCCTCCACAAGAAGGATATGCTTCCCTTCGAGTTTCGTTTCCGGATCGTACAGCAGGCGCACGATGCCGCTCGACACCGTGGCATCGCCATAGCTCGAGGCAACGAGAAAATCGACGGCGAGCGGCCGGTGCACCTGGCGCACCAGATCGCTCACGAAGATGAAACTGCCCTTCAACAGGCCCAGCACAAGGAGATCGCCGTCCGGATAAGCCGCCGTGATCTCCTCACCCAACTGCTTGCACTTCGCCGCCAACGTCGCTTCGTCAAACACGACGCGCTTGACTGCGCGCCCTTCCAGCCGTGGATCCGCCGTCAACACATCGCTCACTGATCGGATAGTCTCCCGATGACACCGAGTCATCGTGTTGCGCGTCGCTGCGGCACACCTCGTACCCAGACGATCACAGTGCCGATTGCGCCAGTCCACGGCTCGAGCGCCGAGGCAACCAACGCCCACTGCAAGATAAAGCGCTCTCAGTCCCCGCGTGGTGCCCACCGTTCGGGGGGGAGCGCCAAAACGGCACGTGCACCCTCCGCCTCGATCGTCCACCCGTCCCGCTGACTACGCACGCGCACCCCACCGGAGAGTGGCATGTGCTTTCCAGTCACCTGCCGTGTTGTAAACGAAGCCAGCCGGGCAGTTCCTCGCCGATCGAGCGCCACACCGATCCGGCCCGCCACTTCCGGCCAGAATAGCGCGGCTTCATCCGTGCCCGGAATTCGACGGCGATCGCGCGCGACGAACGCCCGCAGTGCTCCGGACTGCACGATGGGTGCCCACGCGTCGTCCACCGCGGCCGCCACGTCGCGCCGCCAACCGGCCGCCTCGCGACCGAGCGCCAGCAACCACGCCCGGAAACCCGGCGTGCACGCCTCGATCGCCGGAAGCAGCTCAAGCCGCACGCGATTCCGCAGGTGGCGCAGGTCCCGATTGGAGGGATCGTCGGTGAACGGGACGGACTCGTCCAAGGCAGCCGTACGGATGGTCGCGCGCGGGATGTCCAGCAGTGGGCGCAGCACCGCGCTGTCGGCCAGCAGACCGGCCAGGCCGCGCACGCCGGACTGGCGCAACAGGCGGATGAAGACGGTCTCCGCCTGATCATCCTCCGTGTGCGCCGTCGCCACCGGCGCTCCGAATTCCAAACCCACGCTGCGCAGGAACGACCAGCGCGCCTGCCGCCATGCGGCTTCGGTGCCTGGCAACCCTTGCGCCCGGCCGACACGGATCGCGACGCCGCACTCCGTCGCCCACCGCTCCACCCGCGCCGCCGCGTCACGCGCGCTGGCACCGGTGCCGTGATCGAAGGTGGCGATCGCCGCCACCCGCTCACGCGACGTCTCGATCAGGTGCGCCGCCATGACCATCGAATCCGCACCGCCGGACACCGCCAGGACCGCGCGCGACGGCAATCGCACGCCGGCCAGCCTCTCGCGCGCGGACGAGGGCGCCATTAGAATTCCGCCCTGACCTTCAACCGGTGGAGTTGGCGTGGAAACGAACGGCATTCTTGGCACTCTCTGGATGGGACTCGGCCTCGGCGCGTACTTCCTGGCACTGACCTGGATCAACGTGCTGCTCGGTTCCTTCCTGTCGCCGCTCTTCATCATTCCGATGACGTGGCTGCAGGACAAGATCGTCGCCAAGCCGACACCGCGCAGCTGACCTTCCGCTGCGGATCGGGCCGGACAGTCCTGGCGGGGCGCGCTTCACTCGAAGCGCGCCCCGCTGTCGTTGTGCAACGGCCCGCGGTCAGTCGCCGGCAAGCGGCTGACCGTACACCTCATGCGCCGGCAGCACGACGCGCTGCCCGAGCGTGATGGCCTGACCGGCAAACTCCGCCAGTCCGCCGCCGTGATAGCCCTCTTCGCGATGCTCGGTCGTATCGACGCCCGACAGTTCATCCGCGAGCGAGATGCGGATCTTGGTCACGGCGTTCACGGCCAGCACGATGATCGGCGTCATGACCGCCACGAACGCGATCGTCGCCAGCACCGCGATCCC
Source organism: Gemmatimonadales bacterium (assembly GCA_038231095.1). Classification (GTDB taxonomy): domain Bacteria; phylum Gemmatimonadota; class Gemmatimonadetes; order Gemmatimonadales; family Gemmatimonadaceae; genus JACMLX01. The sequence continues at coordinate 43,858 of JBBRLZ010000033.1, forward strand.
CTGCACCATCAGCTGATGCGCGTTGCCAGCGAGCAGACCGTCAGCGCCATCCTTGTTGATCACCTTCGTCGCGAAGACACCCGTCGCCAGCGCGCCGACGATGCCCGCCACGCCGTGACACGCGAACACGTCGAGCGCATCGTCAACATTGGTTTTAGCACGCACCTGAATCGCGGCGTAGGCGCAGGCCGCGCCAAGAGCACCAATCGCGATGGCCGACATCGGTGACACGAAACCGGCTGCCGGCGTAATCGCGACGAGTCCCGCGACGGCACCCGTGGCGGCACCAACCGCTGTCGCGTGACGTGTGCGCAGGAACTCCACCAGAATCCACCCCAGCAGCCCCGCAGCTGCGGCGGTATGCGTCGTGATCGCAGCATCGGCCGCAATACCATTCGCAGCCAGCGCGGAGCCGGCGTTGAAGCCGAACCAGCCGAACCAGAGCACGCCGGCGCCAAGCAGGGTGAGCGGCACGTTATGCGGCAGAATCGCAGTGCGGCCGGCGTCGTGACGACGACCGAGCATGCGCGCCAGAATCAGCGCTGCGACACCGGCACTGATGTGCACCACCGTTCCGCCGGCAAAATCGAGCGCACCGAGTGAGCGCAGCCAACCGCCGTCGGCCCAGACCCAATGCGCCAGCGGCACGTATACGAGTGCGCCCCACAGCAATGCGAACAACAGGAACGCCGAGAAGCGCATGCGTTCGACGACGGCGCCGCTGATGAGCGCAACGGTGATGCCGGCGAACATCATCTGGTACGCGGCGTAAAGCACGTGCGGGACACCGGCGCTGTACGTCGCGTTCGGTTCACCACCGACGCCATGCAATCCCATCCACGCCAGATCACCCAGCCACGACGATCCCTTGGAGAACGCCAGCGAATAGCCGATCATCACCCAGAACACCGACACGACGGCGAGCGCGCCGAAACTCATCAGCATTGTGTTGAGCACCGCGCGATTGCGCGCGAGACCACCGTAGAAACAGGCGAGGCCCGGCACCATCACCAACACGAGTGCGGTGGAGATCAGCACCCACGCCGTGTCGCCGGCCACCAGCGTCGACGCCGGAGTCATACGTCCGCCTGCTGCTGCGCGAGGCGCTGCACGCGATCGGCCGTGACCGGCGTCAGCGCGGCCGTGTCTTCCTCGCCGGTGCGGATGCGCACCACGCGATCGAGATGCTGCACGAAGATCTTACCGTCACCCACGTTGCCCGTACGCGCTGCCGAGAGAATCGCGGCGATGGTCGGCTCGACGTAGTGCTCCGAGACCGCCATTTCGACCTTCACCTTCTCGTGGAACTCGAGCACCACGGTTTCCGCCCGATACTGCTGCACGATCTCGCGCTCGCCGCCATGCCCCGAGACACGGGAAAACGTGACTCCGGTGACACCAGCCCTGAAGAGCGCGGCTTTCACGTCGGCGAGGCATTCGGGTCGGATTATCGCGGTAATCAGCTTCATTGACGGCGCAGTCCTCGTGGCGGTGGCAGGCTGTGGTCGATTGGCGGCCGACGGCGGCGGCAGGCTGTCGCATGATGGCGAGATCGGGTCCGGAATGCTATGCGCGCCAGATGACCTTCCGATGAAGGCTGTCGAGAGGCCGGAACCGGCACGGCCACGGTGTGCGTTTCGAGCCGTCGTCAGGCGTTTGCGGGCTATCCTTGAGCCGGCACCGCCGACTCCGGCCGCCCACGATCCCAACCGCTCCCTGATGCCACGATTTCTGAGTGCTCTGGCCTCCTGGCTGTCCGACCGCTGTCCTCTGACGCTGCTGCTCTCGCTGTCTCTGGTCGGCCCGCTCACCGCGCAGGACATCATCCGCAGCGCACAACCGTGGCGCACGCTGCAGACGCACTGGTTCACGGTGCACTATCCGCTCGACACCGAAGCGTGGGCGCTCGACCTCGCACCGCGGCTCGACGCGATCCACGACGCGGTTGCGGCACTCGTCGGATACGCACCTCCGCAGCGCACCACCATCGTCATCGATGACCCGTACAACGTGGCGAACGGCAAGGCGCTGCCGATCCTCGGCGCCCCGCTCGTGCATCTCTGGGTGACGCCGCCTGGGCCAACCGACCAGATCGCGAATCATCGTGGCTGGGGGATCAAGCTCGTGTCACACGAATTCGGGCACATCGCGCATCTGTCGCGACCGGCGCGGCGCACGGAGCTGTACTGGCATCTGCTGCCGGCGCAGGTCAGTCCACTTGCGGTCTACACACCGCGGTGGGCGCTCGAAGGCTACGCGACGTGGATCGAAGGCAAGATCACCGGCAGCGGTCGTCCGCACGGCGCGTGGCGCCCGTCCCTGCTGCGCGAACTCGCGCTCGCCGGCCGCTTGCCCAGCTATGGCGGAATGAGTGCCGGCGGCGGCTACAAGGGCGGCAGCATGGCGTATCTCGCCGGCTCCGCATTCTGGGAGTGGCTTGCCGCGCAACGTGGTGACACGTCGATGACACTCGTCTTCCGACGACAGTCGGCGCGGATTGCGCGATCGTTCGATGAAGCGTTCCGGGGCGTGTACGGCGACGCCCCGGCCACGATGTACGCGCGGTTCAGCGCTGAGCTCACGAACAAGGCGTTCGCAGTGGACACCGCGCTCAAACTGAGCGGCCTTGTCACTGGTACACGACTCGCGCGTTTCATCGGCTTCGTCGGCGGGCCTGCGCTGTCAATCGACGGCACGCGACTGGCGCTCCACCTGCCGGGACTCGGCGGCGCATCACCGCGCATCGTGATCATGAAGCCCGACACGCAGATCGTGACGAAGGCCGAGCACGAGCAGCAGCAACGCGCACTGCTGCGTGATTCGCAGGACGTGGCGGCGCTCCGACTCTATCCACGTCTCGAGAAGCCACTCGCCACGCTCACGGCACGGCGTGGGCGCACTTTCGCCAATCCGCGATTCATTGACCGTGCCGGGTCACTGGTGCTGCTCGAATCGTGGAGTGCGCGTGCCGACGGTTCGCAGCGTCCTGATTTAGCCGAGTGGAACAGCGCGACGGGACGCATCCGATACGTCACGGATGGCGCTGCGGTGCAGGACGCTGATCCATCGCCCTCTGGCACGCGCGCTGCAGCAGTTCGCTGCATCGGTGGCGTGTGCGATCTGGTGCTCGTCTCGATGACGACCGGCGCCGTGACGACGCTCGCGAAGGGTTCGCCGACGATGGTGTTCAGTCATCCACGCTGGTCCCCGGACGGACGTCGTCTGGTCACGGGCGTGCAGGATCGCGACGGCGCTTGGAAGCTCGCACTGATCGATGTGAACGACGGTGCACTGACCCTCGTCACACCCGACGACGATGTGAACCGACACTCGGCCAGCTTCGATCGCACGGGCACGCAACTGGTATATGTAAGTGAGGCCGGCGGCATTCCGAATGTGGAGTCGCTGCGGTTGGGTGATCGCACACGGACGACGCGCACGCGCGTCGAAGGCAGTGTGTACGAGCCGGCCCCGTTGCCGAACGGCGGCATACTCTATCTGTCCGAATACGCGGGTGGTGTTGACCTCTTCCGGGTGGATCGTACCGCCATGGTACGTGGCGAACCGCTTGGCGCCAATGCGCTGCGACTGGTACCGGCGATGCCGCGTCCGCGCGAGCCGGGCATCGCACTCGCGACGGCTGACGTTGCGGTGCCGACCGCGTACGGCGTGGGGCCGCGCCAATACCGCTGGGTCGCGCAGACCGCGCTGGCGCGCGATGGATTGCTGCAGAGTGGTGCGCTCGCGAGCACCGATCCCGCGAATCGATTGACGTGGATGATCGCGGCTATGGGCGGCACCGCATCGGCCTGGCGCGGCGGCGTGGCCAGCGGTGTCTGGTATGGATCGCGCCCGACGCTGCGTGCGGAGACGTTCTGGATCGAGCAGCGCGCCACACGTCAGCGCAGCGCCGCAGTGCTGGATGTCAGCGACGTGCGCCTGGCTGGCGGTTCGCTGGCGGCGGAGCTTCCCGTTGCCGGCTCATCGGCCGCGCAGCGATTCGGCGTCAGTGGCTTTGTCGGAGCGGCGCAGCAACGTGCATCTGCAACGCATCGACGACTGTTGATCAGCGCGCAGTACAACGCCGGTGCAGCAACCGGTTGGCGGTCAGCCGCCGGCATTGCCACGCGCGCCGCCGCCGGCACTTTCGGCGACAGCAGCTTTGCACGGCTCAGCCTTGGCGCCTACGTGCGTGCGCGCGACACGCGGCTGGATGCGCGCCTGTACCGCGCGACAGCAGCTACGCCAGTGTTCGAGCAATTCAGCGCCGGTGGCTTCGCACCGCCCGTCAGCGACGAGGCGACTCTCGCGCAGCGTATCGCGATCCCGGCGTTGCCGGCGGGCACGGTACGCAGCCGTTCGTTGTTTGAATACCGCATTGCGCGACCGACGCCGTTCGTGCCGGGCACGATCTACGCGCAGTCGGTTGGCACCTCGTGGAGGCCGGACAGGCACAGTGCCGTCATCGGCATCGAGAATGGCATCGATCTCGACTACCTCGGCCTGGTCGGGCTTCCACGGTTGCACGCCCTTGCCGGCGTTGCCCGAATTATTCGCGGACCGCTGCGGGACAAGGGATCGGCGTATCTGATGCTCGGCTGGCGCCCGTGAAGGTTACCAGCGGCCGTATCGACTGAAACGACGACGGGCCGCGCACTGGGGAGAGTGCGCGGCCCGTCTGGTATGCGGCGTCGACCGAGTTACTTGCTGACGAACGTGCGGAATGAGCGGACGATCGCAGTGACGGTGTCGAACCAGACCTTCACCGAGTCATCGCTGACGCCACCTTCGAGATCGTAGTCGAGCTCCACCACCGGATCGCCGTCGCTGTCGATGTAGGCGCGGCCGAAGCGCTTGGTCTTGTTCCACTCATTCACGGTGGTGATCGTCGCCGATGTGCCGCGCAGTCCGAAATAGGCCTGCATCGTCTGACCGGAGATGAAGAAGACGATCTTGCTGCCGTTGTTCTGCACGATCACGTTGCCCTTCTCGTTGACCGTGCCCTCGAGGCCCTTGTCGCGCAGAAGGCCAGTGAGTTGCTCCGCCGTGATTCGCTCGCGCATCTGCTGAGCGGACACCGGACCTGCGAGCACAAGTGCAACGGTGGCAACGGCCAACCACCGAAGCGAGCGCATGACGGACATTACGACCTCTGGGAGAGAAAGTTCGGGATGGAAGA
>JBBRLZ010000034.1:0-48312 GCA_038231095.1 Gemmatimonadales bacterium
GCCGCCGGCGAAATCGACATCCGGTACTTCCTCGGCGGCCTGTCGTTCTCCCCGTTCTTCTTCCGGGAGCCCGAGGACTCGGCCCGCACCCTCGCCGGGCTCAGCGTCGTCTGGCGTCCATCATTCGAGAAAGGCCTGTCGCTCGGTGTGTCGCGGCTCGTCGCCGCGCCGATCCTCGGCAATGCCTGGGTGAAGCATCTGCTCGATCCGCTCGTGCCTGTCGGCACGCCGAACGCGCTGCCGTACACCGACAAGACGCAGAACGCCGGCCGCGATCAACTGTTCAGCATCTTCGCCGACTGGCGCCTGCCCGACGACGGCGCCGAGATCTGGCTCGAATGGGCGCGCGCGGAAATGCCGTCGGGACTGCGCGACTTCTTCGAGTCGCCGAATCACACGCAGGCGCTCACCATCGGACTGCAGAAAACGCAGCCACTGCGCTGGAAGGGATGGCAGGCACGCGTCGGTGCCGAGTACTCGCAGACGAACCAGAGCTCGACGTACCGGGAACGGTTCATCGGCTCATGGTACACCAGCCGTGCCGTCCAGGGCGGGTTCACGCAGAAAGGTCAGGTCGTCGGCGCCATGATTGGCCCGGGCAGCGTGACACAGCGACTGTCCGTCGACTTCGCCGGTCCGCGCGCGTCGGTCGGTCTGTTCGCCTACCGGATCAAGTGGGACGACGATGCGTTCTTCACCATCCCGCGCCCGAACGGCAACGGCCTCTGCAAGCACGACGTCAGCCTCGCCCTCGGAGCGCGCGGCTCGGCGCTCACGCCGGCCGGTTGGTTCGAGGCCACGCTGACGAGCCAGAATCGCCTCAACCTCTACTGGCAGGCCCTCGGCCTCTGCTTCGACAACAGTGAATTGCAGATCGACAAGCGAAATCTCTCTCTGGAATTTCGCTTTCACCCGCGCATTCGCTGATCCTCCCAGTGTCGCTCAGGTCGCGACAGGCCTAACTTCTGCGTAGTGCATTGCAGCGCCTCTGGTCGGCCGTCCGCCGCTGGAGTCCTCTCGAGCCGCTGACCTGACGAGTGCTACGCCCGACCGAGCCACGCGCTCACGCCACTTCATGACGTCGCCACCCCCGCCGAGTTCGCGCGCTGGGCGACGTCGACGGGTCTCCGACCAACATCTGGCAGTTCGGCTGAGCTCGCCGTCGAAATATACCGACGTGCCACTCGCTGAGATTCTGCATGCGCGCGCACCGCACGCGGTCTGGCGACATGTCTGGCGAACCGTTCTTCGCGTTCTGATCCTTGTTGGTGCGGACCTGCTGACTCTCGAGGTCCTTCGGATCATCCTGTCGGCCGCACGCGATCAGGCGTGGTTCGGATCGCGCATCGCCGATTTCCTCGCGGTCGTCGTCCCGGCCGGCTCGGTCCCGGCGCTTCCGTTGCAGGCCGCCGTGCTGCTCGGCCTCACGCTCTGCGGCGGCTACGTCGGCGGCGCCCGCAAGCGCCACGTGCGCAGCGTTGCGATGGGCGCCGTGCTCGGCGTGCTCTTCGTGACGTGGACGCATCTCTTCACGCCGCCGGTTGCGGTGCGTCTGGCGGGCGTCGCATTCGTGGGACTCGCCATCGCCGCGACGCTGGTCGCGGTGCGCTTCGTGCTCGACATCGTCGTCGATCGTGTGCGACCGCGCGCCGGATTGGCATTGCGGGCCATCCTCGTCGCACCGACGCGCGATCTGCGTGCCGGGAGAATTCATCCGGCATTCGCCGATCCAACCGAATTTCGATTCGTCGGTGAAGTGGACACGACGCGCATTGAACTGCGCGATGGCGCGATCGGTCCGACCAGTGCCATGATGCGGCTGATCGACGAGCATCGTGCGGACACCGTCGTGATGTTCGGGCATCTCAGCGCGCCACTGGCGGAGCGGCTCGCGCGCGTGGCCGACGCGGCGGGCTGCAACGTCGTCTGCCTGCCGCGCACGGTGACGCTGCAGGGCTTCGAGCCACAGCTCGTCTTCCATCACGGCGATCCGCTGATGCGTCTTGTGCGGCCGGGGGAACGCGGTCGCCAGCTCGTCGTGAAGCGCGCGATGGATCTCGCCCTGTCGTCGCTGCTGATCGTCGCCCTGCTGCCGTTGTACGCCGTGATCGCGCTCGCCGTGCGGCTCACGTCCCGCGGTCCGGCATTGTTTCGACAGCTGCGCATCGGGCAGGGCGGGCGCGCATTCCACATGTGGAAGTTCCGCTCGATGATCGCATCGGCCGAGGAGCAGCAGGAGTCGCTGCGGCAGCGCAACGTCTACGGCGACGAGCCGCTCTTCAAGATTGCGCACGATCCGCGCATCACGGCGTTCGGGCGCTTCCTGCGGCGTACGAGTCTCGATGAGTTGCCGCAGTTCTGGAATGTGCTGCGCGGCGAGATGTCACTGGTCGGTCCGCGACCGCCGCTGCCGGACGAGGTATCGCGTTATGCGGAGCAGCATCTCGTTCGGCTCGACGTGCGACCGGGCCTCACCGGCCCGTGGCAGGTGTCTGGGCGCAATCGCATCGTGCATTTCGAGGATGTGGTGCGGATGGAGGCCGAGTACATCGCGGAGTGGTCGTTCGCGCGGGATGCGATGATTCTGGCGCGGACGTTGCCGGCGGTGATACGGATGGATGGGGCGTTGTGATCCGCTGGATCCGCACAGAAGTGTCGAACGTCTGCGAGCGCGAGCCGGAGCCTGCGGCGATGGATTCAGGAGTGCGGTGTTCCTGACGATACTCACGCGTTCGGCCGCGTTGCAAACGCCCCGGTTTCGCGTCCTGAAACGATAGGGGGTAGCCAGGTTAGACTCACCCCGGTCGCAGCGTCGCATCTCCTGCTCGAACACACGCCAATGGAATCGCTCGAACATTTCTTGATCAACGGTCTCGCCGTACTTCGTGCGCACTGGTACCTGCGTAAGACCATGCGCGGCGCGAAGATCCGGATCTGGGGCGTCCCGGATATCCAGAACCATGGTGAGATGATCATCGGAGATCGCGTGCGGATTTCATCGACGCTGGCGACGACGCAAATCGTCTCGACGCTGACCGGTCGGCTCGAGATTGGCGAGAGCGCCTTCATCAATCACGGCGTCATGATCTGCGCCACGCAACTTGTGCGGATCGGTGCGCGCTGCAACATCGGACCGGGCTCGATCATCATGGACTCGGATTTCCATCGCCTCGAGCCGGAGCGTCGAGATGACCCCGCAGAATCGCGGCCGATCATCCTCGAGGACAATGTCTGGCTCGGCGCGCGCGTGATCGTGCTGCGTGGCGTGACAATCGGTGCGGGGAGCGTGATCGGAGCAGGCAGCGTCGTGACACGCGATGTACCGCCGCGCTCAGTCGCCGTTGGCCTGCCGGCGCGGATTGTCCGGACACTCTAGAGGGCCTGGAGGTCGGTGCGCTACGCCGTGGCCGTGAGCGCCGCCAGATACGTGCTCAATCCCGCCACATACGCATCGAGATTCATCCGATCCTCAATGACGCGACGCCCATTCATCCCCATCCGCATTGCTTCGGCCGGATCGTCGAGCAGTCGCACGATCGCCGCGCGCAGCGCCGCGGGATCTTCCGGAGCGGCGTAGATCCCGCTTTCTCCATCCACGATGACGTCGGTCTGTCCCGGAGTCAGTGAGCACACTACCGCGCGCTCCATCGACATCGCCTCGAGAATCGCCGTCACGCCTGCCTGAAACGTCACGTTGTAGAGCGGCATGACCATGAACGCAGCGTCGGCGTACAGCTGCCGCAACTCGAACTGTGTGAACTTTCGGATGGAGACGTTAGTTGGAATCGCCTCGCTCGACGTGCTGTCCGACTGCTTGCTCCACGGACTCGCGGCGGCAATGACGACGTTGACCGGCAGGTCGCGAACCGCCTTCATCAGCGTCGGATAATCGCGTCGCTCGAGCCCGACGGCGCAGATCATCGGCCGCGACGCCGCGACGCTCCTCGTCTCGGCATGCTCGACCGAAAAGAAGCGGTGGTCGACCATGAACGGCGTGAAGATCACGGCGTCGGATCGCACCGTCCAGCGCGTCTCGATGAATGATTTCTGCCACGTCGAATACACGAAGAAGCGATCGATGTGCGACTGGATGCCGAACCAGTCGAAGAACTTCATCTTCTTCCCGACCGACAGCGTGTGCACGATCATCACGTGCTTCGTGCGACGCGGTCCACGGCCGAGCAGTTTGAGCAGCAGCGCGAGTGGGATGCCGATCTGCTCACCGTCCGTGAACAGGACGTCGTAACGCGAGCGACGTGTCCAGCACTCCCACGCCATTCGTGCATTGCGTCCGCCGAGCTTGTCGAGCAGTGCCGCGAAGATGCTACCACTGCGACGCATGCTGACATAGTCGATGACGTCAGCGCCGAAACCGCGCGCCATCTCGATGTAGTCAGCGCGCGGTCGTTCACCGCGCGCGATCTTCTCGGCGATCGCCGGGTCGATCGTGCCGGACACAGTCAGGAGCACGGTTGACATCAGCGTTGTGTCTCGGGGGCACAGAAGTGCATGCAATCCATCGGCATGTCAGCGGAGCAGTTGCTCGTAAAAGTTCTCCAGCCGTGCGACGATCGCGGGCCACGCGTAGCGATTCACTGCCAGATCGCGTGCGTGTGCGCCGAGTGAGCGCGCGAGTTCAGGATGCTCGAGCACCCTGACCACCAGATCGGCGAACTCCGTCGGCGTATCGCCGAGCAGCACGTCATGCTCATGTGTCACATCGATGCCCTCAGCTCCGATCTTCGTGGAGATGATGGCCTTCGACTTGGCCATCGCCTCGACGATCTTGAGGCGCGTGCCGCCGCCAACACGCAACGGCACCACGATCACCGCCGCGCGCTCGAGGTACGGCAGCAGATCATCCACAAATCCAACCACCTCGACGTGCTTGCTCTGCCGCTCGAGCACAGCGGGCTGCGCGCCCGGACCGACGATCTGGAGCTTCACATTCGGCCGGCGCGCAACGATCGTCGGCAGGATATCGTCGATGAAGAAGAGCAGCGCATCGTGATTGGGGAAATAGTTGTTTGCGCCGAAGAAGACGATGGTATCGCAGTCAGGTGCCGAGTCACTGGGTAGGAACTGACCGACGTCGACGCCATTCGGCACGACGACCGTCTTTGTGCCTCGCGACGTCTCATTGAGCAGCTGCTGATCGCGCGCGGACGTCAGGACAACTCCGTCAAAACGGCGCCAGGCGCCGCGCTCCTCGCGACCCAGCTTCCGCCAGTTGAGCGAGTTGTACATGAGGCGAGTCATGCCGTCGGCCGCACCGGCCGTGCGCCGCTGCAGGTCGTACTCGATGTTGTGCTCGTCGAGTACGAGCAGAGGGCGCTTGCCGTGTTGCGCGTACGTGAAAGAGGCCATGTTCGCAAACTCGACCTGCACAACGTCGTACTCATCACGCGCCAGATGCTCATCGATCTTCGCCTGGAAGTCAGCGCGACGAGTCGCCTGCAAATGCTCGAAGCTGTGCGGCGAGAGCATCGAACGCAGTTGCAGCTTTCGCTTCTCGGCGACGGTTGGCGAATCGAGACCCGGCAGCGTCGTGACGCGGTCGCAGTACGCGCGTGTCGCACGGATGGAGCTCGCCCCGTACTCATCGTTCGCGTTGAACGACAGAATCGACACGTCGTGTCGCTCGGCGAGCCCGCGCATCAGGCCGTCCACGCGACGCTGCCCACCAAAGCGCGCCGGGCTGGGCAGGTATGGTGTGACGAACAGGATTTTCATGTCAGATGTCGGTGCGCAGACCGCGGCGCACCGCGGCGTGCGCCATCCGCGGGATCCGAGCGACGGTCGAACACCTCCTGGCCGAGACCGCCTGCGTCGCTAGGAGCTGACAATTCTTGCCTTGGACGACCATGCGCCGGTCTCGATCGCGAGCTTGCCCAGCAGAGCCCAGCTCGTGGCCATCAAGAGTGTGTTCAGTGGTTCCACGAGACCGAGATCGCCCCAGGACTGATTGACGTAGCAGAGTGCGATCGTGATGCACGTCGCCGCGGCAGTACGTTCGAACGGTGTACGGGCGAAACGATAACTGCGCGCGGCGAGATAGATCCCGACGACGAGCGGCATCCAGATGAAGATGAAGCCGAATGCGCCGCTCAGCCCGAGTATCCAGAGCACGCTGTTGTGCGCCGCCTGCCGGTACTGCGGAAAGGCCGCTGAGATCTCGGGAAGCTTGATGATCTCGATCCACTCATGCCCGAAGCCGGATCCGAATATCCGCTGCTGGCGCAAGGTGAAGATCAGGTTCTGAATCTCCAGTACGCGCCACTGACTCGATCCGTCGGAGCTACCCGCAATGCCGATGAGTTGCGCACCGGGCGCGAAAAAACCGGTCGTGTGGGTGCGTGCGAGCAGCAGATAGACAGCGACGAACGGGGACACGGCTGCCAGCGCGAGGTTGACCCGCCGTCGCAGATTGCCGTTGACAACCGTGTAGAACACGACGAACGACGCGACGAGACTCACCCACGCGATGCGTCGATTGTTGACCTGAATCCCAAGGAGAATCCACCCCATGAGCACGAGTGTTCCGGCGAGCCGTTTCCACGAATGCTGGTGCATCCAGGCGGCCACCCAGCAGAACAGCACCGTCACGAACAACACCGTGTCTCCGTGCGACGTCATGTACGGTGGTGTGTATCCATATGAAATGTCCTGCCTGACGAACGCCCAGCCGATGGCGATCTTGAGCACGACTGCCACGGTCATCGTGATCACGACCGGGATGAAATCACGCGAGTTGCGCATCGCATAGCTGATGACGGCCGTCTCGACCGGCAGCATGATGAAGGGGCGCATCTGGAAGAGCGACCAGCGCATCGTCCCACCCTTCGCAGCGCCCCAGACTTCCAGCCACGCGGTGACCAGCAGTTCGAGCGCGAGAAAGACGAACAGCAGATTCGTGCCGGACTTCCGGCCGATCATATCCACGCGATCACGCCGGAGAATGCGAATGGACATCAGCATCAGGAGCGCGCCGTACCCGAGCTCCTGTCCAGTGAGCGAGAGCGCGCCGACCGGGACGACCTTGTTCAGAAAGACGTTCGTGAAATCATGACCCGGCTGCATGAGTGACCAGAGCGGTCCTCTGGCGTAGACGTAGGCCGGCTGAAAGAAGAACGTCTGCGCGAAGACGAGCACGCCCAGCGTGTAGCGCAGCGGCAACGTCCAGACCAGCCAAACCACCGACGCAAGGATGCACGGCAACACTGCTGCCAGCGGATTGCCGGTTTTGCCAAGCAGAGTCAGGCCGAGGACTACGACCGCGCCGATCGTGATGGCCGGCAGTCGCCTCAGGAGGCCACGGAAGCGCGACGCGACGGTCGGCTTCGGCTGTCTGAGCGACTTCGGCCCTTCACGAGACGCCGTCGGGCCCGTGGCGAGTTGTCTGATCGGGGGCATTCTATGCCGTGCCTAGAAGTTGAACACAGAAAGAATCACCACGTAGATCATGACAAAGACGGCAAACCCGAAGACCGCGCGGCGCAGTCCCCGAACGGCATTCGCAGTCCGTGCTGCCCGAATCGGAAGCAGGAACGTCATGATGACGAGCGACATCAGCAGCGACGTCCGCATGCTGACGCTCCGCTAATGAAGTAGGAGGAGCACGGCGCACATCGCCCGTGACGGCGGGACGTGCGCACGGATGCTCACGCGCTCGCGTGGAGAAGACAGGTTACTTGCCCGCCTGAAGTGCGACCGATCCCACAAAGAAGCGGCGACCAATGCTGTCGATCGTCCGTCGCGACTCGTCCAGCGACGGCGCGCCGAGGGAGACTGACAGCAACGCCACGCCTGCGTGGCGTGCGAGTGGAATCGCCGCTGGATTCGACAGCGGACTGTCGAGCGCGATCACGAGCTGCGAGTTTTGCGGCCTCGACCCACTCATGCTCGCGATGATCAGGTCGACTGCGCTTGGAGCCGCGCCGGTCGCATCAATCAGATGCACCGATCCCTGATGGTACAGGCGTCCCGCGCTGACCAATGCCGAGGCGGATGCAAGGCCTGTTTCATTCGGACTCGCCGGGACGACAGCCAACGTCGTCCAGCTGAAGCGTTGGATCGAAAACCAGAGTTGAGACCAATCGTTCTGCTGCTTTTCATCGCGCAGCGGCGGTGCGTTGCTGATAATCGCGGTCGGTCGCGCGCCGATCGTCAGCGCCGATCCGGTGCTGTTCTCGAGCTCGATCAGGCCGGACTCGACCAGCGCCAGGCGCAGCCACGGATTCGCGATTTCGATTGTCGCGTCCGGTGAGTTCAGGTCGGCCTGCGGCATCCCGATGAGTTCCACGCGCGCCAGGCGCGGCAGAACCGTCTCGATGAGCTCGGCACGAATCACGTCAGGATGGCGCCCGTCAGCAGGTGCGCCGCTCTCGCCCGATACCTCACCTTGCTGCGCCGCTCGGCGCTGCGTCTCGACCACGTAGGCGATGACGTCACCGACCTTCGCCGTCCCATTGATGCGGACGGATCGCACGATCGCCTCCAGACACATGATCATCGATTGATCGCGAATCTCGAGGCGGTCCCAGATTCGTGCGACCGGATCGGGGAGGGGCGGGGAGATCGTCGAATCGATGATCTCTTCTCGGCCCACCAGGGACGAAGTGCTCGCTGAGGGCATGTTGGTGTCGCGACCAGAGTCTGAAGTATTCATGCGGCGCCCGAACGAAGCGTTGCAGACGCGCCCACGAGGGACGTGGAAAAGCCGACGATCGCGCCGACCGCACGGGTCTCGGGTGAAGCTGAGCGCGAATCACCTTGCGTGCCGTCAAGCAAGGCTATCGAGAACACAGCCGTGCGTGGTGCGCTCAAGCATTCCAACGGGTCACCTCGGCGGCTGCATGAAAGACGAGCGACGAGCAGGAAAGATAGCCCGAGCCGGGGCGTACCCTAGGGACAGGATCGGAAAAATCTGTGATCACGGCGACCCGACCACGCGCGTGCGCGTGGTGCGGCGAACTGCGCGGTGGCAGGAGCCCGAATCCGATCGGGCGGTGCACTCTGTCTCAGCGCAGAGCTCGCGCCTCGCCAAGCACAGGGAGCCGCAACGTACGTTCGATCTGCCATGATTCCAGCACGCGTCCGCCTGCGAGGTCGAGCGCGACGGCTGCAAACACCGCAAGCATGATTCCCGCGAGCAACGAGCCGGCGACGATCGTCCGCGAACTCATGCCGATCGGCGTCTTCGGCACCATGGCCGGAATCAGAACGCCGTACTTGAACTTGAACGTCGCCCGTACCGTCTGAAGCTCGATCCGGGCGGCATCGAGGCGTTCGAGCAGCGCCTGATACGATGACAGCGCGATGCGCAGCCGCGAGCGCCCATAGGTCTGCTTTTCCTGCACGATGGAGTCAGTGCGCATGTCGGACATGCTGCGCAGTGCCGCTGCTGCCAGCAACTGATCCTGACCCGCCGGCGCCGCGCCCGGCGCTACACTGAATCCGCCCAGTCGCGCGACCTTGGCACGCAGTCGCGTCTCCTCCGCGCGCATCCCATCGAGCTGCGGCGGTTCGACCTGCATCGCGCGGAGCTGCTGCTCGGTGTTCACGATCTGTGGATGCGCGGCGCCATAGACGTTCTTCTGCTCCGCGAGCGCCGCCTGCAGCTCCGCGATCCGGCGATTGCGCACCTGCTCGATGTCGGCGATTGCGCGCGTCGCCTTCTCCAGGCCGGCCTGCGCTGCAATCAGTTCCGTGTTCACCTGCACCGACCGCACAACGGCAGCGATCGGCCGCGCTTCCTCAGGAGTGAGCGCAATGCGCTGCCGCGACAGCGTGTCGAGCATTCCGGCGATGTCGCCCTGGACCTGCATCGCGCGCTTCTCGAGAATCGCGATGCTGCCGGAAATCAACGTCAGCTCCTGTGTCTGGCGCTCTTCGAGGAACAGTTGCTGCGCTGCCTGCACGATGCGGAACGCGTCCGTGGAATCGGTCCACACGGAGCCGATGATCACGGTACCGTCGCCAACGCGGACGTTCATGTTCGTGCGCAGGTCCCAGACGATGTCGTTCATGTCGTCCTCGGGCGTCGGTCGCGGCTTTCTCCGCAGATCTCTGATGCGCAACTTCAACCGCGAGTAGGCCGACCGCTTCCGCTCGCGCTCATTCAGGAGGTCGGCGGATTTCACGACGGATTCGAGGTTCGACCGCGTCAGGATGATCTCCGACGCGAGTCGCGTCGGTGTATCCGCTTCGTCTGCCATGCGTCGACCAGGATTGCCGAGCAACGGCATGACGACGTTGCGGTCCGCAAGCAGCTTGGTCTCGGTGTAGTACTTCTTCGGAAGCAGCAGTGCGCTCACGACACCGATACTGACACACGCCGCGCAGATCAAGATGGCGATCTTTTGACGTCGGCGACACGCATTGATGACAAACCGCGTGAGATCCTTGACGAGCTTGAAATCGACAAGCGGATCAGTCTCATCACGCAGCTCATTTGCTGTGGCGGCGTTTGACGCGACGCCACGCTCACGCAGTGCGCGCTGGTCACCCGAAGAATTCGGAACGATGTTCTGACTGGAACTCATGAATGGATGACGGTCGGGACGAAGGCAGCAGAACGGCGGGATGTATCAACGAGTCGGGCGGCAGAGCAGAAGCGTCGAGCAACGCTGACAATTGCTGAGCGAACCAGCGTCGCTTTCGTACCACGAATTCAGGCTCGAGCCTTGACCGATCACCCGCGACCCGAATGGAAGCCGATTGGGTTCATCCTTCGATGACCGGCGCCTGAAGCAGAAAAGATCTCCACGAAAGTGAAACAAATAGCGCAGGAAGAGGCCAGCAAGGCCCAGCGGTGTGCTATCGTCGGCCCTGCAGCGCGTGTCGTGTTGATACTCAAAACTATGCGAAAACCAGTCGTCAGAGACTCGACACGGCGATCGGCTTGAGCGCCGACGCTGACGCGCGTGCCGCAGCGCCAGAGCGCAGCGCCAGAGCGCAGCGCCAGAGCGCAGCGCCAGCCGCACCGACGCCAGTGAAAAGACGCTCGGATGAGTACAAAGCAACCGCTTCACCGAGTGCCGCCGATACACTTCCACAATCGCAGTGTGGAAGCGCGCACCATCCGGAGCAGCCCCGGCGGCCGACGTTCCACATGATGTGGATGGCCGGACGCAGGCACGCACGCTCGACGATTGGCACCCACTTGCGCGGCGAGAGCTCCGGTAGCGTGTGCTGATGAGGCCGCTGTACTGTCCTCGCCGTCAGGCCGAGTCGTGCCAGCCTGAGCAATCGTTTAACGAGCGACGGCCAAGCGCTCTCCGGCGGCCCGGCCGCCTATCGGAGCGATTCGGCCAGCTTCAGCGCCGCCCGGCTCGAGAGCGCCATCGCAGTCAGCGTCGGATTCTTTTCTGGATTCGTCGTGAAACAGCTCATGTCCGTCACGATGACGTTCGGCGCATCGTGGATGCGATTGTAGCCGTCCAGCACGCCATAGCGCTTTTCGGTATGCATGCGCACCGTTCCGGCATAGTGCACCGAAGAACCCGGCACGAGGTCGTGAAACGGGCCAATCGGTGTCGCGCGAATGCCCGCGCTGGCGAATAGCTCTTCGAATCGACGCCTCGCGCAGACCATATTCTCGAGGGTCGGCGCGTCGTATCGGATGTTGATCCGCACTGGCGCTGTCAGGCTGTCTGCACCGTCAGTCTGCTCCGGCAGCTCGATCGTATGCTCTGCCTGCGGCACCATGGTGCCAAAGACCTGCACGCCAAAGCGCGTGGTGGATCCGCCGTACCAGGACCGCACACGCGAGGGACCTCTCGCAGCGCCGATCGTAAGGCTCGACGCGAAGAGCGGTGCGCCTGCGCCATGCGGCGCGCGCGCGACGTACATCGGGTGCGCAAGGATGGAAAGCGGTCGCGCCATTTCCACCGGCCACCACTCTCTCGGATGATCGCACAGGAACCGACCAACCAACCCGTCGGTGTTCCCCAAGCCGTTCGGAAAGTCCGGTGAGCGCGACTGCAGAAGAATTCGTGTCGAATCGACCGTCCCAGCCGCCAGCACGACCGCGCGGCACTGCACGGTCTTCAGCGCCCTGCCGTCGGCGCGATCCGCGTACTCCACTGCCACCACGCGCCCTTCGTGACCGGACCAGTGCAACCGGACCACTTCGGCACCACGCACGAGCGTGAAATTCGGTGCGTCGAGCAGTGGCTTCACCATGGAATGAAACGAGTTCCAGCCGGTGGTTCTGGCGGCGACGAAGGTCGGTGCACCGACAGCCATCGGCATCACGCCAAGGCTCAGTCCCGCCTGCTGCACTTCCTCCGCGAGTGACGTCCAGTCTTTCGGCTGCACGCGCGTATACGTCCGAACATTTGACGGCAATCCGCGCAGTTCGCCGAAGCCGGTGACTTTCATCAAGCGCTCGACTCGTGCATACGCCGACTCGAGATCGTGATACTCAAGCGGCCAGCGATAGCGCTCATGGACTGCCACGCCTTCGGTGAAATCCGCAGGGTGAAAGCGGGGCACCGCTGCCGTCCAGTAGTTCGAAAGCCCGCCCTGCGTTCGACTCGAGTGCCACTCCGCCGTCGGATCGCCCACGGCCACATGGCGATCCGTTTCCGGCGCGCCACGAACGATGCGGAATACCGTGTGGCCCTTCACGCGCACGAGGCAGCCCGACGCGACGTGCAGGCCAGCGTCGAGCAGGACGACATTGAGGCCCTTCTCGACGAGTTCTATCGCAGCAATTGCACCGGACGGGCCGCTACCGACGACGACGACGTCCGCAGACGACACTTTCATAATTCCCGATCGGTCAAGGCCTGCAGATATGCATCGATGACCGTGCTGAGCCGCTCCAACACATCATCGCTGACAGCAGTGGCACGCAGGTGCCGAAGACTGTCGTCCAGGTGGACGATTGACGACACGCCGACCAGCACGGTGTTCACGCCCTCGGTACGACGCACATACCAGGCCGCGAGGGCGAGCGGGTGCAATCCCGCGCTCGTGGCGAGATCGCGCACGGCCACGCGATGCCTGCGCTGCAACGGGTCCAATTGCAGTTCCGCCTCGGGCGCGATGTCGGCGAGGAGTCCGGCCGCGAAGATTCCCCGCGCAATGACCGCGACGCCGCGACGGCGCGCCGCATCAATGATCCCACGACCCGCCTGCGGATCAAGCACCCCGAACGGAATCTGGATGTGCGTGAGGCCGTCAACTGTGAGCCACTCGTTCGCGTCCATCAGTGACTCGAGCCCGATGCCGAATCCGCGGATCTTCCCCGCGCGCAGCATGTCCTGCATGAACACTGGGACGTCGGAACTGCACACCGACTTCGGACCGTGCAACTGGAACACATCGACATAATCCGTGCGAAGGCGACGCAAGCTGCCCTCGAGCGCAGCGGTCAGGTACCGTGTCGAAAAATCCTGCTGCGCGTACGTCGACGACGCGGCGCGCGCGGCACTTGCACCGCTGGGCACCTTCGCGCGTGCGTGTACGCGCGCAAGCACAGGTCCGGCGAGTTGGCGCAGCGTCCGATTCAACGCACTGCGCTCAGGAAAGCGATACCCCGCCTTTGTCGCGATCGTGACGGCGTCACGTCGCCCAGTGATTGCCTGGCCGAGCACACGTTCGCTGCCGCCGTCACCGTAGGCATCGGCCGTGTCGAAGACTGTGATCCCTCGGTCCAAGGCGTGCAGCACGGTGCGCACACTGGTCCTCATGCCACCGGCGCGAATGCTCCCGAGTGTATTGCAACCGAGGCCGAGCCGAGGGCCGTCCATCGCGGGTGACGCCGTACTCACGCGATCCGACTCAGCAGCTTGTACATGCGCGCCTCACGATTGTCGTCCATTGTGCATGGGTGACGGAAAAGCTATTGCATCCGTTTTGCCGGTCCAAGTCGCGCAGTATGGCGGGTCCGCACGGACGACGACCCGCGTCTTCACGGACGATCTCGCGCTGAAGAAATCACGACCCAACGGCCGCAGCCGTCTCACAGCCAACGTCGGTGGTCGCGTTTTGACGCTCGAATGCGCGGCCCGACGATCGCTACTTCGAGAAGACGATTGTCGAAACGCTCATGGCCGGCATGGTGTAGAGCGTCGTACTGCCTGACACGGTCAGGTCCTCTGCGGCGCGAACGGGGGTTGGCGAGGACGCGGTCAGCTGATACACGCGGCCCGTGCTGAGGCCGCTGACATTGCTGAGAGTCAGGCGGGAGACCTTCGGCGCCGTCGTCTTGTTGATCGCCACGACAACGATGCGCCCGGCTGAATCACGACTGGCGTACACGGAGCTTGCCTCGTAGTCACTCGTGGTTGCTTTCAGGCCGGTGTCACCGAATGCCGCCCCGGCGCCGTCGTAGTTGCGGAACATCCTGAACGCGCCAAAAATGAACGCGAACGCCTTGTTGCCGTCGCCTTTGTACGGTGGTGCCCAGATGCCTGCATTCGGGAAGAAGGCCGCCGCGAACACTCCCTCGCGTCCGAAAATGCCCAGCACGTCGGCTTGCGCGACGCCGCCCGAAATGTCTCCGCCACGACCGTAGTAGTACTCGGTGATGGCAAGCTTCGTCCCTGGGTAGTGCGCCGCGATCTGCTCCTGAAGGCGCGGGATGAGACGAATCGGGCCGTTCGTGACGTTCGTCACCCAGCTCCCATCGTTGTACTTCGGATCCCAGAGCGATCGCGGCGCCTGGACGCGCGCCTGAATCATTGCCTCGTCCTGCGTCGCATAGTCGTTGCCGATCTGCCCGGCGGACGTTCCGTTCTGCGGATAGAAATGCAGATCGAGCACATCGAGCAGTCGCTTGCCCGCAACGGCGCTTGCGGCTTTCATGCGATCGAGATACACGTCGAAGAAGTTCTGCGATCCATACACCGGATCCGGCGTCGGATGCCGGCCGAGTTTCGTGATACCAGTGTATGTCGCCGTCGCGGGCCCGAAGATCAGCGCATTCGGCATCACGGCCTTGATCGCCGTGGCGTATGCCACCGTGGTGTCACTGAAACCGGTGTACGTCAGGATGCGCGGCGTTTTCGGATTGTCGCCGATGTCACTCTGTATTTCCCGGTGTGTCACATGCCAGATATCCGGTTCGTTGTCGAGCGAAAAGAACACCGGCGCGGTCGGATGCGTGCTGCGACCGGGGTACTTCGACTCGAACCAGTTCACGAACTCGTCCTGATACACGAACGGATCCTTCTGGTCTGGCTTGAGCGTGAAGGGCCCACCCTTCGTGGCCTTGCTGACCTTGAAGTGTGCGGCCATTCGTGCTGCGCGATCGCTGTCGGTGAGACCGACGTTGCACATGCATGCGTCGCCCGAGACATAGCCGATCATGGGAATCGTCCACATGAACGCCTGCCCGGCCGCGAAGCTCGGGGTGGCCTCGGCCGCAACCGCGGCGCCGGGGACCGTCGAACTGCTTGCGGATTGATCGTTCTGATACTTGTAGTCAGCGCCCGCGTTGCTGTAGTTCGTCTCCCAGTTGTACGCGGTTGCGCGATTGCCACCCATTCGATTGAACGTGAGTTCCTTCGGCACTGTCGCGCCCGACCATTTCTGCGAAATGAAATTGCCGCCGTAGATGTAGCGCGAGATCGGGAACGTCGCGTTCGCGTCAATCGTGAAGGTAATGTCGCTGCGTAATGCTGCCGCACTCGCCACCGTGACCTGCGTTGTCGCTGAATAACCTTCGGAGCTGGCCGTGATTGCAGCGGTTCCGGTTGATATGCCGGTGACGGCACCCGTCTTGCTCACGGCGGCGACGCCCGGTGTTGCCGACGACCATGTGAATGCCGGATCCGGCAGTGGCGTGCCGACGCTGTCCCACGCCAGGCCGATCAACTGTTCTGTCGACCCGATCGTGACATCGACAGCGGCCGGCGAGACAGTCAACCTCGAGCGCTTGAGCGGTGGCGGTTCCTGGTCGCTCGACTTTGAGTCGGTGCAGCCGAGCCAGAGAAACGCCGACGACAGCAGCGTCAGCGAAAGCGTGTGAGCGGAAGACCGCATACGTTCTCCGTGCGAGTGATCTGATTCCGACTCGGTGTGACCGAGGCGGGAACTCGGACCCGCGTCGTCACCGAGCGCGATATCCGTTTGGTCGCATCAGCACGGGGCGCGTTGAGCATGACAGGCTGACGCGCGCTGCGCATTGGTATGATCAACGACATTCGATTCCGCCGCGCGCTGCGGCGCCGCGTAGGCTCGGACGACACGCGGCGAACGTCGGCGGTGTGCAGCGGCGCGTAATTCGACACGCGCATTGGACAACAACTTGAGTTGCAGACAGCGCCGGGGTCTGATTCATGTATTCACGCCGGAAGATCCTGGCCCGAGGCGCCGCTCACGACAGGAGCCGTCGGGATTGTGCGGTGCGGAAAGAGATCGGGGAGGAGTGCTCTCGCATAAAAGAACATCATGATGGCTTCGAGCAGCGTATCGCCAAGCAACGCGCCGACGGCACCGTTATGCATGTAGCGCTCACCGGCCCAGATGCAAACGCCACAGAGCGGGAACGCGAACAGTGCGGCGATCCCGGTAACCATCGCGAAGACCTTCTGCTTACCGGCGGCGACCAATGCGGTACCGCACCCCTGTTGCAGAAACCAGAGGAAGATCACGCAGCCTTCGAGGCGGAGCACGGGAACGGTGCCCGCAAAACCCGGCGGATAGTGCAGAATCGCCAGCAGGCGCTCCGGGAACAGGATCAGGATCAGTGATAGCGGCAGCGCCGCCGCAAAGACCAGCGCGATCATTCGCCAGGCGAGCCGGGCGAAGGCGACCGCATCACCCTCGTGCTTGAGCCGCGTCAGACGCGGCAGGATGGCCGTCACGATCGCGACCGGGATCATGTGCGCGGCGCCCTGAAACCGCTGCGCAACACCGAACCAGCCGATCGCTTCGAGCGTGGACAGCTTCACCATCAGAATCGCCGTCGAACCATTGCCGTAGATCGCGGCGAAGACGCGTGTCGTCAGAAATGGCACACCAGCCTTCGCCAGGCTCCGCACATCGCGCAGTGGCTCGTGCGGCGTATCCTGCACTCGAGCCCGGGAGATCCGCATGAAGGCCACGGACGAGACGATAGCCGACGCCGTCGTGCTGAACAGATACACCGCACCAAACCACCAGAGCGGTGCCTTCATGAAGGCGAGCGTGATCGTCAGCACGGAGAACGTGATCTTCTCCGCAATCACCGCGCTGCTCTGCTGGACCATCGCTTCCAGCGCGACGAGGCCGTTCTGGAATGTGTCCGCGATCTGCGCGGAAATCTGCGCCACCAGAATCAGCGCGATCAGCAAGCCGATTTCGCTGCTGTAACCGAGTAGCGGTGTCGAGACGAGGCCGAGGATCAGCAGTGCCACGCCGACACCGACGCGGAGTCGTAGTGACGTACGCACCAGCGACCGTGCCGCGTGCGGATATTTCGCGATATCCTGCACGAGAACGGTGGCAGTCCCGAGGCTGACGAAACTGGCCAGGGTGCCGGCAAAGGCAATCGCGAGCGTCAGGCTCCCGAGATTGCGTTCGCCGAGGAAGCCCGGCAGGTAGAAGGTCACCGCGATCGATAGCGCCCACGAGACCAGCTGCGAGGCGAGCATGATCGCGACGTTGCGCTGGAGGTCGCCGCGGAGCAACGACCTGAGCTTGTCGGCTACTGCCATCGCCGGCTCTCGGCGCGCGGCCGATTGCAATTTGTGTCGCGCACGGTCAGTGGAACCGGCGCCGCAGTACGCGCAGTCTGGACTCGATCCATCTCTCGACCGCGGCAGCGTACAGCACGGACAGCGCACCAGCCGCGAGGAGCACGAACCAGAGCTGGTTACCGAGCGGCATATTGCGCTCGACACTGGCGATGACGATGTAGTGAATCAGATAGATGGAATACGAATACACACCAACGCGGCGCATCCAGGCCCAGTTCAACGGCCGAAACAGTGGCGTTTCGGCGTATACGATCGCACAATAGAAGAGTGGCATCAGCGCAATGCCCTGCAGCGTGTAGCGAAGCGTTTCGCGAAAGTAGACGCTGCGGATCAGGAGCGTAGCCAGCAGCATCGCGACGCCTGACGCGAACAGCACGGCATCGCGCGTGGTATTGTCCACGGTGCGTGTCCGCTCACGCGTCACGTCAAAGTTCAGCGCGAAGATCGAGCCAAAGAGAATCGAATCGAGCCGTGTGTCGGATGCGAAATAGGTCCGCTCGACATGGAAGCCGGGCTGTGCCGCGAGATACAGACGCCATGCGAGCACGACAGCGCACGCGGCGATGAAGACGCTCGCCATCGTGCGCGTGTTCACGCGGCGGGCCAGCAGGGAAAACACGAGCGGGAAGGCGAGGTAGAAGTGCTCCTCCACCGCCAGCGACCAGAGGATGCCGGTGCCGCGCGGGACTTGCGTACTGGTCGGGTCGAAAAAGAGGGCGAAGTAGTTGGCGAAGTAGAACAGCTGCGCCAGAAATCCGTTAAGTGTCGCGCCGCCGTCGTGCAGGCCAGCGAGCACGAGGCCGTACGCGATGAGCAGCGTGAGCAGGAGCGGCGGACCAAGGCGGAGGAAGCGACGAAGATAGAACGCCTTCACGTTCACATCCGAGGTCTTCGCGAACTCCAGCCGAAGCAGCGTGGTGATGAGGAAGCCGCTCAGGAAGAAAAAGATCGTCACGCCGAGCCCACCTGGAACGGCGTCTCCCAGTCCCGCGTGCGCGACGAAGACGAGGGTCACCGACACGGCCCGGATTCCATCGAGCGAGGGAATCGGCTTCACGGGCGGAGTCGGCGGTTGGCGCGAGTGATCACGAGCGCGCGCGATGGGGGCGGTATGAAACGCAAGTGCAACGCAATGTCGAGGACGCGCGACGACCCCTCGACGCGCTGCCGAGGTGGTGTGTGGAGGACTGCATGCCGACGGAATAGCAACACAACCGTGTAGCGCCGCAAGTGTAGCGGTTTTCGGAGCATACCGCCTGCGCTCGCTGATCGCTGTGTTGCCGGTGTATGTTCGGTGGCAGACATGACCCTCGTGATTGTGCAGGTTTCCGGTCGCTCAGCCGAGCTCAACAGCTTTTTGGGTCGTACAGATACACGATTGCAACGAACTTGCAGTCGTTTCGGCACAAGTCGTCATCTTTCGGAACACCGACGGCATCGTTAAGATTCACACAGAGTGGATTGTATGCACAAGGCTTTCGACCGTAGTCCGAACTGGCGGGGCGTCGGAGTGAGTCAATGTCCTGTCCTTGAGCGTTTCTTCGCGGTGCAGGCACTTTCGCGTGATTTGCCGGTGGTCGGGTTCGCCTCGGCAGGTTTCACTGTCCGGCCGCGAGCGGATTGTTCTTTGCTAATCTTCGGTGCTTGTGTGCGGAACGCTTAGATTTTCATGGAGTTACGAACTGGATGACAAGCACGTCCTTGTGAGACATGCGCGACTGCAATTGGTCGCGGCATGTGCTTTTCCTCACGATCAGACTGCCGGATCGCGATCAGATCCATGGCTCAGCGCGTTTTCCGTCTCTCTAGTTTCGACAAGGTGGCGTCCGTGGCGTTCCTGCCGATGAACCGATTTGCACCAGCGCTCGACGACGGCCTCACGGCGTTGTCTTCGGTCGCTGCGTCGCGAGCGGAGCAGGACGTTGACGGCGTCTGCGGCATCGTGCTCGCCGGTTCGCACCACTGGGGCGACGGCGTCTTCGAGCGCGTGCTGCGCGGACCGTTGCTGCCGGTCGCGCAGACGCCGCTGATCAAGTATCCGCTGCAGTGGCTGCATGATGCGGGAATCCGCGCCGCCGTCCTCTGTGCGAACAGTGCCACGCCATCGCTGCAGACGGTGCTCGGCGCAGGCGATCCGTTACATCTCGCGCTGTCGTACTTCGAAGATCATGAGCCGCGTGGTCCAGCCGGCTGCGCACGCGATGCGGCCGTGATGACGGACGCCAGCACGTTCATCGTGATCGAGGGCACGATTGTCCCGACACTGGATTTCACTGCGATGATCACGGCGCATCGGGAATCGGGCGCCGCCGCCACGGTCGTCGTCGAGTTCGATCGTCGTCGGCGCGGTATGTCGAGTGGAGTGCGTCGGCAGCCGGCCGGCATCTACGTGTTCGAGCGCAGCGCGCTCACGTCGGTAGCGCAGCACGGCTATCAGGATATCAAGGAAGGCTTGCTCGGACGGCTCAACGCTGCCGGCGAACATGTGGCCATGCACGAAGTTCACGGACTCTCGGCCAAGGTGCTCGATTACTCGAGCTACGCGGCCGTCAGTCGCTGGCTGGTCTCGCGTGCGATCGAACGTCCGACGTTCCTGGCGGCATATGAGCGCGTTGGGGAAGGCATGCATCATCCGTCCGCCTTCGTGCATCCGACGGCATGCATCATTGGTCCAGTGCTGCTCGCCGAGGGCGTGCGCGTGGAGGAGAACGCGGTGATCGTCGGACCGGCGTCGATCGGAGCGCGCTCCGTGTTGGCGCGCGGCGCGATCGTCTCGCGCTCTTTCATCTGGGACGATTGCGTCATCGGCGAGAATGCCAGCGTGGATTCGTCGTTGCTCGCGGACCGCGTCGTGGTTGTACCGGGTGATCGACTCAAGAATGTGACGCAGTTGCCGGACCAGTTTGACGAACCTGAGCGACCTGCAGCCGTCTCGGCCAACGACAGTGTTGGCGCAGAAATGCTTCCGGGCCTCGATTCGCTCAGTGCGCGATGGCGGAACGGTGCAGCACCTGTTGGTGAATCGACGGACAACGGCGTCCGGCCGACACGTGATACCGCGTCTCTGAAATGAGTATCGTCCCGGTTCTGCTGGATTTCCGTCCTGTGTTTTCCGGCAAGGACGCCGAAACCGGCTCCTTGTTGTTGTTGCCGACGGCCGATGACCTCCTGCTGCGTGAAGTGATGCGCAGCGTGTTGAAGGTGACGGCGCATCGACCGATCGTGCTGTCGGCATTCGAGCCGGATGATGACTACGTGCGTCGCGTGAGCGCAGGATATTCCGACGTCGATCGCATCACCAGTGTCCGGAAGTTCAGCAACGAAGTACAGCGCTTCACGCCATCCGATCTGTTCCTGTTCGTCGCGGTCACCTGCTATCCAGTTGATGGCGTCGATTTGCGCGTGTTGTGCACCACGGCCGTCAACGATGCCCGCATGGTCCGCCACCTCGTGGCGTTCGAGGCGCCGACACTGCGCACCAAGGAGTTGGTGCAGACCGACGAGGACGGTCGGGTGTGCCGTATTCAGCGCTATTTCGAACCTGTCACCTGGCCGTTCCCGTCAGGTGTGATGGCATCGCTGGTCCCGGTGGCGTGCGCGCAGATGACGTTGCCGCTGACGCTCACGTCGCTCGAGGATCTGCGTATGCAGCTTTCCGCGAGTGGCATTCCGAATCAGGATGTGCCGTTTCACGGCGACTGTTTTGATCTCGACGACGAGTCCGGCGCGTTGGCACTCAGTGAACGTCGCGTGAGCGCGCTCGCCACGCTGCGCGAACTGGGCAGGGTGCGCGGTGCTGGAGGTGACTCGATGATCTCGCTCAAGGCGGCGATCCATCCGACAGCGCGCCTCGTCGGACCGGTCGTCGTGCGCGATGGTGCGACGATCGGGGCGGGCGCGCTCGTTGTCGGTCCTGCAACGATTTCTGATCGTGCCAGCGTCGGTGTCGGCGCGATCGTCGCCCAATGCCTCGTCCTGCCTGATGCGACTGTCGCGGATGGCGTGACGGTCCGCCATCGCGTCGTGAATGGCGATTCGCTGCACGCGGCGGCGCTCGCCGGACAGCGGCGTCATACTGCGCCGCATCTCCTCGCCGCGCCGGAAATCGCGCGGCGCGCGCTGCCGACGTATGTCAGCATCAAGGCGCTCGGCGAACCTGTGCTCGCGTTCGTCGCTCTGGTGCTGCTGTCTCCGGTGTTATTCGTGCTCGCGATGATCGTGAAGTTCACCTCGACCGGGCCGGTCTTCTACGGTGACTCGCGCGAGGGCAAGGATGCGAAGCCGTTCAAGTGCTGGAAATTCCGCAGCATGCTCACGAATGCCGATGATCTCCAGCGCGCGCTGGCTGCGCAGCAGAAGATGGATGGCCCGCAGTTCAAGATGGAGAACGATCCGCGCGTCACGAAGATCGGCAGTATCCTGCGGAAGCTGAATGTGGACGAGTTGCCACAGCTCTGGAATGTGGTCCGCGGCGAAATGAGTTTCGTCGGGCCGCGCCCGTCGCCATTCCGGGAGAACCAGATCTGTGTCCCGTGGCGTAACGGCCGACTGTCGGTACGACCGGGGATCACGGGTCTCTGGCAGGTCTGCCGGAAGGACCGCGAGACGGGGGACTTTCACCAGTGGATCCACTACGACCTGCTCTACGTCCGCAACATTTCTTTCCGGCTCGACGCGCTGATCCTCGCTGCGACGATCTTCACGCTCGGTGGTAAGAAGCCGGTGCCGCTGAGCTACATGATCGGGCGTCGTCCGCGCACGCGGACGCGTCGCGTGCCGGTCGCCGACATGCCGCGCTATCGCCTCCGCTCGGAGAGCCTGTCGGGTACGGCGGCGCGGTGAGTGGCAGTGTTCGTGCCCACGCGAGGAGCCGAATGCTGATCGGATTCCTTGCGCTCGCGGGCCTCGTCGGGACTCGCGTGCACGCCCAGGGCGGGAATACCGCGAAGCGCAGCTACTGGTTCCTTGCGCTGACGGGCGATCAGGGGTACGACGCAAACGTGTATTTCGCCAGCACCAGGATTCCGGACAATATCAGCCGCCTGAACGCGGCGTTGTCCATCTTTCGACGGCTGCAGACGGGCACCATGGGGTTGACGGCGACTGGTGGTGCGCTGCGGTACATCAAGGCGGATCAGCTCAACAACTACTTCTATGGTGTGTCGGCGAACCTGGAAAAGCGCGTCACGACTCATTTTGGCACGGCCGTACAGGCGGGTTACGACACTCGGCTGACGACGGATCTGGCCGGCGGCGGATTGAACCTGCCGTTGCTGCGCCTGACGACGCAACACGTCATCACGGCAAGCGTGCGCGCGACGCAGCAGTTCACCGCGCGAACCACTGGTGTCGTGAGCGCAAACTATGTCGACGCGCGATTCGACTCGCCGACGATCCTGCCAGGTCGCACGATCGCGTTCCAGGGCACGGCCACGCACCGCTACAGCCCGCTGGGATCCCTCGTGTTCGACGCCAATGCGACCGAGGGCAAGATACAGGGCTTTCCCGTCTCGGTGCAGACAGTGCAGGTCGGCTGGCAACCCGGCATTCGGGCACTGACCTTCCGTGTGCTTGCCGGTGCTTCGCACGTCGCCACGAATGGCTCATCCATCTTCGCTCCGGCTGCGTCAGTCGTGCTGACGGACACGGTCGGGCCCGGGACACTTTCGATCAACACCTCATACACGTCAACGCCAGCGCTTGGGCTCGGTGGCGTGATCACGAATGCGGCGGTCGGCTTCTCGTACGATCTTCAGGCGGCACGTGGAAATTTCGTCACGATTTCCGGTGTCTCCGCACTCAGCAAGCAGAACTTCAGCGTGAGCCCGAATCTTCGAAGCGAGGCGCTCAGCACGAGTCTGCGCCGGGTTTTCAAGAACGGCATCACGATGACGCTGAGTACGAATTACCGTGCACGGAAGGACTTCATTCTCGCGAAGGGCCTTAGCGCACAGGCTGGGTTTGGCTACACATTCGGCTCGCGCTGACTCTCGCATTTCGCCGCTGCCTCTCCGACCTATACTACAGCTCATGGAATCCGTGTTTCATACCCCCGGCTCGCCTTCATTCAGTTCGCCGATCCGTACGTCGTTTGTATCGGTCGCACTCGCGTTGCTGGCGGGTTGCGCGTCATCGCCGATCGGACAGTTCGAGTGGGCGGAGGCTTACATCTCGCGCACACCGAGCGCCACCGACGCCAGCTATCAGATCGGCGTCGGCGACATGCTTGCCGTGCAGGTGTTTGACAACGACAAGATGTCGACACGCGGCCGCGTGCGCGGTGACGGCAAGCTCGCAGTGCCGCTCGTGAACGACATCGTCGTGGCCGGGAAAGCGCCGTCAACGGTGGCGAGCGATATCGAGAAGGCGCTGAAGGACGGCAATCTCGTGCTGAACCCGCACGTGAACATCATCGTGGAGGATGTGCTCCCGGTCCGCATCACGGTGCTGGGTGCAGTCAAGGCCTCCGGGAACTATGCGGTCGAGCGGGGCAGTGGCGTCGCCGAAGCGTTGGCGGGCGCCGGCGGTCTGACCGACTTCGCGAAGAAGGATCGCATCTTCGTGGTCCGGAAAGTCCCGACGCCGATCCGCATCCGTTTCACGTTCAGTTCATTGACTGATCTCGGGCGCGCGGGAGCGTTCCGAATGCAACAGGGCGACATCGTGGTGGTCGATTGACGAGCGTGCCCGCGAGGAGAATCCCGGTGCGCTCGGCGCTGCAGTGCGCCGCGCTCGATGCACGCGGGCCTGACGCGCGTGATTCGCTCGTCGCGCGGTCGGAGTGACGGTGGTTTCGACGATGCGGTTGACTGACGTCGCGCTGTTGGTGTTGGCCATTCCAGTGCTGGCGTCCGCGTTGTACCTCGCGTTCCTGAGCCTCTGCTCGGCGCGGTCTGCGGCTCCGGCTGTCGATCACACCATTTTTTTCGACATCGTGGTGCCGGCGCACAATGAGGAGCGCGGTATTGCGGCGACGATCGCGAGCTTGCGCGCCATGGAGTATCCACCGGACCGTTTTCGTATTCTGGTGGTCGCGGACAACTGTGTGGATGAGACGGCGCGCGTTGCTCGTGACGCTGGCGCGACGGTGCTCGAGCGCACGCACGCAACGGAACGAGGCAAGGGGTACGCGCTTGCACACGCATACGAGCAGTCACTCGCTGCTGGCCTCGCGAGTGCCATCGTCGTGATCGACGCCGATACGAGCGTGACGACGAATCTGCTGTCAGCGTTTTCGGCGCGCTTCGCGGCTGGAGCCGACGCCGTACAGGCTGAATATGGAGTTCGCAATCCGTTCGATTCGTGGCGCACCCGGCTGATGGTCGTTGCACTGGCCATGTTTCACACCGTGCGTTCACTCGGCCGGGAGCGCCTCCGGCTGTCGTGTGGTCTGCGTGGCAATGGCATGGGGTTCAGTACGACCGTGATTCGGCGTGTGCCGCCGCGCGCCTTCTCGATCGTCGAGGACGTCGAGTACGGAGCGGCGCTCGCGCTCGAGCGCGTCCGGGTGATGTACGTCGGCGAGGCCGAAGTGCACGGCGACATGCCGGCATCGTCGGCCGCATCGAAAACGCAGCGCGAACGGTGGGAAGGCGGGCGTCTGGAGCTGATCAAGACGCTCGTTCCGTCGCTCATGCGCGCGTCGCGCGGGCGGGGGTGGTCAATCCCGTTCGATCTTGCGCTCGATCTGCTGGTGCCACCGCTGACACTCCTCGCTGGCCTGATCATCCTCGGCTCGAGCGTCGCGGTCGGCCTCGCGCTGTTCGGCCTTGCCGGAGCACTTGCCTGGGCGCCATGGATGATCGCCGCGGCGTGCCTTGCCCTGTATGTCGTGCGAGGCGCCGTCGTTTCCGGCGTCGGCCCGCGGGTCGTATTCGATCTCGCGTGGGCGCCAGTGTACGCGATCTGGAAGGTTTCACTGCTGCTGCGCCCGAAGCGTACACCTGGCGAATGGGTTCGCACGGCGCGCTCGGACGAGATCGTACCATGATCACACGGGATTCGAAGTGAGCAAGGGAAACAAGCGCCATCGCGTACGCTTCGGTCGACTCTGGGTGGACGCCCTGGCGTTTGACGACGCGATCCTCGCGGTGAAGGAGCTCGTGAGCCAAGGCGACGGCGGCGCGATTTTCACGCCGAATGTCGACCATGTCGTGATGGCCGACCAGCATGCGGGTCTGCGTCGCGCGTACCGCCGCGCAAGCTTGTCGTTTGCGGATGGCATGCCGTTGGTGTGGACCTCACGCATTCTGGGCAAGAAGATTCCAGAGAAACTGTCCGGCTCAGACATGCTGCTCCCCATCATGCAGTTGTGTTCAGAGAACGACTGGGGTGTATACCTGCTCGGCGGTATGCCAGGCGAGCCGGGTGCGGCCGAACTCGCGGCGGATCGCCTCCGCTCGGAGTTCAGCGTGCGCATCGTCGGCGTCGACCCCGGCTTCGTGTCGATGGACGGACTCGCGCCCGGTGATTCCGATGTGTTGGCGCGCGTGAAGGCAGCGAAGCCGCAGGTGGTGTTCGTTGCACTCGGCGCACCCAAGCAGGAGTTGTGGATTGCACGCTCGCTGGACGAAATCAAGCCCGCAGTCGCGATCGGTTGCGGTGCGAGCCTCGATTTCCTTTCGGGGCATCTGACACGCGCACCGCGCTGGATGTCGAATGTGGGTTTCGAATGGGCGTACCGCCTCGCGCAGGATCCGAAGCGCTTGTGGAAGCGCTACCTGATTCGTGGTCCGCGATTCCTCGGTATTCTCTGGCGCACGTCGCGTCTGCTGCGGGCGCAGCGGGTGAAAACCGTCTCGCAGGCCGAGCGCGCACCAGCCGGCGCGCCGAAACACTAGATCGTGATGCCCGCCAACGCTGTCCTGGTGCGTGACGGGCACGTCTCAGAGCGCTTCGCAGCATTCGACGCGCCAACGGTGATCCGACAGTACGGGCATGCGCATGCGGTCTCGCTAGCTGACGTCGAAGGAGACGTGGGCGGAACGCAACGCATCGAGACTGCATCCGTGGCTGCGCCGGCGTGGTTTCATCGAGCAGTGCGTTCGCGGCAGCGCGGGTATGTCGCCGGGCGCCACTGCGCGAGGATGGCGCTCGCACGATGTGGATCGTCAGCAGCCGATGATGCGTTGGAGAGCGGGGCGTATGGTGCGCCGCAGTGGCCGGCCGGAGTGACGGGATCAATCACGCATTCCGCGCGGTTCGCGGTGGCTGTCGTCGCGTCGCTTGAGCAATGGCGGAGTGTCGGAGTCGATTGCGAGCCAGTCATCGAGTCGTCAACCGCTTCTGAAGTCGCGGAGCGCATCCTGCCTGAGCAGCGCGACGTTGTGTCGCTCGGCGAGTGGCATCGCACGCTCACCTTCGAGGAGACGCTGACGATCGGGTTCGCCGCAAAGGAGAGTATCTACAAGTGCCTGAACCCGGTGGTGAACGAATTCTTCGGATTCGACTCGGTCCGTCTCGTCTCGATCGCAATGGACCGCGGTGTGGCGCGTTTCGTCCTCGTGAAAGCGCTCAGTGAGGAGTTCGTGCCGGACATGCCGCTGACGGTGCACTTTTCGCTCGAGCACGGACATGTCTTTGCCGCGATCGGGATAGCGGCGACGCGATTGGCAGCCGCGCGTCTACGTTGATTCGTTCCTGACCGGCGTGTCGACTGACGCAGCGCGCTTCTTCCGGCTCAGTCGCGACCTAATCGCTCGCCTCGCTGGCTCCTCGATGAAATGCAGAATGGCGATTGACAGCACTTGCATCACAACAAGCGTGACGATCAGTAGCCACGGCGCCGTGTTCATGCTCATGCCGGCCATCTCGAGTGCCTTCGTCGCGTAGCTCAGGATGGCGAGGTGCATCAGATACAACGCGAATGATGCCTCACCGAGGAGACGCAACGGTCGCGTGCCGAGCAACCACGCGAGCGGTCCGGCGCCGGTCGCGAGGGTCATGATCAGTATCGCAAAGAATGGCGCAAGGATTCCGTTGTGGATCGCGAGATACGGCAGACGGTCATGAAATGAGAGGACCGCGACAATCGACGCCGCAGCGAGAAGTCCGATCGTGCTGGCGTACCGTCCGAAGGCCTGTGGAGCGCGCAGGAAGAGCACGCCGGCGGCCATGCCAAGAGCGAACTCCGGCAGTCGGAAGAGTGGGCTGAACTTCACCATACCGAGCCAGTCGGCACGGCTGGCCGCTGTAAACTCGGTGAAATGATCGGGGTTGCGCCTCATGTACGTGAACGCGATGCCCATCGCGATCGCCCAGCACACGACCACGAACGCGAGCAGCGCGGCGCGCTGGCGGCGCACGAGCCAAACGCCAATCGTGGGAAATGCGAGGTAGAAGAACGCTTCTGTCGAGAGCGACCAGCCGGGACAATTCAGCCGGCAGGCGTAGTCCGGCACCCACGATTGCAGCAGCGTCACGGTCAGTGCCGTGATCGGCGGAGCTTCGCGCAACAACTGCGCATTGCCACCGGACCGCTGGAGGTCGCGCACGAACAACGGGAATCCAATGACAATCCCGACCAGATAGACGGGATAGATCCTGGCGAAGCGCGCAATCAGGAAATCGCGTGTGTCTGTGACCCCCGTCCCGTCTGGCGTCAAATAGTTATAGGCAAGCACAAACCCCGACAGCACGAAGAACAGACTGACGCCACTGTAGCCCGACCCGAGGATGTCGAGCGCCGGATTGTCGCGCAGCGACGGCAGCATTCCGCGCGCATGAAAGAGCACGACCAGTGCCGCGGCGACGAAACGAAGTCCGGTGAGTGCCGGGAGCTGTGGACGGGCGCCAGACGCTGGACGCATTGCTCAGCGTCCGACGAGCGCGTCGTCGGGCACTGCGGACTCGTCGCGCAGTCCGAGCACGTCGCGCATGCCGCTGTCGAAGCGGGCCGTGGCGAAGCGTTGCGCGTTGTTGCGGCATGCCTCGGCGGTGATGTCCTGCTCGTGTGCGTAGAAGTCATCGAGGGCGCGCACGACGGCGTTCGGCGTCTGCGCGCCGAAGAAGACACCGGTCGGCGTGCCGTGACCAAGTCCGCGGATGGTTTCGGTCGCGGCGCCGCGACCGAACGCGATCACTGGCGTGCCGCACGACTGTGCCTCGAGCGGCGTGATGCCGAAATCCTCCTCGGCGGCGAACAGGAATGCGCGAGCGGACTGCAGATGCGTACGCAGCTCCGGCAGCGGAAGGCGACCGGTGAAGTGTACGTTCGGCGGTGCGCCAGCGGCGATCGACGCACGCCCAGGGCCGTCGCCGATCACGATCAGACGCTCGTTCGGCCGCAGGCGGAACGCTTCGACCAGCAGGTCGATGCGCTTGTACTGCACGATGCGGCCGGCGGTGACGAAATTCGTGGCGCGCGGCGCGGCGTTGAGCGTGAAGCCATCGGTGTCGA
The DNA here is from genome assembly GCA_038231095.1 of Gemmatimonadales bacterium. Lineage (GTDB taxonomy): Bacteria > Gemmatimonadota > Gemmatimonadetes > Gemmatimonadales > Gemmatimonadaceae > JACMLX01. The sequence goes on from JBBRLZ010000034.1 coordinate 29,092, forward strand.
CCGGCGGATGCACCACGACGCTGTCGCGACCGTAACAACGCTTGATACGCGCCGAGATGTACGAGGAGTTGGCGATGAACTCCGTCACGCCGTTGGCCGTCCGACGATCCCAGTTGCGCAGCTGCGACAACACCTGACGTGCCGCCCACGCTTTCGGTCCGCGGTATCCGCTCGTATCGAGATACGCGTTCTCGAGATCCCACGCGTAGCGCATCGGCGTGTGGCAGTAGCACACATGTCGTACGCCACGCGGCACGGTGATGCCTTTCGCGACGGCGTGCGAGCTCGAGACGATCAGATCATAGCCGCTGAAATCCCACGCCTTGATCGCCATCGGCATCAGCGGAAGCAGCATCCGGTAGTTGTCCGCGAGCCGCGGCGTATGCTGCAGGAATGTCGTCTTCGGCGTGCGGCCGACGAGGCCACCGCGATACTCCTCCGGCAGGACGTCGATCACGGAGTACAGATCCGCTTGTGGCATCAGCGTCAGCAATCGCTGGAGCACGCACTCGGCACCAGCCCATGTCGTGAGCCAATCGTGGATGATCGCGACGCGCATCAGGCGAGGCACCGGTCGAGGTGCGCGATCGCAGATGATGCGGCGTGGTGCGGATCGAGAGTCATATCGACAAAGGTCAATGACGGCAGGCCGTCAGGGAAGGCGACAATCCCCGATGCAGCGGGGTTGTTGAGCACCACGGTCGGGCGATGATGACCGATGGCGAGATGAGCGACCATCGATTCGACACCGATGGCCGCGCGTGCGCGACCTGTCATCACGACGAGGTCGGCGAAGCTGGTCGAACCCATGGCGTCCCGCAGGCGGTCCGCAGGAACGAACTGACGAAGCGGCGCGAAACGCTCGCGATCACGCGCATTGCCGACCAGCAGAATCGGCGCCCGCTCGGCAAGCGCGGGTAGCAGCGCGGCCCAGAGCGCGAGCGGCGCTTCCTTTGCGGCAGTCCGGCTGCCGGGTTGCACGATGATCGGCGCATCGGCTTTCAGCGCTGGCGCCTCGGGCAGGATCGGTCCGCGGTACGTCGCTGGTGGCAGCCTGAGCACATCGAGGGCATGCAGCCAGTTCTGCCCCAATGATGCGTCGGCGGTGTAGGGAATCAGTGCGTGATATTCCCAACTGCGTCCGCGCAAGCCGAATCCGATGCGCAGTGGCGCGTCACTGGCAATCGCGAGATCGATCGTACTCGGCGACGTACAACGGATGTCGAGGTACACATCCGGCCGCATCGCCTTCAGCAAGGCTGCGGCAGATGCGCGCGTCTCGTGTTCGACGCGAAAGCGCGTGGACCATGACGCGTCGGCCGACTGCAACCAGGCGGCGTCGTACATGACGAGATCATGGACGTAGTCGTTCGCGACGAGCCATTCGCCGACTTCGCGTGCCCACGACCCGTGCACGAGCACGAGCCGTGCGCCGGGCACACGGTCGCGCAGGGCACTGAACAGCGCGGTCGCCTGAATCAGATCGCCGAAATGATCGGGCTTCGCAATCACGATCGTGGCGGCGCGCAGATCCGGGATTGCGCGCGGTGCAGCGGGGCTGCTGATCATGCGGCGCCCCTGATCCACGAGCGCGAGCCCCGTGACGAGTGGTGCAGGGTACCAGGTGGGCAGCAGGTACTGGCGGCCGAGAATGCGCACGAGTTTCGGGCGTGTCATGTAGCGCGCAGGCGCGCGTCCTGCTCCTGTCGCAGCCGCACGCCGACAGTCAGGCCGCAGAATGCCCAGATGAACAACACCGTGATACTCGGAAACGTGAACAGTCCGAGTCCCACGCCAGCCAGACCGGCTCGAAAGGCGAGACCGTCGGCACCAGACGCTTTCTTCCAGACGCGAGATGCGAACGTGAGCGCGAGCGTGAGGCCGACGAGCCCCGTCTCGGCGAGCAGCTCGACCCACGGGTTGTTCGCAATCGGCTTCACGGAACGCACACGATCGAAGAAGTCGGTCAGCTGATACGGACGGTAGTTGTACCCGTAGTGCGACAGACCGACGCCGGCGATCGGATGATCGAGTGACATGCGCAGCCCGGCGACGGCGAGATCGACGCGATCCAGCTTCGAGCCGAATTCCTCGGTCGACAGCTTCGCGATGAAGAATTCCGAGACGTAGCCAGTCGCAACGAGAATCGTCATCACAACGGCCGTCAGCGCAACGAAGAACGCCGCCGCGTAGAACTTCCCGCGCGGGTCCCGATCCTGCGCGCCGATGCCGAGCGTGTAGATGCAACCGAACAACGCGAGTGCGACGACGTTGGCGGTCGAGAATGTGATGAAGACCGTCGTCGCCATGAAGGCGGCGGTCCACCGCCACTTCATCCACAACGCGACCGCGAGCGACGTGAGGAGGTACATCGCGAAGTAGTTGCCCTCCTCGAACGTGCCGCCGCGGAACAACTCACGACCCGCGATGTTGATGATCTGCGGGCTGACCATGCCGGGCAGCAGGGGCGCCGGCAGGTTGAAGACGGATGAGAGGAGCAGGAGCCAGCCGTAGATCGCCGCGATGATCGCACCGATGCACCACCACCTGCCGACGCGTCGCGCATCTTCGTACGCCGCGGTGGCAACGAGCGCGAACGCAAACAGCGCGAGCAACCAATAGCCGATCTTGACGACCGCGTCGCCGACTGGCCCGACGCGCGCCTCGAATCCCTCCGTGGTGAACGACTCGAGAGGAAGAGCGAGCCGAAGGCAGAGGACCACCGCCGACCACGCGAGCAGTGCAAACACCGGTCGCGCAAATCGTGCGAGCCCTGGCGCCAGCACGATTCGCCCTTCCCATGCCATGAACGCAGCGCACACGCACAGCACGAGTTCGTAGATCTTGACGGGGAACACGACGCGGACCGTCATCGCGTACGTCAATGGCAGCGTCGCCACGATGACGAGTGTCGCGTAGTGGCGGACGGACGCAGTACTTGTCGTCGTGAACGCGACTGGGATCGTGAGTGCCTGCACCGACGGCGTCAGGACACGACGCGGATAGGCGCGTCGACGGCGACGTACCTCGCCGCGCGCACGGGCTCCTGCCGGTCGGATAGCGCCGCGAAAACGACACCAACGAGCCCGAGGATGAGGCCGACCGCGCACGCCAGACCACCCCACAGCAATGGGCGCTGCAACGGACGATCAGGCGGCGTCGCCTTGTCGACGACGGTGATCAGCGGCGTATCGCGTACTTCCGCAACGCGACTCTCTTCGAACGTCTTCGTCAGCCCAACGAGAATCCCTTCCTTCACGCGCACCGCGCGATCGAGCTGGTCGTACGTGGCCATCAGGCGCGGTGACTCGTAATAGCTCCGATTCGCGTCCAGAAATGCCTGCCGCGCATGCTCGGCCGAATCGAGTTCCACGCGGGCCGTGCTCAGCCGCCCCTCGGCAAACCGTCGCTGCTCGGTCGAGGAGCGTTGGCGTCGTTCGAGGTTGAACCGGTTGAGCAGCTCGAGCATTCGATTTGCCACCGCTGCCGAGAGGATCGGGTCGCGCAGCGTGACGCTGAGATTCACGATGCTGCTCTTCCGGCTGATGACGACGAGCACCTTCTTCTCGAACTTGCGCAGCCCATTGCCGAAACGGCGCTCCGGTGTGGAACCGGAGACATCGATCAGCTCGAGCAGCGGCTTCCTGACGCTCGGCTCGAGAGGATCCGGGAACGGAGTGCGCAGCGTGGCGCTCATCAGTTCGGTGCTCGTGAGGACGTCGGCGAAGAACTCCGTGCTCGGACCGTCCTTCAGCTTCGCCAGCGCGCTCGCACCACCGGCATCACCGAGCAGGCTGCCGATACCGCCGAGCGCTCCGAGGATACTCGTGTTGTTGGAGCCGAGTGCCTGTTCGGGCACGAAGCTCGTCGTTGCGGTCCAGGTCTTCGGCCAGAGCGCCGCCGCGCCAGCGCCGATCAGCGACGCGGCCAGCGGAACTGCGACCAGCCATTTCCACCGACGCGCCATGCCACGCCGCAGCTCCACGATCGAGAATTCCTCGACCGGCAGCGGCGCATGGCTCGGGTTGGGACTCGGCGACTCAGGGGTCACGGCAGATCGGACAGATGAAATTCGGGAGACCGCCCCGGACGTGGCGCAGGCAGCCCTCCCGCGAGCACAAGCCGGGCCACGGCAACGGCTCGCCGAGGGTCCCCGCGCCGCAGCCGGTTGAGCGCAGCGCCAAACAAACTCGAATATACCGTAGGCAGGCGTTCCGGGAAAAAACGCCGGGTCAAACGCAACCGAGCCGAAATGCCGCAGAGGTCCGCCAACTCGCTGCGTCCCGCCGTACGGGCCGCGCCGGCGCCGATGGTGCCGCCTTCCCGGTGCCAGACGATCGCACCCGCGATCAGGGCCGTCTCCCACGCCGGTGCGGCGCGGCACGACCAGTCGAGCTCCTCGCCGTACAAAAACCCATCCTCAGACAGCAGCCCGACATCACGCAATGCAGCGGCGCGAATCACCCAGGATGCGCCGTACACGTAGCCGGGCCGGTGCGTATGGCGCGAGAGCGGCTGCGCGAGACTGGCGCCATCGTGCACCCGCTCGCCCGTCGCCAGCCACGCGTTCCACGTGCACCAGCCGACCGACTGCACGATCGTCGGCCGGTCGTAGTAGCAGACGGTTGTTCCGAACTGCCCTACCGTCTTCGGCGACTGCTCAAGGGCCGAGCGAATCGCCGCGACGGTATCCAACGACGTGACGGTGTCGTTGTTGAGCAGCCAGACGGCGTCGACGGCAGGATCACTCAACGCGCGCCGAATGCCGGCGTTCATGCCGACGGCGAACCCTGAGTTCTCGCGCAGCGAGATCAACGACCAACGCGGCAGCGAACCCGTTGTCTTCTCGCTGGCGATGCTCCATTGCGCGTTGGCGCCCGTGAGCGGCCACCAGTGCGAGGCGACGGTGTCGTGCACCGGTCGTGCTGTGTCGGGAAGCGCGCCGCCGATCCACTCATGCAGCTGCGCGACACTGTCGTCCGGTGAGGCGTTGTCCACCACGATCACGCGCGCGAGATCCCCGGCGACCCCGCTCGACAGGCTCTGAAGGCACGCAACCGTGTCGCGCCAATGCCCGTGCTGCAGCACCACGATGGCGAGCATTGGCTACGGTCGCCCGGCGGCGCGCAGGAACACGACGCGCTCAGCAGTGGGGCGACGCAGCCAGAGCACGACGGGAAGCGTTGCAATCACGAGGAGTGCAGCAATGCGTGGCATGTAGCTCGTCGCGACGAGCACGCTCCCGAGCCACGCCGCAATCGCGACGCCGACCACGCCGAGGATCGCGATCAGCATCGACACGCTCGGCAATGGCGCGATCGACTGGCCGCGCCACGCCATCAGCGCCGCATCGATGACGGCCCGTGTACTCCACGCGGCTGCCGCACCGAGAATGCCATAGCGCTGAACGCCGAACCAGAGAAGCAGGGCGTACGGAACGATTTCCAGCAGGTGTATCGTCGCGGTCCAGCGCGCACGACCGCTTGCCTGAATGAGTGTGAATGGCACAGCGGCAATGCAGTTCGCGGCCACGCCAACGGCGAGAAGGCGCAGCACACCGACGCTGTCGCCCGTGTACTGCGTGCCGCCAGCCAACTGCAGCAGCCATGGAGCGAGCAGACAGGCGGTTGCGCACACCGGCGTGACGATCAACGTGATGACACGAACCGCCGCCGTGTGCAGCGGCACCAGCGTGGCAGGGTCCGACGCTGCGGCGCTCGAGAGTGCAGGAAAGAGCACCATAGTCAGCGCGCCTGGCACGATCCACAGTTTCGTCACTGCTTCCCACGGCACCGCGTACAGCGCGACGGCACTCACCGAAATCATCGAGCCGATCAGAAACCGGTCTGCGACGGTCATCAGCGGACTCAGGACATTGCTGACCGTCATCCACGCGCCCGCGCGCAGCAACGGGCGCAGATACGCGCGCGCGGCACGCTGCTGCGCCTGTTCAGGCAGCACGCGGCGCGCGAGTGCGCTGTAGCGCCACCACGCCCACAGGCGCACGGCCGCGAGCGTCAGCGCAATCACAGTGAGCGAGGCGGTGAATGGCAGCAGCAGGAGTGGAACGCCGAACGTGCCGACGCTCACCGGCAGCCGCACGAGGTTGACGTCGCGGAACTGGTGTCGCGCTTCGAGCACGGCGCGCGGTGCGCTGGCGCCCGTCACGGCCGGCACCGTCAAGGCGAAGATGATCGCGCTCACCAACGCGTCGGTGCGCATCGCGTCGCTGACGTGGAGCACGTGCGTCACGTACCACGGCGCAACGAAAGCGCCGATACCGCCGACGATTCCACCGACGATCGTGAGTGTTGCATGCGCTGTCGCGATGAACGTGCCGATCGGCGCATCGAGTGTTTCACCGGCATCGACGGCGGCGACCATGCGCGTAAGTGCTCGACCCAATCCGAAGTCGAGCAGCGCGGCGTATCCAAGCCATGCCCATGCCAGTGCAAGCAGGCCGAGTCTTTCGGTGCCGAGTTGCCGCGTGAGGAGTGGAATCGCGACCAGCGCGACGACGAGCGGCGCGGCGCTCGTCGCAAGACTGAAGACGCCGCTCCGCAGCAGCGACGGCGCACTCGGCGTCACGCCTGCGGACGGTGCCTGAGTGCTCATGCGGCGCGCGCTACTTTCGGACCTGAATGATGATCGTCGCGAGCGAGGCCAGCACGGCAGCAAACGTGCCGATGATCGACGCGATCTGCGTTTTGGCAGCCAGATTGTCCTGCCGCTCGGTGCGGTCCTGCTTGGGAACCGTCACGATCGACCCGGGTCGCGGCGTCGGCTGGCCGTCGGGCAGCAGAAAGCGCCGCGAGATGGCGTCCACGCGGCCGTTCGGCTGCGACACGTAGGTGCGCGGGAGGTCAGCGTCGAGTCGCCCGCCGCCGGCCGCGCGGATGTAGTACTGGATGTCCTTGCCTTTGACGTACGGCAGCGCGGTCGGTGAGTTCACCGCACCATCCACGCGCACGACGGCATCATAGCGCGGAATGTTGATCGAGTCGCCATCGAACAGGATGATGTTGTCCTGGTCCTGCGCGCTCTTCAGCACCGACGGCAAGTCGACGCCGATGCGGCCGACGCGGTTGCGGCGACGCGTGAAGTTCACGCCGTCGGCATACGCTTCCGTCGTCAGTCCACCGGCACGCTGAATGACGTCGCTGAGCCGCTCCGACTTCTTCACCAGTGTGTACGAACCCGGGAATTTCACTTCACCGCCGACATACACCGAGCGCTGCAGATCCCAGTCCGGCTGGCGCAGCAGCAGCACGTTGTCATACGGCTGGAGGACGATGTCCCTGGCCCCGCCGGACGCACTCGGCAATCCTGGTGGGCCCGAGTACCGACCATCCGGTCCGCGCTCGAACAGGTAGCTCGAGTCCATCGTGACACGCATCGTCGTCGCCGTCGCGCCGTCAGTTCGCGTCACGGGCATGCGCGCGATCTCTGCGTCGGACAGCAGCGCGCTCTCCTGCAGGCCACCAGCGAGCAGCACGAGATCCCGCATCGTCATCCCTTCGCGAAATGGATATCGACCGCTGCGCCGCACGGCACCCGTCACCGCGACGTATCGGATCGGGCGGAACTCACTGCGGCCGAAAATCCGGACTTCATCCTCTTCCTGCAACACCGGATCATTCACCACGGAGCCCAGCGTATCAGCCAGCGTCGCCCGCAGCTGACTCCGCGTCGAATCAGAATTGAGGCGCGTGATCAGCACCTGACCAAGGTAGGTATCGGGCTTGAGGCCACCTGCTTTACGAATCGCGTCACTCAGACGCATCCCAGGCGTGAGCCCGACCGTCCCCGGTGTGAAGACGTTGCCGCGGATGATGACGCGATCGCGCACGCGATTCGCAACCTTGAGCACACGCACGACATCGCCATCGACGAGCGCAAGCGCCGGGAATTCACCGGACTCCGTCGCGCTGACATCGAGGGCCGCGCGATCACTGCCGGGTCGCGTGCGATCACGCATCGGCGTGAGACGCTCTATCTGGACGCGCGAGCGTGCTGCAGTCGGGAGCAGGCCACCGGCTGCACGCACGATCTCCGTCAGCGAGCCATTCGTTCCCACCTCGTACGTCCCGGGCCGCGTGACTTCACCGACTACTCGCACACGACCAGTATGAATCGGCACGAACACGATGTCGCCATTCAACAGGCGCGTGTCATGCGATGCATCGCCGCGCAACAGGTAGTCGTAGAGGTCGATCGTGGCGACGACGCGGCCGTTGCGTCGGATCTGCACCGCTCGCAACGATCCATTCATGGTCGGGCCACCCGCGGCATACAGCGCCGTGAGCGAGGTTCCCGCCGCTGAGACGCGGTAGCTACCGGGGCGCGCCACTTCGCCGACGACGAATACCTGATTCGATCGCAGCTTGGCCACGCTGATGCTGAAGCGTGTCGTCGCGTTCGCGCCGCGCCGGACGCCGGAATACGAGCGGCCGAGTCGTGTGTAGAGCAGATCCTCGAGCTGCGCGAGCGTCAGGTTCGCGACATTGATCTGGCCGACCTGCGGGATCACGACGAATCCTTCACGAGTCACATCGAGCGTGTAGGCCTGCTCGACGTCGCCAGTAAGAATGAGCACCAGACGGTCACCGGCCCCGAGCCGATAGCTCGGATCGACGGGCCCCGCGAGGTTGGCGTCGAATTGCGACTGATTACGCGGCGAGAACAACTCCATGCCGAAGACCTTCAGGCCGCTGTCGCGCTGAATCGAGTCGGTGCGGAGGTACAGATACTGTTCGTACGGCGTGAGCTTGCGACCATCCCGCCCGCGCATGTCGGTCGGAATGCGCGGGTCGAGCAGGGTGTCGAACGGCGTCTGCAGTGAGTCGCCGGTGAGGCGCTTGACGCGATTCGTATCTCCGGGGAAGTCGAAGTCACTCGAGTCGGCGATGCCGAGCTCGCGAAGTGCGGAAAAGACATCGGAGCCTGGCATGCCGCCGGTGCGTCCGGCGCCACCCGGACTGCCGCCGAGCGCTCCGCCCGACGCAGCGCCGGTCGGATCGGCGCTGTTTCCTGTGCCACCGCCTCCAGTGCTACTGCCCATGTATTGATCGAGCAGGTTGTCCGGATAGCCCTGCGCGCGAAGGCGGGCGCGAACCTGGTCAGGGGACAGGCCGCTCGTCATGAGCCGCTGCCGCAGCTGATTCAGCAGGTCCGGGCGGTTCTGCAGCAGTTGCTGCGCCTGATCGGGCGTGACGGTCTGCGCAGGGAGCGCCGCCGCCATAAACAAAAAGACCCCGACCGCGAGCAGCGGCCGAAGGAGAGGGCGATTCATCGCTGTGTGTATGGCTGAGAGACCACGAGCGGGGGGATATGGACGCGCAGGGACTCGAACCCCGGACCTCTGCTGTGTGAAAGCAGCGCTCTAACCAGCTGAGCTACGCGTCCTTCAAAGCAACCTGCAACCCCTCTTCCAACCCTCGAATTGCTGAGGCGTCGAAGCACGCAAGTCTAATCGTAACAGCGGGTTCGGGGAAGGGGGAGACTGCGCGTCGCATACCCACATCACCGGTCCGTCGAAGGAGTCGCTGCGCCCTGAAATAGGCCAGGTAGGATTCGAACCTACGACCTGTCGGATTATGAGTCCGCTGCTCTAACCGCTGAGCTACTGGCCCTACTTCCCATACGAACATTGAAGATACTGCAACGCGTCCCCCGACGCAGTCCGCTGCAATGGGTGACATGTCGGGGGACGCGTGCATTCCGACTGCTGACGTGACACCACGAGCCTGTCAGCCCCGATCCGCAACTTACTGCCAGCGGCCTCGTTCGCCTGCGCGGCTGCAGGTGACGGGGGGGGCTCCACCGCGTCGGTGCCGTCGACGCCGGCCTGCGCGACCGCGGCGGATGGAGCGCGCCGCTCAAGCGACTGCCGGTGCGGCGCCGACCTCGACAGTTGCCAAGCACGCGGCCGAGTTCGTCTTTAGGTAAATTAGTCACAAAGTGTCGCCGAATTTCGCGGGCGACAGATCACCCCGCATGAGGCGCATTGCAGATGACCATGAACCGGCTTGCACGCGTCGTCGTCACCGCGGCCGTGTTCGGCGGGGCAGTCGCGCTCCACGCGCAGGGCGCCTCGCGGCGCCCTGCAACCCCGCGCCCGAGCGCCGGGCAGCTGCGCCCCGTCCCATTCTCCGAGTTCGACACACTGATCGCGCCGCACCCTGTCGGCGTCCTCCCGCGCTTGGCGACGCGGTACATCACAATGAAGGGCGAGTTCGAGTCCAGCGCGCAGTATCGCGCGCGGGTGGAGACGAAGCTCGACGCGCTGTACTGGGTGGTCGCACTCCCCGCGGACGGGTTCCTGCGTGACGGGTGTGGTCACAGGATCACTTACGACGCCGAAGGTGAGGTGTTCGTGCTCACCCGGTCAGAGGACAGCGACGTCGGCGCCATCGACATGTCGTGCACGCCGCGCACAACCGGGAGCTACATCGGCACCAACGGGTATGGCGTGCGCCGCCGCATCACGAAGTCCGTCGTCGCTCGGTACGGCGTGACGGGCTCGTTGCCGTACACCCTCAACACGCTGGTTCAGGCCAAGGTCACACGCGATCAGGCGCCAAAGGTGGCTCACCAGGTGGCGGCCGCCCTCGTGTTCCGCGTGGCGCCGAACACGGACGACAACATCGTCGATCTCTCCTCTGAACGCGACACGCCGACGATTGACGCGCCGCGCGACAAGCAGCACGTGCGATGGCGCATTCACACGTCGTCGATGTACGCCGTCCTGTACAACCGCGTCACCCGCGAGATCCTGGGGACACAGGAATTGCGTTGACGACCGCACGTCACCTCCTGCCCCCGGCTGCCCCAGCGCAGTAGCACTATCACCCGGAACGCCGTATACAGCGCACCGCGGAGACCGCCATGCATCATCTTGCCTTCTTTCCGTGGGCGTCCATCGAAGCGCCGCTCGAATCGGGCAACTACCGGATCGTCCCGTACGGCTTCGCGGTGCAGAACAAGGAGATTTCCGCCGAGCTTTTGCCTCGAGCGGCGGAGATCCTCGGCGCGTACGAGGGCCACGTGCGCGCCGTCGACCGTGAGTCGACTCCGATCCTGCACCGCATCGGGCGTGGCGTCACTGACGCATTGGACGACGATGCGGTCGCTGCAGCATTCCTCTTCCGCGAGCAGCTAACCTTCGCCGCACTGTCTGCGCGCGATCTGTTCGGGCACACATACTTCGGCAGCGACAACCTGCAGCTTGTGATTCAGGCTTTCGCACCTGGAGACACCGGCGCAGTGATGATGGTCACTCGCCGCAGGGACGGCGCCACGCGCAACATCGTGTCGAAGGACCGCGTGAAAGAGGCACGGCCTTCACATGTCAGTGGTCGATGTGACTTCGCGCGTGACGTTGACCTCCCGCTGTTGCACGCGCTCAGTCAGGTGTCGCGTCTAAAGTCGAACGAGCAGGAACGCATCGCGGACATCGTCCACTTGTGGGTCGGGGCGAACACCGACAACCATGCGGTCTCGCCGCACTCGGAGGTCGTCGACACGGTCGGTGCCTTCAACCGACTCGCCAACGCAGACCGCGAAGACAAGATCGTGCCGGCGCTGGTTGCACTCCTGCCCGAAGTGCCGTGGCGCCCGTACAAGACCGTGCCCGGTTCGCGCGGTGATCTGATCGTTGCGAACGCGGCCAAGCACGACGAGCCCATACGTGCCGTGTGGCTGCGCGACTTCATCAAGCTCCGCCATCCCTACGGCCACGGCCGAATCACGGCAGCGGAGCGCCGAGTGCGGTGGACCCACTTCGAGCACATGTGCATCGCGACGGTGGTCGTGCCACTCGCCGTGAAGGCGCTCCTCCAGTCGCAAGGCCTCTACAAATGGACGGAGTTCGATGCGATGAACAACCGGCTGCTCGATGCGGTGATCCTCCTCGACCCACCCAAGCCGACGAATGGAGAGGCGGACAGCGACGATGATGAACCTGATGATCTCGGCGGCGAGCCTGAAGGAGAGCTGACCGGCGTCATCGCGACCAAGACATACGGCACGCGGTGGCAGCGCGCGCGGTCAGACGCGATGATGTGGCCTGAGATTCAGCGGATTGCCGATGAGATGGAGGCGAGATTCGGCCGCGCGTGAGCTCAGCGCCCCCCGTGCAGCACTAGCACCCTGCATGGCGTCGCCCCCACCTCCGCGGGGCGGCGCGGTCTCGCTTACACAGGTGCTTTTCATGCCACCGTCTCTGACCCGCTGGATGCGCACGCGCGGCATCCTCGCCGTCCTCGCTGCAGCCCTCGTTCGGTGCGCCCCTGATGTGGGGCCATGCGTGGCGCTGCCCGGTGCCTCGATCATCATGGCGTCGCGCTCCGAGAACGCCGCCGGCCTGGCGCCGATGCTGCACAGTGCAAGTGCACTCGCGCTCCGGGGCCGCGCGGCCCTGCTGTACGCTCAGGTGGCCGTCGCGCACAGATTCCGCTGATGCATCGAGTCTGCCCAGATCGCGGCGGCGCGTGACGCAGAGCTCAGCGCCGCCTAATCACGCAGCCCGATCCCCAGCCGCAGGCATGACGCCGCGAGTGCCAGGCGATCCGCACCGAGCGACTCTGTCGCGCCCCACTCGAGTGCGGTCGCCGCCCGATCCCACAGCGCGATGCACTCGTGCGCGGCGCCGAAACGTGATCCGTACGCGATACCATCGGGCACGAGCGCGCTGCCGTTCACGTGCGTGTGATTCTGCTGCGCGAACTGTCGCGCCAGCTGCTGCGTCGCATCATACGGCGGCACCGCCGTGACCTCGTGCATCTGAACGCCATGCACCGTCCACGGCGCGACCAGTAAGTCGATCAGAATGAGATCGCGTGTGAGCCGTGCCGTCGTGATGGAGTGCTGTCGTGACAGCGTGGCATGGCTGAGCGGATTGATCACGACGTCGCGAATGACACGCTCGAGGAGCACACCCTCGAGCGCCGGCGCGAGATAGCACACACCGGGTTCGTCGTCCGTCCGTGCTGGCATGTCGAAGCGACCTACTCCAGCTCCGCCCACGGAAGGCCCAAACCAGTTCGGCGCCTTGCCCGGTGTGTGGCCGCGGAGGAGCATCGTTCCAGCGTCGCATCGTGCATAGCCCGCCGGCAGGGCACCGGAGGGGCCAGAACGGAATGCGCTCACGCGGATGCGACGGCCTGAGCCTCCGTCACCACGTCGGGCGCGTCGGTATCAGGCGGCGTGACGACCCAGCGCATCAGATCGAGGACGCGCGGCGCCTCGCCGAGCGCGAGGGCCGTGAACGGTGCCATCGGCGCTCCGGCCTTGTCACGCAGCAACGGCTGTGGCGTCGCGAGCAAGGCGACCAGCTCTTCCACGCTTAGCCTCGATCCGACCGTCTGCGTGATCTGCGCGATGGCCTCATACGGACGCGGGGCGCCAGTGTCCGACACGGGAGGCGCGAATTGCGCCACCGGGTACGAATACGAGCCGTCGTGGCGTTGCAGCGCGAGGACACGCCCGCTGTCGCGCCACTGCTGCAGCGTCTGCCGCTTGACCATCAGGCGGGTCGTTGCCTCGTCCGCGGTCCAGACACCGCCAGCGGCTTCCAGACATGCCGCGAGCGCGACGCTCCCTTGGAGGAGGGCGGTGGTCCAGGCGTCGTCCGCCGGGGCCTCCGTCACGACCATGTCCGCCAGAGCATGCATGAGTTCTGCATTGGAGCCAGACGCCGCCGCCCGGATGACCGCCGCCTGCGGGGCTCGACTCACGAGGGTGTAGATCAGCGAGCTGAACCGCGCGATCAGAATCTCGGAGGCCGGCGAGACCTCTGGGGACGAGGCGTCCGCGCCGACCATGGTCAGGAAAGGCTGGTGCAGAAGAGCGGTCATGGGCGACTCCGGAAAGTGACGTGATTGACAGTATCACGTATCGTCACTTTCGTCAATATGCTTGATGGTGTCCGGTCGCCAGAGCCGAGGAAGCTGGCCCCCCTCGCCGTCCTCGCGGGCGACCCCTGCGGAAGGCCATTGTCCCCAGATCTGCGGTGGGGTGGAGATTTTGAGACGATCACTCAGGTGGGGAAGTTGAGACGAACCCTGAAGCCCGGCCCCCAGGCGTCGCACCCTGCACGGCGCCGTCCCCACCTCCGAGGTCCGGCGCCGTCTCGCATCTGGTGCTCGCCATGTCTGCATTCTCATCCCGCACGCTGCGCCTTCGCGGCGCGCTGGCGCTGTGCGCCGCCGTACTCGTTCGCTGCAGCCCCGACATCGGCCAGTGCATCGCGCTGCCCGGCTCCTCGGTGTACGTATTGCCGTCGGGCGTGGAGGCGCCCGCGGGGCGGGTGCTCGCTCTGGCGCTCCAGGGCCGCGCGGCCCTCAATGACGCGCGTGTTGCACTCGCGCGCGCGTGGCGCTGATTACGCCCGCGAGCTCGGCGCACGACCGGAGAGGTATCGGTGCCACGCACGTACGCGAGCTGGGGCCGGCTCACTTCAAGCGGCGCCTCAGCTCAGCCCCCTGCGGTCGTCGCGTGCGGACCGGCACGGGCGCGACGACCGTGCCGGCGACGCGCTGCGGCGTACGAGCCTGCACAATTGCTCGCGTCTTCGTTGACGAGGACGATTTCGTCATCGCCCTGAGTCACGTCACGCCGGCATCGGCGAAGGCGCGTCGACCGCCGGTAAAAGCGGGAAGATCAGTGTAGCATCTCAAGCGCCACGAGGAAATTTGAGCCTTCGGCCGCCTCTCCGCAGGTGCCCGTGCCCGGTGATGGAACCAATAAAGATCACCTCGATGGCACGAAGGACCTGGCTGGAGTCGCGTCGCCGCCGACCGCGGTGCAGCGCGCGGGGAGGCAACCTCCAGCGATTGAATCCAGCCAGTTGTGATGCTCACGACGCTGTATCAAGCCGAGCAGCAAAGATCGCCGACTCGAACGCAGCCCATGCAGACTCCCTTAATGACGCAGCCTGGGCCCGCATCACGTGCGACTTCGACGCTGCGGCACTTAGGTTTGAAACCAAGAGCAGCTGAGTCGCCATGGACGGTAGCGGTATGGGTGCTGTTCGGATGACTGTCGAGTTGATCGTACCCAAGCCGCTGGTTGTCTTGCCAGACATGAAGAAGTGCCCGCGGCCCGCATCGCTGTTGAACCAAGCCATCGCGAAATCCGGCAGCAAACAATCGTGTTTCGCACGCGCCTTGATGATGTGATTCTGATGTACGCAGTCCGCGATTTCTCCATTCCAGAGAGCCACGCGGCCTAGCTCAGCTCGGCTGCCGTTCCCCTCAACAAAAAGGATGTCACCGACTTCAAGACGCAAATTTGCCATGTCAGTATCCGGGACGTTGATCGTCTTGATCTCGTCCAGCAACAACCTCCCGCGCTGCACGTTCGCCACGCGCAGATATGGTCGCGCGTGCGTGCCCGGTCGATTTGCCGGCGACTTCTGCAGCCCGTAGCTCACAGCTGCCACGGTTCCAAGCTCGACGATGGGACACGATGATACGCGGACACCTTGATCACCAATGGTGGCACGAAGCACGCCCTCGTGGCTCCATTGTTCCACATCTGTGAATCGCGCAACGAACACAGGTCGATCTGGCAGTGGGGGCGACGCCGCCACGCCGAGCGCCTCCTCGAAGCCACGCCAGCCGGCGCGCTCGATGGATTCGGCGTCTTCTTCCAGTGCCGAGGCACGGGCAAGAGCGCTGGCGTATTCAGCGACCAACGCATCCTGTTCTCCCAGATCGGGCACAGGAACTGCGAGGCTCAAGAAGTCCTCAGGCGTCACGCGCTTGCGGCCGCTGGTGCCCGACGCCTTGCGTTTCAGGTCAGCCTGGAAATGCTCTGCCCGCAAGAGATGATTTAGGTACTCGGCGCGCAGCTTGTCTGCCTTTGGTATGAAAACAGGATATTCGCTCGTCACGACCGCCTTCGTGATGCTGGTCGGGATCAGCCCAACTGCACCGTTGCGCGCATCGATCTTAGAAAAGACAAGGTCGCCTGGATACGCGGCGAACATCGCGCCCTTGAACACGTCAGCCCGCTCGCGCGGCAACACCTCACCGGAGAACTTGACCGTGATGGCTTGCCAATCACCGAGAGTGCCGGTCACGGTGACGGATTCCTTGCGCTCTGTCAGCACTTCGCTCAGCAGGACCATCGGGTGACTGCTCTCGCGGCCTGCCGACGCAGCGGTCTCGATCCAGCGTTCGATCTCCCTCCACCGCCGAATCAGGCAGTGGAGGGCACCGGAAAATTTGGCATTGCCTCCGACTGCGCGCCGCTGAGGAGCCAGGCGTCGAAATCGCGATACGCGCGCAACAGATCGGGCAGTTCACTCGCGATGCCGTCGCCGGTCTCGCCTGTCGAAGTGATACCAACGGACTTGGGCGCGGCGACGAACACTGGGTAGTCAAAGAGCTCGCGCACTCGTGCCCACAGGGCGGCAGTATGCGCCTCGTCGATGGCTCTGTACCGGAGCTTTAGTTCTGCGAAGAGCGTCACGGACCGCTTGGCCGCGGCCGCAAGTGTCACGACCGCCTGCTTCTTTAGCGCGCTTGCAGCCTTCGTATCCGCTCGCGCTGCCGCACCAATCCACGCGGGCCGAGCTTGCACTGTAGGCTGGGCTTGCCGTGGGTAGTCGGGGGGCGCACCACGGCGCCAAGGCCGCAATCTACGCTGCACTCCCAAGGCAGCGAGTGCATCGAGCAGCCGTAGGGCCTCGGCATCCTCACCGCTGACGATGCGCGTGGCGTAGGAGCCATGTGCGCTGTCGCGCTGCTGGTCAAATTGACCATCCAGCTCGGCGTGCGCTTGTGTCCAGACCTCTTCCCACTGCGCAGTCTCGTTCTCGGTGAACTTGTGCATGAAAACCAGTGATGCCTTGACCGTCGCATTGCTCGACCGGAAGGTCTCTTCCGGCAGGCTTACCACGGCGAGCAGTTTTGCACGGCCTTCCGCCCAGCGTCGCAGCCACGACAATGAGGGATTGTTCAAGTTGCCGTCAGGCAACACGATGCCCATGCGGCCGCCTGGCCTGAGCAGGTCGAGGCAGCGCTCTACGAAAATCAGTTCCGTGGGGCGGTTACTCTTGGATTTGCCGATCTCGAACAATTCAAGGATCGGCGTCTTTCGTTCCGCGGCCTGCAGCAGCCGATTATGGCTCTCCTCCCACGACGCGCCGTATCCACGTTCCCGACAGCGTTGCAGGTAGGCGGCATCGTTGGGAACACGTGTCTCGTCGCTGCCACCGACCTTCTGGTCCGCGCCGACATTTGAGCCGAACGGAGGATTGGTCAGCACGAGATCGAAGCGTCCGCCGAAGATGCCGTTGATGTCAAGCAGCCCATCGTGGTAGTGGATGCCCCCGTGACCATCGCCATGCATGATCATGTTCATTTTGGCGGTGCGCGCAGCACGAGGCTCGGCGTCAGTGCCGTAAATGCATTGCCATGCGAGCCTGCCGACACGCGTGTCGATGGGTGTGTTGTCGTCTGCGCTGGGCAGCAACTCATGATTGAGGCGCGCAAACGCTTCTTCGATTTGACGCTCCTCCTCTTCTTGAGTCAGCTCCAGCGCTTCGATCCGGGCGCGTTCCGCATCCTTTTGAGCTTGAACGTCGGCGACGATCCGGGCGCGAACATGTTCAAACGCACGAATGAGAAATCCGCCGGATCCCGAAGCCGGATCGCAGATGCGCTCACCCTCCTCGGGGTTGAGCAAGTCGACCATGAATTCCACGACTGGTCTCGGCGTGAAGAATTGACCGAGCTCGCCGCGGAATGTTGTTCCAAGGAATTTCTCGAACGCGAGCCCCTTGATGTCATCGCCGGTTTTTGAGAGATCGAAACGCTGGAGCTGCTTGACGATTCGGCGGAATGTCTCCTCCGAGATGTCGAGCTTGTCACCGGCCGTGAACAGATCGTCGGCACGGTAGTAGGTCTTTGTCTGCTCGAACAAGCCGTTGTGAACGGCAGGATCGGTGGGCAGACGCACCTGCGCACGCTTGTCGAGATATTCGGTGGTGAAGGTCCCATGCATCCCCGAACGCTCGACGTACATCTTGATGAACAGGATCTTCGAGATGGTGTCGAACGCACGTCCAGGATCCATCTTGTGAACGTCTCTCAGGATGCTGTGGCACACGAACAGCAGATCCTGGAATTCCTTCCTGTTGAAGGCGCGCAGGCTATCAAGCACTGCCTTCAAGCGCTTGGCATCTCCCCAGTCGGCGGCCTTCGGGATCTCGCTGATGGCGACGAATTCGCCAGGGGTGCGCGCAACCAGCTTGAACACCGCCGTATGGCGTTGGTTCGTGGCGATGAAGATCTCACAGCCCGACGCGACGGTGTACGACGCTGCCTGATAGTAATCCCTCTCTTGAATTTCAATGGTGTCGGTCTTGCACTCCACTACGAGCACAGGGAATCGCTTGTTGATTCGGTCGTCGACAGATTGCCAAACCACGATGTCCGCGCGCGGGCTGCGATGCCCATGCTGCGTTCGCTGCTCCTGATCCATCTGGTCGAGCGAGTAACCATACTCTTCGACCAACGTGCGAATGAATCGCTGACGAACGATCTCCTCAGGCTTTGAACTGACGTCGCGCCACTGTTTCCTGAGCGGTATCCAAAGCCATTCAGCGCTCTCGTGCACCGCGTTCGCGGTGTTGGGGAACGGCATGGTCGGGAGCGCAGCGGGCTTCTTCGTCGTTGTCATCTGGGTCGTCTCGGTCAGGCTTGGTCGTGAACTATTGCGCGCATGCACGCATCAGGCGAAGCCGCTGCGTAAACTGAATAGCGGTATGCTACCAAAGGTTGGCTGGCGACGGGCGCTCGGCTTGTGGTTTTGACGTGCTGGCAAGTGTCAGCAAATGGCAACGCACTTGATGTCGCCCACGTCGGCCGCTGCGGCGCAGTTGGATGGTGCTCGCATCTTTTGCGCTGGTGGCCCTTGGCGGTCCGGTGCTGGTCGGCAGTAGGATGCCCGTTGGTGTTGAACGAGCATCTAGGTCGGCTGGATGGTGGAGGTCGGTTCCCCGAAAGGTACGCGGAGACATACTTGCCGCGAGGAACACCGAGTCGGTTACGGTGCCCGATTGGCAGAGTTGTGGTGGGTCCGGAGCGGGATGCTGCGCCCACGACGTCAACGATTGAACGTTCTGACGCCGAGGATCAGTTCGCTGGCAGCTCGGTGCTCTTTCTTCTGGTCGGTCCAACCTGCGAACGATGGTCTCAACACCACTGTGAC
>JBBRLZ010000035.1:0-44980 GCA_038231095.1 Gemmatimonadales bacterium
ACCGGACGTGACGGCTGTCGGCTGCACGCGCTCCAACAGCGCAGCCAGCATTCCACGTCCCTGCCCCTTGAGTGCCGAGATGACGACGTCCCAGTCATCGACGATGCGATGGAGCTCTGGGATCGGCGCGCCACCCGTCGGCGTGGCTGGCTGTGTCGCGGCCTTCGCCGGTACCGCGGCAGTTGGCGTACCACCCGCTGTCGGCGGCGCGGGCTGCGACCACTTGTCTGCCGCAGGCGGTGCGACCTGTGGTTTTGTCGTCGGCGCATCCATCACGACCGCGCGCGATGCGACCGGCGGCGCGGTGCGCGGTGCCGCCACGGCGCGCGGCGCAACATCACCAAGGCCGGCCAGCACCTCTTCGAGTGCCAGCGTGCGATCGAGCAGCGCGAGGCGCACGAGCAGTGTCTCGAACACGACCTGCGGCTGGCCGCTCTTCCGGAGACGCGCTTCGACGTCCGCCATCAGCTGCAGCACACGCAGCAGATCACCGGCGCGCCACTGCGTCGCCATCGCGGTCAGTCGCTCGCGCACCGACGACGACACCGCCCCCGGGTCGCCTCCGAGCACGATCGCGAGCTGCGCGCGCACGAGATCCGCGAGGCCCGTGAGCAGCAGGACGAGATCGACGCCAAGATTCGTGAGGCGCTCGACGGCACCGAAGACATCGCCTGCGCGCCGCTCGCCGATGATCGCGAGCAACGCCAGCAACTCGTCCTCCGGCACGAGGCCGAGCGCGTCGCGCACGCGTGCCGACGTCAGTCGCGAGTCATCGCCGAAGGCGAGCACCTGATCGGTGAGCGAAAGCGCGTCGCGCAATCCGCCATCCGCCGCGCGCGCGAGCATCTGCAACGCATCGCTTTCGTACGTCACACCTTCCGAATCGAGCACCGATGCGAGGCGATCACGAATCTCAGCCGGATTGATGCGACGCAGATCGAAGCGCTGCAGTCGGCTCAGCACCGGTGCGGCGGTCTGCGCGATCTTCTGCGGCTCGGTGGTCGCGAACACGAACACGACGCGCGGCGGCGGCTCTTCGAGAATCTTGAGCAGGGCATTCCACGCTTCGCGCGTGAGCATGTGCGCTTCGTCCACGATGTAGACCTTGTAGCCGTCGCTGGTGGACGGCGCATACATCGCCCGCTCACGCAGCTCGCGCGCATCATCGACACCGCGATTGGACGCTGCGTCGATCTCGATCACGTCGAGCGACGCGCTGCCGCTCCAGATGCGCGTGCAGGCGCCACAGGTTCCGCACGGTTCGCCGTCATCGCGCGTTTTGCGGTTCTCGCAGTTGAGCGCCATGGCGAGCACGCGTGCAAGCGTCGTCTTGCCGGTGCCGCGCGGGCCGCAGAGCAGATAGCCGTGGGCGACGCGATCGCGAGCGATGGCGCCCTTCAGCGTATTCGACACGTGCGTCTGCACGGCGACCTGCGCGAAGTTCTTCGGACGGTACTTGCGGGCGAGCGCAATCACGGGCTGGGGATCCTCCCGAGAAACAAATCGCGCGGCGTCGCCGTCCGGGACCCGGACGATCGAACGACCGCGCGATACTCCAGGCCTGACGGAGCAACGCAAGACACCACACGGCGCTGCTACCTCTCGGTCCTGACGCGGTTAGCGGGCCTACGCCCTCCGGGACCTGGAGCAAGAAAGAATGTATCGGGTGCAGCGGCGCGCGTCGAGTGACTCGCGATCCGTCGCATGCACGCCGTCGCACTCACGGCGAGGCGCTCACGCCGCGAGCGCGCCCGCCACGATCCGTCCGGCCTCGGCCGCCTGCAGCGCGGACACATCGAGATGGAAGACCGCGCGCACGCGCGTTGCCGACCAGCCGGACAACGCCACGCCGGCTGCTTTCGCCGCCGCCACGACCGTGTCCGAGCGCTGCCCGGTGCGCAGGTCGATCATGACGATGTTCGTATCGGGGGTCACCGGGCGCGCGCCGCCCGCGCCGCGCACCAGTGTCGCGAACGTCGCGGCGTTGGCGTGATCCTCGGGCAGGCGCGCGAGGTGATGCTGCACGCCATGCAACGCCGCCGCGGCGATGATCCCCGCCTGCCGCATGCCGCCGCCAAAGCGCTTGCGCACTTCCCACGCCGCGCCGATCACATCCTTCGAGCCGACCAGTGCGGCACCGACCGGCGCGCCAAGTCCCTTCGAGAAGCTCACCATCACCGTGTCCGCGACCGCCGCGAATTCGTGCAGCGGCGTCCCGGTCGCCGCCGACGCATTCCACAGCCGCGCGCCGTCCAGGTGCACCTTGAGGCCGGCCGCACGCCCTGCGGCGGCCAGCGCCTGCAAGTCGGCCAGCGACGTCACGGCACCGCCGGCACCGTTGTGCGTGTTCTCGAGGCAGAGCAGCGTCGCCCGCGGCGCATAGCGCGACGGCGTGCGCAGTCCCCGCTCGATGTCTGCGGCGCGAATCGTTTCACCACTCGGTGTCAGAGGACGCAGTTGCACGCCGCGGAACACCGACGCACCAGCCCCTTCCCAATCGTAGATGTGCGCGCGTGCATCACAGAGCGCCTCGGTGCCAGGCTCTGCATGCATCCAGATCCCGGTCTGATTCGCCATCGTGCCGCTCGGGAAGTACAGCGCTGCGTCCTTGCCGAGCAAGCGTGCCACTTCCGTTTCGAGTGCCCGGACCGTCGGGTCACCGTCGAGTACATCGTCCCCCACGTCCGCGTGCGCCATCGCGGTGCGCATCGCGGGGGTCGGCTGGGTCACGGTGTCGCTGCGGAGGTCGATCATGGCGGTGCGATGGGTTTTGAGTGGCGGCGGAGTTCCACCACCTGCGCCACTTCGGCGCCGATGATGAAGATGAGGGAGGCGTAGTACGTCCAGAGCGTCACCACGACCAGCGTGGCGATCGTGCCGGTGTAGAGCGAACTCGGAGAAAACGTGCGCACATAGTAGCCGAACAGGATGCGCGCGACTTCGAACAGGAGACTGGTGGTCACGGAGCCGACCCACGCGGTGTGCGACGGAATCGGGCGATTGGGCACCAGCCGGTAGGCTGAAAAACAGAGCAGCACCACGAGTGCAAAGGCGACGATGCGCCCGAACCCGTATTCGATCGGGCCCATCACGCTTTCGCGGACGCCGAGCTGCGTCAGGACCGCCGCACCACGCGTGGTTGCCGCGAGGAGATACGCGCTCAGCGAGCCGTACGCCGTGATCCCGATGGCCGCCAGAAACGAGCACCAGATGTCGAACAGCTTTCCGTGCAGTATGCCGCGCTCGTTGGGCACGTCGAACGTGCGCTGAAACACACTGCGCATCGAGCTGAAGACGCGGGTCGAGAACCAGAGAAATCCGATCGACGAGTAGAGCGTGACCGAGCCGCTGACGCGCGCAATGTCACGCACCGCATCGCGCACATGATCACCTTCAGTCCAGCTCTTCGACGGCAGGAGGCGATCGAGGAACGCCAGCGCCACGTCGGCGGCGCTGTCGGGCGTGCTGCCGAGAAACAGAATCGACACCGACGCCAGCAGCAGCACGAACGGCACGACGGCCAGCAGCAGGTTGAACGACACGCCGGACGCGAGGAACATCACGTCGTCATCGCCAAGCGACTTCCAGGTCTGGCCGAGGAACTCGCGCACGACCTGCACCGGCGACACAACGGCGATCACTGACGTCGGCTGCGGCGTTCCGGCTCGCGAGGTCGCTGCGGCGCCTTTCTTTCGTGCCTTTCCGCGCGCGGTACTCATGGCGCGCCGCGCACCGACGTCGCCGCCGGGCAATGCATCAGATGCGTTCCAGCGTGGGCCTGGTCCGCTCGCTCACGACATCGCCGGTGTTGAGCGTCTTGTCCGGCTCGAACAGCATGACTTCGCATTCGAACTCGGCAACAGGGCGGTGCTCCACCCCGCGCGGCACAACCAGCATGTCGCCGACACCAAGCGACACTGAGCGGTCCCGGAACTCCATCTGGAAGTGACCGCGATGGACGAAGAAGAGTTCGTCTTCGTCGGCGTGTGAGTGCCAGTCGAATGTGCCCTGGAACTTCACGAGCTTGACCTGCTGCCCGTTCAGATCGGCGACGATCTTCGGACTCCAGTGCTCGCTGAAGCTGGCAAATTTTTCCTGCAGGGAGATGCGGTCTGGCATACGGTCACCTGGTCGGATGCGGATTCGCTGAAAATACAGTCTGCGGCGGCCTGAACGACACGATCCAGGCTGGATCGGCGTTCGTCGGCAGTACCCGTCTGGCGGCAGGGAGTAATTTATCCCTGTCTCACAGCGCCAACGATACATCCTCATCAGGATCATCACACCATGACCGCTTCACGAGGTTACGCCGCGCAGCAGGCGAACGATGCGCTGGCTCCTTTTGCGTTTGAACGCCGCGCACCGGGCCCGATGGACATTCAGATCGAGATCGCCTTCTGCGGCGTCTGTCACAGCGATCTCCATCAGGTTCGCGATGAGTGGGGCGGCGCAATCTTCCCGATGGTGCCGGGCCATGAGATCGTCGGTACCGTCACCGCGGTCGGCAGCGACATCACGAAGTTCAAGGTCGGCGATCTGGCCGGCGTGGGCTGTCTTGTGAATTCCTGCGGCACCTGTGCGAACTGCGCCGATGGCGAAGAGCAGTACTGCACGACCGGCGCGACGTTCACGTACAACGGCCGCGACACCGACGGCGCACCGACGTATGGCGGCTATGCGAACAACATCGTGGTGGACGAGAAGTTCGCGCTGACGATTCCGGCGGGGCTCGATCCGGCCGGCGTGGCACCCTTACTCTGCGCGGGCATCACGACGTACTCGCCACTGCGCCACTGGAATGTGAAGGCCGGCCAGAAGGTGGGAGTCGTCGGTCTGGGTGGGCTCGGCCATATGGCGCTCAAGTTCGCGAAGGCATTCGGCGCGCACGTCGTGCAGTTCACGACATCGCAGAGCAAGATCGACGATGCCAAGCGCCTCGGTGCCGACGACGTCGTGATGAGCAACGACAGTAAGGCGATGAAGGCTCAGGCCAACTCGTTCGATTTCATCATCGACACGGTGTCGGCGCCACACGACATCCAGCAGTTCCTTGGCCTGCTGAGGCGGAACGGCACGATGACGCTGGTCGGTGTGCCGGACAAGCCGCCCGTCGTGCATCCGTTCGTACTGATCGGTGGTCGCCGTTCACTGGCCGGCTCGCTGATCGGCGGCATCGCCGAGACGCAGGAGATGCTCGACTTCTGCGGCACGCATGGCATCACGGCGGATGTCGAAGTCATTCCGATGAAGGACATCAACACCGCCTACGAACGCATGCTCAAGGGTGACGTGAAGTACCGCTTCGTGATCGACCTCGCCACGCTCGACGCGTGAGCGACGACTGTCCGACAGGGGCGTCGGCGTAGTGCCGGCGTCCCTGCTCATCACCGCGATCGTGTTCATCGTCGCGGGGGCGCTGCACTTCGCGATTCCGCGTGTGTACACGGCCATCGTACCCGGTTATCTGCCGAGTCCGCTGCTGCTCGTGTACATCAGTGGCGTCTTCGAGATGCTCGGCGGTGCCGGATTGCTGCTCCCGGCGACGCGTACCCTCGCGGCGGTGGGCCTGATCCTGCTGCTGCTGGCCGTCTTTCCGGCCAATATCGAGATGCTGCGACTGGCGCACGCGCGCCAGGCGAGCGCACTGTTCATTGTGGCATGCTGGATCCGGCTGCCTCTGCAGCCGCTGCTGATCTGGTGGGTGTGGCGCGTGGCACACGCGACGCGCGATCTTGCGGTGCAGGTCACCACCTGATCCCCTCACCCGCGTTGAAATCATGCTTTCTGCCGCACTGCTGATCACAAGTTTTGCCGTCTGTCAGCCCAGCGTCATTGCGGTGCCCGGCGCGACGGCGCGCATCGCGACGGACAGCTCGCTGCTCTCGATTTTCGAGAAGGGTCAGACGTTCGCCGACTTCGTGGCGTCGGCCACGTCGCGCCGCGACGGATGGCTGCGATTGCAGAAGGAGGCGGTGGTCCGTCCGGCGTTGATCACGCGGGCGCGCGCGGTGGGCGGCACGTGGCAACTGCTGGTCGTGGCGCGTGACGGCTGCGGCGACTCGATGAACTCGGTGCCGTACGCCGCTCGGCTGGTGGACAGCGTGCCGGGGTTGTCGCTGCGCATCGTGTCGCCGCAGGATGGTGCAACCGTGGCGCGAAATCATCGCACACAGGATGGGCGGTCGGCCACGCCGACGTTCGTGCTGCTCGATTCCGCCGGGCGCGACGTCGGCTGTCTGGTGGAGTTGCCGAAGCCGTTGCGCGACTGGACCAACACCGCACGCGGCGGCGTCAGCGACGATTCACTGCACGCCTATCGCAACACGTTCTACGCGAAGGATCAGGGTGTGAGTCTGACGACGGAGTTGGTCGAAGTGCTGGAAGCGGCGCAGGCAGGCGCTCCGCGGTGTGATCGACAGATGACACGGTGACGCAGGCGCTTGCGAGCCATTTCCTTCCTTGAGAGGCGTTCCATGACACCGACCGACACTGAACTCATCATCACGATTGCCGCTCAAGCCGCCGTGGTCGACGGCAAGAAGAGCACGCTCGAGCTGGAGCAGATCGCCGCCGCCGCAGCACGACTCGGCCTGCCGAATGCGGACGCTGTGGTGCAGCGCGCAGCGGCCGCGCCGGTCGACATCAAGTCACTCGCGGCCGCACTGTCGAATGAATCGGCGCGACGCGCGGCCTACGAAATCGCGGTCGCGGTCTGCAATGCCGACGGTGTCGCGGACGCAAGGGAAATCGCATTTCTGCAGGAGCTTTCCTCGACAATCGGTACCGATGTCGGAACGGCGGAGATGTCGGCAATCGCATCCGTCGCGACGCTGACGGGTCAGGTGATGCCGCCACCGGTGCCGAGCACTGCGACGGCACAGCCGCCAGCACCGGGCGAGCTGGATGCCATGATTCTCGATCAGGCAATTCTGACCGCGGCACTCGAAGTGTTGCCGGACCGGCTGTCGAACATGGCGATCGTGCCGCTGCAGCTGCGGATGGTCTACACCATCGGCCAGCGCTACGGCCAGCAGATGAATGCGTCGCAGGTGAAGGATCTGGCGGCGACGTTCGGCATCGGCGCCGCGGCACAGTTCATGGAGAGCATTGTGCGCAAGACCTTCGGCGGTCTCGCCGGTGGTCTGCTCGGCGGCATGCTCGGCGGCGCGACCGGCATGGCGGCCGGTGCGACGGTGAGCTTCGGCGCGACCTACGCACTCGGCCACGCCGCCACGCAGTACTACGCGCAGGGTCGATCACTCTCGAGCGCCGATTTGAAGGCCTTGTTCACCCGTTTCCAGAAAGAGGCGGAGACGCTGTTCCCGAAGGTGCAGGAACGCGTGCAGTCTGTTGCGAAGAGCACGAATCTGCAGTCTGTGCTGGGTACACTGCGCGCGCGGTAGTGTGATGCTGCGCTGGTAGTCGCCCGGTTCCCTCCTGCTTCCCGACATGTTCAAGAGTCTGCGCGTTCCCGAGCGGCTGTTTTCGATCGCAATGTGGGCGGTGTCGCTGGTGTTCGCGGGATTTCTGATCGGTCTCGGCGGCAAGATCGTCGGCGACCTGCCGGGAGTGGATCAGTCGCTGTCGATCGAGCAATTCCTTGATCAGGCGCAGGTGGGACCGTTGCGGATGCGCCGGGACGTACTCCAGCGCGAGTCGCGCGACGCCACCGATCGGCACAACGTCGCGAGCCTGACCGTCGACTCGAATGCGACGACGTATCAGAACCGGAAGGAGGCGTACGACAACTGGCGCGCCACGCGCACGGCGACGAGTGATCCGGCGCAGGATCCGGAAGGCATACGGCGTCTACGCGACCTCGACTCGCTCCTGGTGAGCAAGGCGGCGGCACAGAAGGTCGTCGAGGTACAGACGGCGCGGCAGCTGCAGACGCAGCAGGGGCTCGACTCGCTGCGCAGCATCGAAGCGGACCTTCAAGCGGCGGCACGTCCGCGCTACGATCGCGCGCAGTTTCAGCAGGAGCTGCGCATCTTCGGCATCCGGCTCGCACTCACGCTGCCGCTGCTGCTGATCGGCATCTGGCTGATCGCGAAGAAGCGCAAGAGTCAGTACTGGCCCCTCGCACGTGGCTTCGTGCTGTTCGCACTGTTCGCCTTCTTCTTCGAACTGGTGCCGTATCTGCCGAGCTATGGTGGCTATGTGCGGTACGTCGTCGGCATCGTGCTGACGCTGATTGCCGGGCACTACGTGATCCGGGCGATGCAGCAGTATGTCGCCAAGCGTCAGGTGGTCGAACAGCAGACCGAAACGCAGCGCCGCCAGTCACTCGGCTACGAAGACGCGCTGCGCAAGATGAACGCGAGCATGTGTCCTGGCTGCGAACGCGCGATCGCCGGCGGCCCGAACGCAACGACGAATTTCTGCGTGCACTGCGGCATGAAGCTGTTCGACAAGTGCGGCGCATGCGACACGCGGAAGAACGCGTTCTTCCAGTACTGTCCGTCATGCGGTGTTCCGGCAGGGCGTGCGGACAGCGACGTGCCGGTAACGGCACCGGCCGGGAAAGACCTTCCAGACTGAGTCAGCTGCGCTCGAAACGGCTTTGAGCGCAAAACGGCGTGTGCCCGGTCGTTACGGCTGCCTCAGACGCCGACAGCCGCGAGCGACTCGCGCCATGCGCAAGAAAACAACGCATGCCGTTTTGCGTCTGTTGGCGGTGTTGCGTCGAGGCAGTACCAGACAGCAACGGCGCATCGCACATCACGCCGCGCCGTTGTCGTGTTCGCGATTGCGGGTGGCGTCGGCGGAGCGTTGCTCCGACATGCGGCGCTCGAGGTCGTCGCGCGCCGCCTTTGCGGCTTCGCGGCCGGCGTCCACGGCGCGTGAGACCTGCGTCTTCTTGAGGTCGAGCGTGGCGCGCGCGGAGTCGATGCGTGATTCGAGATCGGCCTTCGCCTGCGACAGCGCGT
The DNA here is from genome assembly GCA_038231095.1 of Gemmatimonadales bacterium. GTDB lineage: Bacteria > Gemmatimonadota > Gemmatimonadetes > Gemmatimonadales > Gemmatimonadaceae > JACMLX01. The sequence goes on from JBBRLZ010000035.1 coordinate 8,931, forward strand.
CGGTGACCTTTTCGCCGACCTTCACGCCGGCGCGCTTCGTTGCATCGGTGGCCTTCTGTGCGCCACGTTGAATCGACTTGCGTGTCTCCGCGCCCGTCTGCGGTGCGAAGATCAATGCCAGCCCGGCACCGATAGCGGCGCCGAGCAGGAAGGCGGAGAGGCCAGATGATTCACTTTCCTCGACGATGATGATCTGATCGTCGTCGTCCCAGTCACGGCGCGGCATGTGATGCGATACGGGGGGAGAGGCGGGAAGGAAACGGTCCGGACCTCAGCGTCCGGGCGCGACCTTTCCTTCATCGGAACGTACGAGGCGGACCGACGTGCGGTCACTGGTGTCATCACCCTCAACCGCCGTCTCTCCTGACGGATCGGGCAGGGCCAGCAGCGCCAGCAGTTCATCCCGAAGTTGCGATTCCTTCAGGCCCAGCATTGCTGCTGCCTTCGGGATGTCGCCGCCGAGCTGCGCGAACGTGCGCAACGCCAGCTGACGACGTGCATCAGCGACCGACGAGCCGACGGACAGCGTCACCGGACCGAGGCTTTCCGCCGTACCGCGCAGATGACGCGGCAGCAGGTCGCTGGCGCTGACCTCAGTCGTCCGTGCAAGAATGACCGCACGCTCGATCGCGTTCTTCAGCTCGCGCACGTTACCGGGCCACGGATACATGGCCATCCATTCGCGTGCACCCTCGGCAAAACCGGACAGCCGCTTGCTGTTCTGCTTCGAGAAGCGCTGGAGGAACGCTTCGGCGAGAATCAGAATGTCAGCACCTCGCTCACGCAGCGGCGGCAGCACGAACTCGACGACCGCAAGGCGATAGTAGAGATCCTCGCGGAGTTCGTTGCCGGCGATCGCCTTCTGGATGTCCTTGTTCGTCGCGGCGACGATACGGATATCCACCGGAATTTCCTTCTTGCCGCCAAGCCGTCGGATCGATCGCGTCTCGATCGCACGCAGCAGCTTGACCTGGATGTCCACCGGCATTTCTGCCAGTTCATCGAGGAAGAGCGTGCCCCCACTCGCATTTTCGAATGCGCCGGTCTTTTCGTTCACGGAGCCCGTGAAAGCGCCCTTCTCGTGGCCGAACAGTTCGTTCTCGAGAATCTCCTTCGGCAGCGCCGCGCAGTTGAGGGCGTAGAACGGCCCCTTGGCGCGATCACTCTTCTGATGCAGGGCACGCGCGACGAGTTCCTTGCCGGTGCCGCTCTCGCCGAGCACCAGCACGCTGGCGTTCGTCGGCGCGACGGCTTCGATCAGACCATACACTTCGCGCATCGGCTCCGACTGGCCGATCAACTCGCCGAAGCTCGTCAGCCCTTCGAGGCGTGACGACAGCTCGCGGTTCTTGCGTCGCGTGGCTTCCTTCTCGATCGCCTTCGGGATCAGCGCCTTGAGGCGCGTGAGCTTCTGCTTGGTGAGCGGCTTCTCGATGTAGTCGTAGGCGCCGAACCGCATCGCTTCGACGGCGGTGTCGACCGAGGCTTCGCCGGTGATGATGATGCACTCCACGAGCAGCTCGCGCGTGCGAATCGCTTCGAGCAGCGCCATGCCATCGAGACCCGGCATCTTCAGGTCGGTGAGGACGAGTGCGATGTCGTCCTGTACGAGACGTTCGAGTGCCGCGGTGCCGTCACTGACGACGACGACGTTGTACCCGTCCGCAGAGAGTACGGCCTCGAGCGGTGTGGTGACTGCCGGCTCGTCGTCCGCGATCAGGATCGTGCTATTGGCCATGGGATTGGTCATATGTCAGACAATCGGCGGGAAGAGAAGGCGCAGGCCGTCCTCTGTGGAGTCGATCCGACCGCCGACCTTCCGAAACTGCACAACCCATTCCATTGCCTCGTCAGCAACCAGCGGTCCACCCGACGACACGCTTAAGGTCGAGCCCGCTACATCGGTTCCAACGACGAACGCCGGCGCCGTCAGGCTGCCCAGCGCGAGCACCAGCACTTCCAACGCGACGGCGCGAGTCAGCAACGAATCGATGCCTACCGTCGCGACCGACGGCCGCAGCACGGACACGGGCCGCAGCGGCACCAGCGCTGCCGCTTCGCCGACGATCACCGACAGATCCGACGATGTGCGCCCGCGGGCGAAGGCAATCAACGCGTTCGTCATGTCCGCCAATCGCTCGATGTGATCCGAGGCGACGTTGGCATGCCCGTTTATCGCCTTCATATCGCTGAGCGCTGAGGCCGATCGGACGGCAATCGCCTCCACCTGCATCGAGACGACACCGAGCGAATTGCGCAGATCATGCGCGAGCGTGGCGATGGCGCGACAGACGGCCGCATCGAGCAGCCGACGCGTGACCAGGGACGACGAAGCTGCCGTATCCTCCGGAGCGCGTGCGGCTGCTGCGAACTCGCGCGTGGGAAGCTCAGTCACTGAGATCCGCGTCGTCCGGCGCGGCGACGACGCCGGGCGCTCCGAACACCTTGTGCAGGCGCGGCGCCTTCACGAATTCCTTCACCGCGGCCTTCGTACCGGTGACCTTCAACTGCGTGAAGAGGAACGTGAACTTCGCGTCATACGCGGCAGCCAGCGACGCCTTCACATCGGCCGGCAGTGACCACATCTGCTTCTTGAACGGTCCGATCGCCTTCTTGCGCGCCTTGTAGAAGAACTGCTCGTCGGTGTCGGTCACCTTGCGCTCGTCCTTCGCGTTCACCAACAGCCAGTCGTACATCTCCGTGCGCAGCGCGTCCGGCATGTGATCGAACATCATCGTCTGGAAGTTCGTCGCCAGATGGATCTCGGCGGTTTCGGCAGCCGGGAAGGAGCTGAACTTGCTGTCCGGCAGCGTGCTCGCGCCATGCTGCACCGCGCCCGCCATCCCGAAGTCCGAGCGCGCCAACTCGCCGAGCACGCGCAGCGTGTCGAGATCGAGCGCCACATCGGCGATGCTTCCGTCCGGCAACACCGTGCCGCCATGGCTCGTGCCGCTCTGCACGCTGATCTTCGACAGACCAGCCATGCCCGGCGCCTGCTCCTGCAGCGTCCTGTTGAAGCCCGTCATGAAGGCGTGCAGTTCGTCAGGCGTGGAATTCTCGGTGCCGACTTCGCCGATCTCGCCACCAAGCGAGATGGTCACACCGTCGGGTTGCGCAGCACGCACGAAACGGCAGATATCGACCGCCGTGACGTAGTTCGGAACCTGCTGTTCGTCATGCGTCGGCTTGGACAGATCGACCAGCGTGGACGTATCGACGTCGATGTTGTAGAAGCCGGCAGCAACGGCTTCCGTCACCAGCTGCTTCACCGAGTTGACTTCGAGGACCGGATCGACCGCAAACTTCTTGTGATTGACCTGGAAGTGGTCGCCCTGAATGAAGAGCGGGCCGCGAAACCCTTCGCGCAGCGCAGCGGCGATCATGACGGCGACGTATTCCGCCGGACGCTGATCGGTGTAGGCGATTTCCGATCGCGCGATCTCGAGAATGAAGGCGCCGGCTTCGAGTGTGATGGCGGTGCGGAAGATCGAGCGCATCGTGTCATACGACGCGCACCGGATGTTCATTGCCGGCACCGTGTAGCCACCGGTCTTGCCGGCGCCACGCGCCAGGTACAGATCGTGGATCGAGGCGGGACGAACACCGACGTGCTGCCCGACTTCCCAGAGCAGCCAACGCGCGTACTCCTTGTCCTCATCGCCGCCGAACACCGCCGCGTTGATCACCGCGTCGATGCGGTCGGTGGCCAGCAGCTCGGGGTGCGTGACGGTGACCGTCGAACCGGCAACGGTGACGCAGTCGGAGAGCAGGGCCGATGAGAGGGCGGGAGCGGACATCACAACCTCAGTACGAGAAAGGGGAGAACAGCGACCTCGGGCACGACACTGGCAGGGGAACCCGAAAGCTCCCTACCCCCGGCGCGAGGCACAAGTGAGTGGCAGCACAGTCGCGGCGGTCGCCGACGACGCGATGACGTCGGCGGTGAGCCCGCCGGAGCAAGCCGGCGCACGCATGTTGGTGTTGCCGTACTGTAGAGCCACGGTACCTCCCGTTGTCGAACACGGCACGTATTACTCGACGCGCACGGTCAGACCGTCAAAGGCCGGCGAAATTCCCGAGGGCAGTTCGGCCTCGAGGTCGGCGTGAAAATTCTCGTGTGTGAGGTGCGTCAGATAGGTGCGTTCTGCACCTATCTCTCGCGCGACCGCAATCGCTTCCGGAATGCTGAGGTGCGTCGGATGCGCGGTGCGGAAGAGGGCATTCAGCACCAGCACCTTCACACCGCGGAGCGTGTCCATCGCTGCCGGCGGAATCGTCTTGGCGTCGGTCACGTAGCCGAGCGGCCCGATGCGATAGGCGGTCACGTCGAACCGGCCGTGCGGCACGGTGAACGGGTGCACGGTGAGATCGCCGATGACCACGGGGACGCCAGCCTCGACGAGGTAGGAGTGCCCTTCAGGCTTCGCGGTGCCGGGCATCGGGCGCATCGTCTCGTCGAACACGTAGCGGAACTTGTCGTGCAGACTCTTCATCGTGCCGGCGTCGCCGTACATCGGCAGCGGCCCGTCTCGGCGCACCGAGATGGCGCGGATATCGTCCAGGCCGTGCGTGTGATCGGCATGATCGTGCGTGAACAACACCGCGTCGACGCGATCGACGCCATTGGCGATGAGCTGAATACGGAGCTCAGGCGGCGTGTCGAGCAGCAGCCGTGTGCCACCGGCCGACTCGACCACCGCACCGACGCGCGTGCGCTTGTCGCGCGGATCGGGCGAACGACAAACAGCACAATTGCAACCAACCTGCGGCACGCCGAAACTCGTTCCGGTGCCGAGGAAGGTCAGTCTCACACCGTCTCCACGCGCATGAAATTCGTGGTGCCCGGTGTGTCGAACGGTACGCCGGCCGTGACCACGATGTGGTCGCCCGGATCAGCGAGGTTGAGGCGACGAACGGCAGCAATGCCCTCGACGATCAGGTCGTCGTAGTTGTCCTTTCGCGCCACCAGCTCCGGCTGCACGCCCCACACCAACGCCAGTTGGCGGTACGTCTTCTTGAGGTCCGTGCAGGCCACCACGGTGACGGCCGGACGCATGCTCGAGACGACGCGCGCGGTGGATCCGCTTTTGGTGAAGCAGACGATCGCCGGTGCGCGCAGCATCTTCACGGCCGCCGCCACCGCCGACGCGATCGCTTCGGCCACTTCGTGCTTGTGCTCCGGCATGCGGCGCTGATCGCGGTTCGCCATCTCGAGCTTCGAGCGTTGCTCGATTTCGATGATGATGCGTTGCATCGCTTCGACGGCGAGGCGCGGATAGGCGCCGGCGGCCGTTTCGGCGGACAGCATCACGGCGTCGGTGCCATCGATGATGGCGTTCGCGACGTCGCTGGCTTCGGCGCGCGTCGGGCGTGGATGCGTGATCATCGACTCCAGCATCTGTGTCGCGGTGATCACCGGGCGACCCATGCGATTGCAGAGCGCGATGATCTGCTTCTGCGCCACCGGCACGCGCTCGAACGGCAGTTCGACGCCAAGGTCACCGCGGGCGACCATGATCGCATCGGAGGCGGCGACGATCGTTTCGATGTTGTCGAGCGCCACGTCCTTCTCGACCTTCGCGACGATCATCATGCCGCTCGGCACGAGCCCGCGCAGCTGCCAGAGATCTTCGGCACGGCGGACGAAGCTGAGCGCGATGTAGTCGAGGTCCTGTTCGACGGCGAAGACCACGTCGGCGCGATCCTTCTCCGTGATTGATGGCGCGGAGACCGCGATGCCAGGCAGGTTGATGCCCTTGTTGCTCTTCAACTCGCCGCCGAAGACCACTTCGCACCGCACCCGCTTGCCCATGACCTGCAGCACTTTGAGCTCGATCAGACCGTCGTTGATCAGGATGCGGCCACCCGCTCCGACGTCGTGGGAGAGTTGGGTATATGTGACGGGGATGTCGCCGGGCTCCTCTTCCCCTTCGTGCGCGAGAATGACTTCGCGGCCCGGCACCAGCTGCATCGGCTGGGACAGCACGCCGATCCGGATCCGCGGCCCCTGCAGGTCGCCGAGGATTGCGACCGCCTTTCCCAACTCCTCCGCCACGTCGCGCACGATGGCGATGGTGGCCGCGTGCTGCTCGTGCGTGCCGTGGGAGAAGTTGATGCGGGCGACGTTGAGGCCGGCTTCAATCAGGCTCCCGATGCTCTCGCGTGTGGCGGAGGCAGGGCCGAGGGTACAGACGATCTTGGTCTTCGGGGCAGTTACGGACACGGGATCGGCGTCGAGTGGAAACGGCGCCGGTCAGCCCGGGCCGTGCGGGCGCAGCCGACACGCCCACGTGCCGACTCCCATGCCGGAACTATAGTGGAACTAACCCTTCGACGCCCTCGTTTCCGACGCTTCCGGGCGCAATCCGGCACCGACACGTGCCGCGGTCCCTGCCAGCAGCGCAGGGAGGACCGCGGCCACAGAGAGCAGCAGGGTTGGCGTGAGTTTCATGCTCGCCGCCAGTGCGTGCATGAAATTGCCGAGGTTGCCCTCCATCATCGTCCAGGCAAAGAGCAGCACCCACGCCGTGAGGGCCGCGCCGCCGACGATTGCGACCACGCCTGTGCGGCGGGCACCGATCAGGCCGAGCACGAGGCCGACGACTGGCAGCGCCCACCAGCCGATCACGAATTCAGCGGCGACGAACAACGCGATAGCGAGGACGACGAACATGGGGCGGTTCCGGGTCTGGTTGGCCCACAGGAGTGCGACGCCGGCGGCGATCAGCGCTCCCACGGTAAGAATGAGGGACGAAAAAGACATCGGCCTACGGCCGCAGATCGAGCGTCGACAGAATCCGCGCCTTCGGGAAGACCGCTTCCGATTCCGGCACCACCAGCGAGTCCAACTGACCGGTGCGCCACTTCTCGAGACGATCATCGTAGCGGCGGCTGGCGGGGTTCCCGCTCTGCCCGCCTGGATAGATCGACCACGCCGTGCGACGCTCCTTCGTGAGTTCGACGATCATGCGCCAACTCGCACCATGACTGCCGTTCGCGCCAGACGCCGGCGCGATCGTGCCATAGCCTGACGTCACGGGAAGATGGTCGCGCGAGAAGCCCGGCAGATTCGCGAGATGATGCACGTTGATGCCGCCAGCGCGGCGCCATTCCCACGGCACGCCCACCGGCCCGAGCGTCGTGGTGAGCGAGTCGTATGCCCCCTTCAAGGCGTCGGCCAGCAGACCGTCACGCGTTTCGACAGTGCCGGCGGTGCGACGATCGTCCCACCAGACGCTGGTCGAATCGCGCAGCAGTTCGAGGAAGATCACACTCGCCGGAATGGCGACGGCAGGCTTCCCTGCTCCGGGACTCAGTTCGTCCCAGGTGTTGCGCACGGCGCGCTTCATCGCCGCCTCGAACAGCACCGGGGCGCGGGCACTCAATGCGTACTTGTAGTCCCAGTCGCGGAGCATCGTCGCGGCCGCCGCGAGTGATGCGTTGCCACTGCGCTCTGCCGCCCGCACGAAGTACGGTGCGAGCATGCGCGCGCGCACGTTCAGCGGATCCATCTGCATCTGGCGGATGCGATCCGGCGTCACCTTGTCGTCGGCGCGGAGCAGTTCATTGATGCGCAGCGCGCGCCATGGATCGGGCCAGTTGCTGCCGACGTACCGTGACACGACCGCCGGATCGAACGGCTGCTGATTCGCGCTCACGATGTAGCCCTGCGCCGGATTCGTGACTTGCGGCATGCTGTCGATCGGCAGCATCCCGGTCCAGTCACTGGCGCGGGTGCGGCCATCACGAACGTACGAGCCCTCTTCGCCATTCGGGCGCACGGGATACTCGCCGTACGAACGGATCGCGATCGTGCCGGCGCGATCGGCGACGAGCATGTTCTGCGTCGGTGTCTTGTACGGCAGCATCGCCGACTGCCACTGCTGCACCGTGCTGGCACGCGTGGCGGCGACGAATCCATCGAGCTCGTTCGACGGATCGTGCGCCGTCCAGCGGAAGCTCAGGAACTGTCCGTTCTCGCGTGCGGTCGGACCGCGATGCGTGTAGTAGACCGTGTCCGTCGCGACGGTCGCACCGCCGGCGTTGCGATACGTCTCGATGCGCGGCGTGAGCTTCTGCCACTGCCCATCGAGCATGTATTTCGTCGGCGTCTTCGCGTCGTCCACCTGCTCGAGGAAGTAGTCCGCGACATCGCCACCGGTATTCGTGAACGTCCACGCGACGTTCTGATTGAAGCCGATCACGATCGTCGGCGCACCAGGGAACGTCACGCCGTAGACGTCGAGCGAATCCTTCACGACCAGATGCGCTTCGTACCAGATCGACGGCAGTGACAGATCGAGGTGTGGATCCCCGGACAACAGTGCGCCACCGCTCGCCGTGCGCCGCGGCGAAATCGCCCAGTTGTTGCTGCCAAGCGCATCACCGGTCTGCTCGGCACCGGGCATCGCGAGGGCGGTATGTTCGAGCAGACTGGCGGCCTTCGCGGGCACGAGCAGCGACGTATCCGGCGCGCCGGGCACGGGGATCGTCGCCCACTGTTCGCGCGGCGCGGTGCGACCGATGACCGGCTGAATCGGCTCCTGAATCGGCATGTTGCGCGGGAAGAGCACGTTCGCCGCATCGCGTCCGACGAGGGCTGCGGCGCGCGTGCGCCGCAGATCCTCAGGATCGTACGCCAGCGTCAGCGCCATGCGCATGAGCAGATACACGGAGTATTTCGGCTCCCACGTCGCCATCGGCGTGGCGCCAAGCAGCTTGTATTCGACCGGTGTGGTGGCCGGAGTCATGGTGGCGCGATACGCGTTCACGCCGTCTGCGAACGCATCCATCGCGCGACGCCCTTCACTGGCGGTGTCGCTCGCGGCCCATTTCTGCTCGGCGGCCCACCCGAGGCCGAGTGCCCGTGCTTCCTTGTCGAGCGGCAATGCGCGGGCGCCAGCCAGTTCGGTCAGCGTGCCGGACGCGGCGCGGTACGTGAGTTCCATCTGGAAGAAGCGATCGCGCGCCACCGCGTAGCCCAGTGCGCGATAGGCGTCACGCGTATTCGCCGCGAAGATGTGCGGAACGCCGCGCACATCGAACAGCACGCGCGTCTCGCCACTCAGTCCCGGAATGTTCTGCGATTCCGTTGTCGGCAGATCGCCGTACCGCACACTGGCGGCGGCACCGTCCACCGGATCGAGCAATGGGCCGATGGGCGGAACGCCAGCGCCGCCGACACCGCGTGCGCAGAGAAAGACGGTCGCGGCCAGCGCCACTGCGCTGCCGATGGTACCGACGAGACCTCGTGCCATTCCGTTCCGGGGCTGAAAGCGTCGGAGGCTGTCCGCACTGCGCAGACAGCCTCCGCAAAAACAACGTGTGGGGAGTTACACCGTCGCGACAGGCGCACGGCCGAGGGAGCGCAGCTTCGTCTCCAGCCCGGCAAGCAGCGTATCGAACGACTTCTGGAAGCTGGCCAGACCTTCGGCGAGCAGCTTGTCCGTGACCGACGTCATGCTGATGCCTTCGCTCGCGAGCGCCTGCAGCACCGCGCGTGCGTCGTCCACACCAGCATCGACGGTACGCGCTGCTTCACCATGATCCTGGAACGCGGCGATGGTGGCGGGCGGCATGGTGTTGACCGTGTCGGGACCAATCAGCTGCTCGACGTACAGCACGTCGCGATACGCGGGGTTCTTGGTGCCGGTGCTCGCCCACAGCGGACGCTGCACGCGGGCGGACTTGGCGCGGAGCTTTTCCCAGCGCGGGCCGGAGAAGTTCCGCTGAAACAGCGCGTAGGCGAGCTTCGCATTCGCAATCGCGGCCTTGCCCTTGAGTGCACCGAGGCGCGAGCGCGACGCATCGTCGGCATCGGCAATTATCGCATCGAGTCGGGCATCGACTTCGGTGTCCACACGGCTGATGAAGAAGCTGGCGACGCTCGCGATGTTGTGCAGTTCGCCGCCGTTCTTCATGCGCTCTTCGAGGCCGCTCAGATACGCTTCGATCACACGGGCATACGCTTCGACCGAGAACAGCAGCGTGACGTTCACATTCAGGCCGTCGGCGATCAGGCGACGCAGCGCCTTCGAGCCTTCTTCAGTGCCGGGCACCTTGATCATCACGTTCGGGCGGTTCACCAGCTTCCAGAGGCGGTGCGCCTCTTCGACCGTGGCGTCGGCATCGTTCGCGACGTTCGGCGATACCTCGATCGAGACGTACCCATCAGTGTTGCCGGACTGTTCGTACACCGCGCGGAACTGATCGCAGGCGGTGCGGACATCGTCGCTTTCGACAAGCTCGAAGAGCTGCCACGGCGAGAGGCCGTCGGGGGCGGCGGAGAGCTGGGCATCGTAGGCGGTGCCGGTGGCGAGCGCTTTTTCAAAAATCGTCGGATTCGACGTCATGCCGGTGAGGGCGTCGTCGTTGATCTGCTTCGTGAGTGCGCCGTTGGCGAGAATCGTCCGATCGATATAGTCGAGCCAGACGCTCTGACCGGCAGCGTGCAGCTTGTGCAGTCGGGAATTTTGCGACATGAGCGGAGTGTGCAGCGGGAAATCAGGAGGCATTGCCGAGGCGGAAAAGATAGCGTCTGGTCGCGGCCGGTGGGCACCGGTCGGCGTGACGCGTCGGGGGCGCATCTGGCGCACGTGCGACGGCGGGCGCGGCGATACTCGCCGCGCCCGCCGGGGTCCGACTGGACACCGCCAGGCGTTTACGGAACGACCGTCACCGGCACCGAGAAGTCCGACTTGCCCCACGTCAGGCGCAGCACGGCGCTGGCCGCACCGGTGGTCGCGGCGCTTGGCTCGAGCGTGATCACAAAGGCGTCGCGCACGTCGCTCAGGACCTTGGCGGTCATCGGCACGCGGCCGAGGTCCATCGCCGGGTTGTACTCCGTGCCCCACTGGCCGGTCTGCTTGTTCACGATCAACTGCATGCCGGCGGCCGGCGACCAGATGGAGTACAGCGTGTAGACGCCCTTCGGCACCGTGAGTGAGCCGATCATCAGCGTGACATCGGTCGTGAACGCAGTGGACGAGTTGGCGCCCGTGCGCCAGACCTGCCCACTCGGAATCAGGCCACCTTCGACGGCGCGACCACGAGCGAACGGCTGCCCGTAGTCGATCATGACCTTGAGCGGTGCGGCACCCTTCACGCCGGTGTTGAGGGACATCACCGCGGTGGCGCGCGGCGACGGCTGTGCGGAGATGCGACCGGCCGCCGGTGCCGCCATCGTCATGCCGCCCTGTGCGGACGCGACGGAGGCCGTGCTGAGTGCGAGGGCCGAGAGGACGAAAAGACGACGCATGTAGTGGAGATGATTGGAGTGAAAGGGCCGGTCGGTGCGAGGCAGGCACGGGCGGACAGCCAAAGATATGCTTTCCATGCGATGGATGTTCCCCCTGCCAATCGCGTGACGAATCGACCACATTCGCCAGGTGTCCACCTCGTCCGTTGCGCTTGCTGCGCTGGTGCTGGTGCAGGGTTTTGCCACCCTGCTGCTCGTGATCCGACTGCTGCCTGGTCGCACGCGTCGTCCCCCGATCGAACCGCTGCTGAGCGATGCGCACGCGGGACGCGTGACGGTGGTGGTGACCAGTCTGGATGAGGTGCATCGCATTGGCCCATGTCTGGCTGGATTGCGCCGCCAGGGGCCGGCGATGCTGGAAGCGCTGATCGTGGACAGCCGCTCGACGGATGGCACCTGGGAGCTGATCGAGGACGCGGCGCGACTCGACTCACGCATCGTGCCGATGCACGACGATCCGCTGCCGCCCGAATGGGTCGGCAAGGTGTGGGCACTCGAACATGGGCTGCGGCATGCCAAGGGCGAGTGGGTGCTCGGCATCGATGCCGACACCACACCGCAGCCGGGCCTCGTGGCGGCCGCGGTCGATGCGGCTGACGCGCTGGGCTACGACGCGGTGAGTTTCGCCCCGCGCTTCAACGAGATGACGGTCGCCGAGCAGTGGTTGCAACCGGCGATGCTGACGACGCTCGTCTATCGCTTTGGTGCAGCGGGAGAGCGCGCACCGGCGCCGGACCGGGTGATGGCGAACGGGCAGTGTTTTCTGGCGAAGCGCAGCGTGCTGCTGGCGAACGGCGGCTACAGCAGCGCGCGACGCAGCTGGTGCGATGATGTGACGCTGGCGCGACACATGGCACGCAACGGCGCGCGCGTCGGGTTTCTGGATGGCGCGAAGATCATCGGGGTGCGCGCGTACAGCGGCATCGCGCAGATGTGGCGCGAGTGGGGCCGCTCGATCGACCTGAAGGACGGCACGACGCCATTCACGCAGTTCCTCGACTGCTGCTTCGTGGTACTGACCCAGCTCATTCCGTTGCCTGCGGTCGTACTGGCGGGCCTGCTGCACCTCCCCGATTGGCGCGCGGGTGGTGTTCCAGCCGCCTGGTGGTGGATGAACGTCGCACTCGTCGCGATGCGCGTGCTGCTGACGTTCGGGCTGGCGGGGTCGTATGCTGAGCGGCACTGGACGTTCTGGATTTCGTTCACTGCCGATCCGGTAGCCGCGGTGCGCATCGTGTTGTCATCGCTCAAGCGGCCGAGGCAATGGCGGACGCGGCAGTACGAAGCGGACACCGTCGTCGCCTCCTAGACGCTTCGTCTCGCGGCCGCCGCGCTTTGTGTGTGGCGCGGGGTCAGTGACATAGTGATGGGCGGGAGAGCACGGAGAACACTGAGTAGCTCGGATCGCAACGCTTTGTACCATCGCGCGTCGCTAATTGCTTTTGGAAAGAGCAAAGCAACGAATGGTTGATGGCAGGCGAGTCACGAATGGTTGCAAACGACGCTACTCAGTGTTCTCCGTGTTCTCCCGCCCCCACGAAGTCACCGGAGCACGCGCTGTGCGCGGAGCCTGAGCAGCGCCAGCGAAGACAACGCGCTCAGCGCGAGCGCCACTGAAGCCAGCGCAACGTGCTCGCCGCGCACCACGAAGACGCTGGCCGCGACGGCGATCGTGGCGAGGCGTGAGAACTCCATGCCGAACACCCAGCTCCGCCCCTCGAAGATCGCCCCGACGTTGGCGAGGCCGATCGTCACCACGAACAGCATCGCCGCGATGTCGTGCGCAGCCATGGTGCGCGCGTTCACGAGCGTGAGATAGGCGGCCACGAGGATCGTGACGAATTGCGCCGCCGCGTACCACTGCTGCGGGCGCGGCACGACAGGATCGAACTGCGGCGCATGCATCGGCCATGACATCTTCGCAGCGTCAACTGCCGCGAGATCTGCGGGACGGTATCCCGGATGCCCGAAGATCACCTGCCACTTGTCGCGCCAGCGCCGCGTACGGGTCGCATCGCGCAGAATGTCCGCGAAGATGTGCACGTTCGCCCACACCGGATTCCAGCTCTCGAGTGGCGTGGTGATGCCGTACACCACCGGTTCCACCTCGGGCTCGAAGGTGCCGAACAGGCGATCCCAGATGATCAGCGCACCGGCGTAGTTCCGGTCCTGATACTGCGGGTTCACACCGTGATGCACGCGATGATGGGAGGGTGTGTTGAGCCACCATTCCATGCCAAATGGCAACCGATCGATCTCGCGCGTGTGTATCCAGAACTGGTACACGAGATTGAGCGCATAACAGGCGGCAAAGAGCTGCCACGGCAGGCCGATGATCGCGAGCGGAATGAAGAACACCCAGCTGAAGATGCCGTGCAGAGCACTTTGCCGGAGCGCGACGGTGAGGTTGTACTCCTCACTCGAATGATGCACCACGTGGCCGGCCCACAGCACATGAACGGTGTGGGAATACCGATGCAGGAAATAGTACGCCAGATCGACGAGCAGGAACGCGGCGGTCCACGTGCCCCACGCCGCCCAGTCGATGCCCCACACACCGGGCACCGCCTCGGCGCCGAACGGCACCCGCTCGATCCACGCCGGCAGCAGGCCGACATGCTGCAGCGACAGGTGCTCGGCGAACCACACGTACATTGCGAGCACAAGCAGCTTCGTGAACACGCCAAGCAGCTGGCTGAGGATGCCGCAGGACAGATCGCTGATCGAATCGTTGAGGCGGTAGACGGCCGATTGGCGCCGGCGGGCCACCACGAGCTCGACGAGGATCAGGAGGAAGAACAGCGGGATGGACGCTTCGATGATGGCCATGACAAGGAAAGAAGCTAAATTGCGGCATGCCTGATCACCTGACACGTCGCGCATTCCTGGTTCGCTCCGCCGCCGTCGCCGGCGTGACCCTGCTCGCTTCCCGCCGCAGCGAAGCGCTGCCGCCGGCCACGCGCATCACGGTCTACAAGGACCCGAACTGCGGCTGCTGCGCGAACTGGAACGTCGCGATGCGCAAAGCGGGATTCGAAATCGACGTGCGCGATACGGCAAATATCAACGCGGTGAAGTCGTCACTGGGCGTGCCGGCGGCGCTGGCGTCGTGTCACACCGGTGTCGTCGCCGGCTATCTGTTCGAGGGGCATGTACCACCCGATCTGGTGCAAAGAGTGCTCCGCGAGCGCCCGCCGATCGTTGGGCTCTTCGTCCCTGGGATGCCGAGTGGCTCGCCGGGCATGGAAGGGCCGAATCCGGATACGTACGACGTGATCGCGCTCGGACGTGATCAGCGACAGAGCGTCTACGCGTCGCGCGTTGGCAAGTCGCAGGCCTGACGGTCGCCGTTTCGTCGTCGCCTACTCGTACAGGCGGTCCTGACGGGTGCGATCGGCGAATTTACGCGCCTGATCGCGCCAGGCTGCGATGAGGGCGCCGGTGCGCGCGAACGACGCGTCGATGTCGCGCCGGAACGTGGCGGAGCCGGTGAGCTTGTCCATGAACGCATCGCGCCAGACCAGCTCCTTCGGATGCTGTTGCCGGATCAGGCCCAGCATGGCGACGCCCAGGCGCACCGGATTGACGGAATCACGCTGCATGACGGTGATCCGGAGCATCGGGATCGTCTGGCCGGCGAGCTTCTGGCCCGCGCCGATCGTGCGCGAGACCGAGTCGATCTGCACTCCCTTCGCATACGGCATCGACGAGAGGAGTTTTGCGATCGCGCCGGCGTCGGTGAGCCATGGCGCACCGATCAACTGGAACGGCGCCTCTGTGCCACGCCCTTCGCTCATGTTCGTCCCCTCGAAGAGCACGGTTCCGGGGTAGAGCAACGCCGCATCGAGCGTGCGGATGTTCGGGGACGGCGCGATCCACGGCAGTCCCGTCTCGTCGTACCACATGCTGCGCATCCATCCCTGCATCGGCACGACGGCGATGGTCGCGTGCACCTGCTTCGTGCGCACGAGATGTCGCAGCAGCTCGCCCGGTGTGAGGCCATATCGCAACGCGACCGGATACTGGCCGACGAAGGAGCGGAACGCCGTATCGAGCACATTGCCGTTCACGACATCGCCGCGGATCGGCACCGGCCGGTCGCAGACGATGAACGGGATGCCGCGCTTCCCGGCGGCCTCCGCGGAGAGCGCCATCGTCCACGCGAAGGTGTATGTGCGCGCGCCGACATCCTGAATGTCATAGACCAGCACATCGACGTTCGCGAGCATCTCCGCCGTCGGCACGTTGGTGGCACCGTAGAGCGAGAAGATGGGGACACCGGTCGCGCTGTCCACCGACGACGCGACGGTCTCGCCGGCCTGCGCGACACCGCGAAGGCCATGCTCCGGACCAAAGAGGGCCACCAGTCGAACGCCCGGTGCCTGCGCCAGGAGATCGATGCTGCTCGTCCCCGCCGCGTCGCGCCCGGTGTGGTTGGTGATCAGACCGACGCGCTTGCCGCGGATCAGGTGCAGCGAATCGCGCACGAGCACCGTGATGCCCGGCGTCACCGGACCTGACGGGCGCTGGGCGGCGATTGGTGCTGTCTGCAGCACACCGACCAGAGGAACGGAGCAAGCAAGGGCGACGCGGCGCAGGGACGATGGCATGGCTGCAGAGGGTGCGCCGCCACGCCGTGGAGCGCAAGGCCGGGTCGGAAACGCCGAGCTGGTGGCCTCCAGCGCTGTCGGCGTTTTGACAACCGGCGCGAAGTGCGCTCCGGCACGTCTGTCACCCAGATTCGGATGGCCAGTGCAGCGGCGGATGGATCGATCGCCCCAAGTCTTTGTGGGACATTTGTTGGACAGTGCATTCCGGCGCTTCAACGGTCGCCGCATCGTTACCATACCAGTCCGATCCAGCGTCCCCAATTAGTCCTCCCCATTGCACGATGCTGGTACACGGTTGAGAATCGTCCAGCATCTCCCCCGACAAACTCTGCGATGTGGCCACTCGACGAACTCAATGACGAGAGCACGGACGTCCGACTGACTTTTGGTCGGCGTTACGGCTGGCATTTGCGAGAAGCGTCGGATGCGCTTTTTCGCTCCAATGGCGATCACTGCCGATTGGCGGCGCTCTGGGTGCAGCAGATGCTGCATCGCGGCGATCTCTATCAGGACTGCGATTCCGATCGCGTGCTCCTGCGGCTCACGATCGGGCCCTGGACGTTCGATTTCGACATCTACTGGGACAAGGCCGGCGGACGGCACCCGGTGCGGGCCGGGTTGCCCGACACGCTGTTCCGCGACTGCTTTGCAGTCACTGCGTCGGACTATGCGGACGAGGAGTTGGCGATTCTCCGCGCCGCGGTGGCGTCGTCAGGCTCGGATGTGTCGGACACCCACATTCCCCAGCTGGCGCGCCTGACCTTCGACGACTGACCGTCAGGCGCTCACGATGCCCAGGGTGGCTTCATCCCTGGCCAGATAGCGCGTCACATAATCGCTCACCGCATCCTCGAGGCTCGTGAACTTCACGGGGCACCCGGCGGCGGTGAGTTGTGCCATGGACGCCTGCGTGAAGTACTGATAGCGATCGCGGATCGCGTCGGGCATGGGGATATAGCCGATCTTCGGCTCACGTTGCATGGCCCGGAACACGGCAGTCGCCAGCGCATTCCAACTCCGCGCCTGACCGGTGCCGAGGTTGAAGAGTCCGTGCACCTGCGGCGCGGCGACGAGCCACGCGACGACGGCAGCGGCATCCTTCACATAGACGAAATCGCGCTTCTGCTCGCCATCGGCGAATTCGGGACGATGTGACTGAAAGAGCTCGAGCGCCCCTGTTTTCAGGATCTGACGATGCGCCTTGCAGACCACACTCATCATGTCGCCCTTATGGTACTCGTTCGGTCCGAATACGTTGAAGAACTTGAGCCCGACAATCTGGTTCAGCAGTCCGGTGCGCGCCGCCTGCAGGTCGAAGAGATGCTTCGAGAATCCATACATGTTGAGCGGTACCAGCGACTCCAGCCGAGCGGGGTCATCGTCGAAGCCACCGGCCGCGTCGCCGTACGTGGCGGCGCTGCTGGCGTAGATGAAGCGTGCATGACGTTCCAATGACCATTCGCACAACTCGCTTGTGTAATGCGTGTTGTTGGCGAGAAGATAATCCGCGTCACGTTCGGTGGTCGCGGAGCAGGCCCCGAAGTGAATGACGGTGTCGGCCTGGTACGCCCCGGAATTGCGCCGCAGCGTTGCCAGGAAATCATCCTTGTGCAGCGCGTCGGTGATACGCAGGCCGACGAGGTTCTTCCACTTGTCACCGGTACGCAAGGCGTCGACGCAGATGATGTCGTCGTAACCCAATTTGTTGAGCTGCCAGATGGTGGCGCTGCCGATGAACCCGGCGCCGCCGGTGACGATCAGGCGATGGCGTGACACGTATTTGTTGGGCGGAGGAAACCTTTTCTGGCCTGACGGGAATCTACGAAGCGGGTCAGGCGCCGACGAGTGCGGTCGCCGGACCTGTCGCGGACACTCCGCATCGGTTCCACCCACCCGAGGCACACTCGATGCTCCACCGTCTGGTTCCGCGCGCGCTGGCCGTCTTCCTGCTCTGTACGAGTGCGTTCGTGACGCGTGCCAGCGCGCAGCAGCCGGCTGCCGTCGCCGCGGGCGACACGGCGACCGACGCAATCAAAGCCTATCTCGACTGCCGCGGCGATTCGCAACGAGGCTGCAACCCCGACTTCTTCGTGACCGAGCTGCCGTATGTGAACTGGACACGCGACCGGCTGTTCGCCGACGTGCAGTTCCTCGTGACCACGATCGAGACAGGCAGCGGCGCGTATCGCTACACGGTGAACGCGCTGGGTCGCGGTCGTTTCGAAGGCCGCACCGACACACTCGTGGTGTTCACGGTGCCGAACGAGTCCGAGGATGGCATTCGACGCAAGTTGTCGCGCGGTTTTGCGTTGCTGCTGGTGCCGTATGCGCGGACGACCGCGGCCGGCACCCGACTGCGTGTGACCTATGATGCGCCCGCTGCCGGGGCCAAGGCCACCGGTGCGACCGTGCGCGATCGCTGGAATTTCTTCGTTCTGCAGCTCGACCTGAACGGCTTCATGAACACCGAAAGCCGACAGACCTTTGCCAACCTGTACTCCGATGTGCGCGTGCGACGCGTCACGGAACGCTCGGCATTTCGATTCGGCTTCAACCAGAGTGCGCGCTATAGCAAGTTCGAGCTCGACGACTCGACCAGGGTGTCGAATACCATTCGCCAGGGCGTGTTCTTTGTGCGCGCCGTGAAGACGCTCACGTCACGCGCATCGCTCGGCTTCCTCACCAACGTCGGCTACAACGAATTCAACAACACGAAGCTCGTCTGGCGTGCGGCACCGGTGATCGAGTACAACATTTTTCCGTGGTCGCAGGCGACGAGTCAGCAGATCGCCATTTCGTATGCCATCGGGCCGCGCTTCTTCAGCTGGACCGATTCGACAATCTTCGGGCGCACGCGCGAATGGCGCGCGCAACAGGAACTGGTGATCGGATCCGACATTCGCAAGAGCTGGGGCTCGGTGAACGTCAGTACGCGCTACGCGAGCTTCGTGCCTGACGTGAAGAAGTGGAACCTGAGCGTCAGTGGGCAGACGAGCCTGAATCTGGTGAAAGGGCTGCAGTTCAATCTCGGTGGTGGTGCGTCGCTGATTCGGGATCAGATCTTCCTCGCCGCACGTGGCAGGACGCCCGAAGAGATTCTCACGCAGCAGCGCGCGCTCGCGAGCAACTACTCGGCGTTCGTGTTCACCGGGCTGTCGTTCAGCTTCGGGTCGATCTACAACAACGTGGTCAATCCGCGACTGGATTTCTTCAATCTTGGTGGGGGCAACTGACGACTGAGGACCACGAGCAGTGTGCTCGGCCGCCTCCGTGGGCTGCGTGCGCGACGCGCCACCGGCGCTTCAGCGCCGACGGCATCGCTACTTCAGCACCGCCGCGAGATGCGCTATCCACGCCGCCTCGAGATCTGCCATCTTCGCCCCCTTGCCGCGGTCCGGCGCAGACGTGAGCAGCCCCTGCGCGCTCGGATGCGGGAGCGCGTGCAGAGTAAGTGGCATGTCGAGGAGTGTGATTACGCTGGCGGCCACCTTGCCCAGACAGCAGATGCGATCCGCGCCGCGATCTACCGCGTGCGCTATGTCAGCGCGCAGGCGCGACAAGTTCTCGTCGGCCTCGCGCTCCGAGCGCGACGGCGCGCGGAAATGCTGACCGTCATCCGTGGGACAGCGATCGAATGCGTTCGTCAGCAGCACCTGTGTGACGATCGGCCGCACGCCGGCCCTGATCAGCGCAGCGCCGTCCCACGACACGCCGGCGGGATCGCCGACCCACGTCAGCACGCCCGCCGCCGCCAACGCAGCGTACAAGGGCTTGCCCGCCCGATCACCGAAAAACGGAATGCCCGATTGATCGGCACCCCGCGGCCCCGGCGCTTCACCCACCAGCACCGCACGGATCGGCGACGACGCATCGACCGGCATCAACGGCGCAACCGCAGCTCCACGAATGCGCGACGCAGTTGCCGCTGATCGCTGACCGGTGGTCAATCAGATTCCGTTGCGCTTGAGGGACACATCGCCGTTCGTCGACCGCACGACGAGTGATCGGCCGCCGCTGCCAAGTGTGCCGCGTACGGAGCGTTGCAGGAACCGGCCACTGACCGTCAACGGAAACTCCGTGGTGATGCCACCATTCGTGGTCGACATCTCAAGATCGGCGGAGAGCGACGGCGGTGCGTAAACCGTCACGGAGCCATTCGTGGTCGTGAAACGCATTGGGGCATCACCGCTGACGTTGCCCAGCGATGCCGTCACACTGCCATTCGTGGTATTCGCGTTCACGATGCCGCCACTGGTACGCACATTCACATCACCATTCGTGGTTGCGGCATCGACTTCCGACGTCAGTCCGCTGACGGCGATGCTTCCATTCGTGCTGCGCGCAAATGCCTTCACGCCATCTGGCACGCGGACGCGGATCACGACATCGATCTGATCGTTATTCCGCCACCCGCCGGAGCGATAGCTGCCGCGACTACCGTCATCGGAACACTGCATGTCCGGCCCCCACAGCGCGCAAACCACCGCGTCACCGTCCGCGCGCATGCGGACCTCGAACCGCACGGTTTTCGGGTCACCGCGACGCGCGTTCCGCTCCGCCACGACCTCGACCTTCGAGCCGCCCTCGGCTCGCTCCACCCGAACATCGCCATTCATGTTATGGATGCGAATGAAATGGCCGGCCGAGACAGCCCCGGACCACCGGAACGTCGTGCCGTCATCGGTCTGCGCGGCCGCTGGACGGGCCGCGACCACGATCATCAGCCCGAGGGCTGCAGCACTTCGCATCGACACCTGCATCGCACGACGCATCATCACACCTACCGGAAAGAAGGATGTCCCGGCCTACGCCACTCGGCGAGGCTCGGTTTCGTCCCATCGGTCGGACACCCGGCCACGGCCCGTCCGGACGGTCCTTGCCCGGTTGCGCCCGGCAGGGTGGAACGTCAATCCGGCATGAAGAAGACACTCTCGATGGTCGGCAGCGTTGCCGGCAGCTCGCTTCTGGGCTGGGTCGGCTCTCCGTTCGGCCTCATGACGAGCTTCATGCTCGGCATGGTCGGCACGGGGCTGGGCATGTACGCCGGCTACCGACTGGCGCAGCATCTGGGCGCATAGCTGGAATCCTGCGGCCGGGCAGCCCAGTCGGCCGACCGTCAGCGCCAGTCGATCCGCACCACCCGCCCCTTCGGCCCGACCATCCAGCCTGTGCCACGCGGCCCGAATCCGACGCTCCAATAGGGCGCCGCATCGAGCGGAATCCAGGTGTCCCCGTCGTTGACGGAATACGACGCCCCGCCCGGACCAACCACCACCAGCACCGGCTTCCCACGCACCCGCGTATACGCCACGCCGTACGCCGGCCCCGTGAACGTCGGATCGGTGATCACGCTCCACGTCTTGCCGCCGTCCGTGGTGCGCGCGACCCGCGGTCCCGTGGCGGTGCCGCCGATAACGCCGCCGACCGCGATCCCGTGTCGCACATCGCGGAACGCGAGCCCGGTCACACCTGCGCCGCTGCCGCCGACTATCGGGACGATCGCATCGGACCAGGTCTTTCCACGATCAGCGCTATGACGCACACGCGGCGTGATCGCGGAGCCGGTCCCGATCCACGCGTCGCCGGTGGGCAAGGCCACCGCGCAGGTTCCACTCGCGGCGAAGCCCCCTTCGCCGGAGAGCGCCGGCAATGACGAGAGAATCCAGTCCACGCCGTTCTCCGTGCGCACGATCGGCGCACGCGAATTCACTGCGTCGCTGAACGCAAAACCTTCGTTGTTGTCGATGAACGCCATGCAGTCGTAGAACGCCGCAGTATCGGCATTCGCAAACGATTGCATCCACGTCGCGCCACCGTCGGTGGTGTGAAAGATCCCCGACTTCGATCCGGGCCCAGCTGCCATCAGCCATGCCGTGTCCGCATCGACGGCGTGCAGATCGCGGAACTGCAGGCTGTCGAATCCGGTCATGATCTGCGCCTGCCAGGTGCGCCCGCCGTTTGTCGATCGCGCCCACGTGCCTGCGTGACCGCTGATCCAGACGACCGACGGATGCCGTGCGCTGACGCTGACCGCTTGCAAGAGCGAGAGCGTGCCCGACTGCTGCACCGTCAGCACGGGTTGCTGCGCGTGCAGCGTCGAGTGCGTCCCGACGACGAGTGCAACGGTAAGGCGAACGGCACGCAACAGTCCCGACATGCAGTCTCCAGAATCAGTCTCTCTGCCCACAGGCGGGCCACGCGTCGCAGGGCAACACGCACCTGCGACAATCACCGGACCGGGTGAGCGACGCAAGTGGTCAGAGTGTCACGCGGCTCGCGACGTCGCCGGCTGTCGCGGTTGATGCCGTCACGCCGGGTCGGATCAGGCAGTCTCGCGCGCCTGCTCGAATGCACGCACGTCGAAGGTGCGGAATCGCGGCAGCAACAACGCGAGCACGACGCTGCCAGCCACACACAGGATGCCGCCCGATACGATGGACACGGTGACGCTCGTCGCACTCGCCACGAGTCCGGCTTCAGCATTGCCGAGCATCGGGCCACTCATGTAGCTGATCTGCTCGATGCCAGCGAGCCGGCCGCGAAAGTTGTCCGGGATCGTCTGGTTCCAGAGTGTCATTCGAAAGAGCGCGCTGACCATGTCTGCAAACCCGGCGGCGACGAGACAGGCGATGGCGAGTGGCACACTGACCGCCAGCCCGAATCCGATGATCGCGACGCCCCACGCCGCTGCCGCAAGGATGATCGCGGTGCCATACCGTGTCACGCGAGGTGTCCAGCCGCTGGTCGCACTGGCGATGAACGCACCAACCGCTGGCGCCGCGTAGAGCAGGCCGAGCACGCGTCCACCACCGAGGCGCTCCGCGATGGCAGGGAAGAGCGCGTTTGGCATACCGAACAGCATCGCGTTGAAGTCGATCAGGTACGACCCCATCAGCTCCTGCCGACTGCGTGCGTATTTCACACCGTCGAGGATCGCCGCGAGGCTCGGCTTCTGCGCATCGGCAGCGGGCGGTATACGGCGGATCCCTGACACGGCGATGAGCGAGACGACGAACGTGACGACATCAAACGCATAGGTGAATGCGAGACCACGACTCGCGATCAGCACGCCGCCAAGCGCGGGCCCTGCAATCGCCGCGGACGTGCCGAGCGCAGAGCGGATCGCGGAGACGGCCGGCATCTGTTCACGCGGCATCAGTCGTGGCGTCAGCGCCTCGAGCGCGGGCCGATGAAAGCCGCTCGCCGCCGCCGAAATCGCAGCGCACACATAGATCACGACAAGGCTCGCGTCTGGCAGCAGCGCATTCGCCACCAGCGCGAGTGACACGGCACAGAGCGCGACTTCGCTGAGCAAGAGCAGCGTGCGTCGATCATGCGCATCGGCGAAGGCCCCGCCGAGCAGCGCCGCGCAGAGCAGCGGCACCAACTCCACCACGCCGAGCATGCCGACGGCGAACGACGAGTGCGTCAGGTGGAAGACCTGATACGGCAGCGCGACCATCGTCGCGAACGACCCGAGCGCGCTGACGCCCTGACCGACGACGAGACGGCGGAAATCGCGACTGGTGCGCAGCGGCGTGAGATCGAGCGCGAACGCGCGGCGGGATTTCGTCACGCTGTCAAGTTAGTAGCACCAGAAAACAACACTGGCTGGCGACAAGATGTGTCATGCGCCGCGCGGCGCGTTTGAACGCCGCTGCCCTCTGATCAGGCGGTCGCCGTCTCGTGCCGGATACCCCCCCCGACTTGTTCCACAGCCTCACCTCTTGATCGCGGCATCGGTTGCGGATCGAGGTGTGGCGTGAGGATCGATGCGAGACGTCGCGCGTTCGCCGCGTGCAGGATCGAAAAATGGTCGCACGCGATCGGTTCCAGCTGCACGCCACCTCCGATCAACGCTCCCCATCCCAGCTGCGGATCGTCATCGATCACACCGATCATCTGAAGGCGGACCTCGGCGCGAATGATGAGCACCGATCCGGGATAGAATTGCGGGACGTAGCGCTCCCATGCCTCGAGCACTGGCTTGAGCTGCCGCTCGAGCGCCTCGATCATCTCTGCCGGCACCATGCTGGACTCGTCCTGGTCGGAATACAGGCTCAGCTCCGTCTCGCGTGGGCGGCGCAGCAGTCGGAACGCATTACCGAACCGGGTGCGCAGGTAACGCAGTCCATCCAGGGCGTTCAGATCAAACGCATGTGTCAAATGACTGATGGTGCGGCTCGCGAAGGGCTGCAACAGTGGATACCCCGGGCCGTCGCTGTCGAGCAGCGCGAGCAGCCGAATCTCCTCACCGGCGCGCTGCAGTTGCTGGGCGATCTCGTAGACGATGTTGCCGCCGAGCGAGTAGCCTGCAAGCTGGTACGGGCCACGTGGCTGAATGGCGCGCATGTCGGTGATCATGCGCGCCGCGATGTCAGCCAATGTCAGCGTGGTGCCGGGCATTGGGATCTCGCCAAAGACGTACATGTCGAGGACATACATCGGCTGATCCTCGCCGAGCGCCTTCGCCAGCGCATCCAACACGAACAGTTCACCGCCGGCGCCCGGAGCGAAGAACAGGGGAATCCTGGTCCCCGTACGGTGCGTCGGGATGATCGTCGTGACGTCGCGCGGTACGGTCTCACTGAGGCGAGCCGCGAGCGTGCGAATCGTCGGGGCCTCGAAGAGCGTCGGCGCACGCAGTGCAATGCCATGCACACGCTCGATTTCCGCGAGCAGGCGGATCGCCTTCAGCGAGTGCCCGCCGAGCACGAAGAAGTCGTCGTCCGGCCCGATCGGCCGCTGGCCCAGAACTCGCTCCCAGATTTCCTGGAGGCTGCGCTCGACGGGGTCGGTCAGTTCAATGACGTCGCGATGAGCGAACTCGATTGGCTCGGGGGCCGGCAGTGCGCGCCGGTCGAGCTTCGCGCTGGCGGTGAGGGGCAACGCGTCGAGAAAGCAATACGCCTCCGGCAGCATGTACGCAGGAAGTTGCGACCGCATCACGTCGCGCATCTGGTTCGCCGTCAGTGCGGCGTCAGCTCTCACGACGTATGCCACCAGGCGCGGTTCACCCGGGGTGTCTTCACGCAGTACGACAGCCGCCTCGCGCACGCGTCGATCCATCAGGAGCGGCCGCTCGACCTCGGCCAGCTCGATGCGATAGCCGCGCAGCTTCACCTGTGTGTCGATGCGCCCGAGGTACTCGATGTTGCCGTCGGCCTGGTAGCGTGCGAGGTCTCCGGTGCGATACATCGTTGCGCCAGGCAGGAACGGATCTGCGACGAAGCGGAAAGCGGTGCGATCCGGCAGGTTGAGATAGCCGTCGGCGAGGCCAAGTCCGCCGAGGAACAGCTCACCAGGAACGCCGACGGGGACGAGGGCGTCGTGCCGGTCGAGGATCCGGCAGTATCCGTTCGTGACGGGCCGACCGATCGGTATGATCGTCCCGTCCTCCGCCTCGGTCGTCACTTCGTAGCTCGACGCATCGACAGTGGCTTCGGTCGGGCCGTAGAAGTTGCCGAGTCGGAGGCCGGGCAGCACGCGGCGCGCCTGCGACGCCAGCGATGCCTCGAGCGCCTCGCCACCGCTCACGAGGTAGCGCAGGCCAGTGCACGTCGCAAACGCATCGCTGCTGACCGCAACCCGCAGGGCCGAAGGCACCATCTGCGCGACAGTGATGCGGAGCCCATGGACGATCTCCGGAATGCCGAGCACGTCGCGATGCGCTCTCGGGCCGGCAAATACGACGGTCGCACCGACAACCAGCGGCGCGAACAGCTCCGCCATCGCCGCATCGAAGCCGATCGACGCATGCTGCAGAATCCGGTCGGCTGGCGAGATGTCGAGACGCGACGAGAACCAGAGTGCGTGATTGCACAGCGAACGATGTCGGATCAGCACGCCCTTCGGCCGCCCGGTGGACCCCGACGTGTACATCACGTACGCGAGATCCTCCGGCGTGCACCGATCGCCGAGATTCGGCGCAGTATCCGTGCGCTCCACCGCGTGACGCTCGACGTGCATCAGCATCACCGACGCATCATCCGCAATGGACTTGACCACCGCCGCAACCTCGCGATGCGTGAGGACGAGGTGCGTGGCAGCGTCGCGCAGCATGAACGACAGGCGCTCGGCTGGAAGCTCCGGGTCGAGCGGCAGAAAGGCCGCCCCTGACTTGTGGATCGCGAGCACCGCAACGAGCAACTCGAGCGACCGTTCGAAGCAAACGCCCACCGTGGCGCCGGTGCCGACTCTGCGCTCGCACAGCGAACGCGCGAGCCCATTTGCCCGTGCATTCAGCTGTCTGTATGTCAGCGTTTGCCCCTCGAACTCCACCGCGACCGCGTCGGGTGTCCGCGCGACCTGCGCCTCGATCAGCCGGTGAATGACCTGCACGCCTTGGCGGGGCTCGGCCGTTGCGTTCCAACCGTGCACGATCAACTGCCGTTCGGCGTCATCGAGTAGCGGCAGCCGCTCCAGCGGCACTGCCGGGTCGGCGAGCGCAGCCTTCAGTAGCCGGCTGTAACACGTCGCGAATCGCTCCACGGTCGAAGGATCGAACAGCGATGGATCACTGTCGATCGTGCACCGGAGTCCATCGTCGCCCGGAGTCAGGCACACCGAAAACTCGGGACCGGCGGCGCTCGGCATCGGCGCACCGACATCGATCGCGATCGTTGCGTCACCGACACTGCCACTCGCGCGGGCCGCCGCGATTGCCGCAGTGAGCCGCCTCGCCGCGGTCTGCAGGTCCGGCTCCTCGCCCATCGCGATCGTGACGAGCATGCCGTTGCCGCCGTCAGCCGCGGGTCGCAACTCGGTCAGCACGGCCACCGCGCGCGCCGAGAGCTGGACTGTCACATCGTCGTCGAGCGCGTAGCGCGAGATGAGCGACGCGAGCGCCGTCACCGCAGCGAGCGTGTCAACGGAGGATGAAGGCGCGAGGACGGTCGTGTGCCGTGCGCGGGCGCTCGTGCGCGCGCGACCACGGGGATGATCGACGGGCAGTAACGATGGTGTTGTCTCGTTCCTTTCGATGCCCATCCGGTCGTCCTCGATGCCCACGTCTGATCCGGCGCGCCCCATGACTTCGGGACTGACGCCATCCTGCGAAAAACGCGCTCACCCCGTATCCGGGGTGGCGCGATTCCGGGTCGCCAATCGCCAGCGAAGAGACGAACTGGCCTAGATGATAATAACATATCTTATTGCTGGCAGCCCCGTTGCCCGACGCGCGTAGGGAAACGGGCCGATGACCGCCGGCGTGCTGCTGATGGTCATCGGCAGAAGGGTCTCAGGCTGTCACGGGCACGGCTCCCGTGGCGGGCTTCACCTTGAACAACGCCGCGAAGATCAGCAGGACACCGAGTGCGCCCATCGCCGGCACGAACCAGATCTTCGTCCAGTCGTGCGTGACGGCACCACCTGTCGTGGTGGCGGCGATCACGTTGGCATCGACCACGATGCCGCAGAGCCATGAGCCGATCAGCTGACCGGCGCCGAGCGTGACGAGCGCGATGAACCCCTGTGCCGCGGCACGAATGCGGATATCGGCCTGCTGGTCGACGTAGATCTGGCCAGTGACGAAGAAGAAGTCGTAGCAGACGCCGTGCACCAGCAGCCCGAGATAGATCATCGGCATCACCGGGCCCGACGCGCTGTTGGCGTACGCGAACAGCAGATACCGGAACGTCCACGTCGCCATGCCGATCAGCAGCAGTTTCTTGATGCCGAGGCGCACGAAGAACCACGGCATCAGCAGCATGAAGCCGATTTCGGACATCTGACCGATCGTCATCACGCCGGCCGCGCCCTGCACGCCGATCTCATTCAGAAAGGGATTGGCGAAGGTGTAGTAGAACTGCAGCGGGATGCAGAGCAGGAACGAGCCGAGCACGAAGACGGCGAACGACCGATCCTTGAGCAGCGCGAGTGCATCGAGGCCGAGGACGTCGCGCGCCGACAGCGCCTTGCCGGCGTTGTGCGGCGGCGTGTGCGGCAGCGTGAGGCAGAAGATCGCCATCAGCACCGAGGCCCCGGCACCGATCTGCAGTGGCAGCGCGGTGGCATCCGCATGCAGTTGCCCGATGATCAGGCCCGCCGCGATGAAGCCGATCGTGCCGAGCACGCGAATGCGCGGGAACTCCTTCGTGGGATCATCCATGTGATCGAACGCCAGCGCGTTGGTCAGCGCGAGCGTCGGCATGTAGCAGAGCGTGTAGAGCAGGAAGAGCGGCCAGAACCCCTTCACCGACGGCTGGATCGTCGCGTAGTAGAGCAGCGCGGCTCCGACGAGATGCAGGAACGCGAGCACCTTCTGCGTGGCGAAGAACCGGTCGGCGATCATGCCCACCAGAAAGGGCGAGAGGATCGCCGCCATCGCCGGCAGGGAGTACACGAAGCCGATGTCGGTGCCGGAGGCCTTCAGTGCGCTGCCGAGGAAGGTGCCCATCGTCACCAGCCACGACCCGTAGATGAAGTACTGCACGAACATCATCACCGAGAGGCGAGTGCGGATTGCGCTGTGGCCAGCGGTGGCGGCGGTCATGGCAGTTCCCGGATGCGCATCGCACGGATGCTGAGCTGTCCAGAGTGGTCACCCTGGATCGAGATGAAGCCTCGCCTGGCGAGACCATAATTCGGATATTCCGCGAACTTGCTGGCCTTCACCTTCGCGGTCCACTCGGCACCGGTGAGCTGATACTGGACGACCTGCTGTCCGTTGAGCCAGTGCTCCACGAAGTTGCCGGCGACCACGATGCGCGCGCTGTTCCATTCGCCGGCAGGCTTGGTGACGCCGGGCTTCGCGGCGTACACGGCGTACGCCGAGGCAGCGGTGTGATCCGGAAACTTGGCATCCGGTGCCTTCACGTCATCGAGCAGCTGGTATTCCGGGCCGCTCCAATACGGCTTGTCGTACTCCTCAGTGACGCGATAAAAGACGCCGGCATTGCCGGCTTCGACCACCTTCCAGTCGAACTCCAGCTCGAAGTTCGCGTACTGCGTGCGCGTCTCGATGTCGTCGGCGGAGCCGGTCTTGACGAGCACACTGTCGGCCCCGAAGGCCCAGCCGGCCGCCATCGTGTCGCTCTTCCAGGCACGCCACTGCGTCATGCCGGCGTCGAGCAATGGTGTCCAGACGACGGTTGTCGACACGGGCAGATCTCCCTTCGTGGTCTGCGGCTTCGCGGCGGCGGCCACTGTGGCGGCGGATGAATCACCCGCGCCGCCGGCCTTTGAATCCTTGCTGCACGCCGACAGCACGACGGCACTGCACACGGCGGCGACGACACGACTCTGTGCGCTTCGCATCAGCGCTTCCACTCGTAGCGCGACACCGCAGACGTGAACGTGTCGAGATTCTCGCCCGGGAAATCGAGCGTTCGGCCCTGCTCTGCACTCTGGTACGCAGTCATCAGCATCTTCACGACGTCGAGTCCATCGGCAAAAGTGAGGCGCGGTTCCTCGAGACCGAGGAACACGCGGGTAAAGTGACGATCTTCTGCTTCATACCCGTAGGCCACCGGCTCCGCTGGAACCACCGGCATCCCGCCGGTTTCGGCCTGCTGCTTCTCGACCAGATCCTCGCCCACCTTGCCGCGCACTTCGCGCGAGAAGAACAGGTTCAGTCCAGAGTCGAGCGAGTTCCACTTCATCGAATATTCCGGACCGAGCAACTCCGCCGAGAGGCGCAGGCCCGGGCCGACATAGCTCCACGACGTCGTCGCTTCACCAAGTACGGTGTAGCCGTCGCTGGTGCGGAACTCGACATGCATGCTGGCGAAATCTTCCGATGGCGTCTTCGTGTAGTCGAGCGGCACCTTCATGTCCTCCGACAACACCTTCGCGTAGTGCGGTCGCGACCACTTCAGGCTCGCGATGTGCGCCGTGATCTTCACCGGCTGCACCGTGGCGAGCGGCTCGCCCGGTTTCGTCAGCAGATGGCGGATCAGCAATCCCGAGTGACACATCATGTCGGTGAGCGTACCACCGCCCTGCAATGCGCCGGTCCAGAACCATGGCGAATGCGGACCGCTGTGTTCTTCTGCGGCACGTGCGAGATATGGCCTGCCAGTGACCGACGCACCGCGCGCCCAGAGCAGCTTGTGGCCAGTCTCGGTGTGCGGCGTGAACAGTTGATTCTCGAGGTAGCCGGTCTTCAGGCCAACGCTGTCCACGAGCGCGCAGACGCGCGTCGCTTCAGCGACGTTGCGCGCCAACGGCTTCTCGCACGCGAGGCCGCGCAACGTGCCTTTGCCGCTCGCGATCGCATTCACGATCTCCTCGACGTTTTCGATGCGCGCCTGATTCGGACCACTGAGCCAGATCGCCTCGATCGCCGGGTCGGCCACCATCTCGGTGATCGACCCGTACGCCTTCGCATGTCCTACATCGAGGGACCGCGCGAGCGCTGCGGCACTCTCAGACCGTTCGCGGCTCGGACTCCACACGCCAAGCACATCGGCGTCCCGCACGCCGCGGAACGCCTGAATGTGAAAGCGCGTGTTGAATCCGCTACCGACGAATCCGACACCGAGTCGCTGACTCATGCTGCCTGGATTCGCGCACTCACGACAGACTCCATCCCGAGCGATACTCACGCGTCAGGAAGGCATTCGCCTCGGGCACATTCGTCACGCGCATGTTGGCGCCATCGTACAGAATCTTCCTACCCTGACCGGCCTTCAGTGCGACGAGGCCGAGCAGCATGACCTCGGTCAGTGGCGCCGCGTACTCGAATGGTGAGCTGGCCGCATTCTTCCCCTTGCATGCGTCCACCCAGTTCATCTCGTGCGACGTCGTAATGCGCTGGATGGTCTTCGGCACGCGCTCGATGTCCGCCTGCAGCGACGCGGGAAAGACGCGCGGATTGGCACCGTAGGTGCCATACAGCATGATGCCCTTGCTGCCGACGAAGATCCCGCCGCCGTCGCCGCCAAGCGTGACGTCATCGGGCAGCATGGCCGGTCGGTGCGGAAGAATGCCACCGTCGTACCAGTGCAGCTTCACACCGGGACGGTCGGTGCTCGCCGCAAATTCGTACTCGACGGTCGTCGACAGCGGATACGACGACGGATTCTTCTGGTCGCCGCCCCATTGCGTGGACGATGCGGCGATGCTGGTCGGCATGCCGAGTTCGAGCGCATAGAACGGTTGATCGATGAGGTGCGCACCCATGTCGCCGATCGCACTGACGCCGAAGTCCACCCATCCACGCCACGCGAATGGGTGATACGCCGCGTCGTACGGCACCATCGGCACCGCGCCGACGAACAGATCCCAGTTCAGCGACGCCGGCGGTGTGGCCGGTGTGGCGGGTGTCGGCCGCGGCACACCCTGCGGCCACCAGCCGTGCGGACGATCGGTCCAGATGTACACATCGCTGATCGTGCCGAGGACACCGCTGGCGATGATTTCCTTGATGCGACGCGTGCCTTCTGACGAATGGCCTTGATTGCCCATCTGCGTGACCACCTTCGTGTCACGCGCGGCCTTTGACAGCGCGCGCGCTTCCATCACCGAGTAGGTGAGCGGCTTCTGCACGTAGACATGCTTCTTCGCCTGCATCGCACGCAACGCGATCATGGCGTGCATGTGATCGGGCGTCGCGACGACGACGGCGTCGATGTCCTTCTGCTTGTCGAACATCTCGCGATAGTCCGCATACTTCGCAGCCTTCGTGTAGTGCTCCTGGATCTTCTGCCCGGACGTCATGTTCGCCTGTGCTGCCGCGGTGCGGCGCGCGACCCACGCCTTCGCATCGTCGGCCGACATGCCTGCCGGCGGGACCAGCGGCCCGTTCTGACGATTGCGGCCGGCGATCGACTTCTCGACGTACGCCATATCCACGTCGCAGATGGCGACCGTGCGTTCGGTGAGCATCTGCGACCAGTTCGACATGCCCATGCCACCGGCACCGACGTAGGCGATGTTGAGCGTGTCGCTCGGCGCCTGATATCCGCGGCCGAGTACGTGCCGCGGTACGATCATGGGAGGCGCGATGAGCGCACCGAGAGCGACGGTGGCACCGCCGGCGACGAAATCGCGCCGGGTAACCTTTGAAGAGTCCATACGGGGGCGTGGAGGAGAGCCAATCCAGTGTGGCCGCCCCTGAGGGGCGCCTCGGACGCGCGAAATCTTTCAGGGGGACCGCGTTTCGGATACCGCCCGGGTCCGGTGACGTGCAAAGACGAGGTACGGTGGATAGGATGATCGCGTTAGACGCCATCGTGACCGGCGTCCTCAGGTGACGTTTGCGCCCCCCGCCCCTCTTCCGCCGGATGCCGGCGCTCCGTGGAGCCCTCGTGGATCTCGCCCCGATTACCCATCTGACGGCGATCGACTACGCCGTGATGGCCATGTACTTCGTGTTCGTGCTCGGCATCGGCTTTGCGCTGCGCCGGAGTACGAAGACCAGTTCCGACTTCTTTCAGTCGGGCCGCTCGCTGCCGCCGTGGGTCACCGGTCTCGCCTTCCTCTCCGCCAACCTTGGCGCGCAGGAAGTAATCGGCATGGGCGCGTCGGGTGCGAAGTACGGCATTGCCACCGCGCACTTCTACTGGATCGGCGCGATCCCGGCGATGGTATTCGTGGCGCTGTTCATGATGCCGTTCTACTACGGCTCGCGCGCCCGCAGCGTGCCGGAATATCTGAAGCTGCGATTCGACGAAAAGACCCGCACGTTGAATGCGCTCAGCTTTGCCGTGATGACCGTGTTCTCGTCGGGCATCTCGATGTACGCGATGGGCAAGCTCTTCAACCTGCTGCTCGGCTGGAGCTTCGACGTCAGCGTGCTGGTGAGTGCCGTGATCGTGCTGGCGTACGTGTTCGCGGGCGGACTGACGAGTGCGATCTACAACGAAGTGCTGCAGTTCTTCATGATCGCGTTCGGCTTTGCACCGCTCGTGTTTCTCGGCCTCAAGCAGGTTGGCGGCTGGAGTGGACTGACGGCGCGGTTGAGCGTGACCGCGGTTGAGCATGGTCAGGCCGCGGGCGCCTACACGCACGCGTGGCAAGGCATGACGAACACCGCGACCAATCCCTTAGGCGTGGAGTGGTTCGGGTTAGTGATGGGGCTTGGCTTCGTGCTGAGCTTCGGATACTGGTGTACGGACTTCCTCGTGGTGCAGCGCGCGATGGCGGCCGACAGCATGATCGCGGCGCGTCGTACGCCGCTGATTGCCGCGGTGCCGAAGATGTTCTTCCCGTTCCTCGTGATTCTACCGGGCATGATCGCGCTGGCACTGACTGGTGCGGCAGGCGGCATCATTCCGGCCAAGATGAATTCGGCCGGTCAGCCGATGCTCGACGCTGCAGGCAAGGCGGTGATGGATTTCGATCTCGCGACGCCGATGCTGCTGATCAAGCTGTTTCCGGAGGGCATGCTCGGACTCGGCCTGACGGCGCTGCTGGCGAGCTTCATGTCGGGCATGGCCGGCAACGTGACGGCGTTCAACACCGTGTGGACGTACGACATTTATCAGAGCCACATCAAGAAGGGCGCGAGCGACGAGCACTATCTGTGGATGGGTCGTGCCGCGACGGTGGGTGGCATTCTGTTGTCGATTGCGGCGGCGTATGTGGCTGGCGCCTTCAACAACATCATGGAGATCCTGCAGCTCGTCTTCGCGTTCGTGAATGCGCCGCTGTTCGCGACGTTCGCCCTCGGCATGTTCTGGAAGCGGGCGACCGGTCACGGTGCGTTCTGGGGGCTGGCCGCCGGCATGAGCGGCGCGATGCTGCATCATGGATTGACGCTGCCGAACGGTTCAGTGCCTGGCGTGAAGGGTGGGTTCTTCGCTGTGATGCACACGTATCCGAGCGAGCTGGCGCAGACCTTCTGGACGGCGATCGTTGCCTTTTCGACGTGCGTTGTCGTGAGCGTGATCATCAGTCTTGCGACCAAGCCCCGTCCCGAGTCGGAGTTGAAGGGACTGGTGTATTCACTCACGGACAAGCCGGTGGACACGGACATTCCGTTCTTCAAGCGACCGCTCACGTTCGCCATTGCCGTGCTGGCTGCGACGGCGCTGCTGAACATCATCTTCCTCTGACCGGAGCCATCACATGAGTGGAGAAGCCTCACTCGATCTGCGATTGCCGATCGGCGGATTGTTCTCGGTACTGGGGATCATGCTGGCCGGGTATGGGCTGGCGACGGGGAGCAATACGGAGATGTACGTGAAGTCGGGCGGGATGAACATCAACCTGATCTGGGGTGTGGTGATGCTGGCGACGGGTGGAGTGTTCCTGCTGCTGGCGAAGCGAGGTGCGGCGAAGGGGTGAGGTTCTCCGGACGTTGCTCGTGCATGTCGAACGGCCCGTCCATCGCAGTGATGGGCGGGCCGTTGTGCTTCCGTTCACAGCCTTGACCGGCCGGCTAACGTACTCTGTACCGATCGTTCGGTTTGCATCTGTCACCTAATCTTTTCGGAGGGCGCCATGCGTCATCGCTACCTCGAAATCGCAACCACGCCGGCCGTGCACGCCGCGCGGCTGGAAGCCGAGGGCGTCGATCGCTACGACGGTGGCGACGGTGAGGTGGTGAACGACCGCCTCGGCCCGACCGAGGCGGCATTCATCGCGTCGCGCGACAGCTTCTACATCGCCTCGGTCTCGGAAACCGGCTGGCCGTACATGCAGCACCGTGGCGGGCCTGCTGGGTTTCTGCGCGTGCTCGACGATCACACGCTCGGCTTTGCCGATTTTCGTGGCAACAAGCAGTACGTGACGCTTGGTAACACGAGCGTGAATGCTCGCGTGTCGCTCTTCCTGATGGACTACCCGCGCAAGCGTCGGCTCAAGGTGTACGGCACGATGTCGGTCGTGAACGACCCCGAGTTTGCGAAGCAGTTGCACACGCCAGGCTACGGGGCGAAGGTGGAGCGCTCCATCCGTATCGACGTCGCGGCGTTCGACTGGAACTGTCCGCAGCACATCACGCCGCGGTTCACGGAGGCGGAGGTGCAGGTTGCGTCGGCGCCGCTGCACCGCCGGATCGTCGAGCTCGAGGCCGAGATCGAACGCCTGAAGCAACTGTCATCGTCGTCATCAGCTGGCTGATCCCTTCACGTCATCGTCGCGCATGCCTGGTGCCACGAATTCGAAGTCGCAGATTCTCGATCGTTTGATGGACACCTTCCGCCGCGACGGCTACGACGGCGCGTCACTGGCGGAGTTGTCGGCGGTGACGGGGCTTGGCAAGTCGAGCCTCTATCATCACTTCCCTCGCGGCAAAGCGGACATGGCGGCGCAGGTGATGGCGCACATGTCGGTGAATCTCGAGCGCGAATTACTGGCGCCGATGCGTGGCGCCGGCACGCCGCGGGCGCGGCTCGAGGCGATGCTGCGGACGCTGACGGTGTTCTACGACGAAGGGCGGAAGCCGTGTCTGCTGGAGCGGTTGTGTGCGAGCGTGGATGCGGATGGGTTTCGTACGCCGTTGACTGCGGTATTCCGGGCGTTGATCCGCGCGATCCAGCAGTTGTGCGAAGAGGCGGGCGTACCGCGCGCGGTTGCGAAGGAGCGGGCGGAGGATGCGGTGATCAGGATTGAGGGGTCGCTGATCGTGGGCGCGGGTACGGGCGACGCGGCAGTGTTCACGCGGACGTTGGGGCGGTTGAGGAAGACACTGCTGCTCGGCGAGCGAGCGGTCTGACCTGCGCAAGGGCATGTGTGCGGCGGCGTGCAGCGCGCGTGACGTGGCTGCACTTCCGGCGCCGGCCTTTCCAATGGCGTGCATTGCGCGACACGCCGTCTCCTGGCGGGCAGGAGACTCACCTTTCGAGTTCGTCCTCGCGGTGACCGAGCGCTCGGTACGCGACGGGCGACGTAGCTCTCTCGCAGACGCTCGGCTGATTTCCGTGCTATACAGACATATTCAGTCATCCGCGCGCCGTTCGGCTTACGAGCGTATGGGCTAAACCGTTGGCTTGCCTACGTTTACGCTTTCGATGATTGGGTAGGGTTGCGCCGTCTATCGCAGCTGGCGCGTGCGGTTTATGTTCTGCAGAATACGACCATTGGTATTATTTTCTGTCGAATACTCGTTAGGTCGCCTTATTGGTGTCTTTGTGTGCTGATCGCGGCATCGGTGTGCGCGGCGTGGCACGGGCCCGCCTCCTATCGCGGGAGCGGGGTGTAAACGTCGCGGTGGTGCGCGCGGGCGGTGGTCGTGGTGCCGGAGTGGCGACGCTCGCTGCGCGTTGTGGCTACACATGCGGCGGCTCGGTGAGTGG
>JBBRLZ010000036.1:0-43748 GCA_038231095.1 Gemmatimonadales bacterium
AGTTGTCCATCGAGACGGTACGGTGCGGAAGCTGATTGACGAGACTCTCGCCCGCGTGAGGGCGCCAGTTGGCGCGCGAACGTCAGCGCCGCGCGGCGCTCGCGCCGGCCGCGCGTCCTGTCGCCCAGGCCCACAGAAAGTTGTAGCCACCGATCGGGCCGAAGGCATCGAGCACCTCGCCGCAGAGGAACAGGCCGGGGTGCTTCCGACTCTCCATGGTCCGGGAGTCGATCTCGGCGAGACTCACGCCGCCGCCGGTGACTTCGGCCTTCTTGTAGCCCTCGTCCCCCGCCCAAGGCAACTCCCCGCGTACCAGTGTCTCGATCAGGCGCAGGCGTTCGTCACGTCGCAAGTCACTCAGCACGCGCAATGGATCAACGCCGGCGCGCGCGATGAGCACTGCTGCGAGCCGCTCCGGCAGTTCGGCACGCACCGCACCGGACACGGTCCGCGCGCCGTGTGGCTGGAGCCGGGCGCTCCAGTCGTCGTCGCCGAGCGCCGTCCAGCGCACCGAGAGTGCCGCGCGCTCGCCGCCCGTCGCGCGCGAGCGCACCGCGACGTGCGACACGTTCAGCACCGACGGACCGCTGTAGCCGCGGTGGGTGAACAGAAAGCCACCGGTGGCCTGTGCAGTGTCGCTGCCGGCCTTCGCCGACATGGTCACGCTCAGCGAGATGCCCGCGAGGTCGGTGAAGTCGTTCGGCTCGACGGTGATGGGTGTGAGCGCGGCGTAGGTGGGATGCATGGTGTGGCCGAGCCGCCGCAGAATGGAGAGGCCTCGTCCATCACTGCCGGTGTTCGGCACGGAGAGACCGCCGGTGGCGACGATGACAGCATCGGCGTCGAATGTGCGGCCATCGTCGCAGGACACCTCCCAGCGCACCCCGACTGGCGTGATGTCGGCAACACTGGTTTCCATGACGAGCGACACGCCATCACGCTCCGCGCAGGCCAGCAGCCCGTCTCGGACATCGCGCGCCTTGTGCGATGCGGGGAAGAGCTTGAGCGATTCCTCCTCGTGCTCGAGCGGAATACCGAGGTCGTGCTCGAAGAACGCGATCTGTTCGGCGAGCGGCCAGGAACGGATGATCTTGCGCAGGATATTGGGCGACGATGCGGTGACGAACCGCGCCTCGTCCACGCGTGACGGCAGCACGTTGCAGCGTCCGCCGCCGCTGATGAGGATCTTGCGGCCGCCGTCCTTCGTGCGCTCGAGGAGGGTGACGTCAGCGCCGGCGCGCGCGGCGAAGATCGCAGCCATCGTTCCAGCGGCGCCGGCGCCTACGATCACAACGTGTTTTTTGGGAGTGTCAGTCACGTCTGAAGATACAGTGGCTGCGGCACATCAGCGCGCGGAGTGGCGTCGGTGACTTCGTGCGGGGCGGGAGAACACTGAGAACACCGAGTAGCGTCGTCGGCCGCTGTCTCGCGGCGCGCCTCACAGTTCTTGGTTGGATCGGTGCGGGTTCGTGTGCCTACAGCACGAGGCGTCGGATGCCGTCGGTCAGCCGGTAGACGTTGAAGTTCAGCAGGTATCCGGTTGTGATACCCGTCATGCGCATCTACGTGAGCACTGTGCCTGATGCACAGTTGTGAGGCGGTCAACGCTTTTCATTTCGAGGATGATGCGGTCCTCGACGATCAGATCGATGCGATATGCTCGCGCGACTTCGATCCGCTTGTATCTGATCGGAATCGGGACCTGCGCGCGGTAGCGTATCCCCGCCTCTATTAACTCATATGCGAGGCAGTGGCCGTATGCCGATTCAAGCAGCCCCGGACCCAGCGTCCTATGCACCTCAATCGCGCACCCGATCACCCGCCGCATGAGTGGGTCACGCGCGAGTTGGCGACCAGACGACGCTTCGGCATCCACAGAGGGCGGAGAAAAAAAGGAATCGCGCACGCGTACCTCCCCGGGAGTGCACACCCACAAAGACCTCGAACTGAATCGCGCCGCACCGCAGGCTCGCGCATGGCACACTCAGTGTTCTCGGTGTTCTCCCGCCCCCCAGGATGCCACCGCCCCACCGCCAAGCCACACCATTTCGAGGCAGCGCACCGCGTAAACAGGCGAGGACATTACCAGTCCCGAATCGGCGCGTCTAACGCCTGTAGGCCCCGTGCACCGACGGCGCTCCCGGACCGGATTCAAGGTCCAGCCCAGTCAGCCGAAACTTGCGCGGAGTGACCAGGCGGCCGCACTCACGTGGCAGCCTTGGAGAACTCCCAGCGTCCAGAGGCACAGATGACTGCAGTGGCTTTCGTGGTGACCATCACCCTGCTGGCCCCAGCTGTCCTGCTGCAGCACTGGCGCCGACCGAAGCCCGCGCGCATCGAGTATCCACGCTCCACCGCTGCCAGGGGGCGCCATGCTCGCTGATGACAGTGCGCTCGAAGAGGCGTTCGAAGACTGTGCGGACGAAGGGCTCGTGCTCGATGGACCAGCCGCCCTGCTCCGCGCGCTGATCGACGTCGAACCGTCCCTCCCCTCGTTCAAATCAGCGCTGTGGCGCGGCCTGATTGGCGGGAGCGCGCTCGACCACCGAGCGGATTCCCTCGCTGAGCTCTCGCCAGAGCCGCGCTGACACCACCGTCGTCCGCCCACCCCGGACGACCACGTTGGGCAGGCTGAGTTGGCGCAGCCCCGCCGCATCCACGAGCAACTCGTGCGTGCCGGCGGGGATGCGCATGCGCACCATCGACACGTTCGCCGGCAACAGTGTCCAGGCACGCGTGTCGGCGCGCTCGAGCAGCGTCGTCGTCGCATTCGTGAAGAAGCGGGCCATCATGCCGGCCGTGCGCGCGGCATCGTCATCCCGCTTCTTCTTTTTCTTGTCCTTATCCTCCGACGACTTCTTCGCGGCCGCCTCAGCTGCGGCCTCGAACGCCTTCGCTGCGACGTACTTCGTGACGGCGCGCGCGACCGTTCGCGTGATGATCGCGCTGCGGTCACGCCGATAGTCCGAGGCGATCGCATCGCTGAGGCTCGCATTGAGCAACGTCGCGCCGACCACGTTGTCTTCCGTCACGACCTGTACGGGTCCACGACCGCCGGTCCATGACCGTCGCAGTACCGGCCAGCTCATGTCGAGGAGGTAGCTGGCGCGCGCGCCGCGATACGGACCGTAGCGCGTGTCGGAGAAGCGCCACGACGGCGCATCGTCCCACCACACGCCACCGTTGCGCAGCGAACCGATATCGGCCAGCATGCGCTGCGCGGCGAATCGCCCGTCGCTCGCGTTCAGGTCCTCGCCCGCGAAGATCGGCACACTCAGTCCAACGGCCACTTTGTGCGCCACATCGCCGCGTTCGACCAGCACGACGACGTCACCGAACGAATCCGGCGGTGCACGCCACGCGCTGTCGAGGCCTGCGCCGAGGCGAATCGCATTGCGTCGCGCCACATCGGCGTCGTTCCAGTCGCCCGACTGTTCGAAAACCGCCGAGGCGAGCGCATGCATCATCGCACGCATCGGCCGCTCGTTGTCATCCGGCTCGCCGATGTTCGCCAGCAGCGCCACCAGCCGGCGCGCCTCGACGGCCGCGGCATCGGCGTCGCCCGTCGCACTCCACGCCAGCAGCGCGTTGTAGTGCAGCAGCAGTCGCTCATTCTGTCCGGCGGTGTACGGCAGCGCATAGTCATTCGTGACCAGCGCCGCTGCCGTCCGACTGATACTCTTGGTGAACCGATCCTCGCTCACGGCAAACGCCTGATCGAAGAACGCTCCCGCCTCGCGCTCGCGACCGGCGTAGCGCGCTGCAGTACCCTGGTAGAGCAGTCGCAGCAGGCGATCGTCGGGGCTGAGTGGCGATTTCCGGTTGCTCACGACGCGCAGCGCCGAGTCAGCCATGCCACGCTGCAGCAGCGCGCGCACACGGTCATCGTCGATCTGCAGGCCGTCAGGCGCCGTCAGATAACTGCGCGCCGTATTCGACAGCGTGGTACACGCTGTGAACGGCGCGAGCATGACGAACAGGAGAAGCGAACGGCGCATGACGGGGAGTCTCAGCGGTCGAACAGTCTGAACACGTCGGGATGCATCAGGAGATCGAACATGGCGCGCGCGGCACGCAGTGTTGCGGCGCGCGCGCCAGTCACGCTATCGGCTACTCGTGCGACGTCGGTACGGAATCAGGCGGCGTGACCGTTCGCGGCGCGGGCGGAACGCTCGACGGCGCTGCCGCCGGTACGACCGTCTGGCGCTCGAGCACGATCAGGCGCTGCTGCGCACGCGCAATCGCATCGGCCAGTTGCGCACTCGCCTGCCCACGCGCCTGGATCCGTTCGATCTCGAGGGACTGCAGGAAGCGCTGATAGCGGATCTGCGCCTCGACGGGACGCAACTGCAGATCGAGCATCGTCGCGACCTTGTATTCGAGCATCGCGTCGGCCCGCTTCAGTGCGAGTGCGCGATCGTAGCGGTCGAGCGCCTTCGCACGATCACCGGCGGCGTTGAATTGATCGCCTTCGCGGATCAGTGCATCCGCCATTGCCGTCGCGCGACCTTCCATCGTGGTGTCGGCAGCGGCGCTGACGACACGAATGCCCTGCGTCTCGCGATAACTGTAGGCGTTCACGCGCTCGTCATCGAACTGCACCATCACGACTTCGCCGGTCGCATCACGCGGTGACTGACCAAGCGTGCGCGGGACCATCACCGTCGCGGCGCCGCTCTCGCGCAGCGTCCACGCCATCGGCGCGGTGCGTGTGGCAGCCATCGCCTGCGCCGGCGTCATGCCGAGGGAGATCTCGCCTTTCACCACCGACGCGCAGATGGTACCGCGACAGGTGGCGACGGCCTTCGCGTACACGCTGTCTCGTGCGTGCGTCAGCATCGCGTTGTCCGCGTAGCCATCGGCGGCGGCATTCGCGATCATGCGGTCCTGCGATGCAGTGCGATCACCGTTCATCAGGATCGGGACTTCGCGGATCCGACGCGGGCCGTTGCAGGCCGCCAGCACGGCGACGGCGCCGAGCGCGAGACTGGTCTTGAGTGTGGATGTCATGGTCATGTTCCTGGTTACCAGCCCACGCGACGACGATCGATGTACTTCTTGATCTTGTGCTGCCCGATCCAGACCTTCTGGTTGCTTTCGAGATCGACGAGGAACGCGTCCACCTGGTAGAAGACGACTTTCTCACGGCCCTCGGCATCCTCGATCGCCTGCACATCGCCCTGCAGCATGTAGTTGGCGCCGTTCTCCTTGCCAATGCGTGCGCGCGTCTCAGCGGATGCGTTGGTCTGCTGATCATCACGCTCGTCGCGCACTTCCGTGCGTTCGTCGCGGCTGGCGACGAGTCGCACACGACCGCTGTTGACGTAGGCGCGTTCGAGATCCTTCACGAACGTGCCGATCGGCACGTGCTCGAGCGTGCGGTTGCGGAACGAACCGATGATCACCGTCGGTGTCGTTCCGCCATGCGCCGACGCGTACTGCGCGGTCCACGGGCCGCTGAAGCTCTGATCGATCATCGCGTTCGCGACGAGCTTGGAATCGACGTCGTTCCAGCGCCCGGAGAGATCCGTCACGCTGGCTGGATCGACGCGGCTGACGCGTTTGTTGTTGCAGGCGGCGAGAGACACGGCCGCCAGGCCAAGCAGCGTCGCTCGGCGAAGGGCGGAAAGCGTGTGGAGGGTCATGGCGTGCTCCTGATGGGTCTCACGTTCAGTTCGAGGCGACGCGGGAGTGCGTGGGACTGCGCCTCGACACCAAGGCGTTGCACGGCGTGAGCCGTACTGTCAGTTTGTATAACGAATTGAAAGGCAACGAGTTACATCTTTGAGTCGGGAGGCGGTGTCCTCTCCTGGAGACACCGCTGTGTCTGCGTCGCATTCGCATGTCATCCGCCTCGCCATCCTCGGAGGGGCCATGCTCGGTTGCTCAGGTGCCCGTCCGCGGGATCTTCGTCTCGTCGACGGACGGCTTCGGCCCTGCCCGGAGACGCCGAATTGCGTCAGTTCGGAATCCGGCACGCCGACGGCAAAGCTGGTCACGCCGTTCCCGGCACCTGGCGGCCGCGCCGATATGGCGCGGCTCGCCAGTGTCGTGTCCGCCTGGCCGCGGACCGTCATCGTCACAAACGACGGCGACTACATGCACGCCGAGTCCAAGAGCCTGATCTGGCGCTTCGTGGACGACGTCGAGTTCCGCTTCGATTCCGTCGCGAGTGTGATTCAGGTGCGCTCAGCGTCGCGGCTCGGCCGCAGCGATCTCGGGGTCAACCGGAAGCGTGTCGAGGGGCTGCGCGCGACGTGGACTGCCAAGTGACGACACCGCGCTGGATCGTGGTGGGAGTCGCGGCGGTGCTCTGCACTGTCGCACTGCACGCGCAGTCGGATTCAGCGCGAGCGGCTGACTCGACGCGGAAGAGTGGCGAGTCGGGGTTGAGAGGTATGCTGGAACGCGGCGCGCGCGTGATG
Source organism: Gemmatimonadales bacterium (assembly GCA_038231095.1). GTDB lineage: Bacteria > Gemmatimonadota > Gemmatimonadetes > Gemmatimonadales > Gemmatimonadaceae > JACMLX01. Next base: position 6,426 of record JBBRLZ010000036.1, read on the forward strand.
GGCGTCGATCAGACGAAATCGGCGCACGAATTCGACCTGCTGCCCGACGGCGCGCGCATCCGACTGCTGATGGCCGCGGCCGAGGCGACGGATTCGAGCAGCGTGGTGACGATCCGCGCACACCTGCGGAGTATTGCGCGCGCGTTCAGCCGCGGCGACTTCAAGTCACCATCGATCGTGCATGGCCGCGTCGTGCCCGGCACGAAGACGATGGCGGCGAGGCGCGGTCTGATCACGTACCGCGTGAGCGATCTGCCACGCGGCGGTGAGGTATGGATCATCACGCACGATTCGACGGCGATGGCCGCCATCAAGCGGTTCGTGGAGTTCCAGCGTTCCGATCATCGGGCCGGGGGCATGGACAGTACCGCCCACCAGAGCCATCACCCGACGAAGCCGTGAGTCGCGTCAGCGCGGCAGATACGCGATCACGCTGATCTCGACGAGAATCCCGCGCAGCCTGACGCCGACGGTCGTCCGTGACGGGAAAGGTGCAGTGAGCGCGGCCTTCCAGATCTCGTTGACGGTACCCCAGTCGTCCTCGTCGGTGAGGTAAATCGTCGCGGAGACGACATCATGCAGCGTCGCACCGCTGACCGAGAGGACCTCACGGATGTTGCTGATGACCTGATGTGCCTGCGCGTCGACTGTGGTGCCGACCAACACTCCGGTACGCAAATCCTTCGGCACCTGACCGGAGACGTAGAGGAAGTCGCCTGCGCGCACGGCGGGGCTGTATGCGCCCGCCGGAAGCGGAATATCCGACGCAAGAAAAACCGGTGACCAGGAGCGCTCTGACATGTCGAGTCTGACCGAGAATAGGTGGAGGACCTGAGGCAGCGGACGGGGGATGGCGCGCGGGCGCACGATATGCTAATTCTTCGCTGCGGCCGCTGCGTGCGGTCTGCAGTTCTGCCCACCGTTCAACATTTCTTGAGGAGGTGATCCCATGGCCAGTCGCAGTCCTTCCGCCGGCTCGACCTGGGCAAACGGTCACAAGACCGTCGCCTGATTTAGTTAGTTGTCCAGGCCGTCGGCTCGCGATCGTGTCGAGCTGGCGTTGAAGGCAGACGGACCGTCACTGCGTATCGCGGTGACGGTCCGTTGTTGTTGCGGGGCGCACGTGGCCAACTATGACGTTGGCCCCAGCGCATTCTCCGCATCGAGCACGAACCGTGGAATGTCGGACGCAAAGCGGGTCTTGTCCGCCCGTCGGAAGAAATACTGGCCTTCCATGTACCCACTCGGCGACTTCAGCACACAGAAGCTCTGGTACTCGTGGATGTGGCCGGGTGCGATCACGGGCAGTTCGCCCACGACGCCCTCGCCCTCGACTTCCGTATCCTCACCATCGCCGACGGAATCGTGGATCAACCATTTGCGCGAGAGCAGTTGCGCGGCCTGGTCCCCGACGTTTTCGAGTCGCACGAAGTACGCGAACACGAACTGTGCATGTGCCGGTTGCGATTGCGCCGGGAGAAACACCGGACGCACCGTCACGCGGATACCATGCGATTCGCGATAGAAGAGAGGGGGGCGTTTCACGCAGCGGAAGCTATCTCCGACAGGCGTGGCGCCGACAGGGCGAGCGCGGTCCGTTTTCACGGTCGCGCTCGCTACCTGAAGTGGAGCCCCCTTTCACCTCAGGGGAAGATACCCAAATCCTGATAGCTGACAGCGACCTTGTTGATCGCGCTGATGAAAGCCGCGGTCCGGATGTCGGTCGTCTTGCCGTGCTGCAGCCACGTCTCGCGAACCTGATTCCAGGCCGAGATCATCGTGTCCTCGAGTCCAGAGTTCACCAGATCCGCTTCATCCGCGCCGTGTGCCAGCTTCGCCATGCGCTCCTCGCCGAGCGTCTTCCCGGTCAGATCCTCGACGGCGCGCAGCACGTTCTTGAACGCCGTTTCCTCGAAGCGCTTCTCCATGCGCCCAAAGCGCACATGCGACAGATTCTTGAGCCACTCGAAGTAGCTGACCGTGACGCCCCCGGCGTTCAGGAACATGTCGGCCAGCACCATCACGCCACGCTGATGCAGAATACCGTCTGCCTCGAAGGTCGTCGGACCGTTCGCGCCCTCGGCGACCATCTTCGCCTGAATACGCGGTGCGTTCTCCGCCGTGATCTGCCCTTCGAGTGCCGCAGGAATCAGGATGTCGCACGGCAGCTCGAGTGCGGCGCGGGATTCAGCGTAGTACGTCGCGCCCGGGAATCCCTTCATCGTGCCATGCTCCGTCCGGAACGCCATCAACGCCGGCAGGTCGATGCCCTTCTCGTCGTGCAGCGACCCGTCGTATTCGGCGACCGCGACGAGAACACCGCCTCCGTCGATCACGAACTTCGCCGCATGGTAGCCGACGTTGCCGAGCCCCTGTACGATGAATCGCTTACCCTCGAGACCTTTGGTGAGGCCGATCGCGCGCATGTCGTCGGCGTTGTCACACGCTTCGCGGATACCGAAGAAGATGCCACGCCCGGTTGCTTCCGTGCGACCGCGAATGCCCCCCTGTGCGATGGGCTTTGCGGTCACGCAGGCCATGGCGTTCAGATCACCGACGGCGAGTTGTGCGTAGGTGTCGGCGATCCAGGCCATTTCCTTGCTGGACGTGCCGTAGTCAGGCGCCGGGACGTCGACGCCGGGACCGATGAAGTTCTTCTTCCAGAGTTCGAACGTGTATCGGCGCGTGATCCGTTCGAGTTCGTGCTCGCTGAATTCCTTGCGATTGATCTTGATCCCGCCCTTCGCGCCACCGAACGGGACGTCCACCACTGCGCACTTGTACGTCATCAGTGAGGCGAGCGCCATCACTTCATCTTCGTTCACATTGATCGCGTAGCGGATACCGCCTTTGGTCGGCAGCTTGTGATGACTGTGCTCGGCGCGCCAGCCGACGATCGTCTTGATCGTGCCATCGTCGCGCAGGATGGGGAATGTGACGCGATAGACGGCGTTGCACTCCTTGATCTGATTGAGAAGCGCCTGCGGATGCTTCGTGAAGGTCGCAGCTGCATCAAAGGCGCGATGCACCTGGCCGAGGAAGCTCTGTTCCGACATGTGCAGTGGTTTCTGGATTGTGGGTCGAGCGAGGTGCGCAGAATGTGGAGTGCTGTACGCGGACTTCGCCAGCGGTGCTCCGCGTCACCACTCGAATGGTCGGCCCGGGGGCACGGCTTCTGAAGCAGACTCCGCCTCTCGGGTTACCTTCCGCAGCAATGATGACGTCTCCAGCTGCCACGACCGGGGAACCGGCAAGTGTGTGCGCCGTATTCGCCGGCCCGATTCGCGCACTACGCTCAGCGCGCAAGCCGGATGGCCCGATCACCATGTGGCGCTCGGCCATCGTGAAAGCCGCGATTGATGCACCGATCATGATCGGACGGCTCGGCCTGGAGGGAGATGCGCAGAAGGAGAAGAAGCATCACGGCGGCCCCATGAAAGCGGTGCTGATGTATGGCGCACAGCACTACACGATGTGGAACGAGTCGCTGCGCCCGCACGCGCTCGCGCATCAGGACGCGCTGCGTGGTATGTCGGCCGACGTGGATGCGAGCGCGTACGGCTTTGGTGCGTTCGGTGAGAATCTGACCGTGGATGGCCTGACGGAGCGAAGCGTCTACCTCGGCGACGTCTGGCAGGTCGGCGACTGTGTGCTGCAGATCAGCGAACCACGGGGGCCCTGTGCCACGCTGACACGTCGCTGGATGCGCCCCGCCCTGCTCGCAGACGTGACGTCGACGGCGGCGGCCGGCTGGTACAACGCGGTCCGCGAACCGGGGCACGTCCGCGTCGGTGATACGATGCAGCTACTCGAACGTGTGCAGCAGGACTGGTCGATGGCACGCGTGTTCACACTGATCGAGCAGCGCGTGTCACAACGGTCCGACATGCAAGCGCTGCACGATGCGCCGTTCGTACACGAGGCGCTGCGCCAGCGGCTCGCCCGACGCCTCGCAACGCCGGGGCGTATTCGCGACTGAATTCGTGGTCCGCGCCAGTGCGCGATTCAGGACAGATTGACGACGACGAATGACAAGTCAGCGCTGGCCTTGACGGTCCGTTGACTGAGGTTGCCGGTGCGATAGCCGCCTGCCCAACTGCCGGTCGAGGCAAAGAGGGCGCCGTGATTCGGGCATCGGAGTGTGTTGTTCGAGAGCACACTCACGGTCGTCCCTTCGTGCGGGCAGCGGAGTGCATACGCAACGAATCCCACCGATGTGCGCGCCAGCGCGATCGCCGGCGAACTGCGGACGACCGCAACACCGCCAACCACACCAAGCGCCGCGTAGTTCGCGACGGTGACGCCGAACTGATTCGCGCCGACTGTCGGTGTGCCCGTTGCGGTTGGCGTCTGTGTGGGCGTTGGTGTTGGCGTTGGTGTGGGTGTGTTGCCCGCGGCGAGCAGCTTCTCGGCCGCCGTCAGTTCGCCGCTGCCGCAGGCCGCGAGCGTTGCCGCGATCGCCGCCAGCATCGCCGCTGAGACAAAATTTCGTCGCGAAAACTCCGGCCGTGCCGACGTGTCACCGCCGACAAGCGGGCAGCCTGCGCAATCGTCGGTCACATGCTTATGGAGGTCTTGAGGCATGGTGGACAGCACGGTGGGATGCTTACGACTCTGGGTTGTCACGACCGCTCAACCCGCACGGTTGCGGCGAAAGCGATCCAACGCAATCGAAGGCTGGTTCCCGCCGTACGATCGCACGTGTCGCACTTCTCCCGGATAGACACGCACCGACTCCAGCCCCCCCATGCGAAACGGCGGCCGCAGAAGCTGCGACCGCCGTTCGTGAGGTGCGTGGTGCAGAGGCCGGTCAGGTCAAGTTGACGATCAGGTACGTGTTGTTGGTGTACGCCGCGACCGTACGCGCGACGAGAGCCGTGGTGCTCTGCCCACCTGTCCATGCGCCGGTCGAATTAAAGGTGGCGTCATGGTTCGGGCACCTCCACGACGTCGTGCCGACGATGTTCACCGTCGTGCCCTGATGCGGGCAGCGCAGTGAATACGCGACGAAGCCGCTGGCGGTGCGCGCCACAGCGACCGGCGGATTCGCGTTCACCTTCGCCACGCCACCAACCGTTGCAAGAGCCGGGTACGTCGAGATCGTGACACCGACCTGATTGAGACCGACCGGCGGCGGTGTTGGCGTCGGTGTTGGCGTCGGTGTCGGCGTCGGTGTCGGTGTCGGTGTCGGTGTCGGTGTCGGCGTCGGTGTTGGCGTCGGTGTTGGCGTCGGTGTTGGCGTCGGTGTTGGCGTCGGCGTCGGCGTCGGTGTCGGTGTTGGCGTCGGTGTCGGCGTCGGCGTCGGCGTCGGCGTCGGCGTCGGCGTCGGCGTCGGTGTCGGTGTCGGTGTCGGCGTCGGTGTGGGCGTCGGTGTCGGTGTCGGCGTCGGCGTCGGCGTCGGTGTTGGCGTCGGTGTTGGCGTCGGTGTTGGCGTCGGTTGCGGTGCGGCGAGCAACTTCTCCTCCGCCGTCAATTCACCGGTGCCGCACGCAGTCAGCGTCAGTGCGATTGCCGAGAGCGTCGCCATCGACACGAAATTCCGTCGCGAGTATTCAGCGAGTTCGGCCTGCGCAGTCCGCTCCGCCTTCGCGGCGTCGGTATTGGCCAGCGGGCACACGCCGCAATCATGCTGCTCGCCCTGACTTACGTTATCCTGCTGCATCTGCGTCCTCTTGAAATGAAGGGGGTCGGACGCGAGGACATGAACAACCAGCAGTGTCACGCCGGCATCATCGCCGTCGCCCGCGATACCTGTGCACCGACACAGCAGAAACCGTTACTGCTTTTCGGTTTTCCTGATGGATCAATGCAATCCACATGCCGCTGACAGTTCATGAATTCAGAGCGCAACTGGCCCCGAATACCTGACGGAATCAGCCGAGCGTGATGGTCGCGGTGGTGCCTGCGCCGTCGAGCGCGAGGGGCAGACGCACGAGGCTCGACGTTTTTTGACCACCCGTCCATACACCGGCGGACGTGAACATCGCACCGTGGTTCGGACAGAAGATCGTGAAATCGGGATCGATGACGGTCGTGGTGCCCTGGTGAGTGCACGACAACGAGAACGCGACGAGTCCCGATGCGGTCCTCGAGACGGCGACTGGTGGCGAATTACGGACCTTGACGGTGCCGCCGACGGTGGCAAGCGCCGGAAAGTCCGCGGGCTTGATCGCGAATGTGCCGGTGCCAGGGGGCACTGGTCCGGTCCCGCCATCCTCGGCTCCACCGCATGCTGCGAGCGCCAACGCGACCGCCGACATCGTGGCCATCGAGACGAAATCGCGCCGTGTCACGGCATTCTCTCGCACGGCGCACCCTGCACACGCCTTTTCGCCTGCCTGCATGACTCACTCTGTGAAAAAGGAAACGAGACCAGCGCCATCGCCAGTCACGTCGTACCGAGCGTCAGACGCTCACCGACGCGGCCGCCCAACCCGCCGCATCGTCGTCGCTCTTGATCACCGATTCGAGATCGACGACGACGTCCGTGCCCTGCTTCGTGAGCGCGCGACGATCCATCGAGCGCGTGGCGCGACCGCGGATGTATTCACCGTCGATCTTGTACTCGGACTTGTGCTTCGGGCAGAGGAATGCCGTATCGCCACCCTTGATCTTGAGCATCGCACGCTGATGCGGGCAGCTCAGTGCAAAGGCCATCACCTTGCCGCCTGCACGCACGAGAATGACCTCGTTGTCGGTGTCGATCGTGGCGCCATCGGCCGCCGGGATCGGGTACGTCGCCGTCCCATCTGTGCGTCGCGCGGCCTTGAACATCACGAACCCGACCATCTCCTCGGCCTTCACCACGCCGGGCAGGAGAATGCTGGCCGCGGCGACGGCGGCGAGCGTCTTCGTCAGGAACGAGCGTCGGTCGTGCAGGGTGCAGTCGTTGCAATCGTCCGCTGCGTCGCGTCCAGGTGCCGTCATCGATGAATTCCTCAACCTTGCATGAGACCGACTCCAGCCAGCGTAATTGCCAGCCAGAGCACCACACTCGTGACGGCACGCACGCGAAGGGCCCCAAAAGCCTTCACACTGCCTGCATCACGACGCACTGCCTTCTCGTCCCGTAACATCAGGAACCCGTTCACGGCCAGGATCACCAGCAGTCCGAGTTTCACCCACATCACCTTGCTGACGGCGAAGGTCTCGAGATCGGCGGCCAGCTGCAGCGTGCCACTGATACCCGAAACCACCAGCGCCAGTACCACCGGGCGATGCACGTCGCCCACGGCGTCCGCGATCGCGAGGCGCCCCTTGGCGTCGGCGGGGGTGCCGGCCTTGAGGACGGTGCGGTCAGCTGCGATCGCCAGTCCTCCGCCGACCATCATCGACCCGAGATGCGCGAAGGTCAGCGTCACCGAGAGGGCCGTTGACCCGCTGTACAGGTCCTTCCACGGTTCCAGCGCCGACACCAGCGTTTCAAAGATCGGCATCACTTGCCACCGAGCAGCATGATCATCATGCCGACGTAACTGACGCCCATTGACGAGAGCGCGATGGTGCGGTGCCTGTCGCGGATATCGCCATCGTCACGCGCCTGCTTACCGATCGACCCGGCGTACGCAAAACCGCCGTCGGCGATCATGAACAGCACGGAGTGGATGATGCGTCGCGTGCGCCCCTCGGGATCGTGCCGTGCGTCCCAGAGGTTCCACAGACCGGTAACGGTATTCACACCGAAGACGACCGAGGCGCCGGTTGCCGCGTAGGGATGCAACGCCCGGATGTATGCCGGCGAATTGATGCGCCCATCGGCGTACAGCTTCTCGCCGGTCCAGTAGGAGACCGCGAACAGCGGGATCATTGCCCACGACAGCGTGCGATGCACGGCGAGACGACGGCCGTACCAATCGGAATACTCCACGAGAATCCGCTTCTTCTTCACGACAGTGTCGGGCCGGGCGAAGATCAGTCGCGGCACGGCGCTGTCGATCGACGGCGCTGCGGCGAGGGTCGCAGCGATCGTCGCGGTATCCACCGGCAGTACCGGCGCCTTCACAACGAGGGTGTCAACGGTCACTGAGTCGGCTCGCAGCGTATCCGACGCTGCAGCTGTCACGCGTACGGTATCGGCTGTGACCAGCATCAGCGCCAGCAGGCCTACGATCATGTCTTGCTCCCGAGTGGTGAACGTTTTCACACCTTGCCACGCCGCAGGGATCACGGAACCATCAACCGCGCCATCTCAAATGCAAACGGTGGGCCATTGACATATCAGCCCCGTCACGGGTCACACCGACCGACCCACGCTCCGGCATTCCGCTGCTGACGGCAACTGCTGCCGCATCACCCCTTCCTATCTACTCCGCGCAGATGAATCGCCGATGAACGCCGTTCATGAACGCAGATTGCTCCCATTTATCGCGCCAACCGTCGCTGGAGCATGCGCTCCGCAAGAGTTCATGAACTCTCCAACGGATACGCCGCGACCGAACGCGCGAGCGTCCTCCAATTGATATGACACGCAGCTTCCGACATCCCCCCACGCCAATCTCCAGCCGCGGAATCAAGCGGTGTCGTTGGCGCGGGCTGGGTCGGGTTCGCGCACGAAAATCAGTCCGATCACGCCACCGACGGCGCACACGGTAATCGGATAGACGAGCCCGGCGAAGGGACTCTTGTACGCGGCGACCATCGATGCGGCAATCAACGGTGTGAATCCACCGAACCAGCCATTGCCGAGGTGATACGGCAGCGACATCGAGGTGTAGCGAATGCGTGCCGGATACGTCTCCACCAGGAATGCCGCCATCGGACCGTACGACAGCGTGACGAGGAACACCTGCGCCGCCACGAGCAGCGCCAGCACGAGGATGTTGGGATGCAGCGCCACCGCTGCGGTACCCTCACCTGTGACGGGCCCACCGGCCCACATCATTCCCTGATAGATCGGATACAGCGTCAGCGCCGTCAGGAACAATCCGCCCACGATCATGCGCTTGCGACCGATCCGATCAGAGAGCGCGCCGCTGAGCAGATAGAACGGCGTGCCGATCACGATGCCGAGGGCCACCGCCACATAGGAATCGGTGAGGGAGAGCTTGAGCACCTTCTGGATGAAGAAGAGTGCGAAGAACTGACCGGTATAGAACACGACCGCCTGCCCCGCCACCACACCGAACAGCACCGAGAGGAAGATCCTCCACCGTTCCCAGGTGCCGAACGCCTCACGGATCGGCATGCGACTGACCGTCCCTTCGGCCTTCATCTTCTGGAAGACGGGCGACTCCTGCATCCGGCGACGGATATAGTACGACATCACGACCAATAGCGCCGAAAGCAGGAACGGAATGCGCCAGCCCCACACCTTGAAGGCCGCCTCGCCGACGATCGCGCGCGTACCGAGAATCACGATCAGTGAGACGAGCAGGCCAAGCGTCGCGGTCGCCTGAATGAACGAGGTGAAGTAGCCGCGGCGATGTGCCGGCGCGTGCTCGGCAACGTAAATCGCGGCACCACCGTATTCGCCGCCGAGCGCGAGTCCCTGCAGCAGCCGCAGAATGACGAGCATGATCGGCGCCGCGATGCCGACCGACGCAACTGTCGGCAGCAGGCCGATCGCCGCGGTTGCAACGCCCATGATCAGCAGCGTGACCATGAAGGCGTACTTGCGACCGACCATGTCGCCGATTCGCCCGAAAACCAGTGCGCCGAGCGGCCGCACCGCAAAGCCGGCGCCGAACGTGGCAAGCGTGTTCAGGAACGCGGCCGTTTCACTCGAACTCGGGAAAAACAAAGGCGCCAGAATCGGCGCCAGTGTCCCGAAAACGAAGAAGTCGTACCACTCGATCACTGTCCCCGCCGACGACGCGACCACGACCTGCCGGATGGTCGCGACATCGAGTTCTGCTGAGGCCCCACCATCACCTGCGTTCCGGACACCCTGCGATGGTGAGGTCATCAGGTAGTCAATCTCCGTTCGTTGGGGGGTCGCCGCCTCGCTCAGTGCGAGTGGCCATCGTCGTCCTGCCCATCCTCGTCTTCGCCGCCGAAGCCCTGGACTCCGGTGATGTTACCAAGGCGCTCGACGCGAAGCACCTGCTTCTGCCGTTCGTCGCCGTACACGAAGGTGACGAGATACTCGCCGGTCTTCACCAGCGGCGCGCCACCGTTACGCGCACCACGGCCGATCGGGCCATCCTGCATGCCGCGCAGCGCGCCGAAGATCGACTGAATCGCGGCAGGATTGGGGCCCGCACCGCCGCCCGCGCCCGCGCCAGCGCCCGGCCCGGCACCGGCACCGGCACCGGCACCTGCGGGCGCGCCCTCGCCGCCAGACGCAGCGCCACCACGGCCGCCACGACCTCCCGCAGCGGCACCCGCGACACCTTCACCGGGACGATCCGCGAAGCGCGGAATGCCGGCCGCCTGCGCCGCACCGCCGCCGAATCCTCCTCCAGCACCCCCACCGCCAGCGAACTGCTCGAGCAGATCGGCCGTGCGGCCGGACATGATGGCGCCGCGCGCGAAGCGCACCGCATTGCTGTCCACACCGGCAACGATCAGCGAATCCATGATCTGCCCCACACGCAGCATCGACTTCAGACTGTCGCGACGCTCGGCCGGCGACAGCGGCTTGGCCGGCGGACGCTTGCCTCGCATGTCCCACATCACGCGATGCAGCCCGACACCACCCGGGCCGGTGAGCGTGCGCATCGTGTCCCCCGCGGCATCCGTGATCACGATCTGTACGCGCTTACCGGCCTGCGCTTCGGCGATGCGATACGTCAACTCGGCACCATACGCCGGCGAGTTGGCGACGAAGCGCTTCTGACCGTTGCCGCCGCCCGCACTGCCCGCAGCATCTGGTGCCTGCCCCATCGCGATCGCGGTTTTCGGTGCAAAGAAGTGCACCTTCTTCGCTGCCACCACGGGCGTCATCTGCTGTAGCGGCGCGATGTCCACCACATACACCGCACGTCCATGCGTCCCGGCGATCAGTTCGTGATCGCGCGGATGGATCTGCAGGTCATGCACCGGCACCGTCGCGAGGCCGGCCATGAAACGTTGCCACGTCTGCCCCTTGTTCAGCGACACATAGGCGCCGACATCGGTGCCGAGGAAGAGCAGATTCGGGTTTTCGAGGTCTTCGCGGATCACGTGCACGAAGTCCGGGGCGCCCGTCGGCAGCGTGCCGGCGAGACTCGCGAACGTCGCGCCGAAGTCGCGCGTGACGAACACGTACGGCATGAAATTGCCGCGCCGATGATCGTCGAACGTGATGTAGAACGTGGCAGAATCGAAGTGCGAAGCCTCGATGCGGCTGACGTACGTTTCGGTGGGCAGCCCGGCGAAGCGCGACGCAGGAATCTTCTCCCACGTCGCGCCGTCAGTGCGCGTTAGCCAGACGTTGCCATCGTCCGTGCCGGCGTACAACAGGCCGGGACGAATCGGCGATTCGATCAGCGACGTGATCGTGCCGAAGGTCTCCGCGCCAGTGGCGTCGGTCGTGATGCCGCCGGTGGTCTTCGTGCTGACGCGGATCTTCATCGTGTCGCGCTGTGTGAGGTCCGGCGAGATGACGATCAGGTCGTCGCCTCGCTTCGTGGACTTCACGACGCGATTCGCGGCGGCGTAGAACACCGATGGATTGTGCGGCGAAAGGAAGAACGGCGTGTTCCAGTTCCAGCGCAGGTCGGATTCGGTGGAATCCTTCAACTGCAGCGCGCGCAGCGCCGCAATGCGCTTCTTCTGCGCCGGCGAGATTGCCACGGCCGTGTCGCCCCGCTCGATGAGGATCGAGTCCTCAGCCTGCATGTACCGCGGGCGCCACGTCGGCTTGACGAGACTCACGCGCTCACCGGTGCTCATGTTCAGGCGACCGATGTTGCCGCCCTGGCTTTCGCTGTAGACGATGTCCGGATCGGTCGGATCATTGGCGGTGACGAAGCCGTCGCCGCCGCTGATGTACACCCAGTTCTCATTGCCGATCGCACCGCGCACCCGCCGACTCGGTCCGCACCAGCTGCCATTGTCCTGCAGGCCGCCACAGATGTGATACGGTGTCTGATAGTCGAAGCTGACGGCGTAGAACTGTCCGATGTTGATGATGTTCAACACATCGTAGTTGCCACCCTTGTCCCACGTCTGCGAGACGCCGCCGTCGTCGCCAACCACGAAGTGTTCCGGATCATTCGGATCGATCCACATCGCGTGATGATCGACGTGAATACCCTGCGTGGCATCGCGCGCTGTCTTGCCGCCATCGTCCGAGACTTTCACCGGCGTCGACGACCAGTACACGCGATCGGCGTTCTTCGGATCGACACGCACCTGCGAGTAGTAGAACGGACGCGTGTTCTCGGTGTTCGTGCGCGCCCAGGTCGCACCGCCATCCTCACTGCGATAGAGTCCACTGTTGGACTTCTGCGGCTTCTTCGCCGCATCCTTCACCGCGTTGGCGGCGGTGTCGGCCTCGACCTGCGTGTACATGATCTTTGGATTCGACCGTGCTATTGCGATCTCGATGCGACCGAGCGTCGTGGCGGGGAAGCCACCGCCCGTCACCTTCGTCCAGGTCGCGCCGGCATCGGTGGACTTCCAAAGGGCAGAGCCCGAGCCGCCGCTCTGCAGGAAGTACGGACCGCGCATGCGTTCGTAGCTCGAGGCCCACACGATGTCCGGATTGGACGGATCGAGCTGCACATCGATGAAGCCGGCGCGTTCGCTGATGAACTTGATCACCGTCCACGTCTTGCCGCCGTCGGTGGACTTGTAGAGTCCGCGCGCCTTGCTCGCCTTCCACGCCGAGCCGAGCACCGCCATGTAGACGGTATTCGGATCTGTGGGATGGACCTGAATGCGACCGACGTGCTCCGTTTCGGCGAGGCCGAGGAAATTCCACGTGCGGCCGCCATCCGTGCTCTTGAAGACGCCGCAGCCGGGCGAAATCGAGTTGCGCGAATTCTGCTCGCCTGTCCCGACGTAGATCGTGTTCGTATCCGACGGTGCGATGGCCATGTCGCCCATCGACATGCAACGCTGGTTCTCGAAGATCGGCTTGAACGTGGTGCCGGCGTTGGTCGTCTTCCAGATGCCACCACCAGCGGCGGCGACATAAAACGTCTTCGATGGCGATGGAATGCCTTCCACATCAGCAACGCGACCGCCCATGTTGGCGGGTCCGACCGCACGCCACCGCACTGCGGCCAGCATGGCGGAATCGATGGCGCCTGATTGTGCAGGCGCTTGCGCACCGAGCGCCGTACCGACGGCGCCAAGGAGCAGGGACAGACGGACGACAACTCGCATGGACGATGCCCGAGGGGGTGAATGTCGGTGCGATGCACCATTCACCGCGCATCGCGTGACAAGAATACGCACGCGAGCTCGGTTCGGTTGGGAGGGCGCGCGCGCCTATTTGTGTGTGGTGCAGCCCGGTGCAGCGCGACGGAAGTCGAGTGTGGTCGCCACCGCGGACTTTCCTTGTACAACAAGGACCTTCGCGCCATCGCGGAGTACCACGGCCGCTGGTATATTCATGAGAAATACATGATGCCCCTTGTGAGACTCGGCGGTCAGCTGGAGCGCCGCATCGAGCGTCAGGCCGGAATCAGCGATGATCTCGGGTGCACGTGCCGGTGACACGAGCGGCACACGCGCCAGACAGAGCTGCGTTGGTGAACTCCGTCGTGCGGCGATGGCCTCGCCACGCCGCGCGAGCCGCGAGTGCAGTGCGATCGGGATGGCGGCAACCTGTGCGTTGCGACCGGGCAGCGCGCCCTGCACCGTGATGCGCTCCGGAATGCAGACGTCGCGACAGATGCCGTACTGCAGCGTGAGTGCAATCAGGCGATCTGACGCGGTCGCGCTATCCACCACGAACTCGACGAGCCATGGCACATCGCCCTCGAGCGTGTGCGTCGCACCGACGGGGGTGTGCGCAATCACGGGTACGGGCCACGTTTCGTCACGCACGCGCACGCCGGCCGGCAGACTCCACGTCAATCGCGTCGGCAGGCCGGTCTCGCCGGGGTTGCGCCAGGACACATGCCAACCGGGATCGATGGCGAGCGTCACGAGGACCTGCGCGCGATGCGGTGCAACGCGAATGCTGGTGATCGACGCATGCGCGTGTTGTGTGCCGCTGCCGATCGACGGTCGCGCCTGCGCGCGCGACGGTTGCGCAACCACTGCCGCAACAGCGATCAGCGCGATCACTCCCCGTCGAAGTCGTGCCATCGGCTGGCGCGCTGCACGGATGCTCACTTGAGCGCCTCCTCGAGGAGCCCGATGAATTCCGGCGAGTCGTACTTCGGCGCGAACGCCAGAATACGACCGTCCTTGCCAACGAGAATCGTCGTCGGCAACCACGTGTACTCGAGACGCGCAAGCGGCCCCGTACCCTCCGGCGCTACGCCGGCCCACCCATGTGTCCACGGCATCGGCTCACGTATCCGCCGGAACCGCTCCGCAGTTCCCTGCTCCTCATCCACCGACACCGACACCAGCTCCAGTCCGCGCTTGGCGTACTTCGACTGGAGGGCGCGCAGGGCCGGCAGTTCGACGATGCAGTCCGGGCACCAGGTCGCCCACACGTCGAGCAGGTAGACCTTGCCGCGCAGGGAGACGTCACTGATCGACTCGGCCGCGTTGTCCATCGATACGACTCGGAACGCGGGCACCACGCGACCAGGCTGCAGCACGCGATTGTACCCGGTCAGACGCAGCAGTGGCAGCACGCGCGGATGGGCGTACGACTCCTTCACGAATCGTGCGGTGAATGCCTGCGCCGTCAGCGTGTCGGCCGGCATGAACGTTTCCGCCGCAAAGACATACAGATCGAACCGCGCCGTCGTATCCTGCGCCGCTGCAATGCCGGCGTCGAATCGCGCCGTCGTGAGTGCCACCGCCTCCGGTGTGTTCACGCGCGGTTGGCCAGACGCATGACGCGCGGCCTGCAACAGGACGCGCCGGCCCATCACATCGTCGAGCTGCCAGAGCGGTGAGTCCGGCGTGAACTGCGCCACCACCGCCGCACCGAGCGCTCGATTCGTCTGGCACTCGGCATCGGCGCGCAGCAACCGCCGCACGAGTTCGAGCTGTGCGGACAGCGTGGTGTCACGCAGCATCGCGTCAGCGGGATTGATGGGCGGCGCCTGAATCGCAAGCAGGCAGCGCGATTTCGGCTCGTACGAAACGATTGAATCGAGCTGCGCCACGACCGAGGCAATTGCACTCTCGCCGATCACGCGCAGGGATGACTGCCCACCGAACGCGACGCCGGTCGAATCATACACGAGCTGCACATCCCGTCCTGCCGTGCCGAAGGCGAGAGCGTCGTACTCACCGTCATCACTCCAGCGGTACGCCGATGCGCCGGCCGGCGGGAGATACAATCGCGCGGTCACATCGACCACGCGGTACGCGACGGTATCGCGCTTCGCCTTCAGCACACCGCTGCGCCGCCCGTTGCCGCGCGGTGCCAGCAGCACGGCGGGCGGCAGATCGGGGCGTGCCTTTTCGGCGTCACGCTCGGCAGCGACGCCGATCAGCGGCCCTTTCGCAAGACCGTTGGGAAATCCGGCGAGCGTGATCGCAAGCGCGAGTGACACGGGTGCAGTCGTCGGGAGCGCGCGCTGCATGGCGAGGTAGCCGACGCCAGCCGCGCGGAGGCGAAACGGACCGCCGCCCGCACTCGCGATACGAAACGTGCCATCGGCTTGTGCGCGCACGCGCACCGGGCGGTTGGTGGCGCGAATCGGCGTCAGCTCGACATCAGCGCGCACGGGAACGCGACCATCGGCGCCCCGGATCGTACCGGAGACGATCGTGGAGTCGGCTTTCGTCTGTGCCGACAGTGTGCAGTCCATGCCGAAGACCAGCAGTCCGAGCGGAACCAGTCGCAGCATGTGAAAAACGGGGCGAGGAAACATCGTCGGAAGATATTACCCCAGACGAACAAAAGGCCGTCCTTCGCGGGACGGCCCTTCGTGGACTGCTGCGAACATGGCCCTCGCTCAGCGATCAGCCAGTATGACGAACCGGAATGGCGCACCACCGGCATTGTTGTCGGCAGCGATGATCGTCCGCGCACTGTTCGCGGCCAACGCGACGGACGCAAGGTTGATCGCGACATTCGCTGCGCGCGCTGCCGGCACCGTGCCGGCCGGCACCACGCGGACCTGATACGTACCAGCCGCCACCGACAGATACGCGGAAGCACGGACCGGCACGTTGGCCAGCACCGGAGTCGCGAGCGAGAGATCGGCACCCACCGCCGTCACGAAGACGTCGACGTTGCCGGCGGATGGTGCCATGTGCACGACGCGCACGCGCACCTGGCCGAGCGCCGGCGCGCTGTTCGTGTCACTCGTGATGAATGGCGTCACCGGTGCCGCACCCGTCGCATACACGGTGTAATCCACCGCGTTCGCGATGGTGAGGGGAATGGTGGCGATTGTCGTGGCGGTGTCGGCCGTGCGCTTGAGCACGAGCGTGCGCGTGCCGGTGAGAATCGGCGAGTAGATCGCAGTCGCCGGCGCCGGCAGGAACGCCGGCGCCGAGCGACCGTAGGCGAGGTCGACGCCGAACGGCACCGACTCGAGGATCGCATTCACCTTGCCGCGTGTCGTGTCTGCGTCAAAGCTCAGATTCACGAACCGGATACGGCCGAAAGCACTCGGGATGAGCGGGTCGGCCGCATCCTTCGTCCCGCAGCCCGTGAGCATCGCGGCGACGGCAATGACAGCAAGACTGGTACGATGCGCCACGCGCATTACTCCGGCTGAAAGAAGAGTCATGGCTGCGATTCTCACTGGAGTGGGCAGCCGGACGGATAGGTCGGCTCGGACGGATCGGCAGGCACATTCGAATTGGCGTTGCGATCACCGATCGCATACGGTAACCAGCACCGCTGACCACCAACCGGCACACTCGGCGACGAGATGGGTCCGAAGACAGCGTTGCGACGGCGCGTGTCTTCCCACCGCAAACCGCTGCTGAACAACTCGTAGCGTCGCTGCACGTAGATCTCATCGAGCAGCTGCGTCGACGTCAGCGCCCCGCTGAGCGCCGGCAGACACGCCTTCGGATCATCGATGCCGCGACCGCCGGTGCAATCGGTACGCACTGAATCGAGCGCCGCCTGAGCGCCTGCCAGATCTCCCGTGCTCGTGAGCGCCTCGGCCTTGATCAGGAGCGCCTCGTCGGGGAAGTACACCGGCTGCGTGGCTGCAACGACCGCGTAGCGTGTGCTGAACGGATCCAGCACTGCACCAACGCGACCGGTGAGTGTGGTCGAAGGAATGACGAAGAACGTGAAGCGCTGATCCTGTGCGAGCATGGACGTGCGGTACTGCCGTCGCACAGCGATGCCGTTCGTGCCGCCGGTGACCGCTGCCCACGGATTCGAGCCTGGTGCCGGATACGTGAAGACGGACACCGCTGCCGTGCCGGTGCGCGCGACAAGGTTCGCGGCCGCGAGCGCCGTGGCGTTGTCACCAGCCATGCGCGCATACCGGGCACGAAAGATCTGGATCATGTTCGGCAGACTCACGCCCGGCGTGAGGATGTTCGCGTTGAAAAACGTGCTCGCCGGCGTTCCGGCGAGAGTCGCGGCGGCCGAATCGAGCAACGCGCGCACCAGTGGCAGCGCCTCTGTGCGCGACACGTAGGTCGGCGCGCTGACGTTGAACGTGTTGATCGGCAGCTTCTGGTACGACTGCAAGGCTTCGCCGAGCGCCTCGGCCTTTAGCGTGTAGGCAAGCGCTTTGAGGCCGCTGCGCGTGCCGGCTTCGAAGGAACCGGACAGGCGATCGGCGCCGGCCAGCAGTTCGTCGGCCGTGCGCACCGTCCGGTAGATCGAGTTGAAGACGTTGTCGGCAATGCCCGCGCCGGGCGTGACGACGCCCGTTTCCGCGTCGCTGATGGAGCTTAGCGCCGCGCTCGTGGCTGCGAACTCGTCGGTCACCAGTCCCGCCATGTACGCGTAGTTGAAGTACGACGTCGCGAACCGGCCTTGGAGGCCACTGGCAAGCGCAATCACGCCGTCCGGCGACGAGGCGACCTGGTCCTGTGTAGGACTGTTCGGATTCTGCAGGTCGAGGCGGCAGGCGCCGAGTGTGGTGGCGGCGAGGGCCACCACGCATCGCTTGATCATGCGCATAGGTGAGCGTCTCCGCGGGTTAATAGGTGAACCGGGCACTGACCGACCAGACGCGCGGAATCGGGTAGGCACCGAAGTCGATGCCGCGATCCGCGGCCGTCGTCTGCACCGAGCCCAATCCGCCGCCGTTGGTGCCGAATGCGGTCACCTCGGGGTCGTAGCCGGAATACTTCGTCCAGACCCACAAGTTGCGGCCGGAAATCGTGAGGTCGACGCCTTCGCGGAACAGCCGCTTCACCGGCGCCCAGTCCACGGTGTAACTCGCCGAGAGTTCGCGCAGCTTCACGTAGCTGCCGTCTTCGATCCAGTACTCGAAGATACCCTGTGTTCGGGCATTGAAGCTCGGCGCCTGCTTGCGCGGGTCACCGTATGGCAGCAGCTCCTGCTCGTACGTCTTGGAGTTGCTGGCGACGCCGGCATTCTGCGCGCGCGTGGACAGGTTCAGGATGTCGTTGCCGAACGTACCGTCGAACAGGGCGCGCAGCCGCAGCTTCTTGCCGATCGTAACTTCGTTCAGGATTGACGCGAGCCAGGATGGATTCGGATCACCGATCACCTTGTTGAGTGAGTCGTTGCAGGTGCCGCCGCTGATGCGGCGACGGGCCAGACTGTCCCCCATGTCGGCGGCATTGTTGCTGCGACGGTAACGGCCCAGCGAGTCAACCAGAAGTGCACCCGTGGTGCAGTTTCGCGCGGCGTACGATCCGTAAAAAACGCCCACCGGCTCGCCGGCGCGGATGCGGTTCGGGTAGCCGCCGGCAGACTGGAAGTCCTGCACGCTCAGCTTCTCGACCGTGTTGCGGTTGCGGGTGTACGTGACGGTCGATTCCCACTTCAGGTTCCTGCGATCCAGGTTCACCGTGCGCACGAGCAGCTCGATGCCCTTGTTCGACATGGTACCGATCGGTGCGAACTGTCGCGAGAAGCCGGTGCTGGTGGGGAGTGGCTTGAAGAAGAGCAGGTCGGAGACGAGGCGATCGTAGTACGTCGCTTCGAGACCCACCTTGCCGCCGAGCGCGCCGATTTCCGTTCCGACTTCCCATTCACGGGCGCGCTCGTTCTTCAGCTGCTCGTTGCCGAACGTGACGTCGTTCACGAAGCCGGGACGACCACCGAAGGCGGTGTTCGAGTACACGACGTATTGCGAATACGCATTCGTCGCGCCCGGCTGGCTGCCCGCCCACCCCAGTGCGCTGCGCAGCCGCACGCTGTTGAGGAGGCCGGGCTCATTCTCCCGCAGCACATAGGACGCGGAGAACTTGGGGAAGGCCTGCCACCGTTCCTTCGGCGCGAAGGTGGACGAGGCGTCGTACCGCACGGCGGCCGTGATGAACAACCGGTTCCACGCCGCCAGTTCCTGCTGCCCGAAGAAGCCAAGCGTCCGGAGCTGCGTATACGCCTGCGTGCCGAACTTCACGGAGCCCGCATTGACCTGCTCGCCCACCGGCGCCAGCCCATTCGCGCCCGCCTGCGTGAGGTTGATCGTCTGCTGGGTGTAGTTCAGGCCGGCGGTCGTCTTCCACTCGAAGGTCTGCCCCGGATTCCACGAATAGCCGGCGACGAGATCCTGGTTGATCACCCGCGTATTCTGGAATACCGACTGTGACTGGCCCGTGGACAGTGCGCCGGTGCCCAGCACGGCGCCGCGCGGGATGAACTGCCGCTGCTCGAAGCCGGCGTTGTCGATGCCGGCCGTGTAGTCCACGAGCAGCTTGGGTACCGGCGTCCACGTCAGCTTTGCCGAACCGATGAAGCGATTGATCGTCTGCGGGTTCTTGATCCGTGCGATGGCCAGCAGCGGATTCGTGCCGAGCGCCGGCGGCAGCGGAAAAATGCCGTTCACCGGACGATAGTCGTACTGCGTCGGCGCGAAGAACAGCGACCCCATGATGCCGTAGTCGTTCTGCTCGCCGAACGCCTGGAACTGGTTCTGCGTGTTGATGAAGTTCGTGCTGATATTCGCGATCAGCGACGGCGACAGTTGCTGCTGCAGATTGAGGCGTGCGCCTTGGCGTCGCGATGACGTCGAACGGATGATGCCATTGTCTTCGGAGCTGTTCACGCTCACGAAGTAGCGCGTCGCGTCGTTGCCGCCTTCGACGGTCAGGTTCTGCTCGAACGTCGGTGCCCTATGGAAGATCTCGCCCTGCAGGTTGAACCGCGGGCTCGGATTTCCATTCACGTCGTACGGATAGAAGTTGAACGGCTGCTGTTCTCGCAGTTCGTTGGTGCCGGCGCGTGTCGTGAACGTGACACGCGGCTTGCCGATCACACCGCGCTTGGTGAAGATCTGCACCACACCGTTGTTCGCGCGCGATCCATACAGCGCGGCGGCAGCGGCACCGCGAATGATCTCGATGCGATCGATGTCCGCCGGGTTGATGTCCGCCAGCCTGTTCTGTGGATTCGAGCGACCACCGAGGTCGGCCAGCTGTGCCGAGCCGTTGTCCACGATCACGCCATCGATGATGTACAGCGGATCGGAGCCGGAGATGAAGCTGTTGGTACCGCGCAGACGCACCGAGATCCCGCCGCCGCCAGGACCACCGGAGTTCTGCGTGATCTGGGCGCCGGCAATCTTGCCCTGGAGTGCCTGATCGACTGTCACGGCCTGTGCCTTCGAGACGATCGTCGAGTCCACAGTGGCTATCGACGTGCCGACGCGGCGCTTTTCCGTGGGCGATGCGGTGCCCGTCACCACGACCTCGGAGAGGTTGATCGCGCTCACCGAAAGCGCGCCGTCCACCGTGATCGACGTACCGGCAAGCACCTGTACCGTGCGATTGATCGGCTGATAGCCGATCCGGCGGATCTGAATGACACGGGCGCCGGTCGGCACGCCGACGAGGGTGTATTCACCGGACGCCTGGCTGAGCGCGCCAACCCGCGTGCCGACGACCTGAATCTGGGCATCCGGGAGACCGCGCCCGGAGGAAGCTTCGGTGATCTTGCCGCGCACCGTGCCGGTGGCGGCTTGCGCGAGCAGCAACGCTGGTGCTGCGCCGAGCAGCAACACCGCGCACCACGAGCGACGAACGAAATGAGATGTCATGCACGTCCTCCGGACGGACAGAGCCAACGGACCCGTAGCATCGGCGGGGAATGCCGAGGCTGAGGTTGAGCGCGTCAAGGTTACTTTCCCGAGACGGGCCGGGCAATGCGAGTCTGCTCTCAGCGCCGGAGGGCGGCAGGCGGGCGGCGGCGCCGGATGTTCAAGCGGCCGTATTGCCGTGCGTGACCAGCGACAGCGACCGGAAGTATGCGTTCATAGTCCGCTCCCTCCGACGCCACGTGATGCCTCCACGACCTCTCCAGATCGAACGGCAACTTGCGAGTACACCGGCCACCGCCGACGTGCTCGCACTGCGTGCGCGTGACGGAGAGGCTGGGGCATTCACGGCGCTTGTAGAGCACATGCACCCGCGCGCACTCCGCTTTGCCAGCCAGATGACAGGCAGTGATCAGGCCGACGTGGAGGACATCGTGCAGGACGCCTGGATCCGGACGTTCCGTGCCTTGCCACGGTATGACGCCAGCCGCTCCTTCGAGAGCTGGTTCTTTACAATTCTGGCCAACTGTTGCCGCAGCCTGCGAGTGAAGCTCCGGCGCTGGCAGCTTCGGGCGCAGCCGCTCGACGATCAGATGCAGGACGAGGCGATCGACCCGTTGATCGCGACCAGCACCCGGTCGGACGTCGCGCGCGTCCATCGCGCACTGGCCACTCTTCCGGCCATGCAACGCGAGACCTTCCTGCTGCATCACGTCGAAGGATTTTCGTACGAGGAAATCGCCGAGATCACGGGTGTCGGCGTCTCCGCCTGCAAGATGCGCGCAAAACGAGCGATGGATGCCGTGCGCGAACTCCTCCGGGAGGACACCACAAATGCCTGACAACATGATTTCACTCGACACACGTGTGGACGCGGCACTTCGCGCGATGGCCGAAACGCCGTTCACGGCGCCGGAAGTGGCGTCGCGCGTTGCCGCCCGTGCCGTGCTCGCCAATGCACCAGTGGCGCGTGCCGCGGGTCGCACCATGAAAGTCGCCGCGATGCTGACGGTGGTTGCGGTGGGTGCTGCGGCCCTCTCGATGTCGTTTGAGTCGCATGAGCGCAAGCAGTCGTCCGACGTCGCTTACCTGCCGGGGATGATCACCAGCGCGACGCCGACGCGTTTGACGCCGGTGACGGCGACCGGCGCACGTCCGATCGTGTTCGAGCTCGATGCACCGACGGCGCACTCGGTCCAGGTCCTTGGCGATTTCAACCACTGGTCGCGCAATGCCGATGCGATGGAACGCGGCGCCGATGGGCGGTGGCGCGTGACGACGATGCTGCCACCGGGCCGGTATGTGTATGCGTTTCTGGTCGACGGCCGGCGATTCCGCAGCGATCCGGTGCGCGACGCCGTCGAGGATCGCGACTTCGGTGTGACCGGCTCTGAGCTCGTGGTGAGCGAAGCGCCGTGATGCGGCTGCGTGCGCTGGTCCTTGGCTGCGTGGTGATGGCCGGAACGGCGCGCGCACAGGCGGTGTCGGACACCGATCGCGCCGCCGAGCAGCGCATTGATGCGCTCGTGCGCGACTTTGATCGTCGCGGGTTGCCTGTCGAGCTCTTGCGCGCGAAGGTCGCGGAAGGCACAGCAAAAGGCGCGACGCCAGTGCGCATTGCCGATGCGGTCGCGCTGCTGGCGTCTCGTGTGGACTCCGTGGCCCGGCTGCTCGCACCATCGGTGACTGTCCCGGAGCTGCACGCGGGTGCGGAAGCGCTGGCCGCTGGCGTCTCGGCGCCATCGCTGCGCACGCTGCGCCAGGCGGCCGGGCGACGTTCGGCGGAACCGTATTTTCTGTTCGTGATTCGCCTCGTTCGGCGCGGCGTGACGCAGGATCAGGCCGTGCGCGCCGCGCGTGCACTGCTGGATCGACAGGTGGCGCCGAGCACGTTGCTGGCGCTGGCGGACGATCTGGCGCGTGACGTGGCGAGTGGGGCGTCCCCCGATGCGGCGTTGACGGATCGTATGACGCGACTGGTCGGCGGGTTCGGTGCGAACGGCCCGGGCAATGGTGTGTCGGGCATCGGCGATCCGGGCGGTATCAAGAACGTCACCCAGCCGACCAAGCCCTGAGATGCGCTCGAATGTCATTCCCTTCGCGCGCGTCGCCGCGGCGTGTATCGCTGGCGCGACGGCCGCGCTGCCGATGCTCGCGCAGCAGCGTGCGCTCTTGCGCGGATCGATCGAGACAGGAGCCGCCGCCGTCGAACAGCCGCTCGTCCGGAGCGGTGCTGCGTTCTATCTCGCGCCGAGCGCACAACTGCGCGTGAGTGATCTCAGCATCGGTGGCGATGCCGTCTTTGCGACCGGCACGCCGACGTGGAAGTCGTTCCTGGGCAACGGTTACGTGCGATCACCGTCGTTCCGTAACTTCCGTGTGATCGGCACCGGCCAGCTGCTCAAGACCAGCGGCCTGCTGGCTACGCTGCATGGCGACGTCGGTGCCGAATGGCGTGCGAGTTCACTCTCGAACACCGCTGTACTGCGTGCACGCGCCGGCCAGATGCGGTATGGTGGCGGCTGGTGGCGCGACTTCGATCTGGGCGCGAGTGCGATTCATGCGCAAGGCGCGGCGCTGTTCGTCCTCGATGCGGCGTATTCCAATGCGCGGCGTCCAATGGCACTGCAGGAGCAACTTGGCGTCGATGCCGGCACCACGGCGTCGTTCGGCGCACAGACGCTGGATCTCACGCCGCGCATGATCTGGGAGCGCAGTCGGCTGCGTGCGGACGCGAGCGTCGCCCTGCGCGCGGTGGAAAGCGGGGTACGCGGAACGCGCGTCGGTCCGCAATTGTCGTTCACACTGACGACGAGCCGTGGGATGTCGCTGTTCGTCGGCGGCGCGCAGCGACTGCCCGACGCCCGCTCGGGCATCCCGGCCGGCCGCAGTGCCCTGCTCGGGCTCCGCTTCGAAGGCCGACGTCTGTTCGCGCGGCCGGAGGCGACGGTGCGTTCGCGGCCGTCACTCGAGATCGAGAGTGGCGCGCTGATCGTGGATGCGGGATCACTGGCGGCAGATCGCGCGGCACTTCGAGGTGACTTCACCGACTGGAAGCCACGCATCTGCGTACCGCGCGGCGTGCGCTACTTCGACTGTGGATCGGCGCCACCGGCTGGTACCTGGCGTGTCGCAATCCGGCTCAACGACGGCGCGTGGCAGCAACCCGGCAATCTTGCCGCAGCGGCAGACGATTTCGGCAGCGTCGACGGCGTGCTCATGACGGGCGGCAAGCCGTAACCGTGCACATACCATCGGTGCAATTCGTCACCGACCGAACGACATGCCGAACTGAAAGCCACCGCTCTTGTGCGCCTTCCCGCTATGGAACTCGCGCGTGCCGAGCGCTTGGTAGTACTCGATGAACTTGTTGCCCGACCGGTAGACGACGCCGATCTGCTGCCGATACACCACGCGCGACAGATCACCGGCGCTGATGGTGTAGGGACTCGTGCGATTGAACAGACCACCCTGCAGCGTCGCGTCGTATCCGACGAGATTGAGCTGCGGCTTGGCGTACACATAGAATGCGCGCGTGCGCCCTGCACGGTCCGCAAATGGCGATCCTACGCGACCGAGCATGATCGTCGAGCCGAGCGTGGCCGCCGTGTTGTACGTGCCGAGCCGACCAATGCCGAAGCCAGTGATGAGCATGCCTGCGCGCTGCAGCAATGGACGCTCGACGCTCGCTTCGTAGTTCACGATCGCGTCATTGCGGATCTGGTTGTGCCAGCCCTGCGGAATGGTATTGCCAGTCCGGCGATGGATAAATGTCTGGATCTCGGCGCCGCCGGCGCCCTGCCCGATGATGCCCAGCGTGAGCGCGGACGTGATGCGCTGGGCGCGCGTCGTGTCGATCGCGATGCTGAACAGACGCAGCTGCTTGGTACCGGCGTACGGATGATCGTTGACGAGGATCTGCGATGCCTTGAGGTCGCTCGCCGTGTAGCCATCATCCTCGTACGACACGCCAAAGCGCACGGCGCTGTTCGACGGCGCGAGGAGCACTCCCGTCACTGGTACGCGCCGGATTGACGGCGAGACCACTTCGAGCACGATACCCTGCGTGAAGTATTTGTCCGTCGCGGTGAAGAAGTCGTTGTCGTACGCGAGGCGCCAATACGACTCGCGCCGCAGATCGCGCTCGATCCCCGTGGTGCTGATTGCCTGTGCCGCGAGATACGAAGACGTCACAGTGGCGGCGACCAGGAACGTTCCAGACAGTCGGGAGAGGCGCATGCCATCCCTACGTCAGGTACCGCGTCCCGGATTGCTGGCGCGGAGTGCGCGACCCGCGTGATCCGGCGTTCGGTGGCCATCGCGGAGCGCGATCCGACCATTCACGATCACCAGCTGCATGCCGACCGGATACTGGAATGGCTTTTCAAATGTCGCGACATCCGCAATCCGCTCGGCATCGAACGCCACGATGTCGGCAAAGGAACCGGGCGCGAGGCGACCGCGACCGGCGAGCTTCGCGCGGTCAGCCGGGACCGATGTGAACTTGCGAATGGCACTCGCCAGCGTCAGCACCTTTCGCTCTCGCACGTACCGACCGAGCACGCGTGGAAAGCTCCCCGCTCCGCGCGGATGCGGACTCCCGAGCCGCGTCGGCCCGTCGATCGCGAAGGCACCGCCATCCGTACAGACCATGCTCAGTGGATGCGCAAGGATCTTCTCGAGATTCTCCTCACTCATCGCGAAACCCGCCATGTCCACATTGGCGTCGTTGCGCCTGAGCAGCGCGAGAAGCGCGGCGTACGGCGTGACACCCCGCGCCCGCGCCCACGCGCCAAGTCGCCTTCCTTCTGCTGCGCGATCCTCCGGACTCGGCACCGATGTGATCAGGATGTTGTCCCAGCCACCGATAAGATCGACCTTTGCCAGCGTCTCACGCTCGATTCGCGGCGCCACTGATCGATCCGACAGACGCGCGAGAAACGCCTTTGTGCCGCCGTCACGGCTCCAGACCGGAAAGAGGTTCGTGAGCCCGGTCGCGTATGCGAGATATGGATAGCGATCGAACGCCACATCCATTCCGTCAGCATGCGCGCCGTCGATCAGCGCGAAGGCCTGCGCGAGCTTGTCCCAGTTGCGCGGCCCCTGAGTCTTGAGGTGTGATATCTGCAGTCCGCACCTCGCACCACGGGCGACGGCGATCGATTCCGCAATCGCGTCGAGCAGCCGGTCGTCCTCGTTGCGCATGTGGGTGGCGTACACCAGGCCACGTGCCGCAAGCGGCGCGCAGAGCGCGATCAGTTCATCGCGCGACGCGAAGGCCCCTGGCGTGTACTCGAGCCCCGACGACGCGCCACAGGCGCCCGCAGCAAGTGCCCGCTCGACCATCCCGACCATCGACCGCAACTCGGCAACCGTCGCGGGACGATCGTCATTCCCCACGACGGCGCCACGAACCACACCAAGCCCGATCATCGATGCCACGTTCGGCGCCGGCCGCAGGCGCTCGAGCGATGTGAACATCGCAGCGAAATCGTCGGTCGGAGTGCGCGTGCCACGTGAGCTGCCATCCGCGCCAACGATGATCGTCGTGATGCCCTGGCGAATCACCGACTCCGCACGTGGGTCCGCCGCGAGCGACCCGTCGCCATGCGAGTGGATGTCGATGAACCCCGGCGCGACGATCAGCCCGCGCGCATCGATCTCGACGCGCCCGCGGTTCGGGAGACTGACGCCGATGCCGGAAATCCGGTCGCCACGGATCGCGACGTCCGACACGCGACTGACCCCTCCCGTACCATCGACGACCGTACCACCGCGCAACACGATGTCATCGTCCGCCGAACGACGGAGTGCGCGCGCAGGGCGAGCGGCGGCCGCGGCGAGGGCGGCGGCCGAGGACGCGACGAAGGATCGGCGGGATGTGGTCATGCCGAGTATTCTACGCCGGGTGAGGCGAGGCCTCTGCCCGATCGCCGAATATCACGACGGATCCGCACTGCAGTGCGGATGTCGGATCCACCCTGCCTCTTCACTCCAAACGCCGCCCGATGACGCACGCGTCACCCGCGACCAGCACGTTGCCCGGCGGCGCACTCGATCTGCTCTGGTTCTGTCAGCTCGCGGCCGATGGTGAATTCCTCGGCGCCGGTCCACATCGAAAGCCGACATTGCCCTACCTCGCAAGTCTCGTCGAGACGGCGGCCGAGATGGGGTTCAGCAGCCTGCTGACCGCAACGAACTTCCACGCCGAGCACGATGCGTGGACGGCGTCGATCGCGACGCTCGCTCGCACGCAGGGCGCTGGACTGCTCGTCGCGGTGCGTCCGGGCATGTTTCATCCGGCGATCTTCGCAAAGATGGCGGCCACAGCGGCTGCGCTCTTCCCGGGTCGCCTCCGCATCAACATCGTGACCGGCTCGAACCCGAGCGAGAACGCGATGTACGGCGATGAGGAGTCGCACGACACCCGCTATGCGCGCACGCATGAATTCGTGGACGTCCTGCGCAAGTTGTGGACGGAGCCCGTCGTGAATCACACTGGCACGTTCTACCAGACGGTCGGCGCCGTGCTCGAACCGAAGCCGTCGCCGATGATCCCGATCTATGTCGGCGGGCACAGCGCGCCGGCACAGGCGCTGGCCGCGCAGTTGGCGGATGTCTATCTCGTGTGGGGCGACACGTTGCCGAGCATCGCGGCACGACTGGCGACGATGCGCGTGCACGAAACGGCAGCCGGTCGCCGCGTGCGCTACGGCTTGCGTGTGCACGTCGTGGTGCGTGAAACGGAAGCCGAGGCGTGGCAGGCTGCGGAGCGTCTGATCAGCCGCATCGACCCCGCGGTTCGCGCGGCGTTCGCCTCGGCATCGGGGAGCGTCGATTCCGAAGGCCAGCAGCGACAGCGTGCCCTGTCATCCGGAGCGTCGCTCGTCGTCGAGGAGAGTCTCTGGGCTGGTGTCGGCGTCGCGCGCACGGGCGTTGGCGTCGCGATCGTCGGCAATCCGGAGCAGGTCGAGGCGAAGCTGCGCGCCTATCAGTCACTCGGGATTTCCACGTTCATTCTCTCCGGCTATCCGCATCTCGAGGAGTGTCGGCGCTTTGGCGAACTGGTGATGCCGCGGTTGCGCGCAACAGTTGCCGCAGGTGGCGCCGTGACCGCGACGAGCGTCGGCGTCGCACCCGTCACATGACGGCGATCAAACCCGCAGGCGAATCGGGGTTGCTGCGCGTGGTCGGCCGCTGGGACATGGTCGCACTCGTCATCAACGGCATCGTCGGCGCCGGCATCTTCGGGCTGCCGCAGAAGGTGCACGCCCTGCTCGGCGCGTGGGGGCTGTTCGCCATCGTCGCCTGCGCCGTGCTGATGGGATTCATCATCGCCTGTTTCGCTGAAGTCAGCAGTCGGTTCAGCGAGACCGGCGGGCCGTACCTGTACGCGCAGGATGCATTCGGTCCGTTCACCGCGTTCGTCGTCGGATGGCTGCTCTGGCTCGCTCGCGTGACCGGCCTCTGCGCCATCGCCAGCGTGCTGGCAGAATATCTGTCGTTCCTCGTGCCGGCAGTCGGCAATGGTGTGCCGCGCGTGTTACTGCTCAGTGGCGTGATCGGAGGGCTGGCGGTGCTGCACATCCGCGGCACGCGCGGCGCGACGCGATTCGGCACCATCGTGACGATCGCGAAATTGACACCGCTGCTGCTATTCGTTGCGATTGGGCTGCCGCACGTCGAGGCTGCGCAATTCGACTTTACGGTGCATCCGGGCCGCAAGGATTTCTCTGCCGCTGTGCTGCTGCTCGGCTTTGCGTTCGTGGGATGGGAGACGGCGCTCGTGGCGGCCGGAGAAATGCGTGAGCCGCGCAAGGACGCGCCATTCTCGCTTGGCGTCGGCCTCGCCGGTGTCGCCGCGTTGTACGTCGGCATTCAGGCGGTGTGCGTTGGCACGTTGCCCGACCTCGCGCAATCGACGCGACCGCTCGCCGACTCGGCGCTGACCTTTCTCGGCCCGGCCGGCGCGACATTCATCGTGATCGGTGCCGCCATCTCGATGCTCGGCACCATCAACGGCGGCGTCCTCGCGGTCTCACGGATTCCGTTCGCAATGGCGGAGGCGCGACAGCTCCCGCGCGCACTCGCTGGCCTGCATCCTGAATTCCGCACCCCGGTCCTCTCGATCGTGATCTCGTGCGGTGTCGTGCTGCTGTTGACGCTCACGCGCGGCCACATCTACCTGCTGACGATCAGCACCATCTCGCGACTGTTCGTGTTCGCGGTGACGATCGTGTCGATCCCGGTCTTCCGGCGTCGGCCGACCATGGCGCCGGCACTCTTCCGCCTGCCCGGCGGCATGACCATCCCGGTGATCGCACTCGGCCTGATCGTCTGGTTGCTGACGGGCACATCGTGGAAGGAGACGCGCGATGTGGTGATTGCGACGGCGGTCGGCGCGACCATTTTCGTCGTCGGACGTGTCATCGCGGCGCGGCGCACGTGACGCATGAGTTCATGCAGTCCTCGAACGGCGCCGTCTACGGCGCGTTCACACTCGGTCATACACTACGGAGACGGTCGGCATGAATCGTCGGGACTTTCTGCATACATCAGCGGCCTTCGCTGCGATCCCAATGCTCGGCACACGCCACCGGTACGCCGCGCCACTGCGCGTCAACGGCGAGCGCCTCAACGCCGCGCTGACGGCGTTCAACGCGATTGGACGCACGTCCGGCGGCATCAATCGGGTGGCCTACTCCGACGCCGATCTTGCGGGTCGCATATTCACGCTCGACCTCTTCAAGCAGGCGGGCCTCATACCGCGCACCGACGTGGCCGGGAACATCTACGCCCGCGTGCCTGGCGCGGTTACCACGCTGCCGCCGATCCTGATCGGCTCGCACGTCGATTCCGTGCCGGATGGCGGCAACTTCGACGGTCCCGTCGGTTCGTTCGGGGCGATTGAAGTCGCGCGATCGATCCGCGAGCAGCGCGTGAAGCTCCGTCACCCGGTCGACGTCGTCGTCTGGCAGAATGAGGAGGGTGGGACCATCGGCAGCAAGCTTGCGATCGGCGCACTTACCGACGCTGACCTCGCGAAGGTCGCGCGTTCCGGCAAGACAATTCGCGACGGAATCACGCTGGTCGGCGGCGATCCTGCGCGACTTGGCGAGGCCGTCAGAAAGACAGGTGACATTGCGTGCTACATCGAGCTCCACATCGAACAGGGTGGCCTGCTCGAGAAGGCCGGTCTGCAGATCGGCGTCGTTGAAGGCATCGTCGGTCTGCGCTGGATCGAGGTCACGATCACCGGTGCCGCGAATCACGCGGGGGCAACGCCGATGGATCAGCGACACGACGCCGTACTCGCGGCGGCGAAGTTCACCGTCGCGATCAACGACGCGATTCGCGGCGAGCCCGGACGCCAGGTCGCTACCGTGGGCCGCGTCGTGCCGACGCCGAACACCACCAACGTCATCGCCGGTCAGGTGGTGATGACGATCGACCTCCGCGATCTCGACGTCGCAAAACTCACGCGCTTCCAAGCCACGTTCGAGCGTCTCGGTCGCGAGATCGGCACGGCGACGGAGACCGCATTCACCTTCAAGAAGCTGGTGGACAGCGAGCCTGCCCTCGCTGATCCGCGTGTCGCCGGGTGGATCGAGTCCAGCGCAGCGGCGCTCGGCCTGTCCCGCCAGAGAATGCCGAGCGGCGCCGGCCACGATGCGCAGGAAATCGCGCGCATTGCGCCGATGGGGATGATCTTCATTCCGAGCATCGGCGGCGTCAGTCACTCGCCAAAGGAATTCTCCCGCCCGGAAGACATCGCACATGGCGCCGATGTCCTGCTCAATGCCGTCATCGCAGCGGATCGAGGCTGAGTATTGCCGCGGCGCGTCGCGATGCCGGTGCACCGGCTGATGCACGGATCGTCGGAGCGCTGCGCCGCGCGCTATTTCTTTTTCGGCGTGACCGTGTCGGCCAGCGACACATTCGCACCGATCCACACGACCGCTTTCGTCACCGACAACCCGCTCGGCACCACGTTCAGCGCCACCTGGCGATCCGCCACCGGCACGGACGTCTGCACCGCCACCGGCAACTGAATCGGCCGGAAGAAACGCTGCGGGATGTGCACGTTGAAGCCACGGCCGACGATCTCCTGGATACGCTCGCTCGCTCGTGCCTTGCCGATCGCGAACGCGCACAGCCCACGCCTCGTCGCCAGCAGTGAGTCGAGTGCGTTGATGGAGGATTTCGCGGGATCAACGAAGAGGCGCACCGCGAGATCGGGAAACGCCGGATCCGCCACGACGCGTCCATCGACGGCACTGAGCACGATGCGACCGCGCGCGAAATAGTCGCGAGCCCGCACCTGTCCTGTCACGTCACGCTCTGCCTCCATGTCACCGCACACCGGGCCCGCGATCCCTTTCGACCTCCAGGACGCTTTCACGTGCGCAGTGCCGGTACCGCCCGCAATGCGCACCGGCACGACCACATGAATCGTGTCGCCGCCGAATACCATATCGGGCACACCCGGCTGCAGTCGGCCGTGCACGCCGTCCAGCGTCACGTCGAGGTCGTATGATCCGACCGTGCGATGGCCGAGAATGCCAAGCGGTGCGGTAATCTCGCCGGCGTTCCGCACATGCATTCGTGGAAGATGCAACTCGACGTCGTTGAACCAGCCAAGCACGACGCTGCGCACCACCGCGTCCACGAACGGCGTCGGTAGCGCGATCAGAATGTCGCCCGGTGGTCGACCCTGCAGCAGCTCGTTGGACTCCGCCGCGAAGTACACGAGTGAGCGAAGTGAATCGCGCGTCTTCGTGAGAGTCGTGATCTCACGCTGCACCGCAACCGGATTTTCGCGTTCACCTTTCGGCCGATAGCGAAATCCGAGGATGGCGAGCGTGACAACCGGGATCCCGAGCACGACGGCGGCGCCAACCGCGATCCATCGCTTCACGGTTTGACTGCCTTCACGACTGTCGCAAACGCACCGAGTTCAAGGCGGAGCACGATCCACATCCGGTTCTGGAACGCCACCACGCGCGATGCCGTCACGGTCATTGCCGCGATACTCGGCGCAATGGAGAGCGCACCTTCGGGACCGAAACCCGGCAGCTCCATCGCCTGATCGAGTCGCACCGGCACGGCCACCGATGGCAGGCCTTCCGTCAATTCCGGCAGGCTGCGCTCGACGACGCTCTGCAGCACCGCGATCACGAGCGGATCGAATGCTGCAAGCGTACCAGCCGGCGTGTCGAGCGCGACGTCGTCGATATGGATCCGTGCCCGCAGCGCATGCGACGAGTCCACCACGAACCCGTCGAGCGCGCCGCGCAGCTTGACGGCGGCAGAGATATGCGGATACGTGGTCCGGCGAACGATGCCGGTCAGGTCAACACGCGCAACGTTCGCGCGAAACGCCACCTTTGAATTGGTCAGCGTGAGCGTCGTGCGATTGCGCAGATCGATTGTCAGGGGGAAGGTCACCGTCAGCAGATTGCGCAGCAGCGTATCGCTGACGCTCACGAGCACCTCATGCTCTCGATCAAGCATCCGGCCGGGCGTGAGCTTGGTCAGCGAGTGGTAGCCCGCCACTTCACGACGCAACTGATCGCGCTCCACCACGGCATCTCGCGCGACCGGATCGGGGCGTCCGCAGGCCGCGAGGATCGCCAGACCGCATATTCGTATCCCGACGGTCGCACTACGCATCGCGCCGGAACGAGCGTCTGAGGAAAAGATCGATTGAGGCATTGATGGGTAGCATGACTGCCATGCAATATGCATGGTGACATCACGACTTCTGCTTCGAGCGACCTGAAGCGTACTATGACGGACTCACGTTCACGGAGCGTACAAGTGCGCACACTCACGCTCGTCGCTGCAGCAATCATCACAGCTGCATGCGCGTCGTCGTCGTCGTTCTCATCGGTATGGAAGAATCCGGATGCCGAGCCGGTCTCGTTGACCGGAAAGAAAGTGCTGGCCATCGTGCAGATCAGGGACGAGGCGCGTCGTCGTCAAGGCGAGGATCTGCTTGCGGCCGAGATCACGAAGCGTGGCGGACAGGGCATTGCATCGTATACGCTCTTCCCGTCGATGGCGAAGCAGCAGGATGAATCCGCCGCGCAGGAGCGCGCGAAACAGGCGGGCATCTCCGGCATCGTGATCATGCAGTTCAGAGGCATCGAGCGCACGACGACACGCGAACCGAATCCCAACAATCTCTGGCGTAACGATCCGTACTACCGCCGCCCATGGGGCGCGTGGGGGCGCGGATGGAATTCAGTGTGGGAGCCCACGACCGTGCACACGGATGTCAGCGTACAGGTCGAGACGCGCGTGTATTCGCTCGAGCAGGAAAAGCTGTTGTGGGCCGCCAACAGCGGCACGATGAATCCGTCCGGTTCGAACGATGTGATTCGCGATCTGTCGGCAGCGGTTGCGAAACGGCTCGAGGCGTCTGGCGTACTCAAACAGTGAACAGCGTCATTCGTCTCGGCGTCCACCGAGATTGACCTGAACTCCGCGTCCCGTTGCAAGCGCGCGCGTGTGAATGAAGCGCAGCGCCGCAACATCCTCGACCGCGAGGCCGAGGGACTTGAAGAGTGTGATGTCGTCGCGCGACGTACGTCCGGTGACGCGGCCGGCAAGAACCTCACCGAGCTCGCCGAGCAGATGGCGTTCGCCGATGGCGCCCTCGGCAATCGGAATCAGCACGTCACCGGATTCCGCGAGCACCGACTCGCGTCGATCGCCGAACAACCGTGACCGTTTGACAGCGAACGTGTCGAGCTCGCGCGCCGTGCGCAGCGACGCCCCGACGGCATTCACGTGCGCTCCCGGCTGCAACCAACGCCCTTCGAGCACCGGCTCGCGTGACGCTGTGATGCTGCACACGACGTCGGCGTGTCGCACCGCGTCCTCAACCGAGGCGCTGACGACGACGTCAACATCGAACTCCGCGCGCGCCCGTGCCGCGAAACGCTGTGCGCGGCTTCCCTCGGCAGCGCCCGACCGGCTCCACACCTTCACGCGCGTGATTGGACGCACGGCGCTGACTGCAGCCAGATGCGGCATCGCGAGGACGCCGGCGCCGAGTATGGCGAGCGTCGACGCATCCTCGTTGGCGAGAAGACGCGTCGCCAGCCCGGACACGGCGGCGGTGCGAATCGCAGTGATGCTCGACGCGTCCGCAATCGCGAGCAGCGTGCCGAATTCCGCATCGAACAGCAGCACCACGCCGATGTGCGAGTCGAACGGCGTGGCATCGTTGCCAGGAAAGACGGTGATGATCTTGGCGCCGAGCGACGCTGCGGGTCCCGACCCGAGAATCGCCGGCATCGAGGCGAACGCGTTCGACGACTCCGCGACGCGGAGTACGGTGCGTAACGGAAGGATCGCATCGCCAAGTGCGACATGGCGCAGCGCATCGGCCATCACGTCGATGCACTCTGGCATCGGGAGGAGCGCGCGGACGTCGACGTCGGTGAGGAGAAGCGTCATGCGCACAACCTATGGCGACCGGCAAGGCCAAGAAAGCGACGCACCGTGCCGTTCGGCCTGAAACGCAGAACGGGGCGGGGAGCCAACTGACTCCCCGCCCCGTCCCGTCCCGCCGTCCGCGTCGCGCGCGGTCGCGGCTAGCGTCGGTAATAGACGTCGCGACCGTCACCCAGTTGCGCCGTGCAATCCCGTCGCGCGTTCACGCAGCTACGGACCAGGGTCGTCATACCGTCGCGCGACCAGCCGTCCATCCAGTCGGCGTGTGCCGAGAGCCCACCGCGGATCGATGACGAGTACACGTCACTGGTCATGCGCCAATTCAGCGGACGTGACGTCGCCGTCACCGGGAAGCGGAATATCTCCGTGATCCGCGGGATCGGCACCGGGTGCGTGGTCGGACACTTCGACGGATAGCCAGCCCCGTTCACGTAGATGGCGTATGCCATATGTGACTTGTGATCCGGTGAATCGAGATTCACGCCATCCCAGCATTCCGGAAAACGGATATCCAGCACCACCGCGTCCCCGACGGCGCAATTTGGAATCATGCCATCGACGGCGGCCTGCTGGTTCCAGACGAGCTGACAGTTCCAACCAACGTTGGTCTGCGCCGACGTCGCGTTCTTGTCGCCTGCAATCATTCGCAGCCCTGCGGGAATCGGCTGGATGACCGCCGGATCCATGATGCCGTTCTTGTAGTAGAAATTCGCGGCAACCGGTACTTGCACTTCACCGGAAGAAGCGTCGAACACCGCCGGCACCCAGTAGCCCGTCCGGTTCATGATCCCGCCGAAGCACGCGCTGTTCCCCGACGTCGCGAGCGACTGCGTCGTCGAGTTCGGATTGATGCCGACATTGCCGAAGAACATGTGCAGGTGTCCCGCCAGCGGCTGGCCGGGGAACACGATCGGATCAAACGCCGCCATTTTCACCAGGTTGCACACCGTTCGGAAATTCCCTTCGCTCCCACCGGCGCTCGGAAGGCTCGTCGACGGTCGCGTGAGCACCGCGCTCTCGCCCCAATCGCCCAACGGAACAGTCACCGCGCTCGCCGTCAGTCCGGCCATCCCCGGGCTTGGATTCGTCACCACTTCGGTCTGCATCGGGCCGTAGTCGCAGCGCTGCTCGACTGATCCCGCCGGCAGCGCCTGCGTGAACGAGTAGCGGTTGCACGCAATCGAACTGAACGCCCTTTGGCTCACCGATGCGCCGCTGGAGGCCACCAGCCTGACCTCACGGAGCTGCCCTTCGAAGAGCTCACAGTACGGCCCCACATTGGTGCAGAACGTCCAGTTCTGATTCGCGACCGGTGGCGGCGGTGGGGTCACACCTGCGGCGGCCTTCGCGACAACGATGCGAGCGGCTGGCAGCACCGAGCCACCGACCGAAGCGGCCAGCGTCGTCGGCGTGCCAACGGCCATCGGCGTGAACGTTGCGCGGTATGTGGAATCCGCCGCAAGGAACGCGACCGCGGACAGCACGTCCGTCGCAGTCCCGCCGGTTTTTTCAAGCGTGACCGTCACACCGCTCCCGAGCTTGGCGCCAGCGGCGTTCCGCGGCGTGATCGTGAGCGTGGCAGCGGCGCCAACGACGACGGTGTCTGGCGTTGACGTGAATGTCGATACAGTCATGGATGGCGTATTGTCCACCACTGCAGGACCAGCTGCGACCGTGATCGCCATCGTGCCCTTGTAGCCGTACCACGACACGACACTGAGCACCGTTGTGCCCGGGGCGACGGCTGTCAGCATGCCGCGCGACGTGATCGACGCCACTGAGGTAGCCGACGAGGTCCACTTGAATGACGACTGTGAGATGAACTTGTTCCGGGTGTTCGGCGCAATCGCGGTCATCTGCACGCGCATGCCAGGCTGCAACGGCGTGGTCGGCGGGACCACACTCACTGCCCCCGCAACCGATGCAACACTTGCGGAAACAAGTGACGGTGCCGATTGCTCCGCATCAGAACAGGCCGTCAATGCGACCAATGTGGCGAACGATAGTGCCGTGCGGAGGGAAACCATGTTGCTCACCAATGAATCGGAAATTGAGTGGATCGATCGATAGGGCCAGGCGATCCAGCCGCACGTATTCGTAGATTTGACGAGTGCTGTGTTCGGAGCGTCACTCACCGGCGACCCGCTGCATGCCGTACGCCGGAACTCGACGATTTATAAGGCGAAACGGCGCATCTGGCGTGCGGAGCGCGGAGCGATAATATCATCTGCCCGCGGTCAGAAACCGAGCGCAGACGAGTGCTCCGTAACGAGACGAATGCCCGTCGTTGCGGATGCCGGCACACGAGCAACGCCAGCCGACAAAACGGAGCAGTTGTCTGGGACCTGCTGCGGCGCATCACCTCAGAAGAGATTGACGGCGCTGCAGGTTGACGATTCCGCCGGGGGGTACGTGCGCGTCCCGGGGAACGCGACCTGTCGGGGCGCGACAGGCCTTCGAGCGGAGTAAGTCGTACAGCATCGCACGGCTCCGAAGAGAGAGATTGTGTTCTGCGTACCACAATGGCAAAACTCATGCCAGTAAATAATTTCTCATCTCGCACAGCCAATTCTGATCATAAGGGTGGCAAGACGGAACAACAGAACGCCCGCCACCGTCCTAGGAGGACGGGGCGGGCGCCAGTGTCTTGCGATTTCAGTAGCAGGGGCGGGACTCGAACCCGCGACCCCGGCATTATGAG